>CAVXWS010000049.1:0-60865 GCA_963765415.1 uncultured Gammaproteobacteria bacterium
TGTCAATCGTTACTACGTGGTGGTTGCGGCGCTCAAGGCGCTGGCCGATCAGGGTGAGGTCGAATCGAGCCTGGTCCATCAGGCGATCCGGGCGTACAAGATCGACCCGGAAAAACCGAATCCCATCACCGTCTAAGTCACCGGGAGTCGAACAGTGGGACAGATTACCGAGGTATTCCTGCCCGACATCGGTGACTTCAGCGATGTCGAGGTGATTGAAGTGCTGGTCTCTGCCGGGGATCCGATTCAGGCGGAGGACTCTTTGATCACGCTGGAGAGCGAGAAGGCGACCATGGAGATCCCCTCGCCGCACGCCGGTACGGTCAAGGAGGTCAAGGTCGAGACGGGCGACAAGATCAATAAGGGGCAATTGCTGCTGCTGATGGAGATCCCGGAAAAGGGTGAGCCGGCGCCCGAGCCGCCGATACCTGAGGCGGCCGAGGTCGATCAGGCCGCCGAGCTCGCGCCCGAGCCGGAGGAGCCGCCGCCGGCGGTGATCCCGGACGAGCCGCCGGCCGCGCGCCCCGGGGAGAAGGAGCCTCAATCCCGCCCGGTGATCGCCAAACCGTCCGATGCGCCGCAACCGCAAAGCCCATGCCAGCCCGGCGGTGCGCCGTTTCGCCCGTGAGCTGGGCGTCGATCTGTATGCTGGTCGAGGGCTCCGGCCCCAAGGGCCGCATCGTCAAGGACGACGTGCAAGGCTTCATCAAGAAGGCCCTGTCCGGCGGCGCGCCGGTCGCCGCCGCCGGCGGCCCCTCGGCGTTCCAGCTGCCGAGCGCGCCGGAGGTGGATTTCAGCAAGTTCGGCGAGGTCGAAGAGGTCGAGCTCGGCCGGATCAAGAAGATCAGCGGCGCCCATCTGCACCGCTGCTGGTTGATCGGTGCCGCACGTCACCCAGTTCGACGAGGCCGACATCACCGAGCTGGAGGCCTTCCGCAAGGCGCAGAAGGAGGCGCGGCGAAGCAGGAACTCAAACTGACCTTCATGCCTTTCCTGATGAAGGCGGTGGCCGCGGCCCTGCGCGAGTATCCGCAGTTCAACAGCTCGCTGGCGCCCGGCGGCGAGAAGCTGATCTACAAGAAATACGTCCACCTCGGGGTCGCGGTCGACACCCCGAACGGTCTGATGGTGCCGGTGGTGCGCGACGTCGACAATAAAGGCGTATTCGAGCTGGCCGCGGATCTGATGGCGATCAGCGCCAAGGCCCGCGACGGTAAGCTCGCGCCCGGCGAGATGCAGGGCGGCTGTCTGTCGATCAGCAGCCTCGGCGGCATCGGCGGCATCCAGTTCACGCCGATCGTCAACGCGCCGGAGGTGGCCATCCTCGGCGTCTCCCGGGCGGAGATGAAACCAAAGTGGAACGGCGCCGAGTTCGTCCCGCGTCTAATGATGCCGTTCAGTCTGTCGTACGATCACCGGGTGATCGATGGCGCCGAGGGCGTGCGCTTTACGACCTTCCTGAGCGCGCTGCTGGGCGATATCCGACGCCTGCTGCTGTGACCGGGATCCGGGGCGCCGAATGATTTTGATGCGCTGCACCATTTTGGTCTACAGTTGTCGGGTCACAGCGCCGCGGGCGGGCGTGTCACCGGTTGATGACCGCCTGTCCGAGCTGCCATCGAGAGGAGTCGAATGAGTAAGACGATCGAGGTAACCCTGCCGGATATCGGCGACTTCAGTCAGGTGGACGTTATCGAGGTGCTGGTCGCCGTCGGCGACCAGGTCGAGGCGGAGGCGTCGCTGATCACCCTGGAGAGCGACAAGGCGACCATGGAAATACCCAGCCCCCACGCCGGCAAAGTGGTCGAGGTGCTGGTCAAGGTCGGCGACAAGATCTCCGAGGGTGCGCCGCTGGTGCGGTTGGAGAGCGACGAAGCCGCCGCGGCGAACACGACTCCCGCGGCCGCCCCGCAGGCCGCCGCCGGGGCGCCGGCCGAATCGAGCGCCGCGCCGCAGGCAGCCGAACATTTCGGCGTGGCGGACAAGCGCACCGAGGTCCTGGTGCTCGGCGCCGGTCCCGGCGGTTACACCGCGGCCTTTCGGGCCGCCGATCTCGGCAAGCAGGTGACGCTGGTCGAGCGCTACCCGGACCTCGGCGGTGTCTGCCTGAACGTCGGCTGTATTCCGTCGAAGGCGCTGCTGCACACCGCCGAGATCATCAATGAGGTCGGCGAGCTGGAACGCATGGGCGTGCGCTACACCAAGCCCAAGATCGATCTCGATCAAATGCGCGCCGGCAAGGACAAGGTCGTCAAGCGCCTGACCGGCGGCCTGGCGGGCCTGGCGAAAATGCGCAAGGTCGATGTGCTGCAGGGCACCGGTCGTTTCCTCTCGGCCAACCGTCTGGCGGTGCAGAGTCCAGAGGGTCAGATCGTGGTCGAGTTCGATCATTGCATCATCGCCTGCGGTTCCAGCCCGGTGCAGATCCCCGGTTTCCCCAATGAGGATCCGCGCCTGATGGACTCGACCGGCGCCCTGGAACTGGCCGACATCCCGGCGCGCATGCTGATTATCGGCGGCGGCATCATCGGTCTGGAGATGGCCACCGTCTATGCCACACTCGGCGCCAGGATCGATATTGTCGAGTTGCAAGCCGGGTTGATCCCGGGCTGTGACCGCGATCTGGTCAAACCGCTGGAGACGCGCCTCAGGGCTCAGGTCGAGAACATCTACCTCGGCGCCAAGGTCACCCAGGTCAAGGCGGCGAAGAAGGGCCTCACCGCTTATTTTGAGGGCAGTGACGCGCCGGAGTCCGAGCTCTACGACCGCATCCTGGTCGCTGTCGGGCGGCGGCCGAACGGTGCGTTGGTAGACGCCGACAAGGCCGGTATCAAGGTCGACGAGCGCGGCTTCATTCCGGTCGATGCGCACATGCGCACCAACGTTCGGCATATCTACGCCATCGGCGACGTGGTCGGCAATCCGATGCTGGCGCACAAGGCCACCCACGAGGCCAAGGTCGCCGCCGAGGTGATCGCCGGGCTGCCGGCCTTGTTCGATCCGCTGACCATCCCATCGGTGGCCTACACCGATCCCGAGGTGGCCTGGATGGGACTGACCGAGACCGAGGCCAAGGAGCAGAGCATCGAGTACGAAAAGGGCGTGTTTCCCTGGGCGGCCTCCGGCCGGGCGCTCGGCATCGGCCGGGAAGAGGGCCTGACCAAGCTGCTGTTCGACCCGTCGACCAAGCGTATCCTCGGCGCCGGGATCGTCGGGCGCAGCGCCGGAGAACTGATCGGCGAGACGGTGCTGGCACTGGAGATGGGCGCCGATGCCGAAGACATCGGTCTGACTATCCACCCGCACCCGACCCTGAACGAGACCGTGTGCTTTGCCGCCGAGATGGCCGAGGGCACCATTACCGATCTGCCGCCGCCGAAGAAGCGCAAGTAGTCGGCCGCTCCAGCCCCGGCTTGCTCAGCCTGTACGCAAACGCCGTGACCAAGGCGTTCGCCAGCGGCCTGTTGTTGGTTTGCCTGCTGATATCGCCGCTCGCGATGGCCGCTGCCGACGAGGACCGTCTGCTGATCGATACCCAGGCGCGCGAATTGCTGCTGTTGTCTGACTCGAAGGTGCGGCTTCGGCTGCGCGAGGTCGCGATCGGTCGTTTCGGTGCGAACGCCGAAAAACGGCTCGGCGACGGCACGACTCCGGTCGGCGAGTACCGGGTCACCGGTCTGCGCGAGCATGCGAAGTTCCATTACTTCATCGACATCGACTATCCCTCGGTGCAGGACGCTCGGCGCGGCCTCGCGGCGGGGCTGATCAGTCTTGCCGAGAGACAGGCGATTGAGCGAGCCCACCGTCGCGGTCTGCGCCCGCCGCAAAACACCGCGCTCGGCGGTCAGCTGGGTATCCATGGGGTCGGTGTTGGTGATCCCGAGGTCCATCGCGAGTACAACTGGACGCGCGGCTGCGTCGCACTCGAGGATTGGCAACTCGACGAGCTGCGTCCGTGGCTGCGAGTCGGTATGCCGGTGGAGATCCGCTGAACCGATACGACGAATTAACGCGAGTCCACTGGACGCGCATAGCGGCTGAGTACACACTAACCAAAGAATGCGCCGAAACGGAGGAATGCATCGATGAAGCAGAATTTAGTAGGCCCCATTGCCGCAGCGGCTTTCCTGTTGGGGGGTTGTGCCACGACGGCCGGGCCGGACGAACTGGCCTCCATCCGTGCCATGGCCGAGCAGGCGGCGGCCGATGCGGCGGAGGCCAAGCGGATGGCGACCGAGGCTGAGCGTGAAGCGGCCGCAGCCAAGCTCGCGGCCGGCAAGGCCCAGTCGGATGCCGACGCGGCCCGAGCCCAATCGGCGGACACCGAATCGAAGATCGACCGGATGTTTAAGAAGGCGATGTATAAGTAAGGCGGAAACGGAAGAACACTTCCGAACGGGTCCGGCGAATCGGGCCCGTTCCTAATTCAAGGCTTGGGGTGAAAGGGTCGTACCCGACCCCGACCCACGGCGAAACAGCGGATTGTCCAACCGAATGCCGCCCCGTGTGGCAATCGCAACCGGCACCCCGGTCGCTTGTCCGACCGCCTGTCTCAGTCCGCTGCCGTCCAGCCTGGCCGGTTGCTGCTCCAGCACCTGATAGACCCGTTCCAGCGCATAGCTGAGCAGATCCTGCTGCGCCGCGTCGTCCTCGTCCAGCGGTGGATGCACCTCGATGAACAATTGCTTACCCAGCCAGCCGAGTTTGACCGGCTGGTTGACCAGATGGATCTCGGTGCCGACCTTAACCTGAGCAAACAGTTGTTCGATGTGCTCGGGCAACAGCCGCACGCAGCCATGGGTGACGCGCATGCCCACGCCCCAGGGCTTGTTGGTGCCATGGATCAGATAGCCGGGCAGACTCAGACGCAGGGCGTATTGCCCGAGCGGATTGTCCGGACCGGGAGGGACGATCTTGGGCGGTGGTTCCTCCCCCTTCGCCAGCGCTTCCTCGATCACCGATTTCGGCGGGCGCCAGGCGGGGTCCTTCTGCTTGCGGACAATCTTCGAGGTCCCGAGCGGGGTCTTCCAATCCATGCGGCCGACGCTGACCGGATAGGTCGTGATCAGCCGCGGTGATTCCTCACTGCCGGCCTTCGGCCCGGCGGACGGATAGTGGTAGATACGCATCTCCGGCAGATTCAGTACCAGTCCATTGCGCGGCGCATCGGGCAGTATGTAACGACTGGGGATCAGGACCTTGGCGCCGTCGCCCGGCAGCCAGCGGTCTACCTCGGGATTGGCGATCAGGATCTCGGTCTGGCCCATGCTGTTGCGCCGCGCGATGTCGAGCAGGGTGTCCGTGCCGCGGGCCTCTACCGTGTAGGTCTCGCCGATCAGATCGGCGCCGATCGGCAGTTCGTAGAGTTCGGCCGCGGCCCCGGTGGCGATGAGCAGTCCGGCCAGCAGGGCCATGACTCGGGAGGGGTTCGGCGGTTTCAGCATGGTCGCGGTGCGCATCTCGTCTACAGACCTTCGAACCTACCCGTGCGGGACGAGTCTGACAACCGCTGCGCCAGCAGAGCCGACGCGCGCTGGACGCAGGTCCATGCGGCGACTAACTTTACAAGGCGGAAGCGGTGTTAAAGGTTGGTGTCCTGGTGTTCCCTAGAGGAGACTCGAGTCGTCGGCGACGAATGGTCCTTGGTCCGGGGTTCCTCCCGATTGAGCGGGCAGGCATCGATCCGGTTCGAGCCGGGTGGCATCCGGTTGAGAGAAAGTAGTGAAGCTTAGCTTTCGAGAGTTTCCGTCCGAATCCGGCGATGGCCGCACCCTCGTCCTGTTGCACGGGCTGTTTGGATCGTCATCGAACTGGACCGGCATCGCCCGGCAGCTGAGCGACCGCTTTCATGTCGTCGTGCCCGACCTGCGCAATCACGGCCGTTCGCCACATGCAGTTGGGGTCGGCTACCCGGAGATGAGCGGGGATCTGATCGAGCTGCTCGACCAATTGCAGCTCGACAGCGTCAGCTTGATCGGCCACAGCATGGGCGGCAAGGTGGCGATGTGGACCGCCCTGCATGCGCGCGATCGAGTCGACCAGCTGGTGGTGGTCGATATGGCGCCGGTCAGCTATGAGCACGGTTTCGAGGAGGTGCTGGCACCGCTTCGGGCCCTGCCCTTGGCCGAGGTGCGAGATCGCCGCGATGCCGATGCCCGACTCAGCGCGGCCTTGCCGAGCCCGGCGCTGCGCGGTTTCCTGCTGCAGAATCTGCAATCGGAAGCCGGCCGCTGGCGTTGGCGGCTCAACCTCGAGGCCTTGTCGGAAGGGGTGTCGAACATCGTTTCCTTCCCCGAACCCAGGCCGAATGCGCAGTTCCTGGGGAAGACGCTGTTCCTCTATGGCGGCGAGTCGGATTATGTCCGGCCGCAGCATCAGGCCGCGATCCGGCGACTGTTTCCCTACGCCCGACTGCGTGCCGTGCCCGGCGCCGGTCACTGGGTCTATGCCGACCAACCCGCCGAGTTCGTCCAGGCCGTGAGAGCGTTCTTGGCCTGAACCGAAGTCTCGTGGGAGCGGCGCCTTGTGGGAGGGGCGCCTCGCCGCGAAGGTGCCCTGAACAAGGCCGTTTCGCCGCGAGGGCGCGCCTCCCACAGGGCGGCGCGGTCGCAGACGGCGCGGTCTCTGCGTCCGACTGGTTTATACTTATCGGCTTTCCCGCAATCGAACTTCAGCAGGTGAAGACTATGTCGGTATCCGGTGTAAACAAGGTGGTCCTGGCCTATTCCGGCGGTCTGGATACCTCGGTCATTCTCAAGTGGCTGCAGGACACCTACGACTGCGAGGTGGTCACCTTCACCGCCGATATCGGCCAGGGCGAGGAAGTGGAACCGGCCCGCGCCAAGGCCGAGCAGATGGGCGTCAAGGAGATCTACATCGACGACCTGCGCGAGGAGTTCGTGCGCGACTTTGTCTTCCCCATGTTTCGCGCCAACACCGTCTACGAGGGCGAGTACCTGCTCGGCACCTCGATCGCCCGCCCGCTGATCGCCAAGCGCCTGATCGAGATCGCCAACGAGACCGGCGCCGACGCCATCTCCCACGGCGCCACCGGCAAGGGCAACGACCAGGTGCGCTTCGAACTCGGCGCCTACGCGCTCAAGCCGGACATCAAGGTGATCGCCCCCTGGCGGGAATGGGATCTGCTGTCGCGCGAGAAGCTGATGGCCTATGCCGAGCAGCACGGCATCCCGGTCGATTTCGCCAAGGCCGGCAAGAAGTCGCCTTACTCGATGGATGCCAACCTGCTGCATATTTCCTATGAAGGCGGCATCCTGGAAGATCCCTGGGCCGAGCCGGACGAAGACATGTGGCGCTGGACGGTTTCGCCGGAGCAGGCCCCGGACAGTGCCGAGCTATCATCGAGCTGACTTCGCGCAAGGCGATATCGTCGCCATCAACGGCGAGGCCATGTCGCCCGGCGACCGTGCTGGCGACGCTGAACGAGGTCGGCGGCGAGAACGGCATCGGCCGCGACGATATCGTCGAAAACCGCTACGTCGGCATGAAGTCGCGCGGCTGCTACGAGACGCCCGGCGGCACCATCATGCTCAAGGCGCACCGGGCGATCGAGTCCCTGACCCTGGACCGCGAGGTCGGCGCATCTGAAGGACGAATTGATGCCGCGCTACGCCACGCTGATCTACAACGGCTACTGGTGGTCAGCCCGGAGCGCAAGATGCTGCAGGCCGCTGATCGATCAGTCCCAGCAGGTCGTCAACGGCAAGGTGCGGCTGAAGCTCTACAAGGGCAATGTCATCGTCGTCGGGCGCAAGTCCGAGACCGACAGCCTGTTCGACGAATCGATCGCCACCTTCGAGGACGACGCCGGCGCCTACGACCAGAAGGACGCCGAGGGCTTTATCAAGCTCAATGCCTTGCGCCTGCGGGTCCAGGCACGACGTCGTCAGCGCGAGCAGTAGGACAGGCAAGCGGTATCCGAGCGCGGCGTCATGGCCTCTACCGACGGCTTCGGGCTGATTGTCATCGGCGACGAAATCCTGCTCGGCACCCGACGTGACCGGCACGTCGAGGGCCTTCGCAATCTGCTGGACGAGCGCGGTTTTCGCCTCGCCTGGGTGCAGATTCTGCCGGACGATCCGGAGTTGCTGACCCGGCGTCTGCGTACCAGCATGGCCGAGGGTGTCCCGGTGTTTTCCTGTGGCGGCATCGGCGCCACGCCGGACGATCACACCCGCCGTTGTGCGGCCGAGGCCGCCGATGTCACCTTGGTCCGGCATCCCGAGGCGGTGGCGATCCTCGAAGACAAGTTCGGCGCCGACGCCTACCCCAACCGGATCCTGATGGCCGAGTTGCCCGAGGGCAGCGAGTTGGTGCCGAATCCGGTCAATCGCGTCCCGGGGTTCAGCATCAATCGGCATTACTTCGTACCCGGCTTCCCCGACATGGCCCATCCGATGGCGGAATGGGTGCTGGATCACCGCTATGCCGCCGGTGGACTGCGTCAACAACAGTGTTCCGTGCGGGTATTCGCCGCGCCGGAGAGCAGTCTGATGCCCCTGATGCGGGAGATGATCGCCGCGTATCCCGAGCTGAAGCTGTTCAGTCTGCCGCGTATGGGTGAGGAGAGTTTTGTCGAGCTGGGGTTTCGCGGTGTCGACGGCTGCGATGGGGCGATTGCCGAACTGCAACGCCGACTGACGGTGGCGGGTCTGCGTTTCGAGCTTGTAGACTGACTGGCGCGCGGCTGTCTCGCGTTGCCCCCGAAAATCGATTGATTGAAGAACTTCTCCCGCCGGCCAATAACTCCTCTTAAAGTTGGAAACGAATCATGAGCCGCAAATCAGACTCAACGAGCCAAGTCTTGCCCAGAGGGGTGATGCTGAATGCCTATCCCGACAGCATCGGCCAGCGGCTGGCCGACACGGTGGGAATGCTCCAACGGCCCGAGCTGGAGGATGTCTTCTCGCTGTTCTATATCCTTCCCACCTTTTTCAACAGTGATCTGGATCGCGGCTTTTCGATTATCGATTACGACATCAATGACGCGTTGGTCAGCCCAAAGGATCTGAAAGCACTGAAGGACTTGGGGATCGGTTTCAAGCTCGATCTGGTGCTCAACCATCTCTCGGTGCGCTCGCCGCAGTTCCAGGATCTGTTGCAGCGTGGCGACGACTCGCCTTACAAGGACTTCTTCCTCGACTGGAACGAGTTCTGGCTCGAGCACGGTACCAAGGGCCCGGACGGTAACGTCATTCCGGATGAAGAACATCTGGAAAAGCTCTTTATGCGCAAGCCCGACCTGCCGATCCTGCGGGTGTGCTTTCCCGACGGCTCCCGCCGGCTCTACTGGAACACCTTCTATCAGCAAGTGACCTTCGTCGAGATCGCGCCCCATGATTTCGTCGGCATCGACGGGATCCACCTGGAGCACGCCACGGCCATCGCGGCGGCCGTTCACGAGGCCATCCACGGTCAATCGGACCTGGAACTGCTGGAACTGGGCGAGCTTGCGCAACACAAGGAAGAGGTGCTCAAGATCGTCTGCCGCAAGCGTGAGTACCTGGGTCAGATGGACTTGAATGCGCGTTCCGAGCTGGTCTGGAAATTCTACGACGAGACGCTGAGGAAGCTTCGCGGCTACGGGGCCGAGATCATCCGTCTCGACGCCTTCGCCTACCTGCACAAGGAGCCCGGCGAGGCCAACTTCTTCAACCGCCCCGGCACCTGGAACTATCTGGAAGCGTCTGCGGGGGATCGCGGAGAAATACGACCTGATCATCTTCCCCGAGGTCCATGCCGAATACGGCAGCCGGCATCCACGAGGAGGTCGCCGAGAAGGGCTATCCGATCTACGACTTCTTCTTTCCCGGACTGGTGATCGACGCCCTGGACCGCGGCACCAACGAGGCCCTGCTGCGCTGGATTGGCCGAGATCCAGGCCAAGGGTCTCCAGACCATCAACATGCTCGGCTGCCACGATGGCATCCCGGTGCTCGATCTCAGGGGCAAGCAGGTCGCGACGGCGCCTACCGGCCCGGGCTGCTGGACGACGAGCAGATCGAGGCCACCATGGAGCGGATCATCGGCCGCGGCGGCCGGGTCAAGAACCTGTTCGGCCACGACGGCAAGCAGATCGCCTACTACCAGGTCAACGCGACCTTCTTCAGCGCCCTGGGGGAGGACGAGCGCAAGCTGCTTCTGGCCCGCGCCATTCAGATGTTCATGCCCGGCATCCCGCAGGTCTGGTATCTGGATCTGTTCGCCGGCAAGAACGATTACGAGGCCGCGGACAATGGCGGCATCGCCGGACACAAGGAGATCAACCGCACCACGCTTTACCCTGGACGACATCGACGCCGGACTCAAGCGGCCGATTGTGCTTGAATCAGCTCGAGCTGATCCGACTGCGCAACACCTCGCCGGCGTTCAGCGGGGATATGTCGGTCCTCGACACGGAACCGCATCTGCTGCAGATTTCCTGGCGGCACCCGAAGGCCAGCGTGACCCTGAAGGCCGATCTTCGAAACCATGGCTTCAGCATCTACGAGGGTAACGGCGATAGCGAAACCTACAAGATCTTGATTCAGAGCCCGGCGAACTGCCGCCGGATCGACGCCAAGATGGAGCACCCGCATGAGAATTCTCGCCACCGATCTGGACCGGACCCTGCTGCCGAACGGCCGCTGGCCGGCAGACCCCGACGCCATCGACCTGTTCAACGAGCTGACGAGGCGACACGACGTGCTGGTCGTCTACGTGACCGGTCGCAACCTGAATCTGGCCGAGCAGCGCCATCGAGGAATTCGGCATCCGCCATCCCGACGTGCTGATCGGCGACGTCGGCACCTCGATCCGCAGGTACGAGCAGGGCGGCTGGCAGCCCGATGAGCGGCTGGGATGCGCACGTCGAGACAGACCAGCCCCCGATGGGACGCCGAGGCGATTCGCGCCGCCGTGGCCGGGATGGACGGCCTGCACGGAGCAGGAGCGCGAGCACTGCGGCCCGTTCAAGCAGAGCTACTACGTCGACCACGCAGCGCAACGAGGCGATATTGCAGGTCGTCGACGCAGCGGGTCAAAGGCCGGTTCGACGAGGTCATCGTCTACAGCTTCGATTCACAGTCCGGCAAGGGCCTGCTCGATTTCCTCCCGCACAGCGCGACCAAGCAGACCGCGCTGGAATACGTCGCCGACGAACTCGGTGACCGACAAGGCGGATGTCGTCTTCTGCGGCGACAGCGGCAACGACGTCTTCCCGCTCACCGCGGGTTTCTCCGGCGTCCTGGTGCGCAACGCCGACGAGCAACTGGTCGCCAGTGTCAAGCAGGCGGTCGCGGCCAATCCCGCACTCAAGGTCTACTTCGCCAAGGGCGGCTTCAAGGGACTGAGCGGCTACTACACCAGCGGCGTCATCGAAGGCGCCTACCACTACGGGGTATTTCGCGACGCCGACCCCTGAGCCTTGACCTCGTCCCAGACCGACAAGGCCTGTTTGCGCGAGGACTTCAGGTCGACGATGGGCTCCGGGTAATCCTCGCCCAGTCTGATTCCGGCCGCCGCCAGGATCTCGGCCGGCGCCTCCCAGGGTTTGTGCAGCCACTTGTCAGGCAGCCCGGCGAGTTCGGGGACCCAACGCCGGACGTATTTCCCCTTACTGTCGAAGCGCTCGCCCTGCAGCACCGGGTTGAAGATCCGGAAGTAGGGCGCGGCGTCGGCGCCGCACCCGGCGGTCCACTGCCAGCCCAGGGTGTTGTTCGCCAGATCCGCATCGACCAGGGTGTCCCAGAACCAGGCTGCGCCCTGCTGCCAGGGGATCAGCAGGTTCTTGGTCAGCAGCGAGGCGACGATCATGCGTACCCGGTTGTGCATCCAGCCGGTATGCCAGAGTTCGCGCATCCCGGCGTCGACGATCGGGATGCCGGTGCCGCCGCGCTGCCAGCGGTGCAGGTTCTTTTCGGGGTCCTGGGTCCAGGGAAAGGCGCGAAAGCGAGGGTCGAGTGCCTGTACCGGGGTGTCCGGGAAGTGATAGAGCAGGTGATGGCTGAACTCGCGCCAATACAACTCGCGCACATAGGCCTCGTGATCGGCGCTGTCGCCACAGTTGCGAATCGTGCGCAAGGCCTGACGGGGGCCGATCTCGCCGAAGTGCAGATGGGGAGACAGGCGCGAGGTGCCCTCGCGGTCCGGCAGGTCGCGCTCCTTCTTGTAGTGGTCGACGGCGACCTCGACAAATCTCGCGAGCTGCCGCTCGGCGCCGCGTTCACCCGGCTGCCAGGTTTCGAGCAGACCGGTGTCCCAGGGGATGTCGGGCCGCAGACCCAGGTCGTCGACCGCCTCTCCGCTCAGCCCGTCGGGCAGGGGAGGCAGCTGCTTCGGCGAGGGCGAGGGTTCGGCGACCGGCCGCTGCTGGCAGGCCTTCCAATAGGGGGTGAACACCCGATAAGGCCCGCCCTTCCCGGTCTTTAATTCCCAGGGCTCGTTGAGCAGCGCGGCGTTGAAACTGCCGGTCTCCAGGTCGGCGTCGCTGGCCCATCGCTTGATCGCCTTGTCGCGTTCGATGGTTGCCGGGTCGTAGAGTCGATTCCAGTACAGGCGGGTGACCCCGTGCTCGGCGACCAGCCGCTCGAGGATCTCCCGGCTGCCGCCGGAGCGGATGATCAGTTGGGTGCCGAGCGCTCGCAGCTGCCGGTCCAGCGCCTCGAGCGAGCGATGCAGCCACCAGCGGCTGGCTCCGCCGGGAGACCATGGTGCCTCTTCGTCGGGGGCATGGATGAACAGAGGAATCAGATGGTCGCAGTCGCGGATCGCGGCGAGCAAGGCCGGATTGTCGGCAATTCTCAGATCGCGTCGGAACCAGACGATGGCGTTTGTCATCTCAGTGCTGCCTCAAGTATCTGCGTTTTCTGTCGTCATCCGGGCACACGGAGAAAAGCCTGGGCGACCCGATGTGATTGTCTCTTCTTCATCAACAGCAACAGCGCTCCCGCTGCTCGACCCGCCCAAGCGGGTCGCGTCGGCTGGTGACGAGAACAAGGATCCTCTTAAGGATCCCGCCTCGGCCGAATCGAAGCAGGTCGCGGAGCTCAAACAGCGCGACCGAGAGGTCCGCACCCACGAACAGGCGCATGTCGCCGCCGGCGGACAGCATGTCACCGGCGGTCCCAGTTACAGCTATCAGAAAGGCCCGGACGGGCGGCGTTACGCCGTCGGCGGCGAGGTACAGATCGACACCTCTCCAGTGCCTGATGATCCCGAGGCGACCCTTCGGAAGATGCAGCAGGTGCAGCGCGCCGCGCTGGCACCGGCCGAACCTTCCGGCCAGGATCGCGCCGTCGCGGCCGCAGCCGCGCAGCAGTCGGCTCGGGCGCGGGTCGAATTACAGCGCCAGCGGATAGAGGGCCCTGGCGAATACGATTCCACCACCCCTCGTGAACTCGCCGAGCGCCTGGCGCCGGACAACGCCGAGGCCGTCGAAGACGTCGGCCGGATCCTGCGGGTCGAGGCCTGATCCGGATCCGATCGCCGCGGCATCGATCTCACCCTTTTTGCCAACTCGGCGGTTTCCTCTGGTGGCCGGCCTCATGGAGTTTGTCCAGATATCGGGTCCAGTAGACCGCCTGCTTCTTGCCCAGGTCGTGGAGATAGCGCCAATCGAACAGGCCTGAGTCGTGGCCGTCGTCGAACACGATCTTCACCGCGTATTGTCCGACCGGACGCAGCTCGAGGATGTTGACGTCCTGTTTGTCGAGCTGCAGCTTGGCGCTCTTCGGCGTGTGGCCGCGCACCTCGGCCGAGGGCGAGTAGACCCGCAGCAGCTCGCACGGGTATTCGAAGCGCGCGCCGTCGTCGAAGGCGATCTCGAGCCGGTGCGATTTCTGGTGCAGCACGATGTCGGTCGGGCGGGGGTTGTTGCTCATCGGCGTTGTCTGGTTCTCGGTCTCAATAGACGTAGGGGATCAGGCGTTTGGTCCGGGTGCTGTAGTTGGGGTATTCGGTGAAGGCGTTGCCGAGATAGCGTTCCTCGGCGGCGATCTTGCCGAGCACCGCAAGCAGCACCAGGCTGAAGCCCAGGGCGTTCAACCAGTGTGCGTTGTACAGTCCGATACCGGCCATCATCAGCAGCAGGCTGGAGTACATCGGGTGGCGGACCAATCGGTACGGCCCGGAGGTGATCAGCCGGCAACCGTCGATCGGTTCCGGATAGACGCTGAAGTTGCCGGGGCGGTTGTGCCACAGGGTCCAGACGCCGGCGCAGATCCCGGCTATCCCGAGGATCAGGGCCGAAAAGCCGAATCTCTGTTCGGCGAACGGGAACACGCACAGACCGATCGCCGAGAACTGCAGCGCAACCAACAGATGACTGCGTGCCGGATGCCGCATGCCCGCCCCGGACCGGCCTCAGGCCTTGGCGCCGAGGGCGGTGGCCCGAACCCGGCGTTCGGCCAGCTCGGCCGGCGTCGGGATGTCCCCGGCCTGGGTCCAGCCTTGCAGGTGGCGCTCGACCAGGTCGCCGAGCAGGACGATGTGATCGGCGCTGTCGTTCAGGCAGGGGATATAGCGATAGTCCTCGCCGCCGGCCTCGAGGAAGACGTCGCGATTCTCCATGGCGATCTCCTCCAGCGTCTCCAGGCAATCGGCCGAGAACCCCGGGCAGATGACGTCGACCTTCTTCACCCCCTGTTCGCCGAGCGCGCGCAGGCTCTCGTCGGTGTAGGGGCGCAGCCATTCCTTGGGCCCGAGGCGGCTCTGGAAGGTGAGCTGCCATTGCCCCTGGTCCAGCCCGAGCGCCTCGGCCAGCAGCCGGCCGGTCTTCTGGCACTCGCAGTGATAGGGGTCGCCGGCCTCGAAGTATTCGCGCGGGATGCCGTGGAACGACATCACCAGCCGTTCCGGCCGGCCGTGTTCGGCCCAGTGCCGGGTGACGCTCTCGGCCAGGGCCCGGATATAGCCGGGGTGGTCGTGGAAGTGGTTGATGAAGCGCAGCTCCGGCAGCCAGCGGCGTCGTTTGAGTTCGTTGGCGATGCCGTCGAATACGCTGGCGGTGGTGGTGGCCGAATACTGCGGGTACAGCGACAGTACCAGCACCCGGCGGGCGCCGGCCGCGTGCAGTTCATCCAGCGCGGCGCCGATCGATGGCTTGCCGTAGCGCATCGCCAGGGCGAGCTTAACCGGCACGGCGAGACGCTTGCTGAGAGCCTGCTGCAGGGCCTTCTGCTGGGCGACCGAGATGGTCAGCAGGGGCGAGCCCTGTTCGGTCCAGACCTTTCGATAGGCCGCCGCCGAGCGCCGCGGCCGGGTGTTGAGAATCACCAGGTTCAAGACCAGCCACCAGATCGGCCGCGGTACCTCGACCACCCGCGGGTCCCAGAGGAACTCCTTCAGGTAGCGGCGGACATCGGCGGTCGACGGTGAGTCCGGCGTGCCGAGGTTGATCATCAGCACGCCGAGTTGTTCGGGGGTGTCGTGACGAAATTCTATCGGGCTGGGTCCTGGCAAACTGGGCTCCGGGGCAAGGGTTCATTGACGGTCCGACGCATGGTATCGGACCCGGCGGTAAAAATAACGCGGTGGCTTCAGGCGGTTTACGAGGTCCGGCGCAGCCGGGCCTCGACGCGGGCGGCATCGACGAGCTCGCGGTTGAGGATCGCGGGGTACAGCCGGTGCTGCCGGTCGACCAGTTCGGCCTGTCGCTGGGCGGCGCGTTCGAGGTGGTCGCGTTCGGGCTCGGTCAGGGTCGGCAGGGTCAGCAGCCGGGGTGCGCACCAGTCGAGGTAGTCTCTCGCCACGGCGGTCGTGGTGGCGTCGGTCCAGTCCGTGCGCACGAACAGACGCGGGAAGGACTCGGCGGGCAGGAGCCGGTCGGCCAGTTCGGCGGGGGCCTGGTGCGCCAGACCCAGGCCGCGGCCGTCGCCGCCACGGTGGAACCACTGACGGTCGGCCGGCGACCGGGCCTGCTCGCTCACTCGGCGTTCCAGATCTTCGGCATGCCGGCGGCGGTGGCGGAGATCCGCCGCCGGCATGCCGAGTCCGAGCAGGGTATTCGATTCGAACGGCCGCCCCGCCGGCGGACTGGCGTGCCAGGTTTCGCCCTGCACCTGGTCGACCAAGCGTTCCTCGACGGTCGAGCCGAGCAGGGCCAGCGGCCGCTGCTCGCGATCGAGCAGCCAAAGCTCGAATCGGTCCCGCAGCGGGAAGGGGAGCTGGTCGAGATTGGACTCGATCAATGGCAGCAGCCGTTCGGTTGCGGCCAGCATGGCGCCGACGTCGAGCAGCGGATTGACCGTGACCCGCGTCAGGCCGTCCTGCCGGCTCCAGGCGCCGAAGCGGAAATACTGCTGCACCGCCTGGTGTTGATTGAGACTGCCCCAGGTGTGTTCGGGACGCTCGGTCAGGACCTGAATCTGCCAACTGACCCCGTCATTACTCAGTGCCCGGGCGCCTTCGATTTCCAACACCTCGATCACGCCGAGAAACGGGTTCAGGCGGCGCACGGCGTAGCACTGTACCTCGGCGCTCACCCTTGGGCGGTTTCCAGCTCGGCCCGCAGACGGTCGATCAGTTGCTCGGCCGGTCCCTGCAGCTCGGGCGGGATCACCTCGAACAGGTATTCGACCTCGTCGGGCACCACCTCGATCTCGGCCGCCTGTTTGATGCAGCCCATCCGGTCTATGCCGTGCATCCTTCGCTCCCG
This sequence comes from uncultured Gammaproteobacteria bacterium, assembly GCA_963765415.1. Taxonomy (GTDB): domain Bacteria; phylum Pseudomonadota; class Gammaproteobacteria; order Chromatiales; family Chromatiaceae; genus CAVXWS01. The sequence continues at coordinate 16,655 of CAVXWS010000049.1, forward strand.
TTGTTGGCGTCTCAGACTTTGGCGACTGTGCCCCAGACCGCGTACACCGGGTCCGAGTCGACCAGACGGTCGGCGTACTTGTCGTCGTCCGGGCGCGGCAGGCCGCGGACCGACTGGGTCTCGAGATCGGCGAAGCCGCCGGTGCGAAGGAAATACTCCAGCACCAGGCCCGGACGTTCGAACTCGTGCAGGTCGCGCCAGATGCGGATCACCTTGGGCGGGAACCAGCGATTGGAGAAGCTGACGATGAATTTCCCCCCGGGGCGCAGCACGCGGCGGACCTCGGCGAACAACTCGAAGGGTTTGGTCAGATACTCCACCGAGACGGTGCAGACCGCGGCGTCGAAACGGTCGTCAGCATACGGCAGGGTGGGGGAGAGATTGAGATCCCGGACGGTGCGATCGCTCAGTCGCGGATTGGCGTCGAGTTCCTCCCGGTTCATTCCCAGCCCGGCGACCCCGACCAGGGGCAGGTCATCGCTGAGGTGCGATTTCCAGCTGCTCATCAGGTCCAGCACCTCGGCACCCGGTTCGATCAGGCGCCGATACAGGTCCTCGACTTGGGCGGTCGCAGTCCGGTCGAGGTGATCGACCAGGCGCGGCCGCTGATAAAAGTCGGAATCCGGCTGCGGCGCGTCGCGCAGGAACGGCATGTCGCCGAAGAAATCGGTCGGCCGGTTGTGCCAGCGGGCCTGCATGCCGGCGCCGTTTTGGGTGACCAGCCCGGCGATGTCGTTGCAGCGACCGCCGTGCTCGTCGCCGGCCGCCCAGGCATCCACCACATCGGCGCCGAAATCCAGCTCCCGACCGGCCAGCGGGTGGTTCAAGTCGGCTGTCAGCCGATCGCCGACCTCGCCGATCCGAAACGGCGAGCCGTCCTGTGGGAGGATGCCGCGGACGCCGGCAATCAACCCCTTCGGATAGAAGCGTCCCGCGGCGGGTTCGATGCGGGTGCCGGCGCGATGCCGGCTGTTGAAACCGTCCGTTCTCAGCGTCAGGCAGTCACGCTGTTCGTAGCGCGGCGCCAGGCCACCGGCCGCGAAGCTGTGCCGGGCGCGATGCCCGATCGGCTGATCGATCAGTTCGGCCTCCAGTTCCGGCGGCAGGATATCGCGCCGCAGATTGAGCTTGGGGGCGAACACACGCTCGTGGTGGCGAGCGTTGTCGCAGCGCCAATGCAGACTCAGCTGCAGGGCGGCCATCGAGAGTGCGCTGGTCCTGGGCAGAGGTTCGCGGTCGGGCATGGGGAGCCTGTTCGGTCTGGGTCGAGATGATCTTGCATACCCGGTTGTCGTTACCTCATTGTCGACGTAGCGATCCGGCTGGACGTCGACGAAATATTAACATTTAAGTGTCGGTTCCCGGATGCGCGCACGGGAGGCAGATTCGGTCGCAGGGTGTCCCGCCGGAGTATGCGATCAGACCCCGGTCGAGCAATTCGGCCTCTGTGCCGCGGGTTGGAGACTCCAGCAGGGGATCTGTAAACCCCTCGCCTTAAGGCGACCGATGGACCGGTTCCTTCTCCCACGGGGAGAAGCTTGGGATGAGGGGATCAAAATTGAGCGGGTTGATCCCGATCCCCTCACCCCGGCCCTCTCGACTCGGGTTCCGAACTTCGTTCTACCTCCTCCATCCCTGGGTCCGTCCCGGTGGGAGAGGGGGCAATCGGCCGAATGGCCGATCGATCCGGCTTTCAGCCGTAACCTGAAACCAACGGCTGTCAGCCGGTGGAGTATTCACGCGTATTCCAGCAGGAAACCGGCATTCGCCAGCAGATCGGCCTCGCCGGCGAGCTCGATCCGCGTCAGGGGGTGGTGGCCGAGCCAGCCCTCGGGGAATCGGACCCGAATCTTGGCGCCGTCGACCTCGGCTCGCATCGAGGGCTTGCCGCCGGAGGCGCGACCGCGATGCAGCAATACCGCCAGGCGCAAAAGAACGCACAGGCGACGGCTGGCGACGCGAACACTGTCGCCGAGTGCATCGAAAGCCATTTCTGGAAACTTGCGCCGGTGGCCGCGCACCAGCGCCGCCAGCGTGGCTTGCTGTTGGCGCGAGAAGCCGGGGAGATCGGAATTGGCCAGGATGTAGGCGCCGTGCTTGTGGAACGAGCCGTGCGAGACGATCAGGCCGATCTCGTGCAGCCGGGCGGCCCAGCCGAGCAGTTCGGCAGACTCGGGATTGCCCAGCTCCCAGGCCTCAGCGACATCGTCGAGCAGTTCGAGGGCCGTCGTCGTCACCCGCCGTCCCTGACGCTCATCCAAGCCGAAACGCTGCACCAGGGAGGCGACCGTGTGGTCGCGGATGTCCACATGTTGGATCAGCCCGACCAGCTCGTACAGCAGTCCTTCGCGCAGCGCCAGATCGGAGACGTTCATCTGCCGGATGTCGAGCGACTGGAACACCGCGCTCAGAACCGCGACGCCACCGGCCAGGACCGGGCGGCGCTCGTCGGTCAGGCCGCTGAGTGAGACCTTGTCAATGTGCCCGGCGCCGATCAGGGTCTTGCGCAGGCGTTTCAGTCCGGAGCGGGTGATTCCGGTCTCGCTCCAGCCCGCGGCCCGCAGCACGTTGCCGATGGCCTTGACGGTGCCGGAACTGCCGACCGCCTGGTCCCAGTTGCCGCTCTCGAACAGCGTGCGCACCGGGCGCAGTTCCAGCCGGCCGGCGGTGATCGCCCGGTCCATCCGGTTTTCGTCGATCTGGCCCTCGGGGAAGAACTTCTGGCTGTAGCTGACACAGCCCATGAAAAGGCTCTCGCGCTCGTAGGGACTCATGCCCCGGCCGATGATCAACTCGGTGCTGCCACCACCGATGTCGACCACCAGGCGGCGGTCCTCGCCGGCGGCCAGGCCGTGGGCGACGCCGACATACACCAGGCGCGCCTCTTCGCGGCCGGCGACGATCTCGATCGGGTGGCCCAGGGCCAGCTCCGCCTTGCGCAGGAAGACGCCGCGGTCTCGCACCTGGCGCAAGGTGTTGGTGCCGACCGCCCGAACCGCATGATGTGGCAGACCGCGCAGGCGCTGGCCGAAGCGCGACAGGCAGTCCAGAGCGCGGGCCTGGGCCTCCTCGGTGAGGCGTTTGTGGCTGTCCAGGCCGGCGCCCAGCCGCACCGACTCGCGCAGCCGATCAATGATGGTCAACTGACCCTTGTCGAGCCGACCGACGATCATATGAAAGCTGTTTGATCCCAGATCGACCGCAGCGACGGTCTCCGGGCTGGCTTTGGTGGTCTGGTAAGCGGACATGGTTCCCTGTCGGAGAAAGCTATTTAGAGGTTGCCCGGCTATCTCGCGCTGGGTCAGTCCCTGCCGAGCAGGCGCAGCTGTCGGGGTGTCAGGGCCCAGAGCAGGGTCGCGCTGTCACGCGCCGGAGTGGTGGGGCATTCGAGCAGGCAGGCACTGCCCTTTTTCAGGTCGACATAGGCGGCTGCCCGGCCGCAGGTCAGCCAGGCGATCAGCTCCGACAGGTCCGGCTCATGACCGACCAGACAGAAGGCGGATTGTGGCGCCAGTTGTTGCAACCAGTCGGTGATCGCGGCAGCGCCGGTACCGGGGGTGAGCTCCGGCAGTTCGAGCTGCTTGCTCGGCTTGATGGCCTTGGCCAGGATCTCGGCGGTCTGGTGCGCTCGGACCAGGGGGCTATAGGCTAGTACGTCGATGTGTTCGACCAGTCTGCTCAGCCCGCGGGCGCCTTCGCGCATGCGCTCGATGCCCCTCTTGGTCAGCGGACGTTCATCGTCGTTGTCGTTGTTTTTCGCGAACACATCGCGTTCTTCCGCGATGGCGTGGCGCACAACGAGAATATTCATGGTTTAGTGAGGGACGGCCGTTGACGCTAATATCTGGGCAAAGAGTAACGGATTCCCTACGGTAATGAAATTTTGCAGCGCTTGTGGCAGTGAAGTGAACCTGAAGATCCCCGATTGCGACAACCGGGAACGATTCGTCTGCGACAACTGCGGGGAGATTCATTACCAAAATCCCAAGGTGGTCACCGGCTGTATCCCGGTATGGCAGGATCGCATCCTGCTGTGTCGACGCGCCATACATCCGCGCCACGGATTCTGGACGCTCCCGGCCGGATTCCTTGAGAACGGCGAGACGACCTACCAGGGGGCGATGCGCGAGACGGAAGAGGAGGCCAGCGCCCGGGTCGCGATCGACGATCTGTATGCAGTGTTCAACCTGCCGCACATCGACCAGATCTACATGATGTTTCGCGCCCGTCTGCTCGACCTCGACTTCGGACCGGGCGACGAGAGCCTGGACGTACAGCTGTTCGAGGAGTCCGAGATACCCTGGGACGCGCTGGCCTTTCCGGTGATTGCCGAGACCTTGAAGCTCTACTTCGCCGACCGGGCCAATGGCGGCTTCGGTCCGCACATGGGTGACATCGTGCGCGCCCCCGGCGCCAGCCTGCGTCACTACCAGGTCACCATGCTCAATCCGGACTGACTCCGGTCACTCGCGATTCTGCGGGCCTCAGCCGGACTCCCTGGCGACCGAGTACCTGGCCCGGAAATCTCACCAGCCGGCCAACGGCTGTGCGGAAACAGACTGAAAAATCAAACGTTCCGTTGCGGACCCGGTACTCGATCTGGTTCGGCTCACCCTCGGTCAGCGCCCTTGATAGGGCCGTAGCGCCCGGTTCGGGACTGGGTTGTGTCGGATCGGGGATCGACCGAAAAGAGGCTTTGACCGCACTCAGCGGCTGAATACCTGCACCGGGCGGACGTTCTGTGCCACCAGTCCGTCCTCGACGTCGCTGGTCTGCAGATAGAACTCGAGAATGGTGTCGCGGTTCATCAGGTCCTCGGCGCTGACCTCGTCCGCCAGCTCGTTGATGTGGCAGAAAACGCTCTGCCAAGGCGATTCGGGGTCGCGATGGTCGGTGATCCAGAGCCGGTCACTGAGCTTCTTGATGAAATTCAGGAAGCCATAGCCCTTGTCGGGGAACCACTTCGAGCAATAGCCGCGCACGCAGGAGCCGGGCGCGCCCCATTCGTTGCGCGGCTCGTAGCCGATCGGAATCAGGTCCGGTATCAGGAAGCCGGAGTTGTAGGCGTCGACCTGGCGTTGCAATTGCCGGGAGACATTGTTGAAGGCCATCAGCTCGACCCGGCAGCCCTTGTTCTGCAGCGCCGTAACCAGCTGCAGGAAGTCACCATCGCCGGTAAGCAACAGGATCTCGTCGAGATTCTCCGCCTGCAGCAAGGCGTCCACGGCCAGATCGAGATCGGCGTTGGCCTTGGTCGTGACCCGGCCCTGGTCGTCGGTGAAGTGCTTGGCGTTCTTGACGATCACCTTCCAGCCGAAATCGCGGATCGAGTTCTGGTAGGTGTAGGCCTTCTTGGCGTACTCGGCATCGCCCTTGGCGCGCTCGGGGTCGAACGCCATGTAGGCGTTCAGGCGCAGCATGGTTCCTCCGCCGCGCGCGGCGAAGCGCCGCAGGACGTCGTAGCGCATGTTGAACCCGCCGTTGTACTTGATGTTCTCCGCGTCGACGAACACACCGACTTTGAGGGTCAAAAGCTTCTCCTTGGAATCATTGGCGATGTTTGGACCTCTAAACAGAGCCGGTATCGACAAACGCGCCGATTCGAGATCCACTATCGGGTTGGTGGCTCAATTGATCGAAAAGGGGCAATTATGACGGAATTCCACAGGCCGGGGCTTGTCGCTACCCGGAGGTCGAGAGTCTGGGAGCGTCTGGCGCGGGTCGTACTGCTGACGTCGCTCCTGCCCGCTTGTACCTCTTCGCCGACGATGCGGCCGCCCGCCACCGAGTCGCTGCTCTGGTTGGAGATCGCGCAGCCCTTGGTGATTCCGGCCAACAGCGCCCATGTCGATCTGCAGGACGGCGGGTCGGCAGGCGGGTTCGACCGGACCCGGCTGTATTGCAGTCTCGAGATCGACACGGTTCGCGACCAGCCCCAGACCGTGCCCGCGCAACGGCTGGGGGTGCGCCGGTTGCAGCGACTCATCCTGTCGGACGAACAGGCGAATATCCCAGCCTTCGTCCCCTGGACCTTCTCCTGCTCGGGCGACCGTTATTATCGGGTGCGCATCGATCTGGAGGGCGAGCTGGCGCCCCGGGTTCGCAATCTGACTTGCACCGAGTGGTTTTCGTCCTGCGATCTCGGCGACCATGCGACGCTGGAGCAGATCGAGCAGACCCTTGGCCCGAGTTTTCGTTGGCGACGGGTCGAGCCCGGTCGCTGGAGCGACAAGCAAGGAGACTATCAAGGAGACTATCAATGAGTGAAGAGCGGACCTATGACGCTGATGAGATCGGCAAGCGACTGACCGGCCGACTAGTCGACTGGAGCTATGAAGACGGCCAGTTGCGCCGGCGCTTCAAGACCGCCAACTGGCGGGCCAGCATGCTGGTGGCGAACGCTATCGGCTATCTTGCGGAGACCGCCTGGCACCACCCCGACATGACCGTCCACTGGGGTGCGGTCGAGGTGGCGCTCAGCACTCACTCGGCCGGCGGAATCACCGACAAGGATTTCGAACTGGCGAGCGAGATCGAGCGGGTGGTGGACTGGCAGCCCGGCGCCCACAGCGCCTTGGAGGGGACGCCGGACGAGGAACATTGGCGGCTTCTGGACCGCGACTGACGGCGACGCTTCGGATCCATACGTGCCGCAGTTCTGGCGTCTGCCCTATCTGGCCCGGGTCGAAGCGCGCTTCGGGTGCCTGGTCGAGCGGCCGTGGGCGGTCTGGCTGGACAGCGGTTATCCGCATTTTCGCCAGGGCCGCTTCGATGTGGTCGCGGCCGAACCGACCGAGCGGCTGATCGCCGCCGACGGAGTCACCCGTCTGGAGGCCGCCGATGGCAGTGAGCTTCGCCTCAGCCGCGAGCACCCGTTCGATCTGCTGCGTGAGCGCCTGGCAGGCCGCGGCTCATCGGCGCCGCCCGGGTATCCGCGCAGCACCGAGCACCGCTATTTCACCGGCGGTGCGATCGGCTATTTCGGCTACGAACTCGGCCGGCGCCTGGCCGGACTGCCGGTACACCCGTCCGCCGACGCCTGGCCGGAGATGGCCGTCGGGCTCTACGACTGGGCCTGCGTCACCGATCACTTGACCCGACGCAGTTGGCTGGTCGAATCCGGCCGACGACCTCTGCCGCGCGACCGCCGAGAGGGTCTGCTGGATCGCCTGGCCGCGGCCGGTGAGTCGGTCTCGAAAGCCCCCGATGCACAGCCTTTTCGGCCGCTCGCCGAGATTGAATGCAATCTCGACCGCGCCGGCTACGGTGCCGCCTTCACACGCGTGCAGCGCTATATCCGCGACGGGGACTGCTACCAGGTCAATCTCGCTCGGCGCTTCCGGGCCCGCGTCAGCGGTGACCCCTGGCCGGCCTACCGGGAGATGCGGGCGGCCAATCCGGCACCTTTCGGCGCCTATCTGAACTATCCATTCGGCCAGGTGCTGAGCGCCTCGCCGGAGCTGTTTCTGCGGCTCAACGCCGGGCGGGTCAGCACCAAACCGATCAAGGGTACCCGGCCGCGCAGCGACACCCGCGCCGAGGACGAGGCCCTGCAGGAGACCTTGCGCAACAGCGGAAAGGACCAGGCCGAGAACCTGATGATCGTCGATCTGTTGCGCAATGACCTCGGCAAGACCTGTCGCATCGGCAGCATTCGGGTGCCCGTGCTGTTTGCGGTCGAGAGTTTCGCCACGGTGCATCATCTGGTCAGCACGGTCGAAGGGGACTTGGCCGTGGGCGAGGACGCGCTCAGCCTGCTCGCCGGTTGTTTTCCGGGCGGCTCCATCACCGGGGCGCCGAAGCGCCGGGCGATGGAGATCATCGAGGAACTGGAACCCGACCGGCGCGAGGTCTACTGCGGGAGCATCGGTTGGATCGGCTTTGACGGGAACATGGACACCAGCATCGCCATCCGCACCCTGCTCCATCGAGAGGGCCGACTCAGCTACTGGGCCGGCGGCGGTCTGGTGGCCGACTCCCGGGCCGAGGAGGAGTATCGCGAGACCCTGGACAAGTCGGCCGCCTTCTTCCGGCTGCTGGGACTGGATGTACCGTCAGCCGAGTAGGACGTGGTGTCCGGGGGCTTCGCGGCGAGGCGCCGCTCCCACCGGGTGCCGGTCCCACGATGACCAGGGTCTGAACCGACGGCCCCCCATGTGGGAGGCGCGCCCTCGCGCCGATTCGAACTACTCCTCGAACCGCTCGAAGAAGTAGTTGGTCGCCTCGACGAAGCCCTCGATGCTGCCGCAGTCGAAGCGGCGGCCGCGAAAGCGTAGGCCAGCACCATGTTGTTGGTGGCCTGGGTCTTGAGCGCGTCGGTGATCTGGATTTCGCCGTTCTTGCCGGGCGCGGTCGTGCGCAGGATATCGAAGATGTCCGGGGTCAGGATGTAGCGACCGATGATCGCCAGGTTCGAGGGGGCGTCCTCCGGGTCGGGTTTCTCCACCATGTCGGAGACGACGAAGATGCCGTCTTCGAGCTCCGAACCGGCGATGACCCCGTATTTGGAGGTCTCATCACGCGGCACTTCTTCGATCGCGACCACGCTGCAGCGGTACTTGTGGTACACCTGCACCATCTGCGCCAGCACGCCGTCGTGCGGGTCCTCGCCGACGCACAGATCGTCGGCCAGCACCACGCCGAAGGGTTCGTGGCCGATCAGGGTCTCGCCGGTCAGGATGGCGTGGCCGAGGCCCTTCATCTCGATCTGACGGGTGTAGGAGAAGGTGCAGTCGTCGATCAGGCCACGGATGTCGGTCAGGTACTTCTCTTTCGCCGTGCCGCTGATCTGGTGTTCGAGCTCGTAGCTGATGTCGAAGTGGTCTTCGATCGCCCGCTTGCCGCGGCCGGTGACGATGGCGATCTCGTGCATGCCGGCGTCCATGGCCTCTTCGACGCCGTACTGGATCAACGGCTTGTTCAGGATCGGCAGGATTTCCTTGGGCATCGCCTTGGTGGCGGGCAGGAAACGGGTGCCGTAGCCGGCGGCGGGGAAGAGACATTTCTTGATCATCGTTGGGCTGTCCATCGCTGGAGAGTGGGTGGGTCGACCTGACGGAGGCGCCAGGTCGGCATCTGTTCAGTGTCGATCAGGCCGTGTTCGAGCAGCCACTGTCGGGCGTCGTCGGCATCACGTTCGAACCAGGCGCGGGTGCTGCCGAGGCGGAAGCTGTAGCCCCAGGCATCCATGTCTTCGAACAGGCGCCGGCGCCCGATCCCGGGCAGTTGCGCGGCGAGCAGAATCTGCAGGTAACAGACGGCGTTTTCTTCCAGATCGTCGCCACCGGCGTTGGTGTGCAGCCGGTCGCGGCGAGTGGCGTCCATGCAGACGTAATGACCGGCCTCGTGCAGGGCCGAATGCAGCGGCGTGTCTTGACGCACCAGGAGGGCGTCGCGGACCAGCCCGGCCTCGGGCTCGCCCCAGAAGGAGCCTGGAATCGGCGCCTGGTCAGTGATCCAGACCAGATTCAGACCAAACCGACCGAGCAGTTCGCCCAGTTGTGGAGATTGCGGACAGGTCAGAACGGACGGCGGAGGGGCGGCGGAACTCACAAACAACGCGATCGACAACAGAAACCAACTTTCAGTCTAGCATGACCGGGTGACGACGATGTCTCGCCTCAGCACTGCTCCCAGGGCAGGTTGTGGAAGCGCCAGCCGTTGAGCGTGCTGCGATGATGGTGGTCGTCGCGCTCGCCCTCGAAGCCCTCGTCGACGTGATAGATGTTCTTCATGCCGGAATGCGCCAGCAGTCGCCCGGCCTCCAGGGAGCGTTTGCCGCTGCGGCAGATCAGGATCACCGGGGCGCAGCCCTCTTCGGCGTCGCAGACCACGCCGCCGAGCATCAGCTTGCGAATCTCGGTCTCGAAGTGTGGATTGATGGTCCACTCCGGCTCGTCGATCCAGGCAACGTGCACGGCCCCCGCCGGATGACCGACGAACAGAAACTCCATGGTCGAGCGTATATCGACCAAAATGGTGCGCGCGTCGTCCTGCATCGTCTGCCAGGCCTGTTGTGGGGTCAGTGAATGGGGATCGGCCGCGGTATGGGTCATCTTGGATCAGCTCCTCAGTCTGGTCGTTGGGCGAGAATAGTCTTACGCAATGCTTATGAGTATATACATTAATCCGGGCATGGCTACGGCGCTATAATCGCCGGCCATGCGTGCCCATCTTCTGCCGTTGCTGCTCCGTCTGCTCGCCAGGCTGCCGATTCCTGCCGTGCGGGCATTCGGCCGCGGTGTCGGTGCCTTGCTCTATCGCATACCGAACCGCGAACTGCGTAACGCCCGAGTCAATATCGAGCTGTGTTTTCCCGAACTCGACGATGTTGACCGCGAGGCCATGGTCAAGCGGGTGCTGCGCGAGAACGCCATCACCTTACTCGAGATGCCGAGTGCCTGGAGGCGTGGCGCGGAGGTCTGGTTGCCGCTCATCGAGACCGGCAATTCGGTGACGGAGGTTCGAGAGATCCTGGCTCGGGGCAAGGGCCTGATCTGCGCCGCGCCGCATCTGGGCAACTGGGAGGTCGGGATCCATTTTCTCTCCAGCATCTCCCCGGTTACCGTGCTCTATCGGCCCCCGCGGGAAAAGCAGCTGGAACAGGTCATGGTGCATGGGCGTGGCCAGAGCGGTGCCCGTCTGGTGCCGACCACCTCGACCGGCATCCGCGCCCTGTATGCCGCGCTGGGGCGCGGCGAGATGATCGCCGTGTTGCCCGATCAACAGCCGAAGAAGGCCGGGGCGGCCGCCGCTTTTGCCCCGTTTTTCGGCGTGCCGGCGCTGACCATGACCCTGATCAGCCGGCTGGCGGCAAAGACCGGCGCCCCGGTGTTGTTCGTCTATGTCGCGCGAACGGACGACGGCCGCTATCGGGCGCACCGGTCGTTGGCCGATCCCGAGGCCTCCTCGACCGATCCGGAGATTGCCGCGACGGCGCTCAACCGCGGCATCGAACGCTGCGTGCGCGAGTATCCCGACCAATATCAGTGGACCTACCGGCGTTTCGAGGCTCGACCCGACGGTGAGCCCAGCCCCTACCGCTGAGCTCGTTCTTTCCCGTCTTCCGCCGAAGAGCTTTCCTAAAGCGCCCTCGCTTGGCGCCGCTAATTTCAGGCGACGAGTCATAGCGGAGCCGGGGTGGCGCGCCTCGGAGTATGTCGATGCGGCGAATTCGAAGAATCATTCTCGGCGGGTTCGGCCTGGGCCTGGCCTTGGTGCTGTCCCTGCCAGTGGCCTTGGCGGAGCCCGAACACGCCGATGTGCGGGTGCTGATCGATGTCTCCGGCAGTATGAAGCAAAACGATCCCGACAATCTGCGTCGTCCGGCCCTGCGGATGATGGTCGGTCTCATCCAACCCGGCACGCGCGCCGGGGTGTGGACCTTCGCCGGCGGGGCCGACGAGTTGGTCGCCCGCGGCCAGGTCGACGAGGCCTGGAAGGAGCAGGGCGCACTCCTGTCCCGGCGGATCGACTCACCCGGTCAGTTCACCGATATCGAAGGCGCTCTGCGCCTTGCTATCTCCGATTGGCGGGATACCGAACCCGAATATCGACGCCATATCCTACTGCTCACCGATGGCATGGTCGACGTCTCTGATCAGAAAGACGAGAGCCTGGCCTCACGTCAGCGCATCCTCGACCAGTTGCTGCCTGAGTTGAAGTCCCTGACGGTCCAGGTGCATGCCGTGGCCTTGTCGGATCGGGCCGACCACGAGCTGATGCAGAGACTTTCGGCAGAGACCGGCGGCTGGTATCAGAAGGTCGACGCCGCTGCGCAGTTGCAGAAATCCTTTCTGCGTATCTTCGAGAAGGCCGGTAGGCCAGACGCCCTGCCGCTGGTCGGCAACAAGTTCGAGGTCGATCGCAGCGTGCGCGAGGCCACGGTACTGGTATTTCGTCGGGAGGGGGCGAAGGAGACCCGTCTGATCGCGCCGGACGGTCAGGCCTTCGCGGGTAGCGACATCGCCGCCGGGGTGGCCTGGCGGCGCGACGAGGGCTACGACCTGATTACCATCGCCAAGCCGGCCGTTGGCGAATGGAGCCTCGAGGCCGATATGGATCCCGACAACCGGGTCATGGTGGTCACCGATCTCAAACTCCAGTTCGGCGAGTTGCCGAACCGGGTCGCTGTCGGCGAGGCCTTGCCGGTGATCGCTCATCTGAGCAATCACGGCGCGGTGATCAACCAGCGCGCTTTTCTCGATCTGCTGACCCTGCACGCCGAGGTTGGCGTCGCCGACAGGCGTGACTCGCTGGCGATCAACGATCGCGGCGAACGAGGCGACCGACAGGCCGAAGACGGATATTTTTCCGCAAGACTGCGCCGCGATCACGCCGAGGATGCGCTCGAGCTTCGGCTGGCCGCCGAGAGCGAGACCTTCGTGCGTCAGCGACGCCACGTGCTGTCGGTGCTCGAACCGCTGTCGGTCGAGTTGATCGCCGAACACGCGGATCAACCGCCCGGAGTGCGGGTGACGCTCAACGAGGGCGTGGTCGAGCCCGATGCCGACGTCCAGGTCTGGCAGGAGTCGCCGGGCGGAACGTTCATGCAACTGACTACGGAACGGAACGAGGAGGGAGGATTCGTCGCGCCGATGATCGACCCGGCCATGCCGCTGTTCGCCCGCGTACTGGGCAAGGGGCGCTCCGGTCAGGTGGTCGAGCGCAGCTATGGTCCCTTGTTTCTGCCCGGATTCGAGGCCCGGCCCGAGCCGCTCTCGGAGCCGGTCGCCGAGCAGCCCCTGCCGACCGAGCAACAGCCGGAGGCCGAAACCTCGAGCGATGATCAGGTCACGATCGCTCTGTTCGTCAGCGCTAACGTGCTGCTTGTTTCCGCCGGCGGTCTGTTCTGGTGGCTGCGTCGGCGACGCAAGCGCGAAGAGATTACCCTGGTCGATGACGAGGGCAAAGGCGATCTCCTGGACGCGGCCTTGGACATCGCCATTGAGGAGGGGGCCGTCGGCAAGGAGGAGCGGGCGGCGTGAATCTCTGGTTGACCCTGGCGGCGGTCGAGGTGGGACTGATCGTCTTCGGTCTGCTGCTGTCGGTGTGGATCGGTCAGATGCTCGCCAAACGCCGCGATCGCAAGGCGGTGCGGAGCCTGGTTGACCGGGTCACCGCGCAAAAGGATCAACGCGCCGAGGCCATTCGTGTCTTTCTCACAAACAACTTCGCGTTGTCCGACGAAGAGTTTCAGGCTCGCGCCTCGGCGATCCAGCGCGAGGAGCTGCGTTTGTACCAGCGCTTCGCCAATCTCTATCTGCGTCGCGATGCCGGATCGGTAGCGAACTTCCAGGTGCCATTCGAGGCCGGGGTCGAGCCGTATTGGCAGCTAAAAGGCGGGGATTTGCGGGTCGTGCCCGCTCAGCCGGAGCCCTCCAAGCCGGAGGTCGAACTGGTCACCGCCACGGACGACGCGGAGCTGAGTCGTCTGCGTGCCGATGTTGAGCGATTGGAGCGACGCTCGGCACAGTTGGGCGAGCATCTCGGTCTGGCGGTGGAGAACCTGGCGCGGATGCTGGACGAGTATTCCTCGCTGTTCGATGGCGCGAGCGTGGACGAACTCAGTGGCGCCCCGCTGATCGCCGAGGCTCGAGAGGTGATTGCCGAGACCGGGTTGAACGCTACGGACGAGGTGGGGCGGCGGCGGTCAGAGACGGGACACGACGAACAGGAGTTCGTCGAACCGACCCCGACCGCCGATCGGGAGCTGGCGTCGGAAGATCTCGCGCAAGCAGCCCTGACGACTGAAAACGAGAACGACGCAAACCGGGACCAGGAGTCCGCGGTCGAGGAATCACAACCGGCGATTCAGGCGGAACCCCGGTCGGGCCCGGCCGGCGCCCGCGCCGATGACGAGACTCCGACGGCATCGCCGGGTCTCGGTGCGGTCCCGACGGAGACCGACGAACCCGACGGGGAAGTGGTGACGGTCGAACCGCGTGCGCCCAGGTCGATGTCCGGTGCGGCGCTGCAGGCCTCGCCAGCCGCGGATGAATTGCTGGCGTCGCTCGATGCCAATCTCCCCGTGCCGCCCGAGGAGGCGGAAGATAAGCCACCGGTGCTGGCCAGTGAGGCCGACCTCGACGCCTTGTTCGACGCGGAGCCCGAGCTCGATGCGCCTGCGGCGCAAGGAGACGGGACGAAGACAGGCAATGGCGGATCGTTCGACACAGATGAACGCGACGAGGAGTCGGTAGCCATCGTTCACAAGGACAAGACGGACAATGTTCTGATTTGAGTTCGGCCCGGCGCAAGAAAAAGCCCGGCAGAGCCGGGCTTTTGTCTGGTTACAGGTCGGATTCGACTCCGACCCCGGCCGATCTCAGACGGGTACGCTCACTTGCGCGCCGAAGGCCCGTTGAAGTCCATGCCGTTGGCCATGTGGGTGAGGAAGTACTCGAGATTGCGGTACTCCTCGCCCTGGGCCTTGAACGGCTTGGCGCGGACCTGCTTGTTGCAGCCGTCGAAGCGCCGGTGCAGGGTGCCGAGCTCGCCCCACTTGGAGCGGTACACCGGCCAGCCGGTGGCGTGGCCGATGCCGGGGCTCAGAACGTCGGTGCGCAGGTGCTGGCCGGCGCTCTGGAAGTGACAGCTGGCGCAGGAGAAGTTCAGCTGACCGCGTCGGGCGAAGTAGAACTCCTTGCCCTTGTTGTAGGCCTCGAGCGCGCCCGGGTCGCTGGGGATGCGCAGGTCCACCGCCTGGCCGCGCGACTCGTAGGCCATGTAGGCCAGCAGGCTGGCGATCGCGCCCTTCTTGTACTTCAGCGGCTTCTCGCCGTTGGCCGCGCGGCACTCGTTGATCGCCAGCGGCAGGGTCACCACCATCTTGCGCTTGGCGTCCCAGTGCGGGTAGTTCTTGCGCTGCGCCGGACCCTCGGCGAAGCAGTCGGCGTAGCCCTTGCCGTTGGCAAAGGGCGTGTTCCACATCGTCTCGCCCTCTTCGATCATCGGCTCATAGGGCGGGAACTCCTCGATCGCCTCCCAGCTCTGGCGGGAGACCTCGTCGATCGAGTACACGCCGTTGGCGAACTCACCGTGCGGTACGCCGGGGAAGCGCTTCTGGAAGTAACTCTTGTAGAGATCCAGGTCTTCGTCCGGGTTGGTGTCGGTGGCCTTCTTGTTGGCCGCCCCGGCGCTGGCTGCGCCCAGGGCACAGACGGCGACGAGCGCGTATAGGACTTTCTTCATCGGGTTTACTCCTCCACAAGTGGACGGCAATGGGGCCCGCGCGGACCCCGCCACTCGCCTCGTTAAAGTCGAAAGGGGTCGAAAGACGAGACGCTTATTTGATCGCGCCTTCTTCGGAGTCGCTCGCGCCCTGGTTGTCGGTCCAGGAGATCTTGATCGTGTCGCCCTTCTTGCCGCCGTTGAACTTGAACGACAGGTAGGGGTTCTTCGACACCCCGCCGCTCCAGTGCGCCACCAGCACCTGGTTGCCGCCGTGCTCGGCCATCACCTCTTTGATGAAGTGCGCCGGGATCAGCTTGCCGGTCTTGGAGTCCTTGCGCGTGCCGGTCTCCATCGGGTGAGTCATCAGCGCCTTGACGGTGACCACGCCGCCTTTCTCCTGCGCCCGCATCTTGATCGTGTTCTTGGACATTGTCGTATTACCTCAGATTCTGTTCGTGTATGAGCTGTGTGCCGGGAAGCGCGGCTTAACCGCCGCAGCCGCCGATGGTGACCTTCACGCCCTTGCGCGCGGCGTACAGCTTGCCGCCGGCCTTGACCACCGCGACCACATCGCCGGTCTTGCCCATCTTGATCCGGGTCGAGACATAACCCTCGGTGCCCGGACCCATCTCGAACATCGCCGCCAGCGGTGCGGGGTTCTGCTCGGCGATCACCGCGATCGACTCGGCCGCCAGATCGGTCTCCACCGTCACCGGCACCACCGCACCGTTCTCGGCGATATCCGGGGCCTTGACGTTGATCTTGTCGGTCGCCTCGGTGGTGGCCGAACCCATCGAGCCGGCGATCGCCTGCTCGATCTTCTTGGCCTCGAACCCGGCCGCCGGCCAGGCCGCGGCGAGCACCGATTGCGGCGCCAGCAACCCGGCGCCCACGGCCACGCCGACCGCACCACCGGCCAGGGAACCCTTCATAAACAGTCTGCGTTTCATGCGTGCATTCATGGAAAATCTCCTAAAGCTTGGGCTTCCGCCCGGTCACAGGGTGTAGAGGTAGGCGACGATGGCGTCGAGCTCTTTGTCGCTGATGATCTGGTGCTTGCCGTAGGGCGGCATGCGGGTCTCCGGATTGGCGGCCATCGGATCGTAGATCTGGGCGCGCAGCTTCGCCGGGTCCGGGAAGCGGGCCTTCATGGCGATCAGCGGTGGGCCAAGGTCGCCCGGGCTGACCCCGTCGCCGGCCATGTGGCAGGCCAGGCAGTTGCCGCGCTTGCGGTCGAACGCCGATTCCTTGCCGAACTTGATCATCTCGGCGTCGTCACCGGCCAGCGCGGCGCCGGCGAACAGCGACGCGCCGCTGAACAGCACCGTCGCCGCCGCCGTCGCCGCCAGACCTTTCGCGTATTTGTGCATCGTTGATTCCTCCTAAACGAAGTTTTTGGTGAGTGAGGTAAGTCTGGTCTTTTCGTTGTTCTGACAGCATTCCCTCTGACCAAGATGCTGCCTGTTGTATTCGCGGATAACCTGAACCCCATCGCTCTCGGGCTGACTCACTAGAATAAACGACGAACGGCAATTCGCAACCGTTGGTTTATTCATAGTATTTTCATAAAAAAGACTAACTTTTTAATATAAACAGATACTGCTATTCGCCCCGCCGCGCGGTGCGACGGTCTTTCTCTGTCGCTGCCTTCTCTTCACGCAGGCTGTCCAGGCGGGACTCTAAGCGGGCGGCGTCGAAATCATTCAGCGTTCGGTCCCGCAAGGCGATCTCCAACTGCAGAATGGCCGGCTCCAGGCTGCCGTTTTCATAGTAGTACTCGGCCATGTAGCCATGGGCGAGGGGCGTGCGGCCACTCTCGCCGGCGGCGCGTGCCAGAGCCTTGTAAAGCGGCGCCTGACCGGTGCTGATGTCCAGTTGGGTACGCAGCAGTTGATAGGCCGAATCGGTCTGCCCGGCGTCGATCAAAAGATCGCCAAGGGTCAGAGTGAGGGCCAGGTCGCCCGGCGAGCGCTGCAGCGCCTGACTCAGCGTTTCGATCGCCGGTCCGTAACGTTTTTGCTCGCCCTCGATGCGCGCCTTGGTGACAACAAACTCGGTCTGCTGCGGATGCGCGGCGAGCAACTGGTCGAGGATCTCGGCGGCCTCGGCCGGTCGTTTGGCGCGTGTCAGTGCCAGCGCCAGGCCGTAGCTCTCGGCATCCCGGTTGCGAAAGCGGCCGTCGCGAAGCGTGCCTTCGAAGGTGCGGATCGCCTCGAACGGATCCTGGTCCTGCCGGGCGCGGAGTGCGGCCCGCGTCAGGTGGTAGCGCAGGTCGTCGGCGCGTTGCTTGTAGGGGTAGGCGTCGGCCCTGCCCTGGGAGTCGGCGATTCGGCTGTTGGTCACCGGGTGGGTCATCAGGAACTCCGGCAGTTTGCTGGCGTAGACGCGATTGGCGTGGCCCATTCGGGCAAAGAAGCCGGGCATGGCGCGCGGTTCGAAATCGGACTTGGCGAGAATGCCGATGCCTACCCGGTCGGCTTCCTGCTCGTTGGCGCGGGTGAAGTTGATCTGCTGCTGAATCAGGCTGGCCTGACCGGCGGTGGCCGCCGCGATCGCCGCGTCGCCGCCGACCGTCATGCCGAGGACCGCGGCGGCGAGCAGGACCGCCGCCTGCGGCACGCTCATCTGGCTGGCGGCATGCCAGGTGCGCATCAGATGGCTTTGGGTGACGTGGGCGATCTCGTGGGCCAGCACCGCCGCCAGTTCGCTTTCGGTCTCGGTGGTCAGTACCAGGCCGCTGTACACCCCGATGTGTCCGGCCGGCCCGGCGAAGGCGTTGATCTGCGGGTTGTCGATCAGGAAAAAGCGGAAGCGCTGGCTGCCGTCGGCACCGGACCCGGTCAGGCGATCTCCCAGGTCCTGGATGTAGCCCTGCAGGAGTGGGTCGTCGAGCACCTTCTCGGTGGCGCGGATACTGCGCATGAAGCTCTTGCCGAGCTTTTCTTCCTCGGCCGGTGTCATCAGGTTGCCCGAGACCTCGCCGAAGTCGGGCAGGGCGATTCCGACCTCTGCGCGTCCCGGCACGGCGTGGAGCAGCAGAATCAGGCTGAGCAGCAGGCCAGCGACGGGTCGGTCGCGGTGTGGTTGCATCTGGATCTCTTACGACGGTGGCGGTGTTGCCGGCCAGTTTAGTCGATCGCGGCTTGGCCGATCAGTTCAGTTGCACGCGCTGCCCCCAGGGCACTTGTGTCTTACCCTTGACCAGCCAGATAACCGGATAGTTCGGTTCCATGTCCGGGAATTTGCCCTCGGCGTCGGTGAAATAGACCAGCAGCTCCGGCTGGAGACCCTGCCGGTCGACCCAGTCAAACACCGGGCGGAAATCCGTGCCACCGCCACCGCCCAGATTCAGCGGGCAGCGGAACTCCTCCCAGGGCTCGAAGGTGAGCGGGGCGTCCTCGGCCAGCTCGGCGTCGCAGGGCAGCAGAGTGATTCGGGCGCGCATCTGACCTTTGAGAGCGTCGACCTCACTGACGAACTCAACGATCTCCCCGGGTTTGATGGAGCCGGAGGTGTCGACAGCGATGACGACGTTGACCTGAGAACTGCGCAGCGAGGGCAGGATCGCCTCACCCTCGCGCCGCGAGGGGCGCATGTAGCTGAAATCGTCGCGCGCCAGGGCGGTCACGTAACGGGCGAGCAGCATTCGCCAGGGCAGCTGCGGTTGCAGCAGGTGATCGATCATGCGCGCCAGAGAGCCGCCGAGCTTGCCCGCCTGCATGGCCTGCTGGGCGGCACCGGCCAGGCGCTGCTGCCACTGCACCTGAAGGGTATCCTGCTCGTTCGGGCCGAGCGGCGGCGGGGCATCGGCGTTGCCGCCCTGTTCGACCTCCTGGCCGTCCTGCTGGTCGTCCGCCGGGTCCGCTGGACCCGTCTCGGCCTGGCCGCCACGCCCCTCGTCGGTCTCGCGCTCCTCGACGGGGTCGGGTAGGTTCGTTTCGCCGTTCTGTGCGTCCTTGGGCTCGGAGGTCTCCTGCTCGGGGGGTTGGTTGCCGCTGCCGCCCTCGTTATCGCGGTCGTAGACGTGCTGGTCGAGGGTCTCCTGTCTTCGTGTCTCTTCGAGCAGCGGATAGATCTCCTCGGCGGTCATGCCCTTGTAGTCGTCGAGCACATGGCGTTGGGCGGCGGGACCAGCCCGTCCTCGAGCAGCAGCGGGTTGATGGCGAAGTCGCAGGCCAGGTCCCAGCGGTGCTTGATCCGGTGCTGGCGCCGGGCGAAGTGGGACAGGGCGCAGTGCAGGGCCTCGTGCGCGAGCATGAACTGGGTCTGCGCCAGGCTCAGCGCGTCGATGTAGTCGGGGTTGTAGTAGAAGGTGCGCGCGTCGGTGGCGGTGGTGGGGCACCACTCGGGCTTGGCCGGCTTCATCGGCAGGCGCAGCACCAGGGCGCCGAGGAAGGGCTTGTCCAGGATCAGCCTGGTCCGGGCGGCGGCGAGCTTGGTCTCGATGGCTTCCTGACTCATGGGCTGGCGCAGATTCACTCGTACAGCATGACGTCGGCGATGGCCTTGGCCCAGTTGGCGAACTCCGGCACCTGGAAGATAGCGTTCGCCGATCGCCCGGTGCATGTCGGAGACCAGCATCACGCCCATCTCGCGCTGCGGGAAGCGCCCGGCGTATTCGAGGATATGGCCGAGCAATTCGGCGGCGTGCGGCTGGTCCTTGCCGCGAATAGCTCGACCCACCAGGGCCGCGGCGACGGCGTATTGCAGGTCGATCTCGTCCGGCACCGGACGCTTCGCTGCCGTCGACGATCCCGTCCAGGTCCGGCATCTTGTCCAGACTGTTGACGAAGGCGTGCAGCTCGATCCCGGCCGCGGGGCCGACGCAGGCCTGCAGCGTACCCTGCAGCAGCTCGGGGTGATCGCGGAACTTCTGCAGGCCGCGATGGGCGAACTCCCAGGAGCGCGGGGAGGGAAAGGCCACCGGGTTGTGCGCCGGGTCGAAGTCGAACAGCAGCTCCGGGCGGAATCGCAGAAAGGCGATGACGCGTTCGTCGATGCCGTTCTTGTAGGCCCAGGCGACCCAGTCGTCCAGGTTGGTGTCGACCTCGAAGTGGGAGAAGCGGTTGGCCAGCGGGGCCGGCATGGTGTAGGTCACGCCGCGGTCGCCCTGACGGTTGCCGGCGGCGAAGATGGCCCAGCCGTCGGGCACCTGGTATTCGCCGAGGCGGCGGTCGAGGATCAGCTGGTAGGCGGCCGCGGACACCCTGGGTGGGGCCGAGGTGATCTCGTCCAGAAACAGGATGCCCTCTTCGCCATGGCGCTCGGGGTCAGGCAGGATCGCCGGGATCGCCCATTCGACATGGCCGTCGTGGCGAAACGGGATGCCGCGCAGGTCGCTCGGTTCCATCTGCGACAGGCGGATATCGATCACCTGCACCTCGTGGCGCTCGGCAGTCTGTCGAACCATGTGGGACTTGCCCACACCCGGAGGGCCCCACAGCATCACCGGGGTGTGATGCCCCTGGCGGGTGCTGGTGAATTCAAGTTCGAGAATGGTCA
The DNA here is from genome assembly GCA_963765415.1 of uncultured Gammaproteobacteria bacterium. Classification (GTDB taxonomy): domain Bacteria; phylum Pseudomonadota; class Gammaproteobacteria; order Chromatiales; family Chromatiaceae; genus CAVXWS01. The sequence continues at coordinate 37,331 of CAVXWS010000049.1, forward strand.
ACAACTGCGCCGGTCGCATGCGATCTCCCTGGGCTGGTCGAAATGTGGTTGTTACCGCGCAGCATGATTTCAGGGGCAAGGTCATTCAACCCCCGGCCGCGCAACGGTAATCCTAATGGAGCTGACCGCTTGTCAGCTATAAGAAAAACAGATTATGCTAATGGGCTTCGCGGCCCGTTAGTTTACCAACGACGTCGGCGATGCGTGCGGACGCCTTGTTCCGCGGTCGAGAAATTTGAGGCTTTATTTTGGATTGTGCCAAAATAGCCGGCTAGGGTTTGTGGTTTTAGAACACTCGGAGACCGGAAATGAATCAGACTTACTATGACGCCGTGACGAAAATGGAAGAAATGGGTGTCGACGAAGAATACATCCAGGGCTGGCAGGCGGGTTTCCTGCAAAACCCCAAGCGCGAGGAACAGCGAGTGACCAAGGCCTACGAGGCCGGTTACACCGACGGTGAAGATAAAAGTACCGAGAACTTCGGCAACTGGGCCAACGGCTGAACAAGCCAACCGGTTTTTGAATTGAGAAAGGCGGGTGATCCCCGCCTTTTTCCTGTTTGCGCCGGAGAATTCGGTAGCGATTCAACCGAACAAATCATCAACCGCCCGGCGGAGCTGTCGATCGACCTCATAGCCGTCTCGGTCCATGACCTGATCGATGACCCAGCGGTTCTCGCCTGCCTTGCCCATGACTTGCTGAATCTCGTACCCCAGGTGGCGCATGAACGGGTAAGAGGGGCCGTCTTCCTGATAGGCGAAATCCGAGTACTCGGCTCCGCGCTGGTTGATCAGCTCGACGAACGGTTGGACGTAGTCGCCGGGACCGAACAGATCGATGCTGTTGTCCTGAACCTGCTTGGCCATGGCCTTGGCGCTGCCGATCACCAGTTCGCGGCGGGTCTCGTCGTCCAATTGCAGGCGCTGCTTGGACAGCCGATCTACGATCTGCAGCTGAAACACGAGATACTCGAGGATCACCGCGACACGCTGCTCATCCGACTCGTAGACGAAATCCTGGCCGTGTAGATTGATCGCCTTGTCTTTGGCAATGCGCCAGGCGATGTAGGCGATCGCCCCGGCGATCTCGTCGAGCGAGCGCTCGGCGCCGTCGTCGTGCCAGCGGCTTTTGATACGTAGTGCCAATGTCTTCTCCCGAATTGACGCCGCAGCGGCGCAAAATTGCCCCGGTGGTCTGTCCGGTTGGCGCCGTCGTCGATACCGTGATAGCTTCCAAGGCCAAGTATTTTACTCGGAATTAGCGAGCGCGGCATCTTGTCTCCGGGGGTTGCTGCTGTCCCCGTCTCGCCTCCGATATCGTGAGGTCTCCCGATGACACCGCATCCTGAACAAGTCTGCGCCGACGTTCAGCGCAATTGCCATATCGCCGATGCACGCCACGGTAGCGATTTCGGTATGTGCACCTATTTGATGAAAATGCGCGAGTACTACCGCTGGGAGATGGGCCTGGGATTCGACGATCGGCTCGGTCGCGAGGCGGTGGGAAACTGGCTGGCCGAGCGGGAGGCCCTGTGGAGCGAATTGGCCGAGGAGGACTTCGGCGACATTCGGGTTCGGGACGAGCAGTTCGATCCGTTCGACTCCGACGGCATCAATGCCGCGCTGGAGTCCGAAGGCCTGGTCTACAGCGCCGGGCTTATCGGCGGTGCAAAACCGCACTTCTTTCTCGGCCGTCTGCTGCGCAGGGAACGGCCCGCCGACGGTTTCAATCTGTGCGTCGCCGATCGCGAACTGGCCCGCGGCCTCAACGCGCCGCCGGCCATGTCGCTCGGCAACACCATTTTCCTGCGTCGCGAGTCTCTGCGCCGGTACCTCTGGGAAAAATATGAGTCCTGGCGCTGGAATCGGCCGAACAACGCCTTCGGGCGGGCAATCGCGTGTTATCCGTTCGACGAAGATCTCAACTCCGCGCTCGATCAGATGACCGGGAATGAATTGGCCTTCGCGCGCGAGCACGAGATCGGCGAATCGCTCGCCGGGGAGCGGCTGGGTGAGGGCTGGGAGAACATGCTGCTCGATCTCGCCCTGACGCCGGCGGAGTTGATGGCGCGCGCGATCCGTGACCACCTGGCCGATTGCCTGCGCACCTTGCCGATGCTGGCCCGAACCGAAAGCGCCGCCTCGATCCATTTCTTCGCCGGCAACCTCAGCGCCATGCGCCGTGAGATCTTCCCCGGACTGCAGACCGCCTACAGGGAATGGCTGACCTGCGGCGATACCGAGGCCCTGCAGGCGATCGCCGAGGTGGGCGTGAATCACTGGCACGATCTGGCCACGGAGATGCTGGCGCTGCACGCGGCAGGCGGCGCCGACGCCGCCGACGCCATCGGGGTGCTGGTCGCGCGCAATCATCTGTAGTTCCTCAGGTCTTCAGGTCTTTGCCACCGTTCCTGCCCGCATCGTCGTAGCGCCGATCGACGCTGCTTTGCGCCCTTGGGGCTCGAGCGGGATAATCAAAAACCTACTCTCTGCAAAAACCCGTCATGGACAACCCATTCCCGATCGATCGAGTCGCCAAACCGCTGCACAGTCTTCGCGAGCTGGCGCCGAACAGCTTCATCTTCGAACGACCGAATACCCTTCCCGCCGATTGGTGTGACGAGATCATCCGCCGCTTCGAGGCCAATCCCGAGCAGCAGAACGAGGGCCGCATCGGCCAGGTGCAGACCAAGGAACAGTCGATCAAGCGCACCATGGACCTGGTGGTCAGCGACCGGCCGGACTGGAAGGACGTCGACGATTTGTTCTTTCGCTGCGTGGCGGCGGCGCTGGGGGAGTTCCGCGAGAGCTATCCCTTATTTCGCGGTCCGTTCAAGGACATGGGTTACCAGGTCCAGCGTTACCTGCCGGGCGAGTTCTACCACTGGCACATCGACGGCGGCAGTCACGAGTTCAGCCAGCGTCAACTGGTGGTGATCTGGTACTGAACGACGTTCCAGGCCCCGGCGGGCAGACCGATTTCCTCTATCAGGACGTCAGCGTCCAACCGGAGCAGGGCAAGATGGTGCTGTTTCCTCCGTTCTGGACCCATGAGCATCGTTCGCGGACCCTGGAGGCAGGGGTCAAGTACATGGCCACGACCTGGGTCGTGTTCCGGTGAGCAAGCCGAAACTGCTGGCGATCGTCGAACTCGGCGGCTACCCGAATCTGATGCCGCTCTACCAGCTTCTGGGCTTCGAGGTCGACCTGGTCAATTCGCAGCGTAAGGCCCGCAGCTACTTGAAGAAGACCGTGCCCGACGTGATCGTCGCCGAGTACAACTATCAGACCGATTTCCGCGATCGCTCGTCCAATCTCGAGACACTGATGGCGATCCTGCAGAAGCACCCCGATGTAAGGCTGATCGTGTTCTATCTGCCGCAGCACAGCGACAAGTTCGAGCGCTTCAAGGCGCGTTTTCCGGTGCAGGCGGCGATTCCATTTCCGGTGAGCGAGGCGGCGGTCAAGCGGGCGCTCGGGGATATTCTGAGTTCAGTGGGGTAGCAGGTACGGCTGGCTGCTTGTGTGTTCTGCCGCTTCGCGGCGGCTTGTTCGAGGCGGGGCTCATCGCGCCGCCACGGCGAGGTACCGATTTATTAGGATGCGATGGCGAAGGAATCGCATCAATCGCGCGATTCTTATCGAGGTCTCTCGACCGGTGCGGTTCGCAAGCTCACCACACCCTATGACACTGCAGTTGTGCGAGGGTGGCGAAGCGGATCACCAGGGGCGAGGTGACGGTATCGATCTCGGGCATGTGCTCGGCGGGGGGCTGCCTGGGTTCCCGGCCGGTTCAGTCGCCACCGCAGAGTTCCTCGAAGCGCTTCTTGAAGGCGAACTCGCGCAGGGCCTCGGCGTCGGACTGCTGCGCGGCCAGCGGCGAGTCTTCCCACTGATCGCTGTCGGCATTGTAGATCGAAAAACGCCACTGCTTGCCCACTTTGAAGACCTTGCTGACCTCTTTACCCGCCCGGGCCATGGCCTCCATTTTGCTCAGGCCGCCCTGGGCCGGTGCGGCAGGGGCTGGCTTCTGCATGACCGGAGCAGGGGTCTGGCGCATTTCGAACCGGGTGTCCTGGATCTCCCCGGCGAGATCCGGTTCGACGGACTCGATCTCCGGCGCCCGTGAGAGGATATAGCCGGCCATCATTCGACCGAGATTGTCGTCTTCGTTCTCGACGGCCGTCAGCAGCTTGTTGGCGACGATCTGGCAGCGCTGCAGCTTGTCCGGGGATTCGACCCACTCCCGGCCCATCTGCCAGCCGACATCCATGTCCTGATCCATCTTGCGGAAGAAGGCCTCGGCCTGGGCGAGCAGGGCTTCCGGTACATTGAGCTCGTAGAGTTGGTCGTCGACTATCAGCTTAAGTATCATTGTTACAGCTTTTCACACGGTTTCGTCGGTTCGCCCGAGTGGCGCGCAGGCCCTCGTCGGTCAGCGGTATATGTTAACAGAGGTTCGGCGGAGCCCTCTCCATGAAAGCCGTCAGGCTGTTGTCACCGGGGTCATGCCTTCATGCTGATTGAAGTGCCGCAACTGCTCAATTCCGCCCAGCTCGACAAGGTCCGCGAGGTCATTGCGCCGGCGCAGTTCGTCGACGGCAGGCTGACCGCCGGAATGGCCGCGGCGCGGGTAAAGAGCAATGAAGAAATGGTGCTAGAGCCGGAGCGCCTGCAGCTGTTGTACCGCATCCTGATGACCAGCGTCGGCAACAACAGCGCCTTCCGCAGCTTCGCCCTGCCGAACAAGGTGGCCGATTTCATCTTTGCCCGCTACCAGCCGGGCATGCGCTACGGTGATCACGTCGACGACCCGATCATGGGCGGGCAGGGGCCGAAATTTCGCACAGATGTGTCGATGACCCTCTTTCTCAACGAACCGGATCAGTACCAAGGCGGGGAGTTGGTGATCCGCACTCCGTTCGGTGAGAAGCAGGTCAAGCTGCCCGCCGGTGACGCGGTGATCTACCCCTCGGCCAGCGTTCACCGGGTCGCCGAGGTCACCGCCGGCGAGCGTTTGGTGGCGCTCACCTGGATCCAGAGCTTCGTCAAGGACGCCGCGCAGCGCGAACTGCTGTACGAGCTCGACCAGGCCCGCGAGCACCTGCTGCGCAGCGAGCCGGAGGCCGAGCACAGCAAGTTCGTCGACCGCAGTTATGCCAACCTGCTGCGGATGTGGGCCGAGATCTGAAGCGAGGAGCGCCGCCGTGACACTTGGGGGCTGCCTTCGAGTCGAGCATAGGACGCGGCGGCAAGGTCCATCCCGCCCGGCGTCAAGTCTGCCCCTGACAACACTTCTGGTGCTTTGGGCGCTCAGCCGGCCGCTGTCGGCCGACAACCTGTTCGCCATCGAGATCGGCGATATCGAGGGGCGGGACTGGGAGGCACGGGCGGTCGCGCTGGAGCTGACACGTGATGGCGACGGCGAGGTCCGGTTTCGCGCCCGGGCCGACCGGATAGAGATCAAGGGCGAGCCTCCCCTGCAGGACCTCGAGTTGGAATGCCGGGCGGGGCGCCAGCTCGAGATCGGGATCGAGTGCAGCGAGGGTTGGGCCGGGTTCCAGCATGCCGAACTCGGCCCGCAGCGGATCGATTGGCAGGGGCGCTTCGTTTCGACCGCAGACTGGCGCCTGGACTTCTCCGGCCTGAGGCTGGCGAGTGGACGAATCTCGGGCGGCGTCGAAGGCGGCGCCGACGCCTGGCGCGCCAAGGTGCGCGGGCGGGAGCTGAGATTGGAACGGGTGCCGCGTCTGGAGTTGCCAAAAGGCTGGACGCTGAGCGGCCGCGCGGGGCTGGCGTTGGACGTGAGCGGGGTCGGTGCACAGCCTCAGCAACTACGGGTCGATCTCGACGGGGCGGGCATCCGCTATGCCGATGCCTCGGGACTGCAGGTCGGCGAGGGACTGGGCCTTGATCTGCGCCTCAACGCCCGCCCACAGCGTGGCGGCTGGCAATTCGATGTTACGACTAGGCTGAAGACCGGGCAGCTGTATACCGACCCGGTGTTCCTCGAGGTCAAGGCCGATCCGCTGCTAGTGCGCGCCACCGGGACCCTGAGCGACGGCGCCGACCGACTGATACTCGGCGAGGGCTCGCTCGGGCTTGGCGACGTCCTGCAGCTGCGTGGCGAGGCCGACCTGAGTTTGTCGCCGTTCGCACTGCGTTCGGCCCGCGCCCGGATCGGTATCGGGCAATGGGCGCAGGCCTTTCCGGTCTTCATCCAGCCCTTCCTGATCGGTACCGTCGGCGGAGACCTGCAGCTGCGGGGCTCGGCCGACATCGACTTGAGCCTGGACGCGGACGGTCCTGCGACGGTGGATGTTCGTTTGGGCGAGACCCGCATCGAGGATTCGCGCGGGCGCTTCGGTCTTGATCGCCTCAGCGGCGATCTGCATTGGCGGCGAACCGGCGAGGCGGAGTCGTCGCGGCTCGAGTTCGGCGCCGGCCATTTGTACAAGATCCCGTTCGGCGCCTTTACCACCCAAGCGCGGCTGCAGGGTGGGCAGTTGGAGTTGCTCAGTCCGGTGCAGGTGCCCGTACTCGGCGGACGGTTCGATCTCCAGGCCTTTCAGCTGAGCGGGCTGCTCGATCGATCGATCGAATGGCGGACCTCGGCCCGGCTGCGCGATCTGTCGCTCGACCAGTTGACCCGCGACCTGGGATGGCCGCCGTTCAGCGGTGTACTCAACGCCAGTCTGCCCAATCTGCGTTTCGAGCAACGGTTGACGCGCGCCGACGGTGAGCTGGTGTTCGACGTGTTCGGCGGGCGAGTTCGTCTCGGCGGGCTGCGCATCCGCGATCTACTGGGGGTGGCGCCGGTGCTGGAGGGTTCGATGCAGGTGCGCGGTCTGGATCTTCGCGAGCTGACCCAGACATTCTCTTTTGGGCGAATCGAGGGTCGATTGGACGGCGAGGTCGAGGATGTGCAGCTGATCGCCTGGCAGCCGAACCGGTTTCGCTTGCGTCTGTATACACCGGAGAACGACGACTCGCGGCGGCGCATCAGCCAGAAGGCGGTGGAGAATCTGACCGAACTCGGCAGCGGTGTGCCGGCCGGGCTGTCGCGGGGCTTTCTTGGTCTGTTCAAGGAGTTCTCCTATGGCCAGATCGACATCCAGATCGAGCTCGACGGTAACAACGCCCGGCTAAACGGTATTGCAAGACCCGAGGGTGGTTATTACCTTGTCAGGGGATCGGGGCTGCCGCGGATCGACGTGGTGGGCCGCAATCAACGGGTCGCCTGGAAGGAACTGGTCGACCGTTTGAAGAACATACAGTTAGAGGGCGCACGGGTTGTGCCTCAATGAACTCGCGATGAGCGATGGAGAGAAACATGTTGAAACGAATGACCGGCTTTGCCGTGCTCAGCCTGTTCCTGGCGGCCTGCGTCACGATCAATATCTATTTCCCCGCCGCCGAGGCCGAAGAGGCCGCGCGGACCATCGTTCGGGACGTCCTGCAGAAGGACGAGACGAAGGGCCAGAGGGATGCCCCTGCGGATGAGAAGAGCTCGGCGATCGATCTCCCCGGCGCGATGCTGGCGTTCTCCGGTCGCGTGCTGACCTTGGTGGTTGCGCCGGCGCAGGCGGCGCAGCCGGATATCAACATCAATACGCCGGCGATCGGCGCCATCCGCGCCTCGATGCGCCAACGCCAGGGGCAACTGTCGGACTTCTACCGCAGCGGTGCGATCGGCTTCGACAGCAATGGCCTGGTCAGCCTGCGCGATATCGGCGCGGTCGAGCTGAGGGACCGTAATCGCGTGAAGCAGCTGCTGGCCGACGAGAATCGTGACCGAGACACCCTGTATCGTGAAATCGCCCGGGCCAACGATCATCCGGAGTGGGAACAGCAGATTCGCCAGACCTTCGCCAAGGTCTGGGTGGACGAGGCGCCGTCCGGGTACTGGTACAACGCGGGTGGCGGCTGGCGGCAGAAGTAGGCCCAGCCAGGATTCAGCCGTTGTCTTCGGTCTTTGTCTTGTCCGATTCCGCGGTCTTGTCTGCCATGCCATAGGCGCGCAGGAAGTCCTCCTGCATGTCTCGCCACATGTCGAGATTGCGTTCGTTCATGTCGTTCATGACGCTGAACGGGGTCTTCTCGATCATCGAGGTGAATTGTTTGCGAATCAGCTCCTGCTGTTCGAGAAAGGTCTCGAGGCTCTTTTCGAGATAGTTGCCCATGAATCCCTGCATGGCGTCGCCATAGAAGCGGATGATGCTCGACAGGAAATCGGCGCTGAGGATCGGATCGCCGTCTTCCTCCTTTTCGACGATGATCTGAAGCAGGATCGAACGGGTGATATCAAGTTTCGACTTGGCGTCGATGACCTGGAACGGCTGACCGGACATCACCAGTTCTCGGATGTCGTCCAAGGTCACGTACTGACTGATCGCCGTGTCGTACAGACGGCGGTTTGGGTACTTTTTGATTACCCGGAGTTCGCTCATACCAATATCCTCTGAGAATCGGGTGTTATTGCACCTCTGTGTTGTCTGACGCAGGACGCCAGCCTTTCGATAGTATCCGGTATTGGTCTGCTGCATCGACAAATCGTTTCAATGATTATTGATAGCTTTCATTGAGATAGATCATGATGCAAGGCAATATGCGCGGTGTGCCGGGAGAGAAAAAAACACCGACCGGTTGAACTCGATCGGTGTTGAAGTGCACAGGGGCTCTGGAGGGAATGCCCCTGAGATCGGGTCTTCCCGGCAACGAGAGGGGGTCGCCGGGAACCGGTATCGCCCGTTGGACGAAATTCGTTACATGTACTGGCCGCCGTTGACCGACAGGTCTGCGCCGGTAATGAACCCCCCCTCCTCGTGCGCGAGGAAGGCGACGCTGCGGGCGATCTCCGATGGTTTACCGAAGCGCTGGACCGGGATGGCCTTGCGGATGCCCTCGCGGATCTCTTCCGGCACGGCGTTGATCATCGGGCTGTCGATATAGCCGGGAGAGATGGTGTTGACCGTTACCCCTTTGCGCGCCACTTCCTGAGCAACGGCCTTGGTGAAGCCGTGCATTCCGGCCTTGGCGGCGGAGTAGTTGGCCTGACCGAACTGGCCCTTCTGGCCGTTGATCGAAGAGATATTGATCACCCGACCCCAGCCGCGCTCGGCCATCCCCCCGACCAGAGGCTGGGTGCAGTTGTAGACCGAGTCGAGGTTGACCCTGATGACCGCCGACCATTGATCGGGGGTCATCTTGCGCAGGGTGTTATCGCGGGTGATGCCCGCGCCGTTGACCAGGATGTCGACCGGACCGCATTTGGACTCGACCTCGGCGAGTGCCGCCTTGGTGGCGTCGTAGTCGGCCACGTCGCACTCGACCATGGTGACTTCGATGCCCTTGTCCAGCATGGCTGCCGACCAGCTCTCGGCGGTATCGTCGCCGGGAAACTTGAAGGTGGCGATGGCCTTGCATCCGCCGGCGTGCAGGGCCTCGATGATGGCGGTACCAATGGTTCCCATGCCGCCGGTAACCAGCGCGACGCGATCTTTCATTGTTCGAACTCCTACTTCTATTGGCTACAAGAATCCAGTTATTTGCTGCGATTAGGCGCCGAGCCTTACGGTCCGGCGCCGACAGGGTTTAACGTTCTACCGCCAGCGCGACGCCTTGGCCGCCGCCGATGCACAGGGTCGCCAGACCCCTGCTCTTGCCCGAATGCACCAACTCGTGCAGCAGGGTGACCAGGATCCGGGCACCAGAGGCACCGATCGGGTGACCGAGGGCAATAGCACCGCCGTTTGGGTTGATAATGTCCGTATTCCAGCCCAGCTCCTTGTTGACCGATATGGACTGAGCGGCAAAGGCCTCGTTCGATTCGATTCGCTCTAGCTGGTCGGCCTGCCAGCCGGCCTTGCTCAGGGTCTTCTGCACGGCCTGAACCGGGCCGATGCCCATGATCGCCGGATCCACGCCGGCACTGGCATAACCGCGGATGGTAGCCATCGGTTCGAGTCCCAACTCCTTCGCCTTGCTCGCCGAACAGACTATTACGGCGGCAGCACCGTCATTGATACCAGAGGCGTTGCCGGCGGTCACCGTGCCTTCGCGGTTGAAGGCCGGCCGCAGTTTGCCGAGGCTCTCGGCCGTAGTGCCGTGACGCGGGAACTCGTCCTCTTCGAACACGACGGGGTCGCCCTTGCGCTGAGGGATGACGACCGGGACGATCTCGTCCTTGAACCTGCCCGCTTTCTGGGCCGCTTCGGTCTTCTGCTGCGAGGCCGCGGCAAAGGCGTCCTGTTCTTCGCGGCTGAGCTTGTATTTCTGCGCCAGGTTCTCGGCCGTGTTGCCCATGTGGAAATCGTTGAAGGCGCACCACAGGCCGTCGGTGATCATGCTGTCGGTCATCTTCCAGTCGCCCATGCGCTGCCCGTCGCGGGAACCGAGCAGGACGTGCGGCGCGGCGCTCATGTTTTCTTGGCCGCCGGCGACGATGATTTCGGCATCGCCCGACTTGATGGCCTGGGCGGCCAGGTGCACGGCCTTGAGGCCGGAACCGCAGACTTTGTTGATGGTCATGGCGGGGACTTCATGCGGCAGGCCGGCCTTGATCGCTGCTTGACGTGCGGGATTCTGGCCCGATCCGCCGGTCAGGACCTGACCGAGGATGACTTCGTCGACCTGCTCCGGCTTCAGCCCGGCGCGTGCGAGCAGGTCCTTGATGACCGTGGCACCCAGGTCGGGTGCGGATACGCCGGCAATGCTGCCGCCGAATTTACCAATTGCTGTGCGTGCTGCGGCGAGGATGACTACGTCGTCCACAGATTACCTCCTCTCTGTTGTTGATAGGGGCCCGGCAGAATTTCTAAGGCTGCGATCCGCTCGGGCCGACAAGGCCGACGGGGCGATCGCCAGGACCGCTGACCGCGACGGCGGGATTACCCGATCTGGCTGCAGTCGCTATCGACTACAGCTGAGTATTCTTCGTTACAGAGTCAAACACGACCTCCGCGATACTCCCCGGGTGGCGGAGCCTAGTCGCGCCGCCAGGCCGTATCTTATTACGGAGGCCGTATTTTTCACATCAGACTATCGGTTCAGGCCACTTTTTCGGCGGCTTCGCCGGCCTTGGCCACAGCGGTTGCGGCAGACTTCTCGGCCCACGAGACCAATTCCTGTTGGGCCTCGGTCGCCATCTTGGTGTACGACTCGGCGTTGGCCATCAACGAGTCGCCCATTTCTTTGGCAAGATTGACCTGCTCGGTAACCAGGGCGCGCGGATCGCGGACGCTGGTCAACATTTGCAGGCTGCGGGCGGACATCTCCATATACTCTTTGGTCAGAGCCATGTTCCGCTCGCTAAGGCGGCCAAAGGTGCGTTGGGTGATTTCGCTCAGCTCGCGGGCCGGAGCCATCACGGACTTGCTGTTTTCGATCCAGGCGTTCATCAGTTCGTTGGCTTTCATCGTTGTATTCTCCAGGCGGGGTTGTAGTTGACGGGATAGATGCTAGGCGAAAAAATGGTGCGATGCAACATTTTTTTCCTCGAGGCCGGTTTCGACCGCTGAGCACCCAGGCTGAATGCGTGAACGGTCTATCCATAGACCTGAAACCCGCAGCGCCACCAGATCGCTTTGCTGCTTGGAAAACCCTGCAAATGTTGCAATGCGGCAAACTCCGGTCCATACTTTTGCGCGTGCCTAGTCGAGACAAACCGCATTGACCCGTGGAGGAGTAGCGTATGTCCGAACCCGATAATTGGAACCAGGCCTGGCTCGAGACCCAGCGACAGTACTGGAACACCTTGTTCGACTGGTCCCGCCAGACGACCGAAAACGCCATGAACTCGACGCAAAAGCCGGATCTGGGAATCGGGCTCGAGCCATGGTGGAAGGCGGTGTCCGGCAATCTCACCGGCGAAGCGAAAGACACCTATAAGCAAGTCTTCGATACCGGGCGAAATTTCTTCGATATGGGCGAGATGTTCTGGAATATTGCCCGTCAGGCCCAGAGCGCGGGCGAGGACTGGCGCCAAGGCCTGGAGCGGGCTCTTGAGGACTTCAAGTCCGGGCTGCAGCAGACCACGGGTGAGGCGAGCGACGCCTGGTCGGGCTTCACCCGCGGCTGGGGCATGAGCGGTGATGCCTGGCAGGATTTCATGAAATCGCTGGGTCAGAGTCCCGTGCATGCAGAGGCGCTCACCGGACTGAACGCCGGCGAGGCCTGGAATCGCATGATGAGCATGCCGGCGCTGGGATATACCCGTGAGTGGCAGGAAGAGCAGCAGCAGTGGATGGTGCTGTCCGCCGACTACGCCAAGGTGGCCCAGGAGTATGCCTCATTGCTGCACGCTACCAATGGCAAGGCGGTCGATCTACTCGGCCGGCGCATTGTCGATCTGACGCAGAAGGGTGAGAGCCCGGACACCCTGCGCGGTATGTACGACCTCTGGGTGGACTGCGGTGAAGAGGCCTATGCGGAGCTCGCCGAGGATGAAAAGTACCTCAAGGTTCAGGGTGCCTTGACCAACTCCATGATGCGCCTGAAACAGCATGAACGCCTGATGATGGAAGGGGTGCTGACCGCGATGAACATCCCGGGCCGGCGAGAGCTGGACACCGCGCTTTGCCGCCTGCAGGAGACACGCCGTGAACTGCGTGACCTGAAAGACACGATCGAAGACGACGAATTGAGCTCGCTGCGCAGCGAGATGACGGATTTGCGCGCCGAGCTGCTCGCCCTGAAGGACCGTCAGGCCGAATCGCCGCCGGCCGACAGGCCTGCTCGATCAGCGTCGAGACCGACCGCCAGAAAGAAGACCGTCGCCAAGAAGACCGTCGCCAAGAAGACCGTGACCAAGAAAGCAGCGCCTAAGAAAAAGGCCGCCGCCAAGCGCTCCTGAGGAGGATTGATCGATGCTCGGACTCCGACCCGATGAGATTATTCAAGAAGTAATGGGCTATCACCAGAAACTCGCCGAGGGCATGAAAACCGTCGCCGAGCTTGGTGAGATCGATGTCGGCGTAACGCCGAAGGAAGAGGTCTACCGTGAAGACAAGCTGGTCCTGTACCGCTATAAGGCCATGGTCGACAAGCCAGCGCGGGTGCCGTTGCTGGTGGTCTATGCGCTGGTCAATCGCCCCTACATGACGGATTTGCAGGAAGACCGGTCGATGATCAAGGGCCTGCTCGAGCAGGGCATTGACGTCTACCTGGTCGACTGGGGCTATCCGGACGGCGCCGACCGCTTCCTCGAACTGGACGACTATGTCAATCGCTATATCCACCATTGTGTCAAGCACATCTGCAAGGCGCACAAGCTCGACAAGATCAATATCCTTGGAATCTGTCAGGGCGGCACGCTCAGTACCTGTTACACGGCGCTGCATCCGGAAAAAGTGCGTAACCTGGTGACCATGGTGACCCCGATCGACTTCAAGACCCCGGGTAATCTGTTGTCGAAATGGGCTCAGGACATCGACGCCGATCTGCTGGTCGACACCGTGGGCAACATCCCCGGCGAGTTGTTGAACTTCACCTTCCTGTCGATGAAGCCGTTTCGTCTGACCGGCCAGAAGTATGCCGACGTGGTCAACATGCTGGACGACGCCCGGGCGATGAAGAACTTCATGCGCATGGAGAAGTGGATCTTCGACAGCCCCGACCAGGCGGGTGAGATGTTCCGCCAGTTCATCAAATGGTTCTATCAGGAGAACCGCCTGCTGCACGGAACCCTGGAGATCGGCGGCAAGCCGGTCAAGCTGAAAAACATCACCATGCCGGTGTACAACATCTACGCCACCGCCGACCATTTGGTGCCGCCGGACGGCACGATCGTGCTCGGCAAGATGGTGGGTTCGAAGGACTACACCGAGTTTCCGTTCAAAGGTGGACACATCGGCATCTATGTCAGTGGCCGCGCCCAGCGCGAGGTGCCGCCGGCGATTGGTGACTGGTTGAAAGAACGCATGTAGACGCCGGAACGTCTGTCCGACAAAAAGCCTGGGCATCCGCGCGGGCTTTTTTGTCTCTCGATCTTTGTCTGCAGTCGGAGATTGGCGAAATTCGTTCTCGCCAGGCGTTGCCACCGGCGGCAAACTTGAGCAAAAGTACGCACGACGAATCGCATACCGGGATATTCTGTCACCCTTCGTAGTCTTATTCGGTATCCTCTGGCCGCCGGCAAGCTGTCGTCGCAATTGCTGTCTCACTATCCACTCGCTCATCTCCGGAGTTGCCATGAACACCAAATTGATTCTGACGTCTGCCGCAGTCTCGGCATCCCTTCTCGTCGGATGTACCGGGCAGGACGATCCCAATCGTCGAGCCAAGGTCGGTGCCGCGGTTGGTGCGGTTGCCGGTGCCGTCCTCGGTCACCAGGTGAACAGCGACTCCGGCAAATGGGTGGGTGCGGCGGTCGGCGCCCTGGCCGGTGCCGGGGTCGGTAACTACATGGACAACCAACAGCGCGAATTCGAGACGGAATTGGCCGAGGAACAGCGCCAGAACGAACTCGAGATCGAGCGCTTGAAGGACGACACCTTGAAGCTGACCCTGGACAGCGAAGTGTCTTTCGATTTCAACAAGAGTGATGTCAAATCGGCCTTTCGGTCGTCGCTCGACAAGCTTGCCGGGGTGATCACCAAGTACGATCGGACGGTCGTGCATGTCATCGGACACACCGACAGCGTAGGTTCCGACGAGTACAACCGGGGGCTGTCGCAACGCCGTGCCAGCAGCGTGGGCGACTATCTGATCAGTCGCGGCGTACCCGCTGCTCGAGTGCGCACCGAGGGCCGGGGTGAAAGTGAGCCGCGCGATTCCAACGCGACCGAGGCCGGTCGCCAGCTCAATCGCCGGGTCGAGATCTTCCTCAAGCCGATTGTCGAGGGCCAGGAACAGCGCGCCTACGAGACACCAAGCTATTATTGATAGGCAACTCTGCCTGGAACAAGGTCCCACGGCGTTGAAACATCTGTTCCCTGAATCCGGTCTGTAACTGGAACCGAGAAGTCGATTCATCACAGAACAGCCGGAGGAATTGAGATGTCGACCAGGAAGAGTACCGATCCGCGACCGTCCGAGATCACGGATGAGGAGATCTGGCGCCGTCGTCGCGAGTTCCTGAAAGCCGCGGCCGCGGCGGGCGTCGGTGCCGGGCTGGGCGGACTGGCGGGGCTCGCCGGCGCCATGTCTGATCGACCGGATCCGGATGCGGCGCGGCGGTCTGAACAAGCGTCCGGACCCAAGGTGCAGGCCCGCGCCATCGACAACCTGAAGAAGACGGGCGTTGGCGCCGGGTTGCAGCCCACCGAGTACAAGGACTTCACCACCTACAACAATTTTTACGAGTTGGGCACCGGTAAGACGGCTCCGGCCGAGAATGCGCATCACCTCCAGCCCCGACCCTGGAGCATCCGCGTCGATGGCGAATGCGAACGCCCCGGTGAGATCGGTATCGAGGATCTCTTGTCCGGTTTCACCCAGGAAGAGCGTATCTATCGTCTGCGCTGCGTCGAGGCCTGGGCCATGGTCGTGCCCTGGGTGGGCTTTCCGCTGGGTGATCTGCTGAAGCGCTTCCAGCCGACATCCAAGGCGCAGTTCGTCGCCTTCGAGACCCTGTTCGATCCAAAGCAGATGCCGGGGCAGCAGCGCTCGGTGCTCGACTGGCCCTACCGCGAGGGGCTGCGGATCGACGAGGCCATGAATCCGCTGGTGCTTCTCTCGACCGGCGCCTACGGCAAGGAACTGCTCGGTCAGAACGGTGCGCCGATTCGTCTGGTCGTGCCGTGGAAATACGGTTTCAAATCGATCAAGTCGATCGTTCGCATCAGCCTGGTCGAGGACATGCCGCCGACCACCTGGTGGCAGCTTCAGCCGAGCGAGTACGGCTTCTACGCCAACGTCAATCCCGAGGTCGATCATCCGCGTTGGAGCCAGAGGCACCATCGAGTGATCGGCGAGGGCCTGTTATCGCCCAAGCGTGAGACCCTGATGTTCAATGGCTATGCCGAACAGGTCGCCGATCTGTATCGGGGGATGAACCTGAACCGATTCTTCTGATGGCCAGGCCGCCGCTGTCGCTGCTGGGTCTGGCCAAGCTGGGCGTGTTCGTGCTCGCTCTGGTGCCGTTTGTGCTCTTGTTAAGGGGCGCGATCAACGACAATCTGGGCGCCAATCCGATCGAGACACTGACCCATAGCACCGGCGACTGGACCCTGCGCTTCCTGTTGATCACCCTGGCGGTCTCACCATTGCGCCGTCTCTCGGGCTGGACCGTGTTGCAGAGGTTCCGGCGAATGCTCGGCCTGTTCGCCTTCTTCTACGCCTGCCTGCACTTTTCGATCTGGCTGGGGCTGGATCAGTCCCTGTCGTTGAGTGCCATGGTCGAGGACGTGGTCAAGCGGCCCTACATCACGGCCGGCTTCGTCGCCTTCGTCCTGCTCATCCCGCTGACGCTGACCTCGACCCGCGGGATGATGAGACGACTGGGGCGCAACTGGCAGCGTCTGCATCGACTGATCTACCCTGTCGCCGCACTCGGCGTGCTGCACTTTGTCTGGCTGGTCAAGGCCGACTGGCGGGAGCCGGCCATCTATGCTGCGATTCTCGCCGTCCTGTTCCTCCTCCGGGTGCCAGGCTGGCCATCGTTCGGCCGCCATGCCTCGGGGCGTCGCCAGGTCGCCCCAGCCCGACTGAATTAGTCAGCGCTTATTTTGCGGCCGGATAGGCGCTGGCTATACTTCCGGGGCACTGCCTGGGTTGCGCCCGGCGGTTCAAGAACAACCGACACCACGGTCGCCGCTGACCGCCTCCTGGAGACTGCCTGAACAATGACTATATCCCGTCGCGAATTCATCCAACTCATGGGTATGGCCGGGGCCGCCGGGATGTTTCCCGGTTCCGTGTTCGCCGCCAAGCGCAAGCCGTCGGATCTGTACGAGGTACCGAAGTTCGGCAACGTCTCGATCATGCATATCACCGACACCCACGCCCAGTTGCAGCCGATCTACTTCCGCGAGCCGAACGTCAATCTCGGCGTCGGTCCGGCCTATGACAAGGCTCCGCACCTGGTCGGGCACGCCTTGCTCGATCGGTTCGGCGTCCCCAAGGAGCCGTTGAACGAGTATGCCTACACTTATCTGAAGTTCGATGAGTACGGCAAGCAATTCGGTAAGGTCGGCGGCTTCGCGCACCTGCAGACCCTGGTCAATCAGATGAGAGCATCGCGCGGCCAGGGCAACAGTCTGCTGCTCGACGGCGGCGACACCTGGCAGGGCTCCGGGACCGCTTACTACACCCGCGGCCAGGACATGGTTGGCGCGTGTAACCTGCTCGGCGTGGACGTCATGACCGGCCACTGGGAGTTCACTTATCGCGACGAGGAGGTGATCAAGAACATCGGTCAGTTCCAGGGTGATTTCGTCGCCCAGAACGTCTCGGTCAAAGAGGTGGCGCAGTTCGACTACGAGTTCGCCGACTTCGACGGGTTCAACGAAGACACGGGGCTTGCGTTCAAGCCCTACACGATCAAACAGGTCGGCGGTGCCAAGGTGGCGGTGATCGGTCAGGCCTTCCCCTACACCCCGATCGCCAACCCCGGGCGCTTCATCCCGAACTGGACCTTCGGTATCAACGACGAGCGCATGCAGGAGATCGTCGACCAGGTTCGCGAAACCGAGAAGCCGGATCTGGTGATCGTGATTTCGCACAACGGCATGGACGTCGACCTGAAGATGGCCTCGCGGGTCACCGGAGTCGATGCGATCTTTGGTGGCCATACCCACGACGGCATGCCCGGTGCGGTCGAGGTCAAGAACGCGGCCGGTATTACTCTGGTGACCAATGCCGGGTCGAACGGTAAGTTTCTCGGTGTGATGGATTTCGATATCAAAAACGGCAAGGTGCGCGGTTACCAATACCGCCTGCTGCCGGTGTTCTCGGACCTGTTGCCGGCCGATGTCGAGATGCAGGCCTACATCGACAAGGTCCGCGCGCCTTACAAGTCGCAACTCGAAGAACCTCTTGCGGTGGCCGAGGAGACCCTGTTCCGGCGAGGCAACTTCAACGGCACCTTCGATCAGGTGATCTGCGATGCCCTGCGCGAGATGAACGACGCGCAGATCTCTCTGTCGCCGGGCTTCCGTTGGGGCACCTCGGTGCTGCCGGGGCAGACCATCACCATGGATCACGTCATGGACCAGACGGGCATGACCTACCCGGAGACCTATCGCCGAGAGATGAGCGGGGCGGACGTCAAAGATATCCTCGAGGACGTCTGCGACAATCTGTTCAACGCAGACCCCTATTACCAGCAGGGCGGCGATATGGTTCGCCTCGGCGGTCTCGACTATGTGCTCGATCCGACCGCCGAATTTGGTAAGCGGATCAGCAATATGACCCTGGACGACGGCACCCCGGTCGATGCGGGCAAGAATTACGTGGTCGCGGGTTGGGCCACGGTGGGTTCTCAGGCGCCCGGGGTGCCGGTTTGGGATCAGGTGGCCGATTATCTGCGGCTGCAGAAGACGGTCAAGATCAAGAAGCTCAATACGCCCAAACTCGTCAACGTCAAGGGTAATCCGGGGATCGCGAGCTACCCTAAAGTCTGACGGAATAATTCATCGCCAAGGATTTCCGGGTGAGCGGGCATGGGTCGTTGCAAGTCCGGTGAAGGGATCGGCAAAGCCGGGTGCGTCCACTACTGACCGCGCTTTCTGCGCTCGGTGACGCTCTCGCCGCCGATCCCCCAGTTGTCGGTGTCCAACTCATCGATGGTAACCACGGTGGTCTGGGGGTTCTTGCCGAGCAGGTCGGCCAGCAACCGGGTGATACCGGCGATCAACTCGGCCTTTTGTTGGGCCGTCGTTGCTTCTTTGGTGATTTTTACGTTGACGTAGGGCATGGATCTTCCTCGTTAATCGGGGTCAAGAGGGCGTTCGAGAAACAGATACTGCACGGCGCGGTTTTCGATCTGCGCGGCGGTAAAGCCATGGCGTCGATACAGCGCCCTGGCGACTGGATTATCTTCACGCACCTCGAGTGTCAGCTTGCAACAGTCGAGTCGTCGGGCGTGTTTCTCGACCGCCTTCAACAGTAGCCGGCCGACGCCCTGGCCGCGATACCCGGCCAATACAGCGATGTCGTGAATGTTCAGCAGCGGTCGGGCACGGAAGGTCGAATACCCGCCAAAGCAGGTGGCGAAGCCGACCGCCCGGTCGTGGTCGAAGGCCAGAAAGACGGAGACCGTCGGGTGGTTGCGGAGGTCCTCGATCAGTTTGCCTTTGACCCTGCCGGCGAGGGGCCGCCCGCGGCCCATCGAGTCCCGGGCGTAGGCGTCCAGCAGTTCGATGTAGTGGCGCGCATCGGGCGAATGGTTGAGGTCGGCAAGCCGGATCCGCAGCGCGGTGGCATTCTCGATCATGCGCTCATTTTAGCGCTGTGTTCGGCAACCGTGACGGCTTGGCGGCGAATAAGCTGCCCGCTGCAGAGTCGGTGCTACTTCGAACCCTCGCGCTCGTTCACCGCGCCAAGGGAGTCCCGGCGCCCCGACGGAGGGTGTCGCAAAAGTCAGCTCCAGGTAGGTTGGTGCCGAGGTACAAAGCCCAACATGTAAGCGAAGTCAATTAGTTACCGTTGGGCTTCATTCTTCAGCCCGACCTAAATGTGGCTTTTACAACACCCTCCCGACGGGAGAGATGGAGCGCCAGGGGTGCGGCGCCTGACCGCGATCCATGAGTTGCTCGAGCGCAACGAGATCTAAGCCAACGCGAAGCCTTTCCTCACGGTCCTGCGCCGGAAGCGTTCCGTACGAACTGGCCGAGGCTCTCCGCCGCCGTCAGTTTTTTTTACGATAGCGGTTTGGGTCCAACCAACAGGCGCGGAAATAAGGAATAATTTCAGGTATTTGAAAAGTTGGCGCGGATCATGCGATTAAGACCATGTAGGCATGATCTCGGCGATATCCGTGAGTTCATCATCCTGCGAGAAAACGGAAAAGAGCGCTGAAATGCGCCGGAGGGGAGGGCGGCCCGAACGGGCCGCCTTTTTTTTGATTCGATTCAGCCTCGTCCCGCCCAATCGATGGCGAATTGTCGCGCCACCCGGCCGCTCCGCGAACCGCGCTGGGTTGCCCATTGCAGGGCCGGTTTACGGATCGTCTCGCCACCGGTACTCGCGACGCCGAGTCGCGTAAGCCAGTGATCGACGATCTGCAGATATTGGTTCTGCGTGAAGGGGTAAAACGACAACCACAGTCCAAAGCGCTCGGACAGCGAGGTCTTCTCTTCCGTGGTTTCACCGGGATGGATCTCGCCGTCGACCAAGCGGGTCTCCTGATTCTCGCGCTGAAACTCCGGCAGCAGATGGCGGCGGTTCGAGGTGGCGTAGATCAGCAGGTTCTCCGGCGGTGCAGATATCGAGCCCTCCAGCACGGCCTTGAGCGATTTATAGCTGGCATCGTCGGCCTCGAACGACAGGTCGTCGCAGTACAGCAGAAACCGTTCGTGGCGGTCGTACAACAGATCGATCAGCTTGGGTAGTTCGACCAGGTGTTCTTTGTCGACCTCGATCAGCCGTAAGCCGTGCTCGACGTAGGCGTTGAAAACCGCCTTGATCAGAGTCGATTTTCCGGTACCGCGAGAACCCCAGAGCAGGACGTTGTTCGCTGGCCGACGATTCAGGAACAACTCGGTATTGCGCACCACCTCGCGCTTCTGTGCCTCCATGCACAAAAGATCGTCGAGCTCGGTGCGGTGCGGATGCCTGACCGGCAGCAATCCGGCGTTGCGGCCGTTGCTCTGCCAACGATAGGCATCGTAGGTCCAATCGGTTGCGGCCTGGCTTGCCGGGAGCAGCCCCTCGAGACGTTCGATCAAGCGTTCGGCGCGGGACAGCAGTGGGTCGTTCGACATTGCAGCGGCGGAACTATCGCTCGGACTTCTCGGCGCATCCGATGCAAAGGGTTACGGTGGGATCGACCTCGAGTCGACCCGGGGCGATCGCCTCGCCACATTGACTGCAATAGCCGAAATCATCCTCGGCGATGCGCTGCAGCGCCGCCTCGATGTGCTGCACTTCAACCTCGCGCCGGCGGTTGCTCTCGCTGGCCATGGCCTGCTGCTGCAGGGCGTCCATACGCGACAGGCGGCCCTGGCGGGTTTGATCGAGTTCGACCGTACCGGCTGCCTCGCGCCCGGTCTCGGCGAATTCCTCGAGCAGCCTGAGGCGCTCTTTCAGCAGATGCTTGTAGTGATCCAGATCGATCGCTTCTTTCACCATACGACGATGTTAACCCATCTCCGGCGGAAGGGGCGCCCGGACGGCGTCCGCGGTCTTGCTTTGCAGTACACTAGTGGGCCAAGCGGATAGTTCTGAGCGTTACAGAACTATCCGCTTGGCCCACTAGCCCGCGCATAGTTGAGGAGCATCACCTCCCTTTCCAAATCGATCAGGGGACAACATTGACCGTCGATCCCAGACCCGCACCGGCGATACCGGCGCGCTTCAAACGCTATCGCTGGACGATTTACTGGGTCCTGATTGTCTCCTACATGCTGGTGTTCTTTCATCGCATGGCACCGGCCGTCGTGGCCTCTGAGCTGATGCAGTCCTTCAGCACCTCGGGGGCGGCGCTCGGTTCGTTGGCCGCGACCTACTATTACATCTACACCGCCATGCAGATCCCTTCGGGCATCCTGGCCGATCGCTTCGGGCCGCGGGTCAGCGTCACCCTGGGTTCGTTGGTCGCCGGGAGCGGTTCAATCCTGTTCGGCCTGGCGGCAAGTTTTGAGCAGGCCTCGGTCGGCCGCTTTCTGGTCGGACTTGGCGTCTCGGTGATTTTCGTTGGTCTGATGCGCAG
The DNA here is from genome assembly GCA_963765415.1 of uncultured Gammaproteobacteria bacterium. Lineage (GTDB taxonomy): Bacteria > Pseudomonadota > Gammaproteobacteria > Chromatiales > Chromatiaceae > CAVXWS01. The sequence continues at coordinate 59,144 of CAVXWS010000049.1, forward strand.
CAATGCGATCTGGTTCAGCGAACGGCAGTACGGCCGTATCAGCGGCCTGACTCTGCTGCTCGGCAACCTGGGTTCGATCATGGCCGCGGCGCCGCTCGCCTGGGCCTTGGGGCTGTTCACCTGGCGTGAGATCTTCGTCGGGATTGGCGTTCTTTCCCTGGCCATGGCGGCGGCGACCTGGCTGCTGGTGCGCAATCGACCGGTCGACGTCGGGCTGCCGAGTGTGCGCGAGTTGGAAGGACTGCCGCCGCATCCGCCGGCCGGCCAGAACTGGCTGGCGGCGCTGCGCGAGGTGCTCGGCAACCGCCGCGCCTGGCCGGGCTTCTGGGTAAACTTCGGCATCACCGGCAACCTGTTCAGTTTCGTCGGGCTGTGGGGCGTGCCGCTGTTGCAGGATGTGCACGGTCTGGGTAAGACCGATGCCTCGCTGTACACGACGCTGAGCCTGGTCGGTTTCGCGGTCGGCAGTTTCAGCATGGGTTGGTGGTCCGATCACCTCGGGTTGCGCCGGCCGGTCATCGTAAGTGCCGCCGGCCTGTCGGCGCTCGGTTGGCTGATGTTGGCGCTTCTTCCCTGGGGCCCCGGCTGGGGCGGTTTTCTGCTTTACGGCTGGCTCGGGCTGTTTGCCGGTGGTTTCGTCGTGACCTATGCGGCGGCGAAAGAGGTCTGTCGGCCAAGCAGCGCCGGTACGGCGATCGCCTTGGTCAACACAGGCCTGTTTCTGGGTGCGGCGCTCATGCAGCCGGGGTTCGGTTGGGTGTTGGATCGCACCTGGAACGGGGCGCTCGTGGACGGACTTAGACACTATGCCTGGAGCGACTACCGTAACGGTCTATTTCTGTCCTTTGGACTCGCCATATTGGCCATGATCGCGGCCCTGCGCCTGACCGAAACGCACTGCCGACATCGGGAAACCCCCTGAAGGCTATAGACCCATCCCCCGGCCCCACCGGGGGATGGACACTCGGCGAGTGCAGTGCCCCGACTGTTTACCTTGCCCGCGCTGCGGGTGCAGGCTTACCCGAAAGCGCCCCACCAGAGATCTTGGCGCGTCGTGGTTTGCGATCGGGACGTTGGCTGAGCGTCATAACCAGCGCACCCAACAGACAGGCGGCCCCAGCGATGATGAAGGGCGTCATCCAGACGCTCGGGTCAATCGCGCCCTGTGCCGCATCCTTGAAGTAACCCGCCAGCAGCGGTCCGGCGATGCCGGCGATACCGTAAGCGGTGAAGACCCAGCCATAGTTGCTGCCGACATTCTTGTTACCGAAGAAGTCTGCGGTCGCCGCCGGAAACAGGGCAAAGTTGCCGCCGAAATTGAAGCCGATCAGGGCTGCGGCGAAGATGAATCCGTAGACCATTCCGAAGGTGATGAATACGTGGTAGGTCATCAACATGATCACGCCCTGCAGGGCCACCATGAGGGTGATGGCGGTCTGGCGGCCGATCTTGTCCGAGATGCTTCCCCAGGCGATACGGCCAATGCCGTTACAAATCGCATACCATGCCATGGCCGTACCGGTGATCGCCCCGGCATCGGCGATACCGCGATGCTGAAGCGCGTCGATACCAAACAACTTGATGCTGTAAATGACCATGAGTCCCGCCAGTGCCGAGAACATGAAGACCACCCAGAGCATGTAGAACTGCGGGGTGCGCAGCATCTCCCGTGCCTCGAAGTCGACGCCGCCCTGATGGGCGCCGTCCTTGGGGCTGGGGGGT
>CAVXWS010000050.1:0-100143 GCA_963765415.1 uncultured Gammaproteobacteria bacterium
GATCTCCAGGGTGGCGCCGTGGCGCAGCAGGATGCAGCCGGCCACCGGCCGGTCCTCGGCCGAGCGCACCGAGACGACGAAGGCCCGCTCGGGAAAGGTCTGCAGGATATCGGCGAAGAAGGCGCGCGGCAGCGGCGGGCTGCCGAGCTCGCGCATGATGCGACAGTACACGGGGTGAAAATCGCCGAGCAGTTCCAATCCGCCGGTCAGGGCCGTCATGCCGTCCTTGGTGGGTCGCTTGATCTGACTGCGCAGTTTGGACTTGAAAGACTTGAGCAGGGTATCCGGATCGTCCGGCAGCGGCAGGAGAAAGGTCACCTTGTGGGTACGCTCGACCAGCCCGGACTCGAGCCTCTGCAGCAAACGAAGCTCGGTCGAGCGCCACCCCTTGCTGCGATTCAGGTCGGGAACAGCGGCGAGCAATTCGGTCAGCGCCGAATCGTCCGACCACAACGGACCCCCGTAATTCACATAGGGCAGCGAGACGCCGCGATGGCCGAACAGGCGCGAGTGGAAATCGGTGATGGGTAAGGCCGCGGCGAGGCGCTGCCCTCGGAACAGAGTGAGATACGCGCTGTGATGCCCGAAGCGCCGTTCGACCAGACGATGCCAGTCGGGATGATGATAGAGCGTCGCGGCCGGATGCCGCTCGCAGAGTTCCGACCAGCCCGACGGCGGCGCATCAAGAAATTGAATGTCAGGCGCGATCATACCGCCGGCTTCCCTGTGGCAAAGCGATTGGATTCGACCGGGACCGAGTTCAGCCCGCCAGCTTTGCCCTGAGCAGCTCGTTGACCTGTTTCGGGTTGGCCTTGCCCTGCGTCTTCTTCATGATCTGGCCGACGAAGAACCCGATCATCCTCGGCCGCTTGCCCTCGTCGGCGGCGCGATAGTTCTCCACCTGCTTCGGGTTGGCGGCGATGACCTCGTCGACCACCGCCTCGAGGGCGCCGCTGTCGGTGATCTGCTTCAGACCCGCGGGCCTCGATGATCTCGTCGGCGCTGCCCTCGCCCGGCCACATGGCCTCGAACACGTCCTTGGCGATCTTGCCGGAGATGGTGTTGTCCTGGATGCGTGCCAGCAGCCGCCCCATGGCCTCGGCGCTCGACCGGGCTGGCCTCGATATCCAGCCCTTGCTTGTTCAGCACGGCGCCGAGCTCGCCCATGACCCAGTTGGCCGCCAGCTTGGCGTCGCCGCAGATCCCGGCCACCTGCTCGAAATAGTCGGCCAGGGCGCGGGTCGCGGTCAGCACGTCGGCGTCGTACTCCGACAGGCCGTATTGCTCGCGGAAGCGGTCGCGCTTGGCGTCCGGCAACTCCGGCATGTCGGCGATCACCGCGTCGATGTAGTCGCGGTCGATCTCCACCGGCAGCAGGTCCGGATCGGGGAAATAGCGATAGTCGTTGGCCTCCTCCTTGGTGCGCATCGAGCGGGTCTCGTCCTTGTCCGCGTCGTACAGGCGGGTCTCCTGCACCACCCTGCCGCCGGATTCGATCAGGTCGATCTGCCGCTCGACCTCGAAATTGATCGCCCGCTCGAGAAAGCGGAACGAGTTGATGTTCTTCAGCTCCGCCCGGGTGCCGAATGCCTGCTGCCCGGCCGGGCGCACCGAGACGTTGGCGTCGACCCGGAACGAGCCCTCCTGCATGTTGCCGTCACAGATCCCGAGGTAGGTGACGATCTGATGGATCTTCCTGGCATAGGCGACCGCCTCCCTGGCCGAGCGCATGTCCGGCTCGGAGACGATCTCGAGCAGCGGCGTGCCGGCGCGGTTCAGGTCGATGCCGGTCTTGCCACCGCCCCTGACAGACTGTCTTCGTGCAGCGATTTGCCGGCGTCCTCCTCGAGGTGGGCGCGGGTGACGCCGACCGTCTTGACCGTGCCGTCTTCGAGGACGATCTCGACCTCGCCCTTACCGACGATCGGCAGCTCGAACTGGCTGATCTGGTAGCCCTTGGGCAGGTCGGGGTAGAAGTAATTCTTGCGCGCGAAAACCGAGCGTTCAGCCACATGGGCGCCGATCGCCGTGCCGAACTTGACCGCCATCTCGACCACCTTCTCGTTCAGTACCGGCAGCACGCCCGGGCAGACCCAGATCGACCGCGCAGGCCTGAGTGTTGGGCGCCGCGCCGAATGCGGTGGAGGCACCGGAGAAGATCTTCGACCGGGTGGCGAGCTGGGTATGGATCTCGAGCCCGATGACGGTTTCCCATTGCATAGATTGTGTGTCCTGGGGGCGGGGAGTCGGCGAAAGCCGACATGCTAAGCAGCGCGAGCGAGCGGTTCAAGCGCCATCAGGCGATCTCGTCGCCCTCCGCCGCCAGACGCTCCCGGAGATGCCGCTGCAGGGCGCCCGCCTGATTGTAACGCGTCTCGCGGGCGCCGAATAACAGCGTCAGCCGCCCCCGCCGGGCAAGCGCCAACAGCTCGGCGACCGCTTCGGGACATTGCTCGAGTTCGGTCTGGTAGCGCTGCAGAAACTCCGGCCATCTGGCCTCTGCATGGCCGAACCATTGGCGCAGTTCGGTTGACGGTGCGATCTCCTTGGCCCACAGATCGAGCCTCGCCCGATTCTTGGCGACACCGCGCGGCCACAGCCGGTCGACCAGGACCCGCGCCCCGTCGTCGTCGGCCGGCGGTTCGTAGATACGCTTGGTGCGAATGTCGATGACGTCCGCGATCTCCGCTCAGTGCCCGGGAGCCGCCGCCGCGGAGATCCGCGCGGACCGATGCCTGACCCTGCCCGCGCGGATCGCTGGCAGCGGTGATATCGCCGCTCGCCCGGTCCCAGAACACCGCCTGCATATTCCCGTAGGTGCTGGAACGCTGTTGCAGAGTATGTCCCATGCGCTCGAGCTCGGCCTTGACCCCGGCGCTCAGGGCCCCCGGTTCCAGCTGCAGCCGATCGGGCAGGTACTGATGATGAAAGCGCGCCCGGGCGGCCCAACTTTGAGGTCCGGCGCCGTCGACCTGTTCGAGGATGCCGAGCAGCACCATGCTGATGATCCGCGACCCGCCCGGCGTGCCGAGGATACCTACCCCGCGCGGCCCCTCGACGAAGGTCGGGCTCATACTCGAGAGCATGCGCTTGCCCGGGGCGATCGCATTCGCCTCGGCACCGATCAGGCCATAGACATTCGGCACCCCCGGCTTGGCCGAGAAGTCGTCCATCTCGTCGTTCAGCAGCACCCCCGTGCCCGGCGCGACGAAGCCCGAGCCGAAGGGGTAATTGATGCTCAACGTCCCGGCGACCCGATTACCCTCCTGGTCGAGGATCGAGAAATGACTGGTGTCCCGGCCCTTCGGGCGCATGGACTCGTCGGCGCCCGGGATCGGCAGGCTGGCGCTCGGCGTCGCCCGGGAGAGATCGAGGTCTGCGATCAGGCCCTTGGCGTGCGCGCGGCTGAGCAATCGCAACAGGGGCAGATCGACGAAATCCGAGTCGCCGAGATAGATCGCCCGGTCGCGGTAGGCCCGGCGCATGACCTCCGTCAGCAGATGGACCCGGCCGGCCTCGCCCTGGGCGTCGAACGGCAACTCGGCGAGCATGTTCAGCATCTCGACCAGCAGTACCCCGCCGGAGGACGGCGGCGCCGCGCTGACGATGCGATGCCCCCGATACTCACCGACGACCGGCGCCCGCTCGACCACCCGGTATCGGCGCAGGTCCTCGAGGCTCCAGAGGCCGCCGGCGGCGCGCACACCCTGGACCAGCGCGGCCGCGACCGGGCCTTCATAGAAACCCGCCGCACCCTGCCCGGCGATCCGCTCCAGGGTGGCGGCCAGTTGCGGCTGTCTGATCCGATGGCCCTCGGCGGGCACCTCGCCGTTGTCGAGGAACTGCTCGGCGGCGGCCGGCGAGGCCAGTAAAGCCGCACGGCGAAGGCGGGCCAGACTGCGGTACTGGGCGTTGACGGCGAAGCCGTCGCGGGCCAGCAGAATCGCCGGCGCCAGGCTGCGCGCCAGGGTCAGGCGGCCGTATTCTTCGGCGATGTGAACCAGGGCGGCCGGCTCGCCCGGGATCCCGGCGGCGAGGGGACCGTCGACCGACGCCCGGGGAAGGATCTCACCCCGTTCGTCGAGGTACATATCGCGATGCGCCGCCAATGGGGCCGTCTCGCGGCCGTCGATCATCACCTGCCGGCCGTCGCTGGCGCGATGCAGCAGCCAGAAGCCGCCGCCGCCCAAACCAGAGCCGAAGGGCTCGACCACCGCCAGCGCGGCACTGACCGCGACCGCGGCGTCGAAGGCGTTGCCCCCGGCGGCGAGGATCTCGAAACCGGCCGCGGTGGCCAGGGGGTCGGCCGAGGCGATGGCCGCGGACTTCGGCAGCATAGCGGCGGTCGCTGATCCGCTCAGCCAGAGAAGGCCGAATACGATCCATGCAACTCGGTTTGCGGTCATGTGTCGTCGCACCTTGCGGGTCGCCTCCTGGGCCAGTACCCAGAGTCGATACGTCTTGAGGGAAATTAGCGCAGCCTCAGCGAATACGGCTACAGCCGACGCCGGCGACGCTCAGAATGGGCCGCCACTCTTGGCCCGGGCGATGCGGGCCTCGCCGCGCTCAAAGAACAACCGCGGCCGGACGGCCACTGCCGACTCGGACCGGCGGGCCTCATCCCTGCTCGGCGGTGATCTTCTCGTACTTGGCCTGGAGTTCTTCCGGGGTCTCGGTATGGTCGGGATCCACAATGATGCAGTCGACCGGGCAGACATCGACGCACTGCGAGGTCTCGTAATGACCGACACACTCGGTGCACAGGTCGGGGTTGATCTCATAGATCTCGTCCCCCTGATAGATCGCACCGTTGGGACATTCGGGCTCGCACACGTCGCAGTTGATGCATTCGTCGGTGATTGTCAGAGCCATCTGGCTAACTCCTGAATAATGTTTCAAAAAAAGTCGGTAACGGGCTCAGCAGAATTTCTCGAGCAGGGCCTGCTGCACCAATGGATGCACAAATTCTGACACATCTCCGCCAAGCCGGGAGATTTCCCGCACAAGCGTCGAGGAGATGAACGAAAACTGTTCAGAGGGGGTCAGAAACAGGGTCTCGACCTCAGGTTCCAGGCGGCGATTCATGCCCGCCAACTGAAACTCGTACTCGAAATCCGACACCGCCCGAAGTCCGCGAATCACCACCTTGGCGTCCTGGTCCAGACAGAACTTGACCAACAGGCCTTCGAACGTCACGACTTCGACGCGAGGCCGGTCGGCCAGCACCTGTTTCGCCAGCCGCACCCGCTGGGTGACGTCACACACCGGGTGCTTACCGGTGTCCTTGGCGACCGCGACGACCACCCGATCGAACAGCTTGGCCGCCCGATCGATGATGTCGGTGTGCCCGTTGGTGATCGGGTCGAAGGTACCGGGGTAGACCGCTGCTTTCATGGCGTCAAGTCAGGTTGTTCAAATTCGCGATGGTAGCAGTTTGCGACGCCATGCTGCATCTGCAGCAATTCAGTCTCGCCGATAGAGCCGAAACGCGGCCTGACCGGCCCGACCCGCGCGATGGAGTTGCCAACCCGGCGGCAGGGGCGGCCAGGGATGCGCAGCGTCCTGCTCCAGGTAGACCAAGGCCCCCGCTTGCAGCCAGCCGCCACTCTCCAGAGCCGCTATGCTCTCCGCCAGCAGGCCGTCGGCAAAGGGCGGATCGAGAAACACGATATCGAAGGGTCGAACGCCCCCCCTTCGCAGAAAGAGCCGAGCGTCCGACTGCACCACCTGTGCGCGATCGTCGTCGCCGAGCCGTTTCAGGTTCTCGCGCAGACGCTCCGCTGCGGCGCGCGCCTGTTCGACCAGCACCACCTCGGCCGCGCCGCGCGACAGGGCCTCGAAGCCGAGCGCGCCGCTGCCGGCGAACAGGTCCAGACAGCGGGCATCGGGCACCTCGGCCTGCAGCCAGTTGAACAAGGTCTCACGGACCCGGTCAGCGGTCGGACGCAGGCCGCGGCCGGGGACGAAGTGCAGCTTACGGCCGCCGTGCCGGCCGCCGACGATGCGGACCTGATTGGCGCCCGACTTCAAGGTTCGCGGCCGGATCGCGGTCGGACTCAACCGTCGCCTGGTTCGGCGCCGCCGCCGACCATCACCGACACCAACTGCTGTGGGTCGACCCGGCGGCGGAAGGCATCGCGGACCTGATCGACGGTCACCGCCTCCACCTTGGCGACCATGGTGTCCAGCCAGTCGAGCGGATAAGCATAGAAGCCCATCATGGCGATGTACTCGACGATCTTGTTGTTGCTGGCGATCCGCAGCGGGAAGCCGCCGGTGATGTTCTGGATCGTCGCTCGCAGCTCGACCTCGCTCGGTCCCTGCTCGATGAAGCGCTGCAGGGTCTCGCGCATCACCCGATCGGCCTGCTCGGCCTGGTCGTTCTTCGTCTGGGCGACCATCACGAACGGCCCGGAGGCCCGCATCGGCGAGAAGTAGCAGTACACGCTGTAGGACAGGCCGCGTTTGTTGCGCACCTCCTCTCCGAGGATCGACACCAGCCCGCTGCCGCCGAGCACATGGTTGCCGACGTACAGCGGGAAGTAGTCCGGATCGTGCCGGGCCATGCCCAGCTGACCGAGGTAGATGTGCGACTGGCTGGACGGGAAGCTCTGGTGGTCGCGCTTGCGCTCCAGCCCCGCCGGGACCGGCACCGTCGGCGCATGCCCGCCCGCGGCCAGGCCGGCGGTGAGCTGCTCGGCAATGCGTTCGGCCTGCCCGCGGTCGAGCGCGCCGACGATGGCGATCACCGCATTGCGCGCCACATAGAACTCGCCGTGAAAGCGCTGCAGGTCGGTCAGCCGGATCCGCGCCAGCGAGCCGGGCTCGCCCGAGGGATCGTGCGCGTAGGGATGCTCGCCGTAAACATTGCGGTAGAAGGCCCGGCTGGCGACCGTGCCGGGCGACTGCAGGCTCTGGCGCAGACCGATCTGCATCTGCTGCCGAGTCCGTTCGACGTCGCTCTCGGCAAAGCGCGGCTTGGCGAGCACCGCTGCCAGAGTTTCCAGCGCCACCTGCAAGGCGTCCGGTTCGGTCAGGCTGCGGAACGAATACCAGGCCATGTCGCGCAGCGAGCCGTTGCTGATCTCCACTCCGCTGTTCTCCAGGCGCTCTGCAATCTGATCGGCGCCCCAGTCACCGGCGCCCTGATCGAGCACCGCATTGGTCAGCTTGGCCAGACCGGGCAGTTTGCCGTCACGGGCGCTGCCGGCATCGAACACCACACGGACATCGACCATCGGCAGATCCGGCGCGGCGACGAACATCACCTTCGCGCCCTTGCTGGTCTGCCAGGTCTCGATCTTCGGCGTCCCGGCAAGGACCGTCGCGCTCGCCAGTAACGCCAGCGCTAGCAACCAGAATCGCACCGTCAGCTCACGCACCATGACGTCCTCCGGCGGCCTTGGCCGGTCGGCGGGCGGCCTGCCCCATCGGCAGCGGATTGAGCATGGCGATGGTCAGATTGTCGTCGGTCAGATACTTGCGGGCCACCGCCTGCACCTGCTCGGGGGTCACTGCCTTTATCCGGGCGACCTCCTTGTCGGCCAGGCGCCAGTCCAGGCCGATGGTCTCGAGCATGCCGATCTCCATCGCCTGGTAGAACACCGAGTCCTGCTGATAGACCTTGCTCGCAACGACGGAGGTCACGACCCGTTCCAGCTCCTCGGCCGAGACGGGTTCGGTCTTCAGGCGTTCGACCTGGGCGCGCAGCGCGGCCTCCAAGTCGCCGAGGCTGTGGGCGTCGGTCGGCGTGCCGTCGAGCGACAACATGCTCGGCAGGCGGCTGTAGATGTCGTAGCTCGCGCCGGCCGAGGCGGCGATCTTCTGCCCGCGCACCAGTTCGCGGCTGAGGCGGGCGCTGTCGCCGCCATCGAGCACCGCCGACAGCACGTACAGGGCGTAGGGCTCCCATTCCTCGGCGGCGCTACCGACGATCGGGGTCTTGTAGCCCATCAGCAGATAGGGCTGGCGCGCCGGTACTTTGACCTCGACCCGGGTCAGGCCACGCTGCGGCGGCTCGGCCGGTTGTTTCAGATCGATCTCCGGACCACGGGGGATCGGCCCGAAGTGGTGCTCGGCCAGCGTGCGCACCTGCTGCGGCTCGACATCACCGACCACGACCAGGGTCGCGTTGTTCGGCACATACCAGCGGTCATACCAGGTCTGCAGATCCTCCAGGGTCATGCCGTCCAGGTCGTTCATCCAGCCGATGACCGGGTTGCGGTAGGTCGAGGCCCGCCAGGCCACGGCGTTGAACTGCTCGTAGGTCAGGCCGGTGGGCTTGTCCTCGGTGCGCAGGCGGCGCTCCTCCTTGACCACCTCGATCTCCTTGGCGAATTCCTCCTGCTCGAGCCGCAGGTTGCGCATCCGGTCGGCCTCCAGCTCGAGGGCCTTCTCCAGCCGGTCGCTGGCCAGGGTCTCGAAATAGGCGGTGTAGTCGCGCCCGGTGAAGGCGTTCTCGTCACCGCCCAGCGCCGAGATGATCTTCGAGAATTCGCCCGGTCCGACCTTTTCGGTGCCTTTGAACATCATGTGTTCGAGCGCATGCGAGATGCCGGTGACGCCGTCGTATTCGTAGCTGCCGCCGACCTTGTACCAGACCTGACTGACCACCACCGGGGCGCGGTGATCCTCCTTGACGATGACCTTCATGCCGTTGTCGAGCATGAACTCCCGAACCTCGGCCGCCGCCACGACCCAGGCCGGCAACAGCGATAACCCGAAAAGCGACCCGGTTAACAACCAGCGAATTAACATATGACCTATTCTCCAAGCCGCGAAGGACGGCGTTTTCTTGCCTATTGATGGTAGGATGCCCGGCATTCTTCCAAAGCCCCGCAGGCATTCCAAGCCTCCGTGCTCTTCATGGACCGGTGGGGCATTCTAGCGGTTCCCCGGAGAGATTGCAGTCAATGTTCGGTTTCGGCAAAAAGAAACGGGAAAACACCGCCCCCGCGGCCAGCGACGCGGCACCGAACGAGCGCAAAGAGGCCTCCTCCCCCGGCCTGTTCCAGCGCCTGAAACAGGGTCTCGCCCGCACCCGCGCGAACTTTACCGACGGCCTGGCCGATCTGCTGCTGGGCAGGAAACAGATCGACGACGAACTGCTCGAGGAACTGGAGACCCTGCTGCTGACCGCCGACGTCGGAGTCGAGGCCACCAGCCGGATCGTCGACGACCTCGACCCAGCGGGTGCGACGCAAGGAGCTGTCCGACCCGGACAAGCTCGGCGAGCTGCTCAAGGGTCAGCTGACCGAGATCGTCCGCCGCATCGACAAACCCGGTCAAGCGCCGCCGCCGAGGGCCGGCCCCAGGTCATTCTGATGGTCGGCGTCAACGGCGCCGGCAAGACCACCACCATCGGCAAGCTGGCCAAGCGGCTGCAGGACGAGGGCCAGAGCGTCATGCTGGCCGCCGGCGACACCTTCCGCGCCGCCGCGGTCGAACAGCTGCAGACCTGGGGCGAGCGCAACCGTGTCCCGGTGATCGCCCAGCACAGCGGCGCCGACTCGCGCCTCGGTGATCTACGACGCCCTGGAGGCGGCCACCGCGCGCGGCATCGACGTGCTGATCGCCGACACCGCCGGACGCCTGCACACCAAGACCAACCTGATGGACGAGCTGGCCAAGATCGCCCGGGTGCTGAAGAAGATCGATCCCGAGGCGCCGCACGAGGTGATGCTGGTGGTCGACGCCGGCACCGGCCAGAACGCCCTCAACCAGGCCCTCCAGTTCGACCAGGCGATCGGCCTGACCGGCATCACCCTGACCAAGCTCGACGGCACCGCCAAGGGCGGCATCATCTTCGCCATCGCCGAACAGCTCGGGGTGCCGATCCGCTTCATCGGCGTCGGCGAGAGCATCGAGGACCTGCGCCATTTCGACGCCGGACGAATTCGTCGAGGCGCTGTTCGAGGCCTGAGGAGACCGCTGAGCCGGTGGGAGGCGCGCCTCGCGCCCGATGTGTCCGGGATCAGAGCCGGATCGCGGCGAGGGCGCCGCTCCCACCCATGTCAGGTAGCGTGTCTAGTCTCATGATCCACTTCGACAACGTCCGCAAGCGCTACCCCGGCGGCCACGAGGGCCTGGCCGGGGTCAGCTTCCGCATCGAGGCCGGAGAGATGGCCTTTCTCACCGGTCATTCCGGCGCCGGCAAGAGCACCCTGCTGAAGCTGATCGGCCTGCTGGAACGGGCCACCGGCGGCCAGGTCCGGGTCAATCAGCGCAATCTCAACCAACTGCAAGCAGCGCGACATTCCCTACCACCGGCGCGAGGTCGGGATGATCTTCCAGGACCACCGCCTGCTGAACGACCGCACCGTGTTCGACAACGTCGCCCTGCCGCTGGTGGTCTCCGGCCTGCGGCACAACGAGGTACAGCGCCGAGTGCGCGCCGCGCTCGACAAGGTCGGGCTGCTGAACAAGGAGCGGGTCATCCCGGTGACCCTGTCCGGCGGCGAACAGCAGCGGGTCGGCATCGCCCGCGCGGTGGTCAGCAAGCCGCCGGTGCTGCTGGCCGACGAACCGACCGGCAATCTCGACCCGGAGCTGTCGCGCGAGATCATGGACCTGTTCCTGCAGTTCAATCAGGTCGGCGTCACCCTGCTGATCGCGACCCACGATATCGAGCTGATCAACCCCTTGCGCCGGCGGGTGCTCAAGCTGCGCCAGGGGCGGCTGGAGAGCGACAGTGAGGCGGCGCGATGAAACGGCGGCGCGGCAACCGCTCCCGCCACGCCGCGGAGACCGGCAGACCGGCAAAGCTGCGAAGGCCGAGATTCAACCCGGTCACCTGGCTGCTGCGCCACGTTCAGGTCCTGCTCGCCAGCCTCGGGCGGCTTCTGCGTCAGCCGCTCGGGACGCTGATGACCGCCGCGGTGATCGGAATCGCCGTGGCCCTGCCGACCGGGATGTACCTGCTGGTGACCAACGTTCAGGCGCTGGCCTCGGCCTGGGAGGGCGGGTCGAGTATCTCGCTGTTCCTGGAGGCCGGCACCTCCGAGCTGGCCGCGACCGAGCTGGCCGCGACCCTTCGTTCCCGCGACGAGGTCGCCGAGGTGCAATTGATCACGGCGGATCAGGCATTGGCCGAGTTCCGCCGCCTGTCCGGCTTCGGCGAGGCCCTGGATCTGCTCGACGAGAATCCCCTTCCACCGGTGCTGCTGGTGCAACCCGCCGCCGTCGACGACCCGACCGCCGCGGCGCAACTGGCGGAGGGGCTGCGCGGCATCGCCGAGGTCGAGATCGCCCGCGCCGATCTGCAGTGGCTGCAGCGCTTGCACGCGATCACCCGAATCGCCGAGCGGGGCATCCTGGTGCTGGCCGCACTGCTGGCCGCGGCGGTACTGCTGGTTGTCGGGAATACCATTCGCCTGGAGATCGAGCAGCGCCATCAGGAGATCGAGATCAGCAAGCTGGTCGGCGCCACGGATGCCTTCATCCGCCGCCCCTTTCTCTACGAGGGCCTTTGGTACGGCCTGTTCGGCGCGGTCCTGGCCGGGCTGCTGGTCAGCGTCTCGCTGCTGCTGCTGCGCGGCCCGGCCGAGCGGCTGGCCGGGCTGTACGAGAGCCAATTCGATCTGGCCGCAGGGATCCCGAACACCCTCGGTGTCATCCTGCTGGTTACCCCGCTGCTGGGGCTGGTCGGCGCCTGGCTGGCCGTCGGCCGCCATCTGCGCCGGATTCAGCCCGAGTAAACGACTCAACATCGTCGTACCCGGGCCGTTAGCGGCCCAATCGGGGCGCTGAATTCAGGCCCCAACGGAACCTTTTTCACCCTTAGCACTCCCAGACCGCGAGTGCTAAGATGCATTTGGCAACGGCAGGGTTAGGCTGCTAGTCTAAAGCCCGAGTAAAACACTAAGGATTTGACAGCGATATGAGCAAAGAACTCGCCTTTCCGGTTTCCCTGCCCACCGGCAGTATGGACGCCTACATCAGCGCAGCGTTCCAGCTCCCCATGCTCAGCGGCCGAGGAAGAGCACGATCTACGCGGTGCGCTGCGCGACCACCAGGATCTGGAGGCGGCACGCGGCCTGGTCATGTCGCACCTGCGCTTCGTGGTGCGGATCGCCCGCGGCTACACCGGCTACGGCCTGCCGCAGCACGACCTGATCCAGGAAGGCACGGTCGGCCTGATGAAGGCGGTGCGCCGCTTCGACCCCGACATGGGCGTGCGCCTGGTGTCGTTTGCGGTGCACTGGATCAAGGCCGAGATCCACGAGTACATCCTGCGCAACTGGCGCATCGTCAAGGTCGCGACCACCAAGGCGCAGCGCAAGCTGTTCTTCAACCTGCGCAGCTCCAAGAAGCGCCTCGGCTGGTTCTCGCAGCAGGAGGTCGAACGAGGTCGCCGAGGACCTCGGCGTCAAGCCCGAGACCGTGCTGCGAGATGGAGGCGCGCCTGTCCAACTACGACGTCGCCTTCGACGGCAGCGACAACGACGACGACGACGGCCCGAGCGCTGGCGCCGGCCGCCTATCTGCCCGATCTGCGCATGGAGCCCTCGCGCCAGGTGGAGACCGCCGACACGACCCGGGACGAGAACGAGCGTCTGTACGACGCGCTCGAGGGACTGGATGAGCGCAGCCGCGACATCCTGCAGCAACGCTGGCTGACCGAGCAGAAAGACCACGTTGCACGAACTGGCGGATCAGTACGGCGTCTCGGCCGAGCGCATTCGCCAGATCGAGAAGAACGCCATGAACAAGCTCAAAGGGCAACTGGCCGCCTGAGCGACCACTGCTCGAAGCAATACGATCACGACCGCCGCAAGGCGGTCGTGTTTTATCTACTTCCCCCCACGCCCTGACCGCTGCTGTGAATCTACGAGCACGACAACGCGCTTTGATCCGTGACGTACGGCGCCGTGCAAAGGCAATCTCGCGCCGGCAGTCTTTCGGACTCGGAGCGGCTCCCAGTCCGACAGACTGCTATCGAAATCTCGGCCAAAGAAACCCGGTAGCGTCTCGAAACTCGGCATACTCGGGAACGCTGGCCAAGAACTTCCGCTCCTCGACCTTTGCCCTGATCGCCTGCAGAGCGACCGAGATCACCAACAAAAAAAGGGCGGCAGGAGTGGCCGCCAGGATGGCAATACCGACAACATGGATGATCTCGCCGAAGTACAAAGGATGTCGTATGCGGCGGTAAGGCCCGGTGGTCACCAGCTTTCGAACGGCCGTTCGCAGACCGAAGGACGACTTGAGATGAAGGATCGCCCAGACACTGAACGCGGCACCAGTCAGCCCGACCAAGGTGCCAAGAAGATTGATGTAGAACGGAAAGCTCGGGCTCCATTCAGCCATTTGCCGAAGAAGGCTCTCCGGGTAGTTTGGCAGCACCTGCCTAACATCGGGGACGAAGAGCAGCGTGAAGCCCAGTACGGGCACAAACACCGTGACCAGCGGGAAGACGTTCTCCCAGAAACCTTTCGGGCGTTCAACCGCATCTTTGCGGACCAGAAAACTGAACAACACCAGGGCATCGAAGGCGAGCGCGGTCAGGTAGTAGAGAAGATAGGAAAAATGGCCGGTGAGGTAATACCGAATGCCGCTGCCTACCGCACCCGATTCGCCGCCTCCGGCGACCAGGTCCCAGGCCTGTTCGTTGGCCTGCAGGTACTCGATGAGGAAATAGGTCTTGCCGAGCACCACGATGAGGAAGAAGGTGATCGGCGCGATGTCTACTCGCCAGTTCTTTTTCTGATCCACACTTTCAAGCTCCAAAATAGCGATAAACTCGACGATAACAGCGATACATGCCGCCAACAGCTTGTATTCGCCGGAGAGCCCCTTACTCAGGGGTACTGAAGTGGCTCATCTTTATGATCTAGTGGGCTGAGCGTTACAGAACTATCCGCTTGGCCCACTAGGGATCCGAAATTAGTCGGTTGCCACAGAAACGGCACTCTGGGCGGGGCACATATGCCAATGGGGCCGTGCTTCCTCTTCGTTCGACGAACTATCTGGCCGCGCTCAACCGGAAAGGACCACCGAGAGGAAGCTCAACCAGGACAAGACGATCAGGGCGATGACCAGTGTCAGGGAAAAGTTTTGAAAGCTGAACATGGGGTTCTCCTAGGGCTTGATTTCGGATCCGTTTGCCGACCCGTCGCCTGCGGCTGACGCATCGGGCGTGTCGTTGTCCCCCGTCTCCTCCTGCGGCCTTGGATGTGGAGCCTTCTTATTCTTCGCGATTCGGGCGTTGGCCGGGATCATCGGATCGTCATCGTCCATCAGGATGCGATGCGCCGGGCCTTCCATGTCTTCGTACTGGCCGCTGCGCACGGTCCAGAGGAAGAACCCGATGGCGACGACCATGAGGATGACCGCGAGCGGAATCAGCAGATAGAGAATGGTCACGACTGCCCCCTCGATTCTTCGCCGGCCGGGAGGTCGACGGCGCGCAGCCGCAAGGCGTTGAACACCACCACCAGCGAACTCAGTGACATCCCGATCGCGGCCATCCAGGGCGCGACCAGACCGGCGGCGGCAAGCGGCACGGCGGTAAGATTATACAGCACCGCCCAGGCCAGGTTCTGCTTGATCACCGCCAGGGTGCGCCGAGCCATGCGGATGCCCTGGGCCAGAATCGACAGACGCTCGGACAGCATCACCATGTCGGCCGAGGCGTGCGCCAGTTGGGCACCGCTGCCCATGGCGATCGAGACGTCGGCCCCGGCCAGCACCGGGGCGTCGTTGACCCCGTCTCCGACCATGGCCACCACCCG
Source organism: uncultured Gammaproteobacteria bacterium (assembly GCA_963765415.1). GTDB lineage: Bacteria > Pseudomonadota > Gammaproteobacteria > Chromatiales > Chromatiaceae > CAVXWS01. Next base: position 14,733 of record CAVXWS010000050.1, read on the forward strand.
CCCCTTCGCCTGCAGGGCGCGCACATGGGCGAGCTTGTCGTCGGGTTTGAGGTCCCAGCGCGCCGTGGCTATGCCCATGGCCCCCGCGACCTCCTCGACCGGACCGCGAGCATCCCCACTGAGCATCTCGGTGCGCAAACCCTCGCCCTGGATGTCGGCAACCGCATCGCGAGCGTCGCGTCGCGGCATGTCGGCGAGTTCGAAGCTCGCCAAAGGCCCCTCGGCTTCGACCAGCCAGACGACGGTCGCGGCCGAAAGGTCCGTCTCGACCCCGTCCAGCGCGCACAGCTCGGAAACATAGTCGCGATTGCCGATGCGATAGCGCCGGCCAGCGATCTCGCCCTCGACTCCGAAGCCCGGGCGAGCGAGCAGGCCCTCGGCGTTCGGCGCTTCGTCGGCTGCGGCGATGATCACCCGCGCAACCGGGTGTTCCGAGCCGGACTCGAGCGCAGCGGCCAGCGCCAGGACCTCGGTCTCGCTGCGTCCACCGCAGGGAGTCACCCGGGCCAGGCGCAGATCGCCCAGGGTCAGGGTGCCGGTCTTGTCGAACAACATGTGCGTAGCCCGGGCCAGGGTCTCGAGCGCGTGGCCGCGGGTGGTCAGCAGCCCCAGTCGGGTCAGCGCGCCGGTAGCGGCCGTGACCGCGGTCGGGGTCGCCAGCGAGAGGGCGCAGGGACAGGTCACCACCAGCACCGACAGGGTGATGGCGAAGGCCCTGTCGGGTTCGTTCAGCGCCCAGTAGACCGCAACGCCAACGGCGATCAGCAACAGGCCGCCGACGAACCAACCGGCTACCCGGTCGGCCAGACGCGCCATGTCGGGCTTCTCTGACTGAGCCCGGTCGAGCAGGCGAACGATGGCCGAGACCATGGTGTCCTCGCCGACCTTCTCGACCCGCATCTCCAGCGGACTCTCGACATTGACACTGCCGCCGACCAGAGAATCGCCGGCGGCCCTGGCCCGAGGCAGGCTCTCGCCGGTCAGCAGAGACTCGTCGACCGAACTGGTGCCGGCGGCGACGATGCCGTCGGCCGGGACCGTCTCGCCCGGCTTGATCAGGACCCGGTCGCCGGGCATCAGGTCAGCGACCGCGACCTCTTCCCGCCCGCCCTCGCGCAGCCGGGTGGCGGTTGCCGGCAGCAGCTTGATCAGGGCCTCGGCCGCCTGTCCGGCGCGGTGCCGGGCGCCCATCTCGAGAAAGCGGCTGGCGAGCAGGAAGAAGGCGAACATGCAGACCGAGTCGAAGTAGACGTCTTCGCCGCCGGTGAACGTCGACCAGACGCTGGCGGCGAAGGCCCCGCCGATCGCCAGCGACACCGGCACGTCCATGCCCAGCTGGCGGCGCCGCAGATCGCGCCAGGCCGAGCGGAAGAAGCTCTGCGCCGAGTACAGCACCACCGGCACGGTCAGCAGCAGGCTGACCCAGCGCATGAAGCCGCGCATATCGGCCTCCATGCCGTAGTAGTCGCCGGCGTACAGGGCCACCGCGAGCATCATCACCTGCATCGCCCCCAGGCCGGCCACGGCCAGGCGGCGCAGCGCCGCGGAGCGCTCCTTCTTGTACACCGCCTCCTGGCGGCCCGGGTCGAAGGGATGGGCGACGTAGCCGATCTCGCTGATGGCCTTAAGGATGTCGGACAGGTGCAGCCGGCTGTCGTCCCAGCGCACCCGGGCGCGGTGGGTGCTGTAGTTGACCTGGAAGTCCACCACCCCGGGCAGGGCCTTGACATGGCGTTCGTTCAGCCAGACGCAGGCGGCGCAGGTGATGCCCTCGAGGATCAGCGAGGCGGTCTTGAGATCGTCCGCGTCGACCTCGACGAAGCTGCCCTGCAGCGTCGACTGGTCATACAGCCGCATCCGCCGCAGCTGGTCCGGGACCAGATCCTCGGCCTTGCGCGAAGGCGCCGTACGGTGCTGATAGAAGGACTCCAAGCCACCGTCGACGATCGCCTGCGCAACCGCCTGGCAGCCGTGGCAGCACATGGGCCGCGGCTCGCCCTGGATCTCGACTCGATAGTCGCTGCCCGGAGGTACCGGCAGGCCGCAGTGAAAGCACTCGACCTCGGTCGCCGCTTGCCCGGCCGATGGTCGCGCCGCTGAAACGGATCCTGGATTCGTCAAGCCAACCGCCGTCGCCGCTGCGGCGCACTACTGGGATATGGTAACAATTCCCGCCTCCGGCGCATTCAATCAGGATGCGCGGCGACCGAGGTCGTCGCCTGGATCTCGTGCACCGCCTCGCCCTGACGGACGAACAACAGCAGGCGCCACAGCCCGGGCAGCGGCATGCGGGTCTCCAGACTGTAGAAGCCGCCCCCGCGCGCAACCATGCGAAAGTCGAAGTCGTCGGCACTGTTGGAGGTGCGCAGGAACTCGCCGCTCACCTCGACATCGTCCAGCGCCCGCCCGTCGGCATCGCTGACCTTAACCAGGAACTCGGCCGGCTCGCCGACCACCGGTCGCTCGCGCCAGCCTTTCTTCACCTGCCAGCCGCGCGCGCGTTGCTCTTCGACCTGATCCAGATAGGCATTGTACAGGTGCTCTTTCTCCTGGAAGTCGTAGGCGACCGTGCCGGGGAAGCGTGAGTCGGCCACGCGACCACCCTGGGGTGCGGGCAACAGCTCGTTGAAGATGCCGGTGATGCCGCGCTCGGCGACCCCGAGGAAGACCACGTTGGTCGCGATCACGACGCCAAAGAAGGCGATGATCAACATTGGCGCCCAGTGCCAAACGCCACCCTGCCGGCCGCCGATCACACCGAGGATGTAGGCGGCGGTCAGATAGATTGCCAGATGGATGGCGAACACATCGCCCCCGGGCCAGTGCAGCGCGGCCCAGGGCAGGTAGACCAGCGCGACCGCCATGGCCACGATGGCTGCGGCACCCTTGGCCTGTTGCCGGGCCCATCGCCGCAACAGGACGAACAGCACCACCTCGGCAAATACCCCGCCGGCGATGTCGAGCAATAACTGGGTCGCGCTCATCTCGCGGCTCCCGGCAGATAGAACACCGCCGCGTGCTCGATCACCGGCAGTTCCGGCGCATTCCGCGGCGCAGCGCGAATCGCATACTTGAGCGTTTGCTGCTCGGCATCTCCCGCCTTCAGGCGCACCGCGGCCATCAGGCGCAGGCGCTGCTCGGGTTCGAGTCGAACATGGTCGAATTTCATCTCCAGCTCGGCACCCTCCAGTCCGATCAGTGAGAAGTCCAGTTCCAGCGGACCGGAAGTCTTGTTGTTGAGCTTGATCTCGTAGCGGTTCTGGATACGCCCGTCGGACAGCTGCACGAAAATCGGCTTGCGCACCTGGGCAATGGTCATGTCGTAGGGCGCCTGGTTACTCATGCTCCAACCGAGCAGACCGACCGCGACCAGCAGCACGGAGGCATAAGCGAGCACTTTCGGCCGCAGTAGCCGGACCTTGTGCCCGGTCTCGCCCTGGCGCTCCGAGCTGTAGGCTACCAGACCGCTCGGCCAGCCGAGCGAGTCCATGATCTGGTCGCAGGCGTCGATGCACAGGGCACAGGAGATGCACTGGATCTGCAGGCCGTTGCGGATGTCTATGCCCGTCGGACAGACCTGGAAACAATAGCCGCAATCGATGCAGTCGCCGGCCCCCTGTGCGGTGCGCTCCGCCTGCGTCTTGAAGCCCTTCATCAGCTTGTGCCGACCCTGACGGCCCTCGCCTCGCGCCGCATCGTAAGACACCACCAGGGTGTCCTTGTCGAACATGACGCTCTGGAAACGGGCATAGGGACACATGTAGGTGCAGACCTGTTCGCGCGCGATGCCGGCCATGACATAGGTGGTCGTGGTCAGAAACAAGGTCGTCGCGTAGGCGGCGAACGGCGCCTGCCCGGTGACGAACTGGGCGACGATCTCCGGCGCATAGCCCCAGTAAAGGACAAAGGTCAGGCCGGTGATCAGGCTGACCAGCAGCCACAGGAAGTGGGTGATGCCGAGCTTCCACAGCTTCTCGGTGTTCCACGGCTGTTTGGCCAGGCGGATACGCGCCGGGCGCTCGCCCTGGATCAGGCGTTCGATCTGAATGAAGACGTCGGTCCACAGAGTCTGGAAACAGAAGTAACCGCAGAACACCCGACCCGCCAGGCCGGTGACAAAGAACAACAGGTAGGCGGCGATCATCAACAGGCCGGCGAGCCAGAAGATATCCTGCGGGTAGACAACCAGACCGAACAGGTAGAACTTGCGCCCGGCCAGATCGAACATCACCGCCTGACCGGCGCCGCTGCCGCGCTCCCAGGGCAGCCAGGGCAGAAGGAAATACACGCCGTAGGCCAGTCCCAGGACCGCCCATTTCAGGTTGCGAAACCGACCCTGGACCGAGCGCGGGAAGATCGATTCCTTCGCGGCATAGAGTTTCAACTCTTGTTCGGTTGTGCTCATGGCTCGATGCGGCGGCTGCAAGATTGACGCGATCCAGGGGGCAAAAAGGCCGCAAGCGGCCTTTTTCTCGATCCTGGCAAAGGGTCTAGATCAGCAGATCAGCGACCGCCGCCCATGGAATGAACATACACGGTCAGCAGCTTGATCTGCTCCTGGGTCAAACGCTCGCTCCAGGCCGGCATCTTGCGCTGGATGCCATTTTTGGCAGCTTGCTTGACCGCGGCCAGCTTGTCCTTGAGATTTGTCGCTCCGGGCACGTCGGCCACGGTCCAGACCGCGTCGGTCAGATTGGCCGCGCCCTGCGAGGTCAGACCCTCGCCCGAGGGCGTGTGGCAATAGTGACAGCCGCCGGTCTGGCCCTGGAAGATCGCTTCGCCCCTGGCCGCCAGGCCGGCATCGACCGGGTGACCGGAGAGACTCAACACATAGTGCGCGACCTGATCGAGCTGCTGGTCGTCGAGCGTCTCTTTGTACGCCGGCATGAACCCGAGTCGGCCATGCTGGATGGTGGCCTCGATGTGTTCGATGTCACCGCCCCAGAGCCAGGAATCGTCGGCCAGATTCGGGTAAAGGCCCAACTTGGCCGGCACGCCGCCCCCGCCATGACAGGCGGCACAGTTGTCGGCGAAGATGACCTTGGCCATGGAGTTGGTAAAGGCCACCATATCCGGATCGTTCTCGATTTCGGTGTAGGCAGCGACGGCGACCTTGTCCAGGTAGGCCTTCTGCTTCAGCGCCTGGGCGCCTCGCTGCATCTCTTCGATCAATTCCGCCCGGGTATTCCAGTGGGTCGTCACTTCCTTGCCACCGCTCTCGTAAGTGATCGTATTGATGCCCTGGGTATAGCCTCGACCGACCGGCCAGGCGGGGTACAGAATCCAGTAGACGACAGCAAAGACCACGGAGGCGTAGAAGGCCCAAAGCCACCAGGACGGCAGCGGGTTGTTGAATTCCTGCAGATCGCCGTCCCAGGCGTGACCTGTCGTCTGGACGGCCTTGCTTTTCGTCTGTTCAGCCATTTTCTTTGCCCTTCTCGTTCTCTTTCATCGCTGCGTCGTCGTCCTGGAAGGGGATGTATCGATAGGACTCGAAGCGCTGCCTGCGCTTCTTGCCACTGTACACATACCCCACGATCAGAATGAAGGTGACGAAGAAGATCACCAGCGCCAGCGGCTTGGTGTTCTCCATGTTCGACAGCCATTCGAAAATTGCAGACATCGATCAGCGCTCTAGACTCTCGTGCGTTGCAGCGGCGACCATCGACCCGGGCCTCATCGAGAGACGACCCGCGGTCGAGCCTCGGGCCTTGCCCTGTCAGAGATCGATCACCGGAATTCGGCGAAGTAGCCTTCGTCGTACTTGGAAAAATCGACCAGGGTACCGAGCACCTGTAGATAGGCCACCAGGGCATCCATCTCGGTGACCCGGGTGCGGTCGCCGTCGAAGTTGTCGGACCGGGCCTCGGCGAGGAGGTTCTCCTCCGCTCGATGGATGTCGTACATGTCGGCCACCTCCTGGCCGAACCTCTCGACATTCGCCTGGTACTGCTCTTCGGTCTCGGAGTAAGGCACGCCCACTCGCTGCAGGGCCTTCATGCGCGCGGCGATATCGGCATAGTCCAGCTCCGCCTCGAGCAACCAGGGATAGTTGGGCATGATCGACTCCGGCACGACCGAACGCGGCGCGATCAGGTGTTGCACATGCCATTCATTGGAGTACTTCTCACCGACCCGGGCCAGATCCGGACCGGTCCGCTTCGAGCCCCATTGAAAGGGGTGGTCGTACTGCGACTCAGCCGCCAGGGAGTAATGGCCATAGCGCATATGCTCGTCGCGGAACGGACGGATCATCTGCGAGTGGCAGACGTAGCAACCCTCGCGGGTATAGATGTCGCGGCCTTTTTGCTCCAGCGGCGTATAAGGCCGCACGCCCTCGATCTTTTCCACCGTCTCGTCGATGTAGAACAGCGGCACGATCTCGACCAGACCACCGATGCTGATCGCAACCAGGGTCAGCGCGATCAAAAGGCCGGCATTGACTTCGATACTTTCGTGAGAAAACTTCATGATTCAGTCCTCAGGCACCGGCCTTGGCCAGTCTGGCGGCGATCTGGGCCTCCATCTCGGCCGCCTCGCGCTTGCCCGCTCGAATCGTCATCCAGATGTTGACCGCCATCAGCAGGACACCGGAGACGAAGAAAACACCGCCGAGCATGCGGATCACCAGCGGCCAGTGCATAAAGGCCACGGTTTCGACGAAGGTATAGGCCAGGTTGCCGTAGTCGTCGAAGGCCCGCAGCATCAGCCCCTGTCCGATCCCCGAGACCCACATCGCCGAGATGTAGAGCACGATGCCGATGGTCGCCAGCCAGAAATGGATGTAGACCAGTCTTTGGCTGTATAGCCGGGTCTCGTACAGCCGTGGGATCATGTGGTACATCGAACCGAAGGAGATCATGGCTACCCAGCCCAGGGCACCGGAATGGACGTGTCCGATGGTCCAATCGGTGTAGTGCGACAGCGCGTTGACGCTCTTCAGCGACATCATCGGCCCCTCGAAGGTCGACATGCCGTAGAAAGACAGGGCAGTAATCAGGAAAAGCATGATCGGGTCGGTGCGCAGCTTCTCCCAGGCGCCCGACAGCGTCATGATGCCGTTGATCATGCCGCCCCAGGAAGGCATCAGCAGCATGATGGAGAAGGTCGCCGCCAACGTCGAGGTCCAATCCGGCAGCGCGGTCCAATGCAGGTGATGTCCACCGACCCACATGTACATGAAGGAAAGCGCCCAGAAATGGATGATCGACAGGCGATAGGAATAGATCGGGCGGCCCGCCTGCTTGGGCACGAAGTAGTACATCATCCCCAGGAAGGCGGCGGTGAGGAAGAAACCGACCGCGTTATGGCCGTACCACCACTGGGTCATTGCGTCTTGCACGCCCGAGAACAGGCTGTACGAGGCGCTGCTGAACATGCCGACCGGCACCGCCAGGTTGTTGACGATGTGCAGCAGTGCGGTCGCCAGTATGAATGCCAGGTAGAACCAGTTGGCGACATAGATGTGCGGCTGCGATCGACGTCGGAGCGTCTGGACGAAAACGATCAGGTATATCACCCAGGTCACGGCGATCAGGATATCGACGTACCAGGGAAACTCGGCGTACTCGCGGGCCTGGGTGACGCCGTTCATGTAGCCGATCACGCCGACCAGGATCGCGCTCTGCCAGCCCCAGAAGGTCAACTCCGGCAAGATGCCGCCGGCCAGGCGCGCCTGCGAGGTCCGTTGGACGACGTAGTACGAGGTTGCAAACAGGGCGCTGCCGCCGAAGCCGAAGATCACCAGCGTCGTGTGGACCGGGCGCAGCCGGCCGAAGGTGATCGCCGGATTGTCGAAATTCAGGAAGGGAAAGGCGAGTTCCGCGGCAATATAGGTGCCGGCAGTCATCCCGAGCACGCCCCATACCAGGGCCATGATCGAGAACTTCTTGATGATGTCGTAGTTGTACTGTGTGTTCTCAGCGACTGCAGCGTGCGCCATCGGTCGAACCCCTATTGCCTTGTTTGAAGATCTCTGGAACAGGGCCTAATCCCTCGCCACGGGGCTAGAGGTTACAACGGTCCGTCTGTTCGAAATCCACTGAACGAATCGAGTAATCCGGACGGCAAGACGACCGGAAGCGCTTTTCACCGCGGCCCATCAACGGCGTCCGCTGAACCGGACCGCTGACCTTTAGAGTGTGGAAAAAGCGGCCAGATGATAGCGCTCAGATGCTTTATTAGTCAATTCTAAATTGATTAATAATGCACCGCAGCATGGCATGGGCGAAGGCGACCGGGCCCGGTCGCCAAATCAGAATGGGGATGCCGCGCTGCTCAGACCGCCAGGGCCTGCATCACCAGCGGCACATAGTGGTCCAGCAGCAGGAAGACGAACAGGGCCATCAGATAGAGAATCGAATAACCGAAGGTTTTCATCGGCATCGACGGATCGTCGCCACGATACAGCCGAACGGCGTAAAACATGAAGCCCAGGCCGAGCACCAGCGCACCGCCAAGGTACAAACCGCCGCTCATGCCGTAACCGTAGGGCAGCAGGGTCACCAACAGCAGCAGGACCGTGTAGAACAGGATCTGCAGTCGCGTGAAACGGTGGCCATGGGTCACCGGCAGCATCGGCATACCGACCTTGGCGTACTCCTCGGAACGATGGATCGCCAGGGCCCAGAAGTGGGGCGGCGTCCAGGTGAAGATGATCAGGAACAGGAGCATCGCTTCCGGATCGATCGAGCCGGTTACGGCGCACCAGCCGAGCAGCGGCGGCGCCGCGCCGGCCGCACCCCCGATCACGATATTCTGCGGCGTCGCCCGCTTGAGATACATGGTGTAGATGATGGCGTAGCCGATCAGCGAGACGAAGGTCAGTACCGCGGTGAGCGTATTGACCAGGGTGACGAGAATGACCATCGACAGGCCGCCGATCACCAGGGCAAACAACAGAGCGTCCCTGCCACTGACCGCACCCTGCGGCAGCGGCCGGTTGCTGGTCCGACCCATGATGGCATCGATGCGCCGATCGACGACGTGATTGATCGCGGCGGCCGAACCCGACGCCAGGGCGATGCCCAGCGAGCCGAACAGCAGCGCATCCAGAGGCACCAGACCCGGCGCAGCGAGAAACATGCCGACGATCGCGGTGAAAACGATCAGCGCGACGACCTTCGGCTTGCACAGCTCGAGATAGTCACGCCAGTGAGGGGCGTACCGGGCGGTCAGTGTTGTCGTTGCCATAATCGATAGTTTAACAGCACCAGTGAAAGGAGCAGCAGCCCGGCACCCGCGTTGTGCGCGACGGCCACCGCAAGCGGCAGTTGCAGCACGATGTTGCCGATACCCAGGGCTATCTGCAGTGACAGGAGGACAGCGATCAGTATGCCGATCTTTTCCAGACCGTACTGAGCACGGGTGATCAGCCGCAGGGCCAGCCAGCCGACATACAAGAACGTCACCAGCGCACCGATGCGATGTACCAGATGGATCGCCACGCGCGCCGGATGCTCGAGCACGCCGAATTCATAGTTGACGCCCAGCCCGCGCCAAAGCACGAAGGCCTCGCCGAAGTCGGTCTGCGGCCACCACTGATTCTGGCAGGTGGGGAAATCCGGGCAGGCCAGTGCCGCGTAATTGGAGCTGGTCCAACCGCCGAGGGCGATCTGCGCAACGACGACGATCAGACCGATGATGGCCGGAACTCGCCAGCCGAGCGGCTGATTGATCCGCTGCATCGCCGGGATCTCCGGGTCGCGCAGCCGCAGCGCCAGCAGGACCAGCAGGGCCAGGGTCGACATGCCGCCCAGCAGGTGCGCCATGACCACCAGCGGCTTCAACTGCAGGGTCACGGTCCACATTCCGAGCGCCGCTTGAAAAACCACCAGCAACAGGAGAAAGGTCGGCAACCAGACCGGCTGATTCCGCTGATCGCGGCGCAACCAGCTCCACACGGCGATCGCCAGGATGACCAACCCCAGGGCGCCGGCGAAATAGCGATGAACCATCTCTTTCCACGCCTTCGCCGTCTCCAGGGGGCGCTGCTCGAGGTAGTGTTTGCGTTCGACCGACTCCTCGTTGTCGGGCACCAGCAGTTCGCCGTAGCAGCCCGGCCAATCCGGGCAGCCCAGACCGGCGTCGGCCAGGCGCGTGTAGGCGCCCAACACCACGACGGTGAACGCCAGGACGCAGGCGAAATAGACAAGTCCTCGATAACTCAATTTACTCATGCTCTCGATTCGTTAAACCCTTGCGCTAGCCGATCTGCGAGACCTTGAGCAACTTGCGCAGGTCCTTGAGCACACCCTTGGCCGGGGCCTCGGGACCGTAGGCCATCATCAGATTACCCAGTGGATCGATCAGGAAGAGGCCCAGCTTATCCGCCCGATCCGACTCGATGCCGAACTGACCCGCCAGATTCGGCCACTCCTGCGCCGAGACGATCGCGACCTGGAGGTCCTCGTGTTCACGCTGTAATTGACCGACGAAGGACTCCCCCGGATCCTGCCGCAGCACCAGCAGCCGCTGCACCCGATGCATGTCCTTGTTGACGCTGGTGCGAACCTGGCGGGTGTAAAAGACCTGCTGCTGACAGGCCTCGTCACAACCGTCTTTCGGCGCAAAAATCACATAAGTCCACCGACCGCGAAGATAATCCCCGGGGAGCGTTCGCGCCATGGGCGTCGTCAGGCGTAAAGGGGCGATAACGCGCGCCGGCGTTATCAGCGTGCCCGTGTTGGTCGTCGACATGACGCCGTGGGTGCCCATGTACTGCCATGCCACCCAGGCGGCGACGACGGGCGCCGTGAACAGAGCCGCGAGCAGTAGGAACTGCACCCGCCGTTTCTTGCGCTCCCGCTCGTCAATCATCCCGGTCTCCGCGATCGATCCGCCGCGAATTGATGCCGACATAGATGATCGTCAAGGCCAGAGCGAGGGCGAACCACTGCACCGCATAGCCGAGATGCTTGTCCGGGGTGATCTGCTCGGCCCGAACCCAGTCGCGGCGCAGCGATCCCGCCTGCTGCTCGTCGAGCACCAGGGCGAAGCGATAGACCGAGCGGCCCAGCGCCTGCTCCAGGGCCTGGATGTCCAGATAGGGCACCAAGATCAGTCTCGCCAGGCTGTCGAGTCGCGCTTCGCCCATTCGGATGCCGACGGAGGCCGGGCGGTCCAGTCGGCCGATGATTCTGAGCGACGAGTCGTCCGGCAAAGGCAGATCGGGCAGGAACTGGCGCGACTCCCCCACCGGGACCCAGCCGCGGTTGACCAGCAGCAAGGGGCTACGGGGGTCCTGTAACTCGAACATCGAGAACACGTGGTAACCGGGACGACCCTCAACGACCCGGTTGTCAAGCAGCCATTGGCGTTCATTCAGATAACGGCCGACGGCCACGGCCGGGCGAAAGCGATCTTCGACGCCGACGCCGGCGGCCAGATTGAGGTCCAGCAGATTCCGGGATGCCCGTTCAGAGCGATCGCTGAGAAACTTCTCCTTGTCCACCGCCCGCTGCAGCTGCCAAAGACCCAGGCTCACCAGGAGCGCGAACATCAGCACGAAAGCGAGGCTCGGCAGCAGCGAAGGACGGAATTCCAGGTGGGCAATGCGCATGGATGGGCGGGTGCAAGCTGCTGCTATACTGCCGGCTTCAGCTTGCAACGATGCACGACAGTGTGGATTAAACTCGTCATTATCCTGATATTTCTCGGCATACTCGTCAGTCTGGGTTCCGGGCTGTTCTATCTGGTCAAGGACCCTGGCGATTCACGCCGCACCCTGAGGGCTCTGACGTTCCGCATCGGCCTGTCGGTCGGGCTCTTCCTGTTCCTGATGCTGCTGGTCGCGACCGGCGTCATTACTCCGCACGGTGTCGCCCCCAATCAGCAGCGCAGCGACGTCACGGTGGCGCCCAGCGACGCCGATTAGACCGGGCTGCAGCGTCGATCGACGCCAAGTCCCTCGTTGCCAGCTTCTCCGCGGTTGGCCCCGGGTCTCAGAGCACGTAGACGAAGATGAACAGGCCCAGCCAGACCACGTCGACGAAGTGCCAGTACCAGGCAACGGCCTCGAAGGCGAAATGCTGCTCCGGGGTGAAGTGGCCCTTTGCCGCGCGCAGCGTGATCACGATCAGCATGATCGCGCCGAGCGTGACGTGCAAGCCGTGGAAGCCGGTCAGCATGAAGAAGGTCGAGCCGTAGATGCCGGAACCCAGCGTCAGGTTCAGTTCCGTGTAGGCGTGGATGTACTCGTAGACCTGGAAGCCCAGGAAGATGACGCCCAGCACCACGGTCGCCGCCAGCCACAATACGGTCTTGTCTTGTCGTTGTCCTTCAACGCCCAGTGCGCCATGGTGATGGTCACACCCGAGGTCAGCAGCAGCACGGTGTTGAGGCCGGCATGCCCCAGGCGCCCATCGTGGTGAAATTCGCCACCGACCTCGCCCGGTCCGTTGGTCGGCCAGGCCTCGTTGAAGGCGGGCCACAGGACCTCATGGGTCATCAGACCGCTATCCATGCCCGCGCAGCCACGGCACCGACAGGACGCGCGCGTAGAACAGCGCGCCGAAGAACGCGGCGAAGAACATCACCTCGGAGAAGATGAACCAGATCATGCCCCAGCGGAACGAGCGATCGACCTGGTCGTTGTAATAGCCGCTCAGGCTCTCGCGGATCACGGTGCCGAACCAGCCGAACATCATGAACACGATGATTGCCGACGCCGAGCAATCAGGGTCGGCATACCGAAACCGCCGCCATTGAAGCTCATCGCCGCACCGGCGACGCCAATAAACAACCCAACACTCGCGACGATCGGCCAGTGGCTGCCGTGCGGGACGTAATAATGATCGCCTGTCTGAGCCATTGTAATACTCCCCTCTCTAGTTAGAATTCGTTGGTGGTTCTAGATATCGCTGGTAATGCACCCGGACGCGCGCTCAGTTGGCCGCTTGGTCGGTCACGTCGAAAAAGGTGTAGGCCAAGGTCAGCGTCTTGACCCGCTTGGGCAGCGCCGGGTCGACAATGAAGCGCACCGGCATCTCTTTCGTCTCTCCGGCCGCCAGGGGCTGGCGCGTGAAACAGAAACATTCGGTCTTGTTGAAGAATCGGCCGGCCTGCCCGGGCGCGACGCTGGGCATCGCCTGACCGACCATGTCCGCTCTGAGTGCCGTTTCTGGCGACGAAACTGGTTGCGTAGACCTTGCCCGGATGCACTTGCATCTGAGTCACGCTCGGCTTCAGATCCCAGGGCATGTCGGCATTGTTGTTGGCGACGAACTGGACGGTCACCAGGCGATCCGGATCCTGTTCGTACCGCGCGGCAACCTCCGCCTCGGCGACCTGTCCGGTCTTGCCGTTGAGGCCCGTGATGTCGCAGAACACGTCATACAGCGGCACCAGCAGGTAGCCGAAACCGAACATGGCAACGGCGACCATGGCCATTTTCAACGCAGTCGTTCATCCGCCCGCGTTCCCCGAGGCAATGATAAAGGCCCATGACGAAAGAAGCCGAGCGCCACCGCGCCGAGCACCAGTGCCAGAATAATGTTGGACCTTCTCTTGCCTTCGCTGATCTGCGTCATGATTCGACTATTGTCCGACCCGGACACCGCCGAAGCGGGACCGGGTATGGCCATGTTACTTGACTTCGGGCGCTTCGGTGAAGGTGTGGTACGGCGGCGGCGACGGCAGCGGTCCACTCCAGGCCATCGGCGCCTTCCCAGACCTGGTCGGTCGCCTTCTCGCCGCCCTTGATGCGTCTTGAAGACGATGTAGACGAACAGCAGCTGCGACAGGCCGAAGACGAACGCGCCGATCGACGAGATCATGTTGAAGTCGGCGAACTGCACCGCGTAGTCCGGGATGCGGCGCGGCATGCCGGCCAGGCCGAGGAAGTGCTGCGGGAAGAACAGGACGTTGACCGAGATCGTCGACAGCCAGAAGTGCGATCTTGCCGAGCGTCTCGTCGTACATGTGGCCGGTCCACTTCGGCAGCCAGTAGTAGGCCGCGGCCATGATCGAATAGACCGCGCCGGTCACCAGCACGTAGTGGAAGTGCGCCACCACGAAGTAGGTGTCGTGGTACTGGAAGTCGACCGGCGCGATCGCCAGCATCAGGCCGGAGAAGCCGCCGATCGTGAACACGAAGATGAAGCCGATGGCGAACAGCATCGGCGTCTCGAAGGTCATCGAGCCCCGCCACATGGTGGCCACCCAGTTGAAGACCTTCACGCCGGTGGGCACCGCGATCAGCATCGTCGCGTACATGAAGAACAGCTCGCCGGCCACCGGCATGCCGACGGTGAACATGTGGTGCGCCCAGACGATGAACGACAGGAACGCGATCGAGGCGGTCGCGTACACCATCGAGCTGTAGCCGAACAGCGGCTTGCGCGCGAAGGTCGGGATGATCTGCGAGACGATGCCGAAGGCCGGCAGGATCATGATGTAGACCTCGGGGTGACCGAAGAACCAGAAGATGTGCTGGAACATCACCGGGTCACCGCCGCCGGCGGCGTTGAAGAAGCTGGTGCCGAAGTGAACTGTCGGTCAGCATCATCGTGACCGCGCCGGCCAGCACCGGCATCACCGCGATCAGCAGGTAGGCGGTGATCAGCCAGGTCCAGACGAACAGCGGCATCTTCATCAGCGTCATGCCCGGCGCGCGCATGTTCAGGATGGTGACGATGATGTTGATCGAGCCCATGATCGAGCTGATGCCCAGCGATGTGGATCGCGAAGATCATGAACGGGAAGCCGTCGCCCATCTGCAGCGACAGCGGCGCGTAGAGCGTCCAGCCGGCTGCCGGCGCGCCGCCGGGCATGAAGAAGGTCGACAGCAGCAGGGTGAAGGCGAACGGCAGCAGCCAGAAGCTGAAGTTGTTCATGCGCGGGAACGCCATGTCGGGCGCGCCGATCTGCATCGGGATCATCCAGTTGGCGAAGCCGACGAAGGCCGGCATGATCGCGCCGAACACCATGATCAGGCCGTGCATCGTGGTCATCTGGTTGAAGAACTCGGGATCGACGAACTGCAGGCCCGGCTGGAACAGCTCGGCGCGGATCACCAGCGCCATCACGCCGCCGATCAGGAACATCGCGAACGAGAACAACAGGTACATCGTGCCGATGTCCTTGTGGTTGGTGGTCGTCACCCAGCGCATCAGACCTTTGGCCGGCCCGTGGTCGTGATGTTCGTCGTGCAGTTGCTGTCACCGTACTCATTGACTTATCTCCGTCACTTCGCTAACGGGCCGCCTTGACGGCGAGCAGGTTGAATCACGCTGGCGCTGTTACCCCAGGAATTCCGCTGATAGGTGAGCACCGCGGCCAGATCGGCATCGTTCAGCTGGCCTCGAACGCCGCCATCGCGGTTCCCGGCCGGCCGTTCAGCACCAGCTCGATGTGCGCGCTTGGCGTCTCCGGTCGAAATGCGGGCTGCCGGCGATCGAGGGGAAGGCACCGGGGACAGCCCTCGCCGTTGGCCTGGTGGCAGGCGGCGCAGTTGGTCGTGTAGACCTCCGCGCCGCTTGGCCATCAGTTCGTCCTGGCTCCAGTCGCGCTCGGCCGACGCCGTGGCGGCCGCGGCTGCGCCCTTGCTTGCGCGGCGACCCACTTGCTCGTATTCAGCTCGGCGGCACGGCCTTGACCACGATCGGCATGAAGCCGTGGTCCTTGCCGCACAGTTCGGCGCACTGGCCGCGATAGATGCCGGGCTCGTCGACCTGGGTCCAGGCCTCGTTGATGAACCCGGGAATGGCGTCCTTCTTCCAGCCGAGATCCGGCACCCACCAGGCATGGATGACGTCGGCGGCGGTCAGCAGGAAACGAATCTTCTTGCCGGTCGGGATGACCAGCGGCTCGTCGACGTCGAGCAGATAGTTCTCCACTGTGGTGACGTCGACTCCGGAGTCCCTGATGCGCGCCTCGTTGTGTTTCGAATCCAGATTGCTGACCAAAGAGATGTCGTCTTCCAGATAGTCGTACTTCCACTTCCACTGGATACCGGTGACCTTGATGCTCAGATCGGCATTCGAGGTGTCCTCCATCGCCAGCAGCGTTCGGGTCGCAGGGATGGCCATGACCGACCAGGATGACGATCGGGATGATCGTCCAGACCATCTCCATGGTGGTGCTCTCGTGGAACTGCGCGGCGACCGCGCCCTTGGATTTGCGGTGCTTGATGCATCGAGTAGATCATCGCGCCGAACACGACGACGCCGATTGCACACAGATCCAGAAGATGATCATGTGCAGGTCGTAGACCGATTGGCTGGTGGCGGTCACGCCGGTGGTCATGTTTAGTTCGTAGTCGGCCTGAACTAGACCGCTCGCGAGTATTGGCAGCGCTGCAAGCAACCGCCCCATCCTGGTCTGTGACTTCACTCGTGCATCTCCCCTGGTTATCAAACCTTGTCTGCGACGTTCGCGATGCGGCGTTGCAATTCGTTGGCCAGCTCGCGTTTTTCCCAATCGGTCAGGAACTCGCCGATCTCGACCCGCTTTCCTGAGGCCCCGACCCAGACCCGCAGCAACGGCCTTGGCTGCTGCTGCTCCTCTAAGTCCACCCGTGTCCAGGAACGGCTAAAGTCGTGTTGTGATTCCGGACCCCCACGGGTCGCTCCAGCGCGCTTTAGTCTGCCCTTCTCTACCCGCACGATCTCGGCGTCGATCGAGATCACCTGACAACGGCAGGCGGCGACCGACACGTAGTGAATGGCCGCACCCAAGGCCAACAACTCCAGGCCGGTGAAGGGAAAAATCACCCAGTAGCCTTTCAGCGCGAAGACCACCGCGATCGAGAGTGAAACAACCGAGATTCCCGCAAAAAAAGCCAGGGATTGACTCCAGGTGAGCGATCGGTTGGGTTCAACGACCAATCGACTGAACTTGGAATCTGCGCTGCTCTCCGTGGTTACCACGTTGTTCGGTCACTCTCGGCTTTGGTTTTGGCGCCGCACCCTCAATAGGGATCTGATCCGCTTAGTCGCTGCCGGAGCCAAGACCTGGTGACCGGGCGAGAGGTTAGCGTAGGAAAAAGTAAAGGTGCAACTAAAATTGATCGGGGTCAATGTAAGCGTACCTTATAATGTTGAGTTTATTTGATATTCGAAAATTATAATATTGATAATATTTGCTATAGTCTGGCGCCCATCAAACTTGCCACTCATCTTATTGTTTGCAATAGATAATCTTCTCATCCATTGGCGCATCGCACTCCAGTGTAAGCTATGCCTTCATAATTTATGCCCAACTCATCGAGCGGTTGGAGTGATTGATACAAACGCCACTTGCTCAGACGACGAGCCCAGCCACGGACAGACAGCGGGCAACGCCCCCGGCATCGATCTTCCGCAGACGGGGCACCTCGCCAAGCAGTTGCGCGGGGATTGCCGACTTCAAGCTGTCGAGATTCTGGTCGTAGCGGCTCATCCCCTGATCGATCCGATTCGCGACCCACCCGGCCAGATGCAGCCCCGCGGCATCGATCGACTCGACCGACAGCAGGGCATGATTCAGGCAACCGAGCCGCATGCCAACCACCAGCACGACCGGATAGGCAAACGCCCGGGCCAGCCCGGCCATGTCGAAATCCTCGTTCAACGGTACGCGCCACCCCCCCGCCCCCTCGATCAGGAGCCGGTCGCAGCGGTCCGCCAGACGATCGCGGGCGGCCAGAATCGGCTCGAGTTCGATCGCCACCCCCGCCTCGGCGGCGGCGATGTGCGGGGCGATCGGCGGCTCGAAGCAATACGGGTTCAAGGTGTCGTAGTCGACCTCGAACGAACCGGCGGCCAGCAATCGCAGCGCATCGTCGTTGCGCAGCCCCGCAGGACCGGTCTGCGCCCCCGCCGCCACCGGCTTCATCCCCAGCACCCGCTCGCCGCGATCGGCAAAGGCGCGCATCAGACCGAGCGTGATCAGGGTCTTGCCGCAATCGGTGTCGGTACCGGTGACGAACAGGCCGCGCGCGGACATCGCTATCCCGCTCAGCGACGCCGGATCTGATCCAGCGAAACCCGCACCTCGCCGCCGGAGGCGCTCTGCGCTGTCAGGCCCTCCGCCGGGATCCAGGCATGACCGTAGACCACCTCATAGCTCGCCGGCAGCCGACCGTTTTGCCGAAACCGCTCGTAGGCCGAGCGCATGGCCGACAGGCGACCCTTGCTGGTCATCGCCCGCGGTCGGGCGCTGGAGGCGTTGCTGGCTCCGATCGCCTTCAGATCGCGCATCAGTTCATCGACGCTCCTGTAGGTCAGGGTCAGCTGCTCGACGTCCATCACCGGATCGGCGAAGCGTGCGGCCAGCAGCCGGTCACCGACATCGTGCATGTCCAGGAAGGGACTGACGTGCCCCGCCCCGTCGACCTCTGACCAGGCGGCGCGCAACTCCTTCAGCGTGTCCGGACCGAAGCTGCTGAACAGGAACAGCCCCCCCGGGCGCAGCACCCGGCGCGTCTCGGCAAAGGCCCGCTCGAGATCGTTGACCCATTGCAGGGCGAGATTCGAATAGACCAGGTCGACGCTCGCCGAGGCCAGGGGCAGGTGCTCCAGATCGCCGCACAGACAGCCCGGCCGGCGCAGCCAGCCGCCCTGCCGGCGGGCCTGCTGCAGCATGGGCACGGCGAAGTCCAGCGCCACGATCCGGGCCTTGCGATAGCGCTGCATCAGTCCGGCGACATCGGCCCCGGTACCGCAGCCGGCGTCGAGCACGCGCCGGGGTTCCAGCTTGATGTAATCGAGCCGCTCACGCATCCGCGCCCCGACCTCGCGCTGCAGCACGGCGGCGGCGTCATAGGTCTCGGCGGCGCGGCCGAAGGCCCGCCGGGCCCGCTCCTTGTCGATCGCCTCGCCGTCGCCCGGGCCATCGGGTCTGGCGGAGTGAATGCTCGGCTTCATCGCAACTCGCCTCGGTCGGTATCGCCCAGAAAGCCGGTCATCAGGCGCACACAGGCCGCCGGGTTGGACAGGAAGGGCGCGTGCGCCGAACCCCGCAGCAGCAGCACCTCGGCGCCCGGCAACAGCCGGTGCAGTTCCTCGGCCACCTCAGCCGGGACCAGGGTGTCGCGCTCGCCGAGCAGCCACAGGGTCGGACAGGTCAGCTCGTGCAGCCGGGCGCGCAGATCGGTCCGCAGTAAAAGCTCCAGGCCGTTGTCCAGGGCCGCCTCGCGCGGCGCCGGCCGGTCGCGCAGCGCCGCCTTGAGCTGGCGCAGGGTCTCGCGGGCCTCGGCCGCGCCGCGCACCTGCAGGGCCAGAAAACGCTCCAGCGTGCCGGCATGATCGCGCGCCAGATTGGCCGCGAACTCGTGGAAGGTTTTGATCGGCATGGCCTGCGGCCAGCCCTCACCGGTGACGAAGCGCGGCGAGGCGGCGACCAGCACCAGGGACCGGACCCGCCCGGGCTGTCCCAACGCGGCCTGCAGGCAGACCTGAGCCCCGAGCGACCAGCCGAGCCAGATTGCCCGGGCCGGGGCGACCGCCAGCGCCGCCTCGGCCCAGTCCTGCAGCGAAGACTGATCAGGCACGTACTCGCTGATGCCATGCCCGGGCAGTTCGATCAGGGTCAGGCGATGATGGGCCTGCAGACGCTCGAGGATCGGCGCCCAGACGCCGTTGTTCATGCCCCAGCCGTGCAGCAGTACGAGTTCCGAGCCGACGCTGGCCGGATCCGTGGGTTCGAGGATCTCCGCGTTCAGTCGCATCACAAACCCTCCCGGGCCGGCGCGAGCGTCCGCAGGGCGTCGAGCAGCCGGTCGAGGTCGACCTCGGTGTGCGCGGCGGAGAAGGTCACCCGCAATCGCGCGGAGTGCTCGGGCACGGTCGGCGGGCGGATCGCGGTGACCATTATTCCCCGGTCTTCGAGTGCTCGGCTCCAGGCCACCGCCCGCTCGGTCGGGCCGACCCGGATCGGCTGAATCGGCGTCACCGAGGGCATCAGCTCGAAGCCGAGTCCGGTTGCTTCGCGGCGAAAACGCCCGACCAACTCGGCCAGGCGCTCGCGCCGCCATTCCTCGACCTCGGCGATCTGCAGCGCGCGAAGGGTGGCGACCGCCACCGCCGGCGGCGCGGCGGTCGTATAGATATAGCTGCGGGCTTGCTGGATCAGGGTCTCGATCAGCGCCTCGGGCCCGGCGACGAAGGCGCCCAAGGTGCCGAAGGCCTTGCCCAGCGTGCCCATCAGGATCGGCACCTGCGTCGGCGTTCAGACCGCACGCCGGCGACGCTGCCCCGCCCCCGCGGCCGAGCACGCCGAGGCCGTGCGCGTCGTCGACCATCAGCCAGGCGCCGTGTCGCGCGCAGGCCGCGGCCAGTTCGGGCAGCGGCGCCAGATCGCCGTCCATGCTGAACACGCCGTCGGTGGCAACCAGCCTGCGGCCGGGGCCGCTGCCAGCCGTCGCTCCAGTGCCGACGACGTCGGCGTGCGGATAGCGCTGCAGCCGGCCCGCGGACAGCAGGCCGCCGTCGATCAGCGAGGCGTGATTCGAGGCGGTCCTCGAACACCGTGTCGCCGCGGTCGGCAGGG
The DNA here is from genome assembly GCA_963765415.1 of uncultured Gammaproteobacteria bacterium. Taxonomy (GTDB): domain Bacteria; phylum Pseudomonadota; class Gammaproteobacteria; order Chromatiales; family Chromatiaceae; genus CAVXWS01. The sequence goes on from CAVXWS010000050.1 coordinate 35,202, forward strand.
CGCTGCAGCACGCCCAGGTTGGCCATGTAGCCGGTCGAGAACAGCAGCGCCCGCTCGCGCCCGGTGAAGTCGGCCAGTGCCTCTTCCAGCTCGTGATGCGCCGGCTGTGGCCGCTGATCAGGTGCGCCGCGCCGGCGCCGACGCCGTAGTTGCGCGCGCCGTGTTCCAGCGCCTCGATCAGACGCGGGTCGGCGGCCAGGCCCAGATAGTCGTTGCTGCAGAAGCTCAGCAGCGTCGACCCGTCGACCCGCAGATCGCGGCCGCTGCGGGCCGTCCACCACCCGGCGGCTGCGATACAAATGCGCGGCGCGGCGCCGTTCCAGCTCCTCGGTCAGGGATTGCATCCCGCCCTTCGATCGCACCGACATCGAACCGGTCAGCTCGGCTCAGACCGCCTCACGGTGACAGCCCCGGCCTTCGGGCGGGCGCTCGGTCTCGATCTTCTGCTCCATGTTCAGACCCAGCCGCTCGAACAGTCGGCGGTCCTGATCGGCCTCCGGGTTGTCGGTGGTCAGCAGGCGCTCGCCGTAGAAGATCGAATTGGCGCCGGCCAGGAAGCACAGCGCCTGCGTCTCGTCGCTCATCTCGGTACGCCCGGCCGACAGGCGCACGTAGGAGCGCGGCATCAGGATGCGCGCGACGGCGATGGTGCGCACGAACTCCAGCGGGTCGAGCTCGTCGGTGCCGAACAGGGCGTGCCCTCGACCTGCACCAGCATGTTGATCGGCACGGATTCCGGGTGGCGTCGGCAGGTTGGCCAGCTGGCACGAGCAGGCGGCGCGGTCGCGCCGCGATCTCGCCCATGCCGAGGATGCCGCCGCAGCAGACATTGATGCCGGCGGCGCGCACTGCTCCAGGGTGTCGAGCCGGTCCTGGTAGGTGCGGGTGGTGATGACCTCGCCGTAGAACTCGGGCGAGGTGTCGAGATTGTGGTTGTAGTAGTCGAGCCCGGCGTCGCTTCAGGCGGTGCGCCTGCGGCCGGTCAGCATGCCCAGCGTGACGCAGGTCTCCAGGCCCAGTCCCTTGACCGCCCCGACCATCTCGACCACCCGGTCGAGGTTCTTGTCGGTCGGGTTGCGCCAGGCGGCGCCCATGCAGAAGCGGGTCGCACCGGTGTCCCTGGCCGCTTGCGCCGCCTGCCAGCACCTCGTCGAGCGGCAGCAGTCGTTCGCGTTCCAGACCGGTGTCGTTGCGCGAGCTCTGCGAGCAGTAGCCGCAGTCCTCCGGGCAGGCGCCGGTCTTGATGGACAGCAGGGTGCTGACCTGGACCTGGTTCGGGTCGAAGTGCTGGCGGTGCAGCGACTGGGCCTGGAACAGCAGATCGTTGAACGGCAGGCCGAGCAAGCGCTCTACCTCGGCGGTGGACCAGTCGTGGCGCTGGTCCTTAACGGCTGGGGTGAGGCCGACAGGGGATTCAGACATCTGCAGGCTCCTGTGGGTCGATGGGGATGTTCACGTCTTCCCAGGTGTCGCGGCGGATCCGGGTCAGCGACCAGATCGACCAGGGGATGAGGATCAGAGCGGCAATGGCCCAGGCGACGAACCAGTGGGTGACGCCCCGGCCGGGGAAAAAGGTCGCGATCGGCACCACCGCCCCGGTCACTCCGTAGAACCGGTAAGCGGCCCTCTGGGTATACTCACCCACCTTGGGGTTGGGGTGGTGCTTGTGCAGGGCGTAGACCAGCATCGACAGGCCAAACCAGAGGATACCGAAGGGCAGCGGCAGCAGGACGGCGATGATGTTGCCGATGTCCATGTGCGTCGCCGCACCGCGCGCCGAGCGGGCGGTGACGATCTTGGCGGTCGGATCTGTCTGGTCTGGGTTCATCGAACTCGGGACGGGGCCCCACGGCCGAATTGCTGCGAAGCAGCAGAGTCTCCGGACCAAGGCGACATCTGTCAACCGAAAAGGAATTCGATGGTATACAAGTGGTTAACAAATAGCCTGAATCGTCTGTTCCCACCGAGCTGCGTGTTTTGCGGTGATCGCGGCGGACGAGCGGGTTTCGATCTCTGCCCGGCATGCCGGCAGAGCCTGCCCGAAAACCACCACGCCTGCGCCCGCTGCGCCCTGCCCCTGCCGGGTTCGGCGCCGTCGGGGAGTGAATGCGGTCAGTGTCGCCGACAGCGGCCGAGTTACGACCGCCTGCAGGCCGGTTTCCGCTACGAGGCACCGCTGGATCAGTTGATCACCGGGCTGAAGTACGCCCAGCGACTGAGTTACGGCCGAGTGCTCGGCTTGTTGCTGGCCGAGCGGATCGACCTCGGCGAAGGGCCCCCGCAGATGCTCCTGCCGGCCCCGCTGCACAGGCGGCGCCTGCGCGAACGCGGCTTCAATCAGTCGGCGGAACTGACCCGCACCCTGGCGCACGAACTCACACTGCCCTGGTCCACCGACGCCCTCACCCGTATCCGCCACACCGAACCGCAGGCCGGACTCGACCGCCGGGCGCGCCGGCGCAATCTGCGGCGCGCGTTTCGCTGGCAGGGCCCGGGGGACCTCGAGCATGTGGCGGTGATTGACGACGTGGTCACCACCGGCACCACGGCGGAGGAGATGGCGCGCACCCTGAAGCGGGCAGGCATTGGGCGGGTCGAGATCTGGGCGGTGGCGCGGACCCCGGATTGAAGTCGGGATCGGTTGTCTGTTTGTGCCGCGAAGCGGCAAAAATAATCGCAGCAACGGGCCTAAATCGCCTGACTCGACCGCAAGCATTCTGAAACGCGAATTCCAGCCCAGCGGCGGTCGCGCAATGCGGACAAAAACGCGGGCGGCGCCCGAATCGGCCCCGCCTTGGAATCGATATCTGAGCCTTCGAGGTGTGCGTATGGACGACCGGGCCGACGGCCCCGTCAGCGGTCGGCGATTACCTTCTCCTTCATCTCCCGCCGCTCCTGAGCGTCGACGGTCAATGTGGCGATCGGCCGGGCCTCGAGACGCAGGACGCCGATCGGCTCGCCGGTGTCCTCACAGTAGCCGTAGCTGCCGTCGTCCATGCGTTCGAGCGCCTGTTCGATCTTGCGGATCAGCTTGCGGTAACGATCGCGGGTGCGCAGCTCGAGGCTGTGGTCGCTCTCGCGGCTGGCGCGGTCGGCCTCGTCGCCGACCTCTTTGTAGCTGTCGTCGCGCAGATTGTTCAGTGTCTCCTGCGCCTCCTCCATCAGCTCGGTTCGCCACACCAGCAGTTTCTGCCGGAAGTATTCGAGCTGTTGCGGATTCAAGTACTCCTCGTCGGGAGATGGCTTATAGCCTGGCGGCAATTCCACCGTCATATCACGCGGCCTTTCGGTTGTATTGGAGCGCCGGGTTTGTATCCCAGCCGCCCGGCAAAATCAAGTAACAATGGCTTCGTCCCCCTATCGGCCGAGGGACAGGCGAACTTGATACCGACCGCGCGCCCCGCTCAGAGCTCATCCAGACAGGGGACGCGGGAGGGCTCGGCGGGGCGTTCGAGAAAGGCGAGCACCAGATCGACGGCGCACTCGTGACTGTCGAGCACGCCATGGCCGATCCGGGGAAACTCGATCAGACTGGCCCGGCTAAGGGACCGCGCCGCCAGTTCCGCCCACTCCGGGGGAGTGACCGGATCAAACTCGCCGGCCAAAAGCAGGGTCGGCACCTCGGCATGCACCGGTTGACGAAAATCGTCGCCCAAGTGCCCGGATTGCCAGTAGCGACAGAACCCATAGTCGAAGTCGTGCTCGGTGAAGGCGGCCACCCTTGGATAGCGCGCCCGTTCGCGCGCATACTCGGCCGCACTCAGCGGGGCGGCGTCGCGACAGTCCACCGCCGCGGCGACCGCATCGCTGATGTCGGAATCGAGCAAGCCGGTGACGCTGTACTGGACCATCTGCCGCAGCGCGGGACTGCTGCGTCCCTCAGCCAGTGCCTCGAGCATCGCCGGGACATCCGGGATGAAGTCCCACACGTACAACCCCTCGAACAACAGCCAGAGCAGATCTTCATTGTTGTACAGCACGCGGATCCGTTGATGGTCGCTCGGGTCGACCGCCTCGAGCAGCAGGGGCTGCTCGCGCAGGCGTTCGAGGCTCTGCCGCAACGTCCGTTCGAGCTGCTCAGGTTCGGTCCGGCAGTGTTCGGTCAGTTCACAGATCCGCGGCACCCAGTCGAGCACCCGCGACAGCAGCCAGGGCTGGGTCAGCTCGGGATGGACCTGCGGCGGGTAAACCGAATCCAGCACCACGGCGCGAATCGGCTCGGGCCGCTGGCGCAGCATCTCCAAGGCAATCCGGCTGCCATAGGACACACCGAAGAGATTCCAACGCTCGACGCCGAGCGTCTGCATCAAATCAATTGCATCGGCGGCATTACGCTTGGTATCGAAGCGACGAAAATCCGCTCCCTCGGTCTGCAGGCGCTGTTGACAGGCCTCACCCGCGGCGCGCGTCAGGCGGGCCCAGCGGACGCTGTCGACGTCTTCGCCGAGCAACTCACGATACAGCTCGAGCAGTTCGGGACAGTCGTAGGCCGGTCGGGCCAGCCCTACTCCGCGTTGGTCGTAGAGCACCGTGTCGTGCGGCCAGTCGACCGCCTCGAACCAGTCCTGCCACCAGGACATGCCGTCGGCGGCGAGCCCGGTCGCTCCGCCCGGCCCGCCGGCCAGGTAAAGAACTGGTGTGGCCGAGCGCCGCCAGAACGGCGCCGGACGGTACACCACGGGCAGGGCGAACGGCTGCTGCTCGAAGCCCGGCTCGGTCGCCGTGGCAAACCGACCACAGTGAAGAGGCTGCCACCAGGCGGTCTCGAACCAGCAATCGACCCATTCCAGGCGGGCGCCATTGGCCAGTGACCGGGCGTCGGGTGGCCGATGCAGCTCGACCCAGGCCCAGGAGGCGGCCAGCAAAAACAGCGCGATAACCGGCGCGGACCACAGGGCCCGGTAGACCAGTGGAGCCATCAAGGGACAGGCGCGACAAGGAGATCGGCGGCCAGATAGTTGGCCACCAACCCGGCGAAGACCAGCAGGCCGACGTAGTGATTGTTGAGAAAGGCGCGAAAACACGACGCCCGATCGCGTTCGCGGATCAGCCATTGCTGGTAGACGAACAGCACCGCCCCGGCGGCCAACCCGACGAGATACAGCGGCCCCAGCCCGGCCAGATCAGCCACCCACAGCAGCAGCCCGAGCATTGCGAGTTGCAGCCCGGCGATCACCAGCCGATCGAAGCGGCCGAACAGGATGGCGGTCGACTCGACGCCGATCCGCAGATCGTCGTCGCGGTCGACCATGGCGTACATGGTGTCGTAGATCAGGGCCCAGAGCACGGTGGCGGCGAACAACACCCAGGCCACGGGCGGGATCTGGTTCTGCAGGGCGGTAAAGGCCATCGGTACCGCCCAGCCGAAGGCCAGGCCGAGGAACAGCTGCGGGGCAGGGGTGAAGCGCTTGGTGAACGGATAGACCGCGGCCAGGCCAACCGCGATGAAGGAATGCAGGATGGTCTTGGTGTTGAGCAGCAAGACCAGACCGAAGGCCAGCAGGCTGAGCACGGCGAACACCGCCAGGGCCTCGCCCGGACTGACGCTGCCGATCGCCAGCGGCCGGCCGCTGGTGCGTTCGACCCGACCGTCGATATGCCGGTCGGCATAATCGTTGATGGCACAACCGGCCGAGCGCATCAGCGCCGTGCCGGCGACGAAGATGGCGACCACCCACCACGACGGCCGGCCCTCGCCCGCGATCCACAGCGCCCACAGCGCCGGCCAGAGCAACAGATAGATACCGATCGGCCGGTCGGCACGCACCAGCAGCCAGTAGTTGCCGAGGCGCTGCCGCCAGTCGCCGACGCTGGTCGGGAGCTGCGATTTGGCGCTGCCGGCGCTCATCCCGGCGGCGTGCTCAGGATCGGGATGCCCGGCAGGAAGATCTCGTTCACCACCAGCGGCCTGTCGGCGTAGAGAAAGAGTGTCCGTCGCCCCCACAGCTCGCGGGTGGCCTCGTCGAGATGATCGGCGGCCGCAGCGAACAGCGGATGACGGGGTTGCAGGCGGGCCATCTCGACCCGCAGCCGGCGGGTCGTCGGGTCCGAGAACAGGGCCGCGCCGAGCGGCCGGTCACCGAGATGGGCCAGCTTGCGCGCCGAGCCGCTCAGGCTGCGGGCCGGGATCACGGTGCGGGCAAAGACCCACGGCACCTCGTTGCACAGCAACTCGACCTCGCGCACCAGCACCAGCTCGGAGCGGCGCATCTTCAGCAGCCGGCGCTCGCTCTTGAGCGCATCGCCCCAGCCCTGGTGCAACAGCCGAAGGCGGAATTTCCCCTGGCAGTGGTCGATCACCCGGCGGGTCAGAGAACTGTGGTCGCGAATCCAGCGGTAGAACCGATCCGGCACGCCGACGGGCCGTCGGCGCGCCAGAGAGATCCAGCGCGGCTCCCGTCCCGATCCGACAAAAGATTGCCTGCTCAAGAGATCGTCGCTTCCAAAAGCGCGGATTATCGCACGCCGCTCAGGCCTTCGGCTTGGCGGCCAGGGTTCGAAACGCCTCGAGCAGGACCGCCACCCGCCCGTCCCAGCTGTTGGCCTCGGCGTGGCGGCGGATCTCGGCCCGGTCCCACTCCTTGACCAGCGCCCCGGCCAGGGCGGACCGCAGCGCGGCGGGGTCGCCAAAGGGCACGACGGAACCGAGATGCCCGCCGGTCACCACCTCGCGGTTGCCGCCGACATCGGTGGTCACCACCGGCAGGCCGCAGGCCATGGCCTCGAGGAAGACGTTGGCCCAGCCCTCGTTGCTCGTGGCGAGCACGAACACGTCGGCCGCCGAGAGTACCTCGCTCAGGCGCTCGGGCGGGCAGGGACCGAGAAAGCGCACCGTTTCGTCCAGACCGAGATCCGCCACCTGCCGGCGCAGGCGCTCGCTGAAATCGCCCTCCGGGCTCGGCCCGCCGACCACCAGAAAGACCAGCCCCGGGAAGCGCTCGCGCAGCGCCGGCAGCAGCTCGATCACCCGATGAAAGCCCTTGCGTTCCACCAGTCCGCCGACGCTGACCAGCACCGGCGCCCGAGCGTCGATTCCGAGCGCGGTCCTGGAACCGAACCCGGTCCAGCGGCCGAAAGCGCTCGACGTCGACCCCGTTGCCGACCCGCTGGGTGCGCGCCTCGGGCACCCCGGCCTCGAGCGCCAGCCGGCGCAGGGAGTGCGACACGGCGAACACCCGATCGGCCCGGCGCAGGGCCGCCCGTTGCTGGCGGCCGCGCCAGGGATAACCGGCGGTGCGCGGCTCGGTACCGCGCAGCGTGATGCTCACCGGCAGACCCAGCCAGCGTCCGAGCCAGGTCGCGGCATAGCCGTCCGGGTAGGCGAAGTGGGCATCGATGAGGTCGGCCCGACCGGCGCGCTTGAGCCGGCGAAGCAGTGCGAACGCGGCAAACGCCATCATCGGCCCGTCCAGCCACTTGGCCAGGCCCGGCAGCGAAAGGAACCGCGGAAAGTGGACATCGACACCTTGCTCGGTCTCGCACGTCGGCGCGAGCGGGCGAAAGTGCGGCCGGCGCCGTCGAATCAGGCCATCGAACGGCGACCAGGGCTGCGGCGAGATCACCGTCAGCGGCAGTTGCCGGGCGACCCGGAACATGCGCTCGCGAATGAACAGACCGGCCCCGGGCCGGGCCGAACTCGGAAACAGCGAGGAGAAGACGACGATGCTCGGGAGCTCGGGCGGGTTCATGAGTCGGGAGGTCAGATCGGCGTTGGCCCGCTGCGGGCGTCAGAGCTCGGCACTCAGCGTCAGGGAAAAACTCCGTCCGGCCGCCGGCTCGTTAAAACGCCCGCCGGCGGCGTTTATCCGAAGATTATCATCCTAATCGGCGGCGAACAGGTCATCAATTGCGAGACCCGGGCGCAGTCGTCCCCCGGGCCTGGCGGGACATAGCCGGCGCGCAGATCGCCCAGATCGGCAGCAGGTGCCGCGGCCTGACCCGCGGGGCGCTCGACGGGGCTCACCGCAGCGGGCTGATCATCCAGGGATTCAGCGGCCCGGCCCGACTCGATCCGGATCAACAGCGGCTCGGCGCACAGCGACGGCGTGGCCCCTGACGCCAGGGCCAGACCCAGGATGACCGCCAGGGGACCGCGCTTGCGCGGGAACCCGGCGCGCTTGAGGATGGTCGATTTCACAATCACTCTGCTCAACCGGAGAGCACTCATGATCTCACGCCGCCTACCGAAATCCAGCACCGGCTGGTTCCACGCCGTCGAGTTGATGCTGATGGCCGCCTTCCTCGGTCCGGGCGCGGGGGTGCGGGCCGACGAAGCCGTGGAACTGAGCGAGAAGGCCGAGTTTCGGGTCCGCGTCCTCGCCGCTGGTCTGGAGCACCCCTGGGGCATGGCCTTTCTGCCCGACGGACGGATGCTGGTCACCGAGCGCCCCGGTCGACTGCGCTATGCCGGCGAACAGGGGCTGGACCCCGGCCGATTCGGGGCTGCCCGCGATCACCGCCCATGGTCAGGGCGGGCTGCTGGACGTCACGCTGCACCCGCAATTCGCGAGCAATCGCTGGGTCTATCTGTCCTACGCCGCAGAGGGTGACGGCGGGGTCGGCACCGAGGTCGCCCGTGGCCGCCTCGACGGCCACCGGCTCGAGGACCTCGAGGTGTTGTTCAGGATGCAGCCGAAGTCGAACAGCGGGCGGCATTTCGGCTGACGCCTGGTGTTCGACCGCGCCGGTTTTCTGTTCGTCACCCTCGGCGACCGCGGTCGATCGACCCTGGCGCAGGACCTCGACGAGCCACACGGGTCCGTGATTCGCCTGCATGACGACGGCCGCGTCCCCGGCGACAACCCCTTCGTCGACAGGACCGGCGCACGGCCGGAGATCTTCAGCTACGGCAACCGCAACGTGCAGGGCGCGGCACTGCATCCGGGGACCGGCGAGCTGTGGACCCACGAACACGGCCCCCAGGGCGGCGACGAGGTCAACGTCATCCGCGCCGGCACCAACTACGGCTGGCCGGTGATCACCTACGGCGTCAACTACGGCATCGGCACCCGGATCGGCGAGGGCACGGACAAGCCCGGCATGGCCCAGCCCCTGTACTACTGGGTGCCGTCGATCGCGCCCTCCGGCATGGCCTTCTATACCGGCGACCGATTCCCCGGATGGCGCGGCAACCTGCTGGTCGGGTCGCTCAAGTTCCGCCTGCTGGTGCGACTCGAACTCGACGGCGAGAAGGTCGTGCACGAGGAACGCCTGCTGCAGGGGCGCCTCGGGCGAATCCGCGATGTGCGCCAGGGGCCGGATGGCTATGTCTATCTGCTGACCGACGACGACAACGGCAAGCTGGCGCGTCTCGAACCGGCGGGTTGAACCGCCGATCGGGAGAGCAAACGAACTCAGAGGCTGGTGGCGGAAGAGGCCAGGGACGACAAACGCGTCTGAGGCACCGGGTGCCTGCGCTTGCCGTAGCGCTTGAGGATCTTGCGCACGTAGGCACGGGTCTCGGCAAAGGGTGGAATGCCACCGTAGCGCTGCACGGCCCCCTCGCCGGCGTTGTAGCCGGCCAGCACCAGCCGCAGATCCCCTTTGAACTGCGTCAGCAGCCAGCTCAGGTAGGCCATGCCGCCGCGCAGGTTCTGCAGGGGCTCAAGGGGGTCGACACCGAAGCGTTCGGCCGTCGCCGGGATGAGCTGCATCAGACCGAGGGCGCCTTTGGGCGAACGAGCGCGCGGGTTGAAACTCGATTCCGCCCGGATCACCTCGACCACCAGTGCCGGATCGAGGCCATACTGGGGTGCGATCTGTTCCACCACCGCCACGACCTGAGCCTGGCGGGCATCAGCGAGGTCCAGCGGCCGACCCTTGCTGCCCAGACAGAGCAGCGGCTTGGGCTCTACCCCCGCCAGATGCCGCATGACCTTGGCCGGCGGCGCCTCACCCAGACGAGCGGCCTCGGTGAGCCAGGCCGCGGCCAATGCGTCGTCCTTGACCACGCCCCGGCCGTGCAGGTAATTCCAGCCCAACTCATACGCCGCAGGCGCGTGTCCTTGGCGGGCGGCGGCGCAAAAATAGGTCACCGCCTTGTCGATATCCGGTTCGACGCCCTCGCCGTGCACCAGACGCAGCGCCCGGTCGGTGAGTTCCTTCGGGCTGTCCCCGGCCGCAGCGGTGGCGCTCATCGCGGCGAAAGCCACGCAGCACAGACCCATCGCTGCGCTTTGCAGGATCCTGGTTCCCAGTGCAATGTGCCGATTTCGCCGCATAACCCGACAGCAGCAGAAATCGTACCGAAGGGAACAGACCATCATCGATTCAGTGACTTAAGAAACTACCTGCGCACAATCGGCGCGAAGCTGTAAAGAATTTCGACGATCGGTGAGGTGCGCTGCCGGCGTCCGCTCAGGGAGGCGGGCGATCGCTGTCGGCCTCCGAGGTCTCGCCGTCATTGCGCAGCAGGTAGCCGCCCTCGTGGAGAAAGAGGATCGCATCGCGCAGGTTTTCGCGAACCTGGGCGAGGCTCGAATCCAGATGCCTGGCCAGAACCCTGAAGGGCACGTCAACGTGGTGCCCTTCGACGCTGTAGGGGATGTGCAGGCGGGTCGCCAGGCTGATGAAGGGATCGAGCGGCGTCGTATCGGTCACCAGATGTTCGTGGGGCCGGTCGGCGTACACCAGGACCGGCTTTTTGGGCTGGACCGGGGTAACCGGGTAGCGCGCAACCAGTTCTCGGCTCAGCGAGACCTCCCCGACGATGACCGACTCGACCAGGACAATGACGTCGACCGCCAGCTCCGGCACCGGCGGCAGAGCCAACATCTGTGCCAGCAGGGCGCGCTGCTCGAGGTTCAGGCGACTGGCCTGATAGCCGGCCATTTCGAACTCGAACCTGCTCGCCAGACTGCGCAGCAAGGCCTGGGCATAGACGTAGTAGCGCGAAGTGTAACGCAACAGCTCCTCGGCACAGCCGCCCCAGCGCCGGTCGCTGACCGGGTAGTAGTGGCCGTCGATATTCAGACAATCGGTCTTCATCGAGCAGAAATCTGCGCCGAATTGAGAGGGAAATTCGGTATGAATCGGAAATCCCGCATTTTTCGCCTCCTCTGCGAGGATGCCCACCACCTTGCTCAATGGTAGTGCACTTCGGCCGGCAGCCTCGGCCGACCGACGCCCCTCGTGCGTCGTCAGAGGCCAGGGTTTGAGCCCTTCGCAGGACACACTGAGGCTTTGGAAGCGGGGACGGATCTGGTCCGCTCGCGATCCAGGCCGCGGGGCAGCCCATCCGCGCCTGCGCCGAACCCTAGGCCGTCCGCCAAGATCGGCCGGCCGTGAACAGAACGATTGCCACGCAACCGGCCTTATTGATCCTCAGGGTTTTGAATTCGATCAGTTTTCCAACCCGCCGCCGTTACAACAGGTTCAGGACTGAACCCATGCCAAGACGCCCATCCTTTACGACTCGCGTACTCACATTACTGCTGATCTTTGTCAGCGGTGCGGCGCTCGCCAGGCCGCTGACCATCAATACCGGTTGTACGCCACCGGTATCGACGCTGTTCGGTGAGATCATGCGTGAACTCGGCCGCCGCATCGATCGAGAGATCGTGTTTCAGGCGCTGTCCGCGGAACGATCGCTGGTCCTGGTCAATACCGGCACCGACGACGGCGAGTGTTGTCGCATCCCCGGCATGGTGCTCGGCGAATACCGAAATCTGATTCGGGTGCCGGAAAGCGTGTTCCGGGTGCAGTTCGTCGCCTTCAGCAAGAACCCCAAACTCAACATCCGCCATTGGTCCGATCTCCGTCCCTACAGCGTCGCCACGGTGACCGGCTGGAAGATCCTGGTAAACAACATCAGCCGCGTCCAGCCGAAAGAATTCACGACGTTGAATACGCCGGAGGCGATGTTCCGAATGCTGGAACTCGACCGCATCGACATCGGCGCACTGGGTCGACTCAGCGGCCTCGAGGTGATCCGCCGGCTCGATCTGAACGACATCCACGTTCTGAATCCGCCGTTGGCCGAACACGACCTCTATCTGTTGCTGCATCGCCGCCATGTGCGCATGCTGCCGAAGATCGCACGTGCCCTGCGCGACATGAAGACCGACGGCACCCTGAATCGCCTGGTCGCGAAGGTCATTTCCCCCGAGGCTGCCGCAAGTCAAGGCAAAGCCGAGCCAGTGCGGCAGCGATGAAAAGCAAGATCTCCCGCAGCCTGGTGATCTATGTCCTGCTGTTCTCGGGGACGATCGCTTTATTGTTGACAGCCATTCAGCTGTATATGAACTATCGGTACGATCTGTCGCTGATCGACCAGCGTCTGCGGCAAGTACAGATCAGCAACCTAGACGCCATTGAAGAGAATCTCTGGACGCTGGATACCCGTTCGCTGCAACTCCAACTCGAGGGACTGGTGAAACACCCCGATATGCAGCATTCGGCGATCTACGGGACCGACGGCGTACTGCTGGCGAAAGCCGGGGAGGTCGGCGAATACAAGACCGTGTCGCGCAGCTATCCATTGACCTATGCATACCGCGGCGCCGAGCAACCGCTCGGCAGCCTCAAGGTGACCGCGACCCTCGAGAACGTCTATCGACGCCTGATCGATACCTTCCTGGTGATCCTCGTCACTCAGGCAATCAAGACCTTCTTCGTCTCAGTGTTCATCCTGCTGCTGTTTCGCCAGTTGATCACCCGGCATCTCACGCGACTGGCCCATGCCGCCGAATCCCTCGATCCGCGGATTCCCGAGGCAAGCTTCTTTACTCTCGACCGCAAGGACAGCGCTGCGACGCGCGGCGATGAACTGGCCATCTTGACCGAGGCCTTCAACAGCATGCGCCATCGCATACTGAGCGCCTATGCACGGCTGCGCCGGCGCGAGACTATGCTGGTCGAGGCCCAGAGAGTCACCCATCTCGGCAGTTGGGAGTGGGATCAGCAGGCCCAAAGAGTTCATTGGTCGGAGGGCCTGCGGGTCTTGATGGGCTGGACCCGGGACAGCGAACCGAGTCCCGATCTGACGCGCTATCTCGAACAGGTGCATCCCGACGACCGGGGCGCGCTCGATCAGGCGCTCAACCTTCTACAGCAGCAAGGCGTTCCGATCGAGCTCGAACACCGGCTGGTCAACGATCCGCATGGCGAGCGCCGGATAGAGTTTCGCGCTCACGAGTACCAGGACGAATACCGCGATCGTTCCGTATTGATCGGCACGGTTCGCGATATCACCGAGGTCTGGCGCCAGCAGACCGAACTGCGCAAACTCAGCAACTGCGACCCGCTGACCGGGTTGCCCAACCGCACCGCCCTGCACCGGCACCTTCTGGAAAGCATCGACTCGGCGCGGGCGAACGAGACCGGGGGATACCCGCCGCGCGGCTTCAGCCTGGCGTTGATCGACCTGGACGGCTTCAAGGAGATCAACGACGCCTTGGGTCATGGCGTCGGCGACATGCTTCTGAAGCAGCTGCGGCCACGCTTCGAGCGCGCCCTGAGCACGGCCAATTTCATCGCCCGCCTGGGCGGCGACGAGTTCGCGGTGATACTCGGCAACGCCCCGGACCAGGCATCCGCGACCGCTCAGGTGCAGCGTTTGCGTAATGTGATCGGCGAACCCTTCAATTTGGAGAACATACGCATTCAGATCAGCGCCAGCACCGGGATCGCCCGCTACCCGGAACACGGCACGGACGGTTCGACACTGCTGCGCCACGCCGACGTCGCCATGTACCTGGCGAAAAAGAACGGCACCGGTCACGCCCACTATGACCCGGAACTCGATCCCCACAACGCCCGCCGCCTGGCCTTGATGAGCGATGTCCGGCGCGCCCTGGAAAAAGACGAGTTCGAACTCTACTACCAACCCAAGGTGCAGGCCTTCGATCGGCGACAGGTCGACGGCCTGGAGGCCCTGATCCGCTGGCATCACCCGGAACATGGGTTCATACCACCGGCGGAGTTCATCCCGTTCTGCGAGTTCAGCGATCTGATCCATCCGCTGTCGGCCTGGGTGATCGAGCAGGCGATCAGCGACTGCAAGCACCTGGAGACCCGAGGCCATACGTTGAACGTGGCCGTGAATCTGTCTTCGCGCAATCTGCTCGATCGCGAGTTGCCGAACAAGATCGCCGCAACGCTGCAACGTCATCAGTTCCCTCCGGCGCGCCTGGAGCTGGAGATTACCGAAAGCGCGCTCATGGACGACCCACAACACGCCGGGCGGACATTGGATGCCTTGAAGATGCTCGGTATTGGCCTGGCCATCGACGACTACGGCACAGGCTACTCATCCCTGTCTTACCTCAAGCATCTGCAGGTAGACCAACTGAAGATCGATCGCAGCTTTATTCGCGACATGCGCAGTGACGAGAATGATGCCATCATCGTCAAGTCGACCATCGAGCTGGCGCACAACCTCGGCATGCGAGTCACCGCCGAAGGGGTGGAAACCGAAGAGGCGCTGCTCGACCTGGCCGAATATGGCTGTGACCTCATTCAAGGCTTTCACATCAGCCGCCCGGTGAGCAGGGACGACTTGCTGAGCGGTTTCCTCGAAGTGAATGAGAACGGGGCCGAGCGGATCAACGCCAACGGCTGAGGTCTGCCAACACGCAGCGGACGGACGCTACATCAGGGAGGACCAGAAAAAGGGGCCCGAAGGGGCGGCACGGGAAGTATCGATCGTATCGAGTCAGAAGACATCACCCGGAATACGAACCCAGCCCTCCATCAGCACCCGTGCGCTGCGACTCATCACCACCTTGTCGACGGTCCATTCGCCGTCCGTCTGGCTGGCCTCTGCGCCCACCTTCAAGGTGCCCGAGGGGTGGCCGAAGGTCACACTGTTCCGGTCGCCGCCGCCGGCGGCCAGGTTCACCAGAGTCCCTGGTATCGCCGCCGCCGTACCGATCGCCACGGCCGCCGTGCCCATCATGGCGTGATGCAGCTTGCCCATCGACAATGCCCGGACATTGAGATCGATGTCCGCGGCATGAATCAACTTGCCGCTGGAAGCGGCATAGTCCCGTGGCTTGGCCACGAAGGCCACCTTGGGCGTGTGCTGGCGCCCGGCGGCCTCGCCGATCTGCCGGATCAGTCCCATACGCACCGCACCATGGGCGCGAATCGTCTCGAACATGGCCAGGGCCTTGTCGTCGCCGTTGATCGCTTCCTGCAGTTCGGTGCCGGTGTAACCGACATCTTCGGCATTGAGGAAGATGGTCGGGATGCCGGCATTGATCATCGTCGTCTTGAAGGTACCGACACCGGGCACCTCCAGCTCGTCGACCAGATTGCCGGTAGGGAACATGGCCTCGTTGGGATCGACCGGGCGCATGAACTCCACCTGCACCTCGGCCGCCGGGAAGGTCACGCCGTCGAGCTCGAAGTCACCGGTCTCCTGCACCTCGCCATGGGTGATCGGCACGTGCGCGACAATGGTCTTTTCGATGTTCTTCTGCCAGATGCGCACCACGGCGATGCCGTTCTCGGGGATGCGTTCGGCATCCACCAGGCCGCTGGCGATGGCGAAGGAACCGACCGCGGCGGTCAGGTTGCCGCAGTTGCCGCTCCAGTCGACGAAGGGCTTGTCGATCGAGACCTGACCGAACAGGTAGTCGACGTCGTGATCCGGCTTTGCCGCTCTTCGACAGGATCACTGTCTTGCTGGTGCTGGACGTCGCCCCGCCCATGCCGTCGGTGTGCTTGCCATAGGGGTCGGGGCTGCCGATGACGCGTAACAACAGCTTGTCGCGCGCCTTCCCGGGGATCGGGCGGCTTCGGGCAGGTCGCTCAGATTGAAGAACACACCCTTGCTGGTGCCACCACGCATGTAGGTGGCGGGGATACGGATCTGGGGTACACGGGCCATTGATGTCCTCTTCAAATCGGGGTCGCAAATCGGGATCGGGGTCGGCTCGTCCGACCCCGACCCTTCTCGTCAACTCAAACCGCCGCTGCCGACTCGAGAAAGTCCTGCGCAAAGCGCTGCAGCACGCCGCCGGCCTCGTACACCGAGACCTCTTCGGCGGTGTCCAGGCGGCAGGTGACCGGAATCTCTACCGTCTCACCGTTGTTGCGATGCATGATCACGGTCAGTTCGGCCGCGCGGCTTGCGCTCACCGACCACGTCGAAGGTCTCGGTGCCGTCGATGCCATAGGTCTCGCGCGTCTCGCCCGCTTTGAACTCCAGCGGCAGCACGCCCATGCCGACCAGGTTGGTGCGGTGGATACGCTCGAAGCCCTCGGCGACGATCGCCTCGACGCCCGCCAGGCGCACGCCCTTGGCCGCCCAGTCACGCGAGGAGCCCTGACCATAGTCGGCACCGGCGATGATGATCAGCGGCTGCTTGCGCTGCATGTAGGTCTCGATGGCCTCCCACATGCGGGTCACCTTGCCTTCCGGCTCGACGCGCGCCAGTGAACCCTGAATCACCTCGCCTTTGTCGTCGCGACACCATTTCGTTGAGCAGCTTGGGGTTGGCAAAGGTCGCGCGCTGTGCGGTCAGGTGATCGCCGCGGTGGGTGGCGTAGGAGTTGAAGTCCTCTTCGGGCAGGCCCATCTCGTGCAGGTAGGCACCGGCGGCACTGTCCAGCAGGATCGCGTTCGACGGCGACAGGTGGTCGGTGGTGATGTTGTCACCGAGCACCGCCAGCGGACGCATACCCTCGAGGGTGCGCTCACCGGCCAGCGCCCCTTCCCAGTACGGCGGGCGACGGATGTAGGTGCTCTGCGGACGCCAGTCGTACAGCGGGCTCTTCGCCTGCTCCACCGCACCCAGATCGAACATCGGGGTGTAGACCTGCTGGAACTGCTCCGGCTTCACGTACTCGGCGACGATCGCATCGATCTCTTCGTCGCTCGGCCAGATGTCCTTCAGCGTGATCGGCTTGCCGTCTTTGTCGGTACCCAGCGCGTCCTGCTCGATGTCGAAGCGCACGGTGCCGGCGATAGCGTAGGCGACGACCAGCGGCGGCGAGGCCAGGAAGGCCTGCTTGGCGTACGGATGAATACGGCCGTCGAAGTTGCGGTTGCCGGACAGCACCGCGGTGGCATACAGGTCGCGGTCGATGACCTCCTTCTGGATTTTCGGGTCCAGCGCACCGCTCATGCCATTGCAGGTGGTGCAGGCATAACCGACGATACCGAAGCCCAGCTTCTCCAGCTCCGGCAGCAGCCCCGACTCTTCCAGATACAGCCTGGCGACCTTGGAACCGGGCGCAAAAGACGATTTCACCCAGGGCTTGCGCAGCAGGCCGAGTTCGTTCGCTTTGCGCGCGACCAGGCCGGCAGCCACCACGTTGCGCGGGTTCGAGGTGTTGGTACAACTGGTGATCGCCGCGATGATCACGGCACCGTCGGGCATCTCGCCTTCTTTCTCTTCCCATTTACCGGCGATACCCCGCGCCGCCAGCTCGGAGGTCGGCAGGCGACGGTGCGGATTGGACGGCCCGGCCATGTTGCGCACGACGGTCGACAGATCGAACTCGAGCACACGTTCGTACTCGGCGTCTTTGAGGCTGTCCGCCCACAGTCCGGTGGTCTTGGCGTAGTTCTCGACCAGTGCGACCTGCGCGGCCTCACGGCCGGTCAGCTTCAGGTAGTCGATGGTCTGCTCGTCGATGTAGAACATTCCGGCCGAGGCACCGAATTCCGGCGTCATGTTGGAGATGGTGGCGCGGTCACCGATGGTCAGATCCGCCGCACCCTCGCCGAAGAACTCGAGGTAGGCGGACACCACGCGCTCCTTGCGCAGGAATTCGGTCAGCGCCAGCACGATGTCGGTGGCGGTGATGCCCGGCTGACGCCTGCCGGTCAGCTTCACGCCGATGATGTCCGGCAGACGCATCATGGACGGCACGACCGAGCATGACGGTCTCGGCCTCGAGGCCGCCGACGCCGATGGCGATCACGCCCAGGGCGTCGACGTGCGGGGTGTGGCTGTCGGTGCCGACACAGGTATCCGGGAAAGCCACGCCGTCGCGCGCCTGGATCACCGGCGACATCTTCTCCAGGTTGATCTGGTGCATGATGCCGTTGCCGGCCGGGATCACGTCGACGTTGTCGAAGGCGGTCTTGGTCCACTCGATGAAGTGGAAGCGGTCCTCGTTGCGGCGGTCCTCGATGGCGCGGTTCTTCTCGAACGCGTCCGGATCGAAACCGCGCGTACTCGACGGCCAGCGAGTGATCGACGATCAGCTGGGTCGGGACCACCGGGTTGACCTTGGCCGGGTCGCCGCCCTGGTCGGCGATCGCGTCACGCAGACCGGCCAGGTCGACCAGTGCGGTCTGCCCGAGGATGTCGTGGCAGACCACGCGCGCCGGATACCAGGGGAAATCCAGATCGCGTTTGCGCTCGATGATCTGCCTCAGCGAGTCCTCCAGCACGGCCGGATCACAGCGACGCACCAGCTGTTCCGCCAGCACCCGCGAGGTGTAGGGCAGCCTGTCGTAGGCACCGGGCTGGATCGCATCGACGGCCGCGCGGGTATCAAAGTAGTCCAGCGACGTGCCGGGTAGTGATTTACGATATTTGCTGTTCATAGGTGATCATCGATCCCAAAGGACGCGTGAATACTCCACCGGCCAAGAACCGGTGGCTTCGGGCTACCGCTGAAAGCCGGTTGCTCCCTCACCCACCGGGAGAGGGTTAGGGAGAGGGGACTCTTGCGACACCCCCGGTTTGCGCCTCGCAGGTTCCGACTCAACGTTTTTCGATCGGCACGAACTCGAGATCTTCCGGGCCCGTGTAGTTGGCCGACGGCCGGATGATCTTGCCGTCGTCGCGCTGCTCGATGACGTGCGCCCCCCAGCCGGTGGTGCGCGCGATCACGAACAGCGGCGTGAACATGTCGGTCGGCACGCCCATCTGGTGGTAGGACACGGCCGAGAACCAGTCGAGGTTGGGGAACATCTTCTTGACGTCCCACATCACCGACTCGAGCCGGTCGGCGATGTCGAACATCTTCATGTCGCCGTCTTCTTCCGCCAACTGCGTGCGCCACGCCCTTGATCACCTCGTTGCGCGGATCACCGGTCGTGTAGACCGGGTGACCGAAGCCGATGACGATCTCCTTGCGCGCGACCCGTTCCCGGATATCGGCCTCGGCCTCGTCGGCGCCGTGGTAGCGGCTCTGGATCCGGAAGGCCACCTCGTTGGCGCCGCCGTGCTTCGGGCCGCGCAGCGCGCCGATCGCCCCGGTGATCGCCGAATACATGTCCGAGCCGGTGCCGGCGATGACGCGCGCGGTGAAGGTCGAGGCGTTGAACTCGTGCTCGGCATACAGGATCAGCGAGGTGTGCATGGCGCGCACCCAGGAGTCCGACGGCTTCTCGCCGTGCAGCAGGTGCAGGAAATGACCGCCGACCGAGTCGTCGTCGGTCTCGACCTCGATGCGCTTGCCATTGACCGAAAAGTGGTACCAGTACAGCAGCATCGAACCGAAGCTGGCCATCAGGCGGTCGGCGATGTTGCGCGCCTCGGCCTCGGGATGATCCTCTTTCTCGGGCAGACAGCTGCCCAGCACCGAACAGCCGGTGCGCATCACGTCCATCGGGTGTGCCGACGCAGGAATCGCCTCGAGGGCCTGCTTGACGGCGACCGGCAGACCGCGCAGCGAGCGCAGGCGACGCTTGTAGCCGTCCAGTTCGGCCCGGTTCGGCAGCTTGCCGTGGATCAGCAGGTAGGCGATCTCCTCGAACTCGCAGATCTCGGCGAAATCCAGGATGTCGTAACCGCGGTAGTGCAGGTCGTTGCCGGCGCGACCGACGGTGCAGATGGCGGTATTGCCGGCGACGGTGCCCGACAGGGCGACCGATTTCTTGGCCTTGGGAAGAACCTGTTGGTTCATAATCTTTCTCCTCTATGGGTCGGAGTCGAATTCGACTCCGACCCCTGACTGATTCTCAAGAAACGTGGCGACCCTTTACTCGGCCGCGAACAGCTCGTCCAGCTTCTGTTCGAACTCGTGGTAACCGAGGTAGTCGTACAGATCGGCACGGGTCTGCATGGTATCCACCACATTCTGTTGGGTGCCCTCGGTACGCAAGGTCTGATAGACCTTCAGTGCGGCGTCGTTGGCAGCGCGGAAGGCCGACAGCGGATAGAGCGCGATGCTCACGTCGGCCGACCCCAGTTCCTCGGTGGTGAACAGCGGCGTGGCGCCAAACTCGGTGATATTGGCCAGCACCGGCACCTCGACCGCCTCGACGAAGTCGCGGTACTGATCGAGTTCGGTGATCGCCTCGGGGAAGATCATGTCGGCACCGGCCTCGACACAGGCACAGGCGCGGTCGATGGCCGATTGCAGACCTTCGACCGCCAGCGCGTCGGTGCGGGCCATGATGACGAAGTCGTCGTCGATTCTGGCGTCGACCGCGGCCTTGATCCGGTCGACCATCTCCACTTGCGAGACGATCGCCTTGTTCGGCCGGTGACCGCAGCGCTTCTGCTGCACCTGATCCTCGATGTGCACGGCGGCGGCGCCCGACTTGTTCATGCTGCGAATCGTGCGGGCGATGTTGAAGGCCCCGCCCCAGCCGGTGTCGATGTCCACCAGCACCGGCAGTTCGCTGACGTCGGTGATCCGACGCAGGTCGGTCAGCACGTCTTCCATGGTGGTGATGCCGAGATCCGGGATGCCGCAGGAACCGGCGGCGACCCCGCCGCCGGAGATGTACAGAGACTTGTAGCCCGAGGCCTCGGCCAGTCGCGCGTGATAGGCCGTGGTCGCGCCGACGCACTGCAGCGGCTTCTCGGCGGCGACGGCGGCGCGAAAACGGGCGCCGGGTATGAGTTTTTGTGCCATGAATCGATTCTCCAAGATTGCGTGTTCGAGCGACCCGAAAAATCCGGGCCGATCTGGATCAGGTTCGGGGCCGTACCGCGAGCCTCACTCGCCCTCACGTCGGGTTCGCGGCGGGACGCCGACGACCAGGGGTCGCGCGCCCTCGGGCGCCTCGTCGAGCATTCTTTCGACGTTCTCACGTGAGGCGCGGATGTGGTGGCGCATCAACAACTCGGCCAACTCGCCGTCGCCGCGCTCGACCGCGTCGACGATGTGCTCGTGTTCGACAAAGGCCCGCGGGCCGCGCCGGCTCTGCATGCCGAACTGATAGCGGTACAGACGCATCAGGTGGTACAGGTCGTTGCACAGCAACTCGACCAGTCGGGCGTTGCCACTGCCGCGGACAATCCGGTAATGAAAATCCAGATCGCCTTCGCGCTGAAAGTAGGCCTGCCCCTGGTCCTGCTCGATCTGGGCCCCATGCCGATCGAGCAGCGTGCGTAATTCGGCAATGTCTTCGTTGCTCATCCGCCGCGCCGCCAGGCGGGCCGCCATGCCTTCCAGTGCCTCGCGGATCTCGAAGATCTCGAGCAACTGTTCGATGCTCAACGCCACGACCCGGGCGCCGACATTGGGTTTGCGCACCACCAGCCCGCTGGCTTCCAGCCTGCCGATCGCCTCTCGCAGCGGACCGCGGCTGATGCCGTAGGACTTGGCCAGTTCCGGTTCGCTGATCTTGCTGCCGGCGGCGATCTCACCCTCGACGATCGACTTGCGGATCTGCTCGAACAGCCGATCGGCGATGGTCGTACCGGATGCCGACGAACTCGCCACTGCGGACCGGCCCCGCACTCTCAATCGCCGGAGGAACGGTTGACGATGGCCGCACCGCGACGAGATCGACAGGCACCGTTTACCGTCCGGCCCTGCTCCGGGTCTTTGACCGCCTCGCCCGGGCGCTCAGCGCCCGGCTCACGCTCGAGTTCGGCGCGCTGTTCTTCGAGTCGAGTTTCATCGGCATGACTCATCTTGCTCGCTCCTCTGGCTCGACACTGTGATGACGAATGAGTAGAGAGACCGTGTCCGAATCGCTCCCGCCCTACCCGGCCTTGGCGTAGCCGAGCTGGCGCAACGCGTCGGTGATCTCGTCCAGGATCGCCGGGTCATCGATGGTCGCCGGCATCTTCCAGTCCTCGCCGTCGGCGATCTTCACCATCGTGCCGCGCAGGATCTTGCCGGAGCGGGTCTTGGGCAGGCGTTTGACGATCGCGGCGACCTTGAAGGCGGCGACCGGCCCGATCTGCTCGCGCACCCGTTTGACCAGTTCCGGCACGATCTCGGCGGCGCCGCGGTCGACGCCGGCCTTCAGCACGATCAGACCCACCGGCAGCTGGCCCTTCAGGTCGTCGTGCGACGCCGATCACGGCACACTCGGCGACATCCGGGTGACCGGCCAGAACCTCTTCCATCTGCCCGGTCGACAGGCGGTGGCCGGCGACATTGATGACGTCGTCGGTGCGCGCCATGATCCACAGATAACCGTCCTCGTCCTTGTACCCGGCGTCACCGGTCAGGTAGTAGCCCGGGTACTTGCGACAGATAGGAGTCGACGAAGCGCTTCTCGTTGTTCCACAGGGTCGGCAGGCAGGCCGGCGGCAGCGGCAGCTTGATGACGATGTTGCCCATCTCGCCGGCCGGCCATCTCCGCGCCCTGTTCGTCGAGGATCCGCACGTCGTAACCGGGCATGGCCACGGTCGGCGAGCCCGGCTTGATCGGCATCGGCTCGATACCCAGCGGATTGGCGGCGATGCGCCCAGCCGGTCTCGGTCTGCCACCAGTGATCGATCACCGGCTTGCCCAGCTGTGTGCGCGCCCAGTGCAGGGTGTCCGGGTCGCAGCGCTCACCGGCCAGGAACAGCGAGTCCATGCAGGACAGGTCGTATTTCTTCAGGAACTCGCCGTTCGGGTCTTCCTTCTTGATCGCCCGAAACGCGGTCGGCGCGGTGAACAGGACCTTGACCTCGTGCTCGCGAGATCACCCGCCAGAAGGCCCCCGGGTCGGGCGTGCCGACCGGCTTGCCCTCGTACATCACGGTGGTGCAGCCGTGCAGCAGCGGCGCCGTAGACGATGTAGGAGTGACCGACCACCCAGCCGACGTCCGAGGCCGCCCAGTAGACATCGCCGGGCTCGACGTCGTAGATGTTGCTTCATGCGTCCAGTGCAGCGCCACGGCGTGGCCGCCGTTGTCGCGCACCACGCCCTTGGGCTGGCCGGTGGTGCCCGAGGTGTAGAGGATGTAGAGCGGATCGGTCGCCGCGACCGGCACGCAGGCGGCCGGCTCGGCCGCGCCAACGGCGGCGGCCCAGTCCAGGTCGCGACCCTCGATCATGCGTGGCCTCGGCCTGCGGTCGCTGCAGGATCGACGCATGCCGCTCGGCTTGTGCTTGCGACAGCTCGATGGCCTCGTCGAGCAGCGGCTTGTACTGCACCACCCGGTTCGGCTCGATGCCGCAGGAAGCGGAGAGAATCACCTTCGGCTTGGCGTCGTCGATGCGGGTCGCCAGTTCGTTGGCGGCAAAGCCGCCGAACACCACCGAGTGAATGGCACCGATGCGGGCGCAGGCCAGCATGGCGATCGCCGCCTCGGGGATCATCGGCATGTAGACGATGACCCGGTCACCCTTCCCGACACCGTTGGCCAGCAGGACTCCGGCCAGCTTGGCGACCTGATCGCGCAGTTCGGCGTAGGAATAGGTGCGGGTCTGGCCGGTGACGGGACTGTCGTAGATCAGGGCGCTGCGCTCACCGGCGCCGGCCTCGACGTGCCGGTCCAGGGCGTTGTAACAGGTGTTGAATTCGCCGCCGACAAACCAGCGCGGTACTGGCTTGGCGTCGCTATCGAGCACCCGCTCCCAGGGCTTGTACCAGTGCAGTTCGGCTGCCGCCTCACCCCAGAAACCGTCCGGATCCTGCAGGGAGCGCTGATAAAGGGACTTGTAATCGCCCATGTGTCGAGTCCTCCAACCCAATTGGTTTTGGTACTGCGATTGCGACCAGATTGTCAACAATCTGTGGGAATATAGACTTATTGCAGCGCATCAGGGTATTGGCTTTTTCAACAGTGAGCATAGCCTTGAGCAATAGCAGAAAATCATGAACTGATGAATTTACCCCTGATTACTCAAGTATATTCGCTTCTTTCAGTCGGTTAGGCAGAGATACAGCAGAGACAGACGATCGAACGGAGCTTAACTGCATTGCTATCGAAACAGGTCTGCAGGCGATCCCATTGTCAACAATCATCCATCCACAAGCCCATTGACAGCAAACTACAATCCCGCCATGCACCGACAGAAAGCGAACCACGGTACCGATGAGAACCCCCAGCCGGGCCGAAGATCTCGAGTGCGACACGCAGGGGGCCGAGTCCGGCGCTCGGTTCGGGTTGGTCGGATAAGTTGAAATACCCCCGGGCGCTCGATCCCCTGCTCTGCTAACTTCTGTTGACCAAACCAACAATCAGGAGCGCATCAAGATGGCAGTCGCCAAAGTCACTGAAATCATTTCCAGTTCCAACGAAAGTTTCGACGACGCCGTGCGCAAAGGCGTCAAACGGGCCTCAAAGACTTTGAAGAACGTCTCTTCCGCCTGGATCAAGGATCAACAGGCCACGGTCGAGGACGGCAAGGTGGTCGAGTATCGTGTGACGATGAAGGTGACCTTCGTGCTCGATTGATTTTTTATGGAGGGCTCGGCCCTGATGGGGGTCGGCGCCCTCGCCGCGATAGAGCCGCGCACAAGGCCGCTTCGGCGCGAGGGCGCGCCTCCCACGGGGAGCCGCTCCCACACAGGATCGATCCGATCTGGAAGTAGACCTCAACCGTACACCACGCCCGGCAACCAGGTCGCCAGGCCGGGCCAAAGCGCCAACAGACCGAGCATCAGCAGCTGGATCGCGATAAAGGGCATGACGCCGCGATAGATGTCCGATGGTCATGACCTCGGGCGGGGCCACGCCGCGCAGATAGAACAGCGCAAAGCCGAACGGCGGGGTCAGGAACGAGGTCTGCAGGTTGATGCGCGATCATCACGCCCAGCCACACCGGGTCGAGGCCCATGGCCAGCAGGATCGGGCCGACGATCGGCACCACCACGAAGGTGATCTCGATGAAGTCGAGGATGAAGCCCAGCAGGAACATGACCAGCATCACCACGGCGACCGCGCCGACCACGCCGCCGGGCAGGTCGTTCAGCAACTCCTCGACCAGCTCGTCGCCGCCGAAGCCGCGGAACACCAGCGAGAACATGGACGGCGCCGATCAGGATCAGGAACACCATGCTGGTGACCTTGGTCGTGCTGCGCACCACCTCGCGCCAGGTTGGTCAGATTGAGCTGCGCGCCGCTCGGCGGCCAGCAGCATGGCGCCGACGGCGCCGACCGAGGCGGCCTCGGTCGGCGTCGCCAGCCCCGGCCAGGATCGAACCCAGCACCGCGACGATCAGCAGCAGCGGCGGCACCAGCACCTTCAGCACCCGGCGCGAACAGCGCCGCGCCGCTGCCGGCCCGCTCCTCGGCCGGCATGGCCGGCACGCGGTTCGGCCGGACCATCGCCAGACACCAACCAGATAGACGATATACAGGCCGACCAGCAGCAGCCCGGGGATCAGGGCGCCGACGAACAGGTCGCCGACCGAGACCGTATCCGGCGGAATATGCCCATGTCCAGCTGCGCCTGCTGATAGGCCGACGGACAGCACGTCGCCGAGCAGCACCAGAATGATCGACGGCGGAATGATCTGCCCCAGGGTGCCGGAGGCGCAGATGGTGCCGGTGGCGACGCTCGGATCGTAGTCGCGCTTGAGCATGGTCGGCAGCGACAGCAGGCCCATGGTGACCACGGTGGCGCCGACGATGCCGGTGCTGGCCGCCAGCAGCATGCCGACCAGGGTCACCGAGATGCCCAGACCGCCGCGCAGCGGGCCGAACAGGGCCGCCATGGTGTCGAGCAGGTTCTCCGCCACCCGCGAGCGTTCCAGCATCACGCCCATGAACACGAACAGCGGCACCGCGATCAGGGTCTCGTTGGTCATGATGCCGAACAGGCGATTGGGCAGGGCCTCGAGAAAGGCCGAGTCGAACAGCTCGAACCATGCCGCCCAGCCAGGCGAAAGCCAAGCGCGGTGCCGCCCAGGGTAGAAGGCGACCGGGTAGCCGAGCAGCAACACCAGCCGCATGACGGCAGGAACATCAGCAGCGGCAGAAACTCAGCCATGTAGGCCTCGTCCCCGGTGCCGCCAGATCGTCGAGCGGCGCGCTCGATCACACCGCCCAGCAGCAGGCAGCTGCGCAGCAGCCATGCGCAGTCCCTGCAGCACCAGCAGCAGCGGCCATGACCAGGATCAGGTCTTGAGCAGATACACGCCCGGGCAGCCCGCCGGCCTCGCGCGAGCCCTCGCGGACCGCCCAGGACCGCGGCCACATAGTCCCAGCTCTCGACCCAGACGATGAACAGACACACCGGCAGCAGCAGAAACAGCGCGCCGAACAGATCGACCCAGGCCCGGGCGCGTTCGGACCGAAGCTGCGATAGAAGATATCCACGCGCACATGGCCGTCGTGCCGCAGGGTGTAGGCCGCGCCGAGCATGAACACCAGCGCGTGCAGGTAGGTCACCGACTCCTGCATGGCAATCCAGCCCGGTGTCGAACACGTAGCGCAGCACCACCACCACGAAGGTCACCAGCGACCATGGCCAGGGTCAGCCAGGCGACCGTCCTGCCGATCCATTCGGACAAGCGGTTGAGGGTGCGGATCAGGGTATTCACTAGGGAATCAATCGATTCGGGAGGCACGATCGGCGCGATCTCGCCGTCGAACGGCGCCGAACTCTGGCTCGCGGCGTTTGCGGAAACTCGGTGTCAGCTTAGAAGCGGAACAACACCCACTGTGGTACGTCGATCTCCCCGGGACCGTAGCGTCGCGCGTCCAACTCACCGTCGCCGTTTCGATCGAGGAAGTAATAGGGTTTGCCGCGCCTCGGCACGACCTTGACCATGTACACCTGACCGTCGACCGAATACTCGTACACGGTGCGATCGTCACGCTGGATGATGGTCACCTCGGGGTCCAGCGCCTCGCCGCTTTGCAGCGGCGGTGGCGGCGCGGGGGCGTCGATCACGGTCGGCGACTCGGCCACGACGGTCAGCGGCAGCAGCGACAGGACAAGAGGCAGCAGTGCTTTCATCTTCGGATTCCTTGAATTCGGGTAGGCCTCGCCGAGCCGCGCGACACATGGCAAAACGGCTCGAAACCGAAACGGCGACAGGGTCTCGCCGGATGCTATTACAGTTCCAGCAGGATTTCCTGCTTCCGCGGCCGAGGGCTCGAAGTTGCGCTTCTCGTAGTGGGCGAAGATCGCGTCGACGATCTCCTCGGGCTGTTCGCAGATCTGGATCAAGTCCAGGTCCTCACGGCAGATCGTCCCGCTGGCGATCAGAGTGTCCTCGAACCAGTCCAGCAGGCCCTGCCAGAATCGGCGTTCGACCAGGATGATCGGGATCGGTCGGGTCTTGCCGGTCTGCACCAGGGTGAGGATCTCGGCCAACTCGTCCAGGGTGCCGAAACCGCCGGGCAGCACCACGTAGGCCGAGGCGTACTTGACGAACATCACCTTGCGCGCGAAGAAGTGGCGGAAATTCAGCGAGATGTCCTGGTATTCGTTGGCCGACCTGCTCGTGCGGCAGCTGGATGTTCAGGCCGACGCTGGGCGACTTGCCGGCGAAGGCGCCGCGGTTGGCCGCCTCCATGATGCCCGGACCGCCGCCGCTGACCACCGAGAAGCCGGCGTCGGACAGCAGCCGCGCGCGATGTCCTCGGCCAGTGTCGTACCAGGGATGCTCCGGCGGCGTGCGGGCCGAGCCGAAGATGCTGACCGAGGGCGGATATGCGCCAGCTGCTCGAAGCCCTCGACGAACTCGGCCATGATCTGGAAGATCCGCCAGGATTCGCGATTCAGCCGCGCATTGGCCTCACTACGCGGAATACGTCTTGCTGGGTCGTTCATGGTCTCGATGTCCTCGAATTTCCGCACCGCCCCGGGGCAGCAACCGCACCCTTTTGGAGGGTGACCGCCCCGGCGCCGAACCGGTAGCATAGAGCAAGGACGACCCGGCTCGCGATCCCGTGTCGTGATCCAAATCCTCGACCGCGCGATCCCGATGGTCCCGGTCCGGCTTTCACCAACCACAGGTCTGACATCGCATGAAAACCGCCGTTATCGGCCTGGGCGCCATGGGCACCGGCATGGCCGCCAATCTGCACCGCGCCGGCTTGCTGGCCGGCGCATGGAACCGAACCCGCGCCGCGGCCAGAGGCGACCGCGGCGCAGGGCTTATGCGCTGTCCGCTCGACTCGACGTGACCGCGGCGAGCCGCCGAACTGGTTATTACCAGCGTCTCCGCCGACCACGACCTGCTCGAGATGATCGAGCCGGCTGAAACCGCACCTGGCGCGCCGGACAACATCGTGCTAGACACCTCGACGGTCAGCGCCGAGACCGCCCGTCATCGCGGCCGAACGCCTGGCCGGAAAGGGGGTCCGATTTCCTCGACGGCCCGGTGTCCGGCGGCAAGGAAGGTGCCGAAAAGGGCACCATGGTCATGATGCTCGGCGGCGACGCACGCACCATCGAACGCAGATCCGACCGGTGCTCGATGTGATCACCGGCAAGATCGGACCATATGGGCCCGGTCGGCGCGGGTCAGGCCACCAAGGCGGTCAACCAGATCATGGTCGCCGGCATCAACCAGTCGGTCACCGAGGGCCTGGCCTTCGGCGCAGGCGCACGGTCTGGACATGGACAAGGTGATCGATCTGCTCGGCGGCGGCGCCGGCCGGCAACTGGTTTCTGACCCATCGCGGCCCGACCATGACCAAGGCATGTTCGAACCCGGGCTTTCGCCTGCCCTACACCACAAGGACCTGAAGATCTGTCAGGCTATGGCCGCCGAGCACGGCGTGCACTGCCCTGCGTGGAGATGACCTTGATGCACTATCAGCGGTTGATGGAGGCCGGACATGGCGACGAGGACATCTCGGCGCTGTTTCGCAGCAAGCAGGCCCTGTTTGCAGCGAAATGACCGCGACCCCGAACTCGTGAGCGCAGGACCTGAACCCCCGCCAACGCGACGCCGTGCGCTACATCGACGGCCCCTGCTGGTGCTGGCCGGCGCCGGCTCGGGCAAGACCCGCGTGATCACCCACAAGATCGCCTACCTGATCGAGACCTGCGGCATGGCGCCGCGCCACATCGCCGCGGTGACCTTCACCAACAAGGCCGCGCGCGAGATGAAGGAGCGGGTCGGCAAGCTGCTGCAGCGGCGACAACGCGCGCGGGCCTGACCGTCTCGCACCTTCCACACCCTGGGCCTGAACATCCTGCGGCGCGAACACAAGCGCGCTGGGCTGCAAGCCCGGTTTCACGCATCTTCGACGCCGCAGGACAGCGCCAGCCTGCTGCAAGCGACCTGCTGCGCAGGAACGAGCCGGACGACAGGACGCGCTGCCAGGCGGCTGCACTGGCAGATCTCCGGCTGGAAGAACGACCTGGTCACGCCCGAGCAGGCCCTGACCCGGCGCCGAGGACGACATCGACAGCCTGGCGGCGCAGGCTCTACCTGCGACTACCAGCGCGCACTCGAGCGCCTACAACGCGGTGGATTTCGACGACCTGATCCTGCTGCCCGGTGCAGCTGTTCGCAGACCACCCGGAGATGCTGGAGCACTGGCAGCAGCCGCATCCGCTACCTGCTGGTCGACGAATACCAGGACACCAACGCCGCCCAGTACGAGCTGGTCAAGCAGCTGGTCGGCCAGCGCCGGCGCGCTCACCGTGGTCGGCGACGACGACCAGTCGATCTACGCCTGGCGCGGCGCCCGGCCGGAGAACCTGGCCCAGCTGCAGGAGGACTTTCCCGACGCCTGAAGGTCGATCAAGCTGGAGCAGAACTACCGCTCCACCGGCCGCATCCTGAACGCCGCCAACGCCCTGATCGCCAACAACCCCCACGTGTTCGAGAAACGCCTGTGGAGCGAACTCGGCCCCGGCGACCCGCTGCGCGTGCTGCACTGCAGCGACGAGGAGCACGAGGCCGAGCGGGTGGTCACCGAGATCCTGCACCACCAGCTTCAGCACGGCGCGCAGCCACGGCGACTACGCCATCCTGTACCGCGGCAACCACCAGTCGCGGCTGTTCGAGAAGGCCCTGCGCAGCCACAACATCCCCTACCTCCTCAGCGGCGGCACCTCGTTTTTCGCCCGCACCGAGATCAAGGACGTCATGGCCTACCTGCGCCTGCTGGCCAACCCGGACGACGACACCGCCTTCCTGCGCATCGTCAACACGCCGCGGCGCGAGATCGGCCCGAGCACCCTGGAGAAGCTCGTCGGCCTATGCCGCCGAGCGCAAGACCTCGCCTGCTCGGCGTGCTGCGACGAACTCGGCCTGGAACAGCAGCTCAGCGGCAAGGCCGCTGCAGCGCCTGCGCGAGTTCACCGCCTGGATCGACGGAACTGACCCGCGCTGGCCGCACGAGGACCATCCGGTGCAGACCGTGCGCGCAGCTGCTCGACGGACATGGACTACGAGCACTGGCTGTACCAGAACAGCCCCAACGACAAGGCCGCCGAGCGGCGCTGGGCCAACGTCAAGGACCTGATCGACTGGCTGGACCGCCTGCACCAGGACGAGATGAAGGGCGACAGCCCTGGCCGAGATGGTCTCGCCACCTGGCGCTGATGGACATACTGGAACGCCAGGACGAGGAGAGCGGCGGCGACCGGGTGCACCTGATGACCCTGCACGCCGCCAAGGGCCTGGAGTTCCCGCACGTCTTCCTGGTCGGCATGGAAGAGGAACTGCTGCCGCACCGCACCAGCATCGAGGAAGACAACATCGAGGAGGAGCGCCGCCTGGCCTACGTCGGCATCACCCGCGCCCGGCGGACCCTGACCATGACCTGCGCCCGGCACCGGCGCCGCGGCGGCGAAATGATCGCCTGCGAACCCAGCCGATTCCTGAGCGAGCTACCGGACGAGGATCTGGTGTGGGAAGGGAGAGGGCAATCAGCTGTCACAGGAAGAAAAGAAGGAGCGCGGCACGGCGCATCTGGCAAATCTGAAGTCTTTGCTCGGGACCTGACACGCGCCACACCTGAGTAATTGGCAGCGATTCTCAGCCAAGTCGATTGCACAGGAAGCTCGAGCCGGCCTCCGTATCACTGGCAGAAACACTCTTATTCGCCCGGCGATTCATTGTGGCTTTTTGATCACTGGCCCGGAATCGACACTTACCCCAGATACACTTGTGCACAGTCGTAATCGCCACGAACTACTTCCGCCCGGACACATGGACATTTTGAGGTTCCGCAGACGTCCAGATCGGATCAATTTGGCCGAATACATGACAATTGGGCGAATTTCTCCACCTCGCCTTCTGCAGGATCGCGCACTTCAGCCAACATTCCTGATTCGATGAATTCAAGTCCTCGACTTCTCTTTACGGCACCTTACCTTCGACAGCGTCTGCTGGCCGCTCTCCAACACCCGCAATTTCTTTTTTATTGCTTCGTCGCACACGTGTTGCTTCGAGCTGCTTTGATCTTTCTGGCACCCGTGGCAGATCCGACATCGGACGCGGCCTGGTATTTCAACCAGGGAATCGCGCTATCGGAAGGGCGCGGTTATCAGAGGAACGGTGAGCCGACGGCGTTCTGGCCGATCGGTTATCCCGCTTTTCTCGGGGCCCTTTTTTACGTGCTCGGTCCCTCGGTGCTCGTCGCACTGAGCGCCAATCTCGCTCTGTCGGCGCTTTCCTTCGTGCTGCTGCTCGCAACGGCCCGTAAGATTGCCGGCGAGGAAACTACCGCTAGACTGGCCGTCTTGATCTGGACGCTATACCCCAACAGTATCGGGTATACCGGCTTGGTGCTCACCGAGACTCTGTTCACGACACTCCTGCTGCTCGCCTGCTGGCTGTACCTGAGACGAAACAGTTATCCGGGCGCACTGGTCTGCGGATTGGTCTTCGGTCTCGCGACCCTGGTCAAGACACAAACCGTGCTGATCCCGTTGGTCCTGATTGGATTCTCGTTCTTCTTCGTCTCGAGCAGCCGATTCTCGATAGCCACTGTAAAACGCGGCTTCGTTATTGTTATCGCCATGTTCATCACCATCGCGCCCTGGACATTTCGGAATCATCAAGTCTTCGATGAGTTCGTTCTGGTCTCGACCAATGGTGGGATTGTCACTCCTCGCCGGTAACAACCCGGGAATGAAGCCCGACTACAAGACGGACTTCGCGCTCGATCACCCATTGGTGCACTCCATCGGGCACCCGCATGCACCAGATATAGAGGTGGACAAAGAAGGCCAAGCAACTGGCCAAGGACTGGATCGGAACAATTTCAGCCAGTTTCTCGCGCTGATCCACACAAGATCTGGCGGCTTTGGGCGCCGGACGGTGAGTCGGAATGGGGATACCAGGACATGGGCGCGTTCTACAACCAACACGAGATCGCTTTTCGCGCCGTACGCATCCTGAATCAGGGGTTCTACGGGCTGGTGCTTGTGGCAGTCGTCACTTTCCCCATCGTTTATCTCGCTTCGAAGAGACGGTCTGGATCGGAATGGATCTGGCTTGGTGTCCTGCTTGCGCTGTATGTCACCGCCATCTCGATAGTCTTTTCCGGCCAGTCTCGATATCATTTTCCAATCATGCCGTTCCTGATCGTGAATTCCGCGTACGTGCTATCAAAGCTAGTGACCTCCCAGCAGCAAGATAATGTCGATCACGCCGAATTTTGAACTCTGGGACTGAATTGAGATTAAGTAATGGAGCAAGCGGAGTTCGATAAATTCGCCGAGGAATATAGGAACCTTCACCGGAGCAATATCAAGGCATCCGGCGAGGACCCCGAGTTTTTCGCTGAATACAAGGTAAAGGACACAGCGGGACTGATCCGCGAACTCGGCCTGCCCAAGGACGCGAGGGGGCTGGATTTCGGAACGGGGATCGGCAACTCCATCCCATACTTTGCCCAGCACCTGCCCGATTGCGCGCTGACCTGTCTGGACGTGTCGAACAAGAGCCTGGACATAGCCAAAGAGCGCTTTCCCGGTAGTGCCGAATTCGTCTGCTTCGATGGTCACACCATTCCGTTTGACGACGATACCTTCGACTTCGCCTTTTCCGCATGTGTCTTCCATCACATACCAAGGGACTCACAATCGCTACTTCTCGAAGAGCTGTTCCGGGTATTGCGGCCTGGCGGCCTGTTTGTCGTTTTCGAGCACAATCCCTACAACCCCTTGACCGTGCGGGCGGTCAACACTTGCCCCTTCGATGAAAACGCCGTACTGATCAGCGTTTCGAGTTTGAAGAAACGAATAGTGAACGCGGGATTCTCCGAGATCGCGCATAAATACCGGATCTTTTTCCCGGCGCGTTGCGCTCCATGAGAAGGTTCGAACCCGCACTTGGCCGAGTCCCGTTAGGCGCCCAGTACTATGTCAGCGCTCGCAAGTGAACGCCTGTTGGATCTGTCACTGATCAAGTTTCTGATCGTTGGCATCGCGAATACCTTTACTGGATTGTCGATCATCTACCTGACCAAGTGGTTCTTCGGTTTTGGTGACTTGCTCGCCAATCTGGTCGGTTACAGCATAGGTATCGCCTTGAGCTTTGCGCTGAACAAACGATGGACATTTCGTCACACAGGTTCGACCTGGCCCTCGCTGGCCCGTTTCCTGGTGGTGATAGCAGTTGCCTATCTCGCCAATCTTGTCGTGGTGTTGACCACTATCGAGAAATTGCAATTGAATTCCTATCTCGCCCAGGCGCTGGGCATTATTCCTTACGTCGCCATAACCTATACTGGAAGTCGATTCTTCGCCTTCACGCATTCACGAAATCTGGCACGAACCGCCTCCGATGATTGAACTCGGCATAGTCGTACCCTGTTACAACGAGCAAGAAGTCTTGCGCGAGACCACCGCTCGACTGTTATCCGTCCTCGAGCGTCTTTCCGCTACGAGCCATATATCCGATGCGTCCAGGATTTACTATGTCGACGACGGCAGTCGGGACGACACTTGGAACCTGATCGTCGAACTGGGTCAGACCCACCCTCAGGTATGCGGTATCAAGCTGGCGCAGAATCGCGGGCATCAGAACGCTCTGCTGGCTGGTCTGTACACGGCACCTGGAGATGCCCTGGTGTCGATCGATGCGGACCTTCAAGACGATGTCGATGCAATCGATCGTATGGTGAAGGAACACCTCAATGGCGCTCAGATCGTCTACGGAATACGCGACGATCGCAGTACCGACTCTGTGTTCAAACGCAGCACCGCGCAGGGTTTTTACCGATTGATGTCATTACTGGGGGTGGATGTCGTCTATAACCATGCCGATTTTCGACTGATGGGTCGAGAAGCAATCGAGGCGCTCAAAGAATTCCGCGAGGTCAACCTGTTCTTGCGAGGCATCGTACCCCTAATTGGCTATCGGACATCAGTGGTCACCTACAAACGCGCCGAAAGATTTGCCGGGGAATCAAAATACCCGCTGAACCGCATGATCTCTTTCGCTCTGGAGGGCATCACTTCTTTCTCGGTCACTCCGCTAAGGATCGTTACAGGGCTTGGGATAATCATCTTCGCCCTATCCATGCTGATGAGCCTATTCGTGGTGGGCGCGCGACTGTTCACCGATCGGGCTGCACCCGGCTGGGCATCAACCGTACTCCCCGTTTACCTACTGGGCGGAATTCAGATCTTCTGTATCGGCATTATTGGCGAATATATAGGTAAGATATACAAGGAAGTAAAAGACCGCCCTCGATACATTATCGAGAAGATAACCAACATATAGAAAGCCAGCGGCGAAGATAGATTAGGGCAAGAATCCCAGGTCTATGTCGACAGATCCAAGAGGCCCATCACCCGGGCAGTGGTGGCCCATCGAGTCAACCAAAAATTACACCTGACTCGATACACAACTGCAGAACCGCATCCCACTCCGGGAGTTCGATCCCAAACACCTCGCGGATCTTGTCGGCCCGCATCCGCGAATTGCGCGGCCGCTGGGCCGGGGTCGGATATTCGCTCGTCGGTATCGCCTCCAGCTGACAATCCGATTGAGCCGCGTCACGAATAGCCTTGGCAAATCCGTACCACGTGGTCTGCCCTGCCGGACTCAGATGATAGAGCCCGGCGAATTCTCTCCTGCGCTCCGGCTCGTTCAACAAACGCCAGCCGATCAGCGCAGCTCGTCTCGGCGACTGCCCGACTCCAGGTCGGCGCTCCGAACTGATCGTCGACGATCCGTAAGCTGTCGCGCTCCGCCATCAGTCGCTGCATGGTGCGCAGGAAGTTGTTGCCGCGCAGTCCGTAGACCCAGCTGACGCGCAGGATGACGACCTCGGCGCCTGAGCCCAGCAAGGCCTCGTCACCCGCCAGTTTGGTGCGGCCGTAGACGCCCAGCGGATTGGGCGGGTCGGTCTCGACGTAGGGCGTTTCCTTCTCGCCGTCGAACACATAGTCGGTCGAATAGTGAATGACGGGGCACCCACAGGCCTTGGCCCAGCGGCCGATCGCGCCCGGGGCCTCGGCATTGATCCGATACGCCAGTTCCGGCTCCGACTCGGCCTTGTCGACCGCGGTATAGGCCGCGGCATTGACGATCAGGTCGGGAGACTCGCGATCAAGCAGAGCAGTGAGGGAATCGATTTCCGTAAGATCGGCGACCGGCCCGTAACGACCGCAGCGCGATGCCGCGACGACCCGACCGAGCGGCATCAGGCTTCGTTGCAGTTCCCATCCGACTTGGCCTGCCGCGCCCAGTATGAGAATTCGCTTTGCCGACGTCATCGGTCCGCAAATCGAGCCAGCCGGTCTTCGGGGATATCGGCAAGCACGAGGGGCGTCGGCATCCTTTTCGGACAGAATAGGCTCGAGCATCCAGCGGCCATTCGATGCCGATGTCGGGATCGTCCCAGCGGACCGAAAACTGGGTCTCCGGGTGATAGGTATCGGTGCACTTGTAGCCGAACAAGGCCTCGTCACTGGTCACGTAGTAGCCGTGTCCGAACCCGGGTGGGACATAAAACTGACGTCCTTCATCGGCGCGCAGCCTGACGCCGTACCAACGTGAAAAGGTCGGCGAACCGACGCGCAGGTCGACGGCAACGTCGAATACCTCGCCCTGGAACACCTGTACCAACTTGCCCTGAGCATGGGGTTGCTGAGCATGCAGGCCACGCAGCGCACCTTTTCTCGAATAGGCGAGGTTGTCCTGGACGAAGGCCTCTGGGATGCCGGCCTCGGCGTAGCGGCTATCCTGCCAGGTCTCCATGAACCAACCGCGCTCGTCTCCGAAGCGCGAGGGTTCGATCAACAATAAATCCGGCAGCTCAAGCGGGATCACCTTCATGGGCCAATCTCACCGTCGACCAGTTCGAGCAGATACTGGCCGTAGCTGTTCTTGCAAAGGGCCTCACCCTGCCGCCCCAGTTCCGCGTCGTCGATCCAACCCTGCCGCCAGGCGACCTCTTCGGGGCAGCAGACCTTGAGACCCTGGCGCTTTTCGATGACCTCGACGTAGTTCGAGGCCTCCATCAGGGACTCGTGGGTGCCCGTGTCCAGCCAGGCCATGCCGCGACCCAGTTGCACCAGGTTGAGCCTTCCCTGTTGCAGATAGAGCTTGTTGAGATCGGTGATCTCGAGTTCGCCGCGCGCCGACGGCCTGAGCGACGCGGCCAGCTCGCTCACCTGCCGGTCATAGAAGTACAGTCCCGTGACCGCGTAGTTCGACTTCGGTCTGGCGGGCTTTTCCTCGATACCGGTCACCTGACCGGCCGCATCGAACTCCGCCACCCCGTAGCGCTCGGGATCGCGCACCCAGTACCCGAAGATGGTGGCGCCTTCCGCCAGACGCCCGGCATCCTGCAACAGACTGCCCAGACCATGGCCATAGAAGATGTTGTCCCCCAGGATCAGGCAGCAGGGCTCGGCAGCGACGAACTCGCGCCCGATGAGGAAGGCCTGGGCCAGACCACCGGGCTCCGGTTGCACCGCGTATTCGATGCTCAGCCCCCACTGAGCGCCATCACCGAGCAGTTCCTGAAACGCGGCGCTGTCCCGCGGCGTGGTTATGACGAGTATCTCCCGGACACCGGCCATCATCAGCACCGACAACGGGTAATAGATCATCGGTTTGTCGTACACGGGAAGCAGCTGCTTACTGACGCTGCGGGTAATCGGGTACAAGCGAGTTCCCGATCCACCGGCCAGGATGATGCCTTTCATGATGCCCTCGCCTCGAAGTGATTAGATTGGGAGCCGACAAGTGCGACCTCAGCAGGGTGTCGCAGAAGTCTTTATTCCTTCTCCCGCCGGGAGAAGGCCTTTTGCGACACCCTTCTCAGCCCCCCAGGCCCAATCTTTCCCTGCGATAGCTGCCGTCCAGTACGCGCCGACACCAATCGCGGTTATCCAGATACCATTGAATCGTCTTGCGCAGCCCAGTCTTGAAGGTTTCCTGCGGCTGCCAGCCGAGTTCGCCGTGGATCTTGCCGGCGTCGATCGCATAACGGCGGTCGTGGCCCGGGCGATCGGCGACAAAGGTCTTCAACTGAATGTGCGGTCGATACGGCGAGTCCGGAACCCGTTCGTCCAGCGTGGCACAGATCAGATCGAGGATCTCAAGATTGGTCTTCTCACTGTTGCCGCCGATGTTGTAGACCTCACCCGGCACGCCGTCCTCGAGGACGCGCCAGATCGCCCGGCAGTGATCTTCGACGTACAGCCAGTCGCGCACGTTCTGGCCGTCGCCGTAGACCGGCAGCGGCTTGCCTTCCAGCGCGTTCAGCGATCATCAGCGGGATCAGCTTCTCGGGAAACTGGTAGGGCCCGTAGTTGTTCGAGCAGTTGGTGATCAGCGCCGGCAGGCCGTAGGTGTGATAGTAGGCACGCACCAGATGATCGGAACCGGCCTTGGAAGCCGAGTACGGCGAGTTCGGGGCATAGGGCGTCTGTTCGGTAAACGCGCCGGTCGGCCCCAGCGAGCCGTAGACCTCGTCGGTGGAAACGTGCAGAAACCGGAAGTCTTCCTTCCCGTCGCCCGGCAGCTCGCTCCAATACCTTCGAGCACAATCCAGCAGATTGAAGGTACCCAGGACATTGGTCTCGATGAAGGCCGCGGGGCCGTCTATGGATCGATCGACATGACTCTCGGCGGCAAAATGAACGATCGTATCGGGCCTGAATTCCGCCAACAGCGCCTCGATCAAGCCCCGATCCCCGATGTCGCCCTGTTGGAATCGGTAGTTCGGATTGTCTTCAACCGGGGCCAGGGTATCGAGATTGCCCGCGTAGGTCAGGAGATCCAGATTCAGCACCTGGACATCGGGATTTGCGAGTGCGAGATGAACGAAGTTTCCGCCGATAAATCCGGCACCACCGGTCACGAGTAGGCGTTTCATACAGCTCCGATCCGTTTGCTATCGCTGGCTGCGATTGTACCCGAGCTCCGTCGCGCGGGTCGGCCGACAAGACCAGGGCCCGTTCGCCGGCCCGGCGGTAGAAATAAGGAGCCCGGCATTAGCCGGGCTTTGCGCATCCCCGAAATCAGGGCCCTGGTGAATGCCACTTACCTAACGCTTTATAGGGTTGCAGTACAAGATCAAGCAGGCTGGGCGTGGCCTGTGGGAGGCCCGCCCCCGGGGCGATGTCGGTCTTGTTCGGGCATCTTCGCGGCGAGGGCGCCGCTCCCACAAGGTGATCCGGCCAGGATAAAGTCGAAGAATTTCCAATTCGGAAGGCGAACACCCCAAGTAAGTGCCATTCGGGTCCTGGTGGGAATGCCACTTACCTAAAGCTGTTAGGGATTCCGGCAGGAAACCAGACAAGTCGGCATGACTCGTGGGAGGCCCGCCCCGGGGCGATGTCGGTCTTATTCGGGGCATCTTCGCGGCGAGGGCGCCGCTCCCACACGATGACCCGACCAAGGTACGATTGGACAGTCTTCAATTCGGATGACTGAATTTCTGAAGTAAGCGCCATTGGTCCCAGTGAGCCATGTGGATCATTCGGTGACGCTCAGCCGGCCCACTAGCGACTCTGACTGACCATGTAGGCGACGGCCGCCGCGACCTCGGCGTCGGACAGGTCCATGCGGCCGCCTTTGGCCGGCATGACGCCTTTGTTTCCCTGAAACCCGTTGATGGCGTGCCCCAGCAAGGTCTCCGAGCCCTGAGAAATCCGCGGCTCCCAATCGGCAGTGTCACCCAGCTTCGGCGCACCGGCCACGCCGATGCTATGGCAGGCGAGACAGGCCCCCTGATAGACCTGCTGGCCTTTTTCTAGATCGATATCGGCCCCGCCGCCCGCGGACTCGCTGATCGTCGCGGCCGCGCCGGCTACGGCGCCCGTCACTGCCGAGGCCATATCGACGGCCTTGTCGCCCATGTCGCTGACGGTCCGGCCCAAGGTCGCGACCATCTCGGCGGGCTCGCTGCCACCAGCGGCTTCGGCTGCGCTCAGACTGGTCTCATCGAGCATGTATACGACGGCGGCACGGATCTCCTCATCGGTCGTGGACGGGTTGCCCCCGCGCGGCGGCATGCCACCCTTACCGGCGATCGCCGCCTGCACCAGGCCATCCAGTCCCTGACCGACTCTCGGCTCCCAGGCCGGCTTGTCGCC
The DNA here is from genome assembly GCA_963765415.1 of uncultured Gammaproteobacteria bacterium. Classification (GTDB taxonomy): domain Bacteria; phylum Pseudomonadota; class Gammaproteobacteria; order Chromatiales; family Chromatiaceae; genus CAVXWS01. The sequence goes on from CAVXWS010000050.1 coordinate 74,716, forward strand.
GACCTTGGGCGCCCCCGCCGCGCCGGTGCTGTGACAGGCCAGGCAGACCGCCGTATAGACCTCTTCGCCGCCGCGCGGCACCGCGGCAACCTTGTCCTCGCCGGCCGCACCGCCGACTTTCACCTGCCCGAACGGCTTGATGCGCTCGGCGACCGCAGCACGGCGCATGGGGTCATTCGCCTGCAGATCGGCGATTTCGCCGCCGATCATATTGGCGGCGATCACGATGATCACGGTGAAGGCGACCAAGGCGCCGAGGATCATCAGGAACATGCGCAGGAACGCGGTGTCATTGTGTGCGGACACGTCAAGTACCTCTCTGGCTGGTATCGGATACTGGATTTTACGCAGCGCGCAGTATACCCGCTAACCGCTCCTGACGCCCAAGGGCCGTGTCGAACGGCTTCGGCAAGGCGATATCTTGCTCTCCGATTCGCCGAACTTATGGCCGGCCAGCTCCGTCGATGCCGGCGTTGAGCCGGCCAGGACGGGCTTTGCTAACATCCGCGGATGCTCCGCCGCCTCTCGCTCAAGGCCTACCTGTTCCTTTGGGTGCTGTTCGCCGTATCGGTGCCCTTGGTCGTGGTCCTGGTCGGCGCCACGGCCTACAGCGAACGCCTGTACAACCAGGAGGTGCAGCGCGAGATCAGCGACGGCCTGGCCAACGCCGCCTCGGCAATCAATCGTCGGTCTTACATCGAGCAGGATCTGGCCACGGGGCTCTCCCAGGTCCCGGCGGTGAAGGCGTTTCTGCCGGCGCTGCAGTCACTCGCCGAGGGCAAGGTCCATCCGCACCATGATCAGCTGAGCGAGCGAATTACCCATTTCTTCGAGACCTTCCAGGGCGTACGCCGCAGCCTGGGTACGGTGCGAATCCTCGATCGCACCGGCGACACCTTGATCAAGGTGCGCAACGGCCAGCGGGTACCCGCGACCCTGGCGCGACTGGATTCGATTGCGGTGGTCGAGAACGGCTCCGAACTGGGCGACTTCCGTCAGCAACTGCTGGGCCTGAACGAAGACTCGGTCGGCTCATTGCCCTCGCCCCCGGGCTTCGATCCGCAGGACGCGGTCCTGAATACAGTCGCTCCGCTGGTCAACGATCTCGAGGTGGTCGGCTATCTGGCGATCAGCCCGCCGTTGGATCCACTCGACCGCACCCTGGACGTGGCCCCTCGCCCCTACCGCGCCTCGCTGTTTGTCGCCGAGATCAACGCGGCCGACCCGGTCCGGCACGGGCTGCTGCTGTACGACGACGCCACCGACACCCGGTTTGCCGACATCGGTACGCGGCCCCGGTTGCAGGACCGCAACCGACCGCTGTTCGAGGAGGCCTTCCATCGCAACGAGGGCCGTGTACAGAAGGCCGATGGATCGGGCTATCTGTATTTCGTGCAATTCACTCCGTACACCGACCGGCTGGTCAGCTGGCTGTTTGTGTTCGCGATCGACGATCGCTACCTGAATGCCCCGTTCCGACACACCGCCGGGGCCATCGCCCTGGGTATCGGCCTGGCATTGATCGTCGCCCTGCTGCTGGCGCGCCGCGGGGTGCGCCAGATCGCCGCCCCGGTCTCGGGTCTGACCCAGGCCCTGATCGGCTCCAGTCAGGGACAGTCCTCACCCCGGCTGGAACCGACCGGTCCGATCGAGATCCAGGCCGCCTCGCGGGCCTTCAACCGACTGGCCGATTCCCTGGAGGCCGCCGAGCAGGAACGCGACCGGGCCATGAAGGCCCTGGTGCAGAACGCCAAGCTGGCCTCGGTCGGCGAGCTGGCCGCCGGGATCAGCCACGAGATCGCCAATCCGCTGAACAACATCTACTCGTTGACCAAACTGGTGCAGCGGCGCCTGCCCGAAGACGACGAGCTGCTGCAGCAGGACGTGCGCAACATCCGCGAAGAGGCCGAACGCGCCTCGCGCATCATCCGCGGTCTGCTGAGCTTCTCCCGCCAGGCGCCGACCAACCCGACCGACTTCGACTGCGACACCTGGATCCGCGACAGCCTGGCCCTGGTGCAGCACGCCGCCGAGGTCAGGCAGCTCGGGTTCGCCAGCGAACTGGCGGCCGATTGCACCGTGCACGGCGACCGCGATCTGCTGCAGCAGGCGCTGATCAATCTGTTGATCAACGCCGTACAGGCCAGCCCCGAGGGCGGCGAGATCCGGGTCCGGGCGCGGCGGGTCGATCGACGGGTCGAATTGACCATCCGGGATCAAGGCCCGGGAATCAGCGCCGAGGTCGCCGACAAGCTGTTCGACCCCTTCTTCACCACCAAGGCGGAGGGCGAAGGCACCGGCCTCGGCCTGTCGATCAGCCTGGGGATCGTCGAGCACCACGACGGCGAGCTGCGCATCGCCAATGCCGACGGGGGCGGCGTACAGGTGGTTCTCACCCTGCCCTGCGGGCACCTCGAAGCCAACGACGCCGAAGAACTTCGCGGCGAAACCGCACTCGATAAGGATCATGACTGAGCACTGTTCCCTGCTGTTCGTCGACGACGACCCCAAGGCCGGCGACCTGCTGGTGCGCTTCTGCGACGGCACCCGCTTCCAGTGCCGCACCTTCCAGCACCCGGAGAAGGCCTTGTCGCACTTCATCGAGCACGGCGCCGACGCGGTGATCACCGACCTGCGTATGCCCGGCATGTCCGGGCTGGATCTGCTGGCCAAGATCCGCGCGCACGACCCCGAGGTGCCGGTGATCGTCATCACCGCCCACTCCACCGTGGAGAACGCCATCGAGGCGCTGCGCCAGGGCGCCTCGGACTTCCTGAAGAAGCCGTTCGACATGGAGGAACTGCTGCTGGTGGTCGAGAAGACCCTGGAGCGGACCCGACTGAAGAGCGAGAACCGGGTGCTGCGCCGGCAACTGAGCACCGAGCGCCAGCGGCTCGGGCTGATCGGCCACTCCGAGGCGCTGAAGCAGGTCTACGCGACTATCGAGAAGATCGCCGACGTGCGCTGCAACGTCATCATCACCGGCGAGTCCGGCACCGGCAAGGAACTGGCGGCGCGCGCCATCCACGACCTCGGCCAGAACCCGGACCGGCCCTTCGTCGTGGTCGACTGCGGCGCCCTCAGCGACACCCTGCTCGAATCCGAACTGTTCGGTCACGAGAAGGGCGCCTTCACCGGCGCCGCCGGGATGAAGCGCGGCCTGTTCGAGGCCGCCCGCGGCGGCACCATCTTTCTCGACGAGATCGGCAATATCTCCGAGACGATGCAGATCAAACTGCTGCGGGTCATCCAGGAGAAACAGATCACCCGGGTCGGCGGGGTGCAGCCGATCGACGTCGATGTCCGCTGTCTGGTCGCGACCAACGCCGAGCTCGAGGAGATGGTCCGGGAGGCCATTTTTGATTTACTTTGGCATCTGACTCCAACGGTTTTGCTGCTTTTAAAGGTGTACAGAAACAAAAATCTAAAAAATCGACAGCAACCCTAAATTTACCTGGTTATCCCGAAAGCTCACGTCAGTTACACCGGCTTTGAAGATAACCCGCAGATGATTGTCGTTCCCCGCTAATAGATGACCGCTACTTTTTCTGCCTCGAATTCACCCAAATCTTTACGAAGTGATGATCCAATTGCGATCTAGGCTCTTGCGATTTATATTATGAGAAAAGATAATGTCAGATGAAACAAAACGTTTGGGGGACTCATGGAAAAAATATCTCCCGCCAACTGGAAATCCGCCGTCGTTTCTCCGGAAACCGTGATTGGAAAAATCAAGCCTGGAATGAGTATATTTCTGGGAACCGGTGTGGCCGAACCCCGGACCATGGTGCGGCATCTGATGACAACTGATACTAAGAATTTGGAAGATCTTGAACTTATTCAACTGGTCAGTTTCGGAGATGCTGTATCACTGCAGACGCTTCAATCGCAAAACTTTCGCCTGAAAACCTTTTTTTCCGGCTGGGTGGCTGACGAAGCCATCGAAGAAGGCCGGGTGGATATGATACCGAGTCGGTTCGTGAAAATACCTCAGGTAATTGAATCCCTCTTGCGACCTGTTGACGTGGCTGTCGTTCAGATTACACCGCCAAATGAGGCCGGTTTTTGCAGCTTAGGGGTCGCCATCGATGTCGCCCGCGAAGCCATGGAGCAGGCTAATATCTGTGTGGGTGAAATCAACACCCAAATTCCCCGCACGTTTGGTGACACCTTTGTTCAGGTATCTGAATTTGACTTTTTGGTCCAATCAACAGATCCGCTCATCCTTCTGGATCGCTGGGAAATAGATGATGTTTGGGATCAGGTGGCGCAACACGTGGTTTCGTTAATTGAAGATGAAAGCTGCCTGGCTTTCTCCATCGGTCCTCTCTACGAGGCACTGGCGCGGCATTTGACAACTAGACGTCATCTGGGTATACACTCACCGTTATTCACAGATCCGTTGATGGATCTGATGAAAAGCGGGGCGGTCACCAACCGGCGCAAGGAAACGTATCGAGGAAAAGCCCTGACGTCCTATGCCGTTGGTACCCAAGCGTTGATGGAATGGCTGAACAATAACCCCCTGGTTGAGTTTCAACGAATCGCCAGAGTCTTTAACCCGGTGATGATCGGCAGCAATCCTCGATTTGTCACGATTGTTGCGGCCCGAAAGGTTGATTTGTATGGTCGCAGTGGCTTATACATTGGAAAGGGTAATGTTGCTTCAGGACCCGCCGAAGTCATGGATTTCATAATGGGAGCCGAACTGTCTGAGGGTGGGCGCGCGATATTTGCCCTGACCAGCCGGGATCGGGATGGAATGCCCAACATTTTGTTGTCCATCGCTGATCTGCCTAACCAGTTCAATGCAATCGAATCCGTGGGCGCAATTGTTACGGAGTACGGTGTTGCCTATTTAGAGGGGCGCACCGTCCGGGAGCGGGCCCAGGCCTTAATTGACATTGCCCACCCGGATGATAGGGCCGATCTTGTACAGGCAGCCAAAAATAAAAAGATACTATACCGTGACCAAATTTTTCTCGCGCAGGGCGCGCGCCTCTATCCGGCGGATATCACAGATACCCTTACAACCAAAGACGGTCTCAAAATGAGATTCAGAGCCATCAGACCGTCTGATGAAGAAGGCATGCGCCATCTGTTTTATCGATTTTCAGACGAAGCGGTGTACTCCAGGTACTTCCGCACCGTCAGCAGCATGCCGCATGCCAAAATGCAAGAGTACGTCAATGTGGATTGGAACCAGGTCATGTCTATCGTCGGGTTGGTAGGCGAAGAGGGAAAAGGACGCATTATCGCCGAGGCGCGCTATATCAAGATTCCAGGCAATCCTTTTGCGGAGGTGGTTTTCGTGGTGGATGATAAGTACCAGCGGTTCGGAATTGCTTCTTATCTTTACAAAATGCTGATCCGGTTGGCTAAAGAGCGTGGAATCAAAGGATTTATGGCAGAAGTCTTGTTTTCCAATATTGGCATGATGAATGTGTTTCGAAAAGGGGATCTACCCATAAAAGCACGCCTTGAAAGCGGTGTTTATCACCTGGTAATTCTTTTCAACTCTGCATAAATCCCATCAGGAGATTAAAATGAATTCAATAACGCTCCCCAAAATGGATTGCGAAACAGTTTGTAAAGAAATCGGCGATTTTGTCATTGAAACGGTTTTAAACGTCGATTCAAGCGGTTGCGTGGTGGGCCTCTCCGGTGGAGTAGATTCCAGCACTACGGCGGCTTTGACTAAGAGGGCCTTTGATGGATACAACGCTGAAACCGAAAATAACTTTGAAATTGTGGGGTACATACTTCCCTCTAGTGTCAACAAAATGGAAGATGCCAAAGACGCTGAAACCCTGGCAAAAACCCTGGAATTACGCTACGAGACCCACAACATTGAATCCCTTGTGGCGGCATATAAACTGACTAACCCGGAAGCCTTTGAGAATGACTATAATCGGGGCAACATGATCTCAAGGGTGCGGGCGAACGTTCTAAATACAAAAGCCGCTACCGAAAAGAAAATTGTAGCCGGCACCGGCAACAAGGATGAGGACTTCGGCATTGGTTACTACACCCTGTATGGTGACGGTGCGGTGCACCTAAGTCCCATAGCCGGCTTATCAAAACGCCTGGTTCGGGAAATGGCCGTGTTTTTAGGTTTGGATGAAACGATCGTAAATCGGATACCCACCGCCGGGCTTGAGCCCGGGCAGAGCGATTTCAAAGACTTGGGGTATGATTACGATGTGGTGGAATTGGTTACGGAAGGCTTCGTGCAGGGATTCACAAAAGAACAACTCGTTGACCACGAGCAAGTAGCCCCGCTTGTTGAAAAACAGGTCGAAACCTATAGATCCGTGTTTGGTAGAGAAAAATTCAATTCAGTTGAAGAGGTTGTCGATGATGTCATTCGAAGACATCATTCCGCAAAGAAAAAAATGAAAATCATCCATCCGCCGACACCGAAGATTTCATTGATATATTCGTAAAACCTTAATTAAGGTTAGAACCTATCCTTCGTGGACGCGCCACATGTCTTCATCGGTGTAGCACTTTTCAGTTTCAGCATCGAAGTTTGTGGCATCCAGCTCGTAGTTGCGCACATCTTCGGCACCTTCAAGCACTTCTCTGTAATACTCGTGCTGGATCAGGAGATTCATGATTTCATTGGTGCCGGTCCAGATTTGGCTCAAGCGTATATCCCGGACTGCTTTTTCAATGGGATAGACGTCCGTATACCCGATTCCGCCCATAATCTGCATGGCTTTGTTGGCGATTTCCCAGGCCGCGTCGGTGGCATAGCGTTTGGCCTCGCTGACGATCCGGCGGACGTTGGGTGCGCCGGTATCCACTGCCTTGGCGGCCATATATACTAAAGCCCGGGCGGCGTCCAGTTTGGTTATGGCGTCAGCCACCATGAACTGTACAGCCTGGAAACGGCGGATGGCCTGACCGAATGCATGACGCTTCTGGCTATATTTAACTGCCACCTCTAAAGCCGCCCGTACTCCCAAACTGGCGGCAGCTGAGGTCAGACGTTCGGGAATCATCATCTGGTGAAATATCAAAGCTCCGCTGTGAAGCTCACCAATCAGATTTTCTTGCGGGACCTTAACATTCCGAAACACCAGCCGCCCGGTGCCGCCACCGCGCGTGCCCAGGAGCCCGTATTGATACTCAGATTCAACACCCGGACCCCGCTCCACCACGATAGCGCTAATACGCTGATATTTGTGGGCGTCTTTATCGAAGTTGGTGCGACAATACACCAAAAATATATCAGCTTCGGTGGCCCCGACCACAAAGCGTTTTTGCCCGTTAACCACGAAATGATCTCCCTGGTGCACAGCACTCGTGGTGGCTCCAAAGAAGTCTGATCCGCCCCTGGGCTCTGTGAGAGCTTCGGCACTGATCATCTTGCCCTGCAGGATCGGTTTTAAAAATCGTTCTTTTTGTTCGTCGGTTCCAAACACATGCAGGGCTTCCCCTACGATGGAGGGCATGACAAACGCACACCCCAGGGTGGTGCCCAATACACCGATTTCCTCTTCAGCAATAACCTCGGCTGTCCACGGAAGCCCGCGACCGCCCCACTTGGTGTCAAATCGCAAACCCAGCAGGTTGTGGGCTGCCAGATTTTCTACATATTCTCGGGGGTACTTGATTTCATCTTTATCCAGTGCCCGGATAAAATCATGAGAAATCTCATCACGCACGAACCTACGGACCTCCTGCTGGATGCTTTTTTCCTCTTCGGTCATTAATGATTGGTAGAACATGATGCCTCCTTAATTGAACTGCTTTTTGTCGCTTACTACCGGTTTTTGAGAAAAAAAGATGCCACCATTCCGGCCAACGATAAGCCGCCCGCCACCAGAAAAGGTACCCTAAAAGACTGGGTGGCATCCGCCAGATACCCGCCCAATGCCGGTCCCATTGCCTGGCCGATACCGAAGAACAAGGTGATAAATCCCAGTCCGGCCGGTGCCAGGCGCGGCCCCACAAAATCTCCGGCGGCAGCAGCCATAATTGTTGGTATACTCCAGGCGGTAAGTCCGAAAATGATGGCTGACAAATAAAAGCCGAATTCAACTCTGATTAATGCATAAACAATGTAAGATAAACCAAGGACTAAATAGGCAAGAGCGGATCCTTTACTGCGGCCGAGTTTATCGGAGATTCCGCCCCAGATAACGCCGCAAAATATACTCAAACCTCCTAGCAGGGCGTACAGACCGCTCGCCCATTCCTGGCTGAAGCCCATCTCTTTCACGAGATAGGCGGCAAAAAAGGTCAAATAAATAACGTAGGAAATGCCATAGAAAAAATAGATCACCCCTAGATACCAAACCGAGCCTTTGCCAATCACTTTTGTCCACTGAAGAGATGAGACCTTCTCAATTCCGGAACCAAAAGATGCTGGCTTCGTTTGTTCGATACCCACCTGCTGCAAACCTTTTTCATCAGGGCGGCTCCGTACAAACACATATACGATTGCTGAGATGCCAATTACTGTGGCTCCTAGTATGTACCAGGAATAGCGCCAGCCATTTGGACCAAAAGCGGATAAGATCCTTGGAACTACTAAACTTGCTATCGCTGTTCCGGTGCCGATTCCTGCCGATACAATTCCAGTTGCAAAACCCCGCCTTGTAATTGAAAACCACGCCGAGCCCAGTGCCATGGCTGGAACGAATGAAGCACCATTGCCAAGGCCGGTCAACAGACGCATGGCAAAAGCAAAGCCGAATGAATCTGCCAGGCCGGTCAAAATCATAGTGACGCCCATTACAATCAACGCGAATGTGATAACGATACGGGTGCCGAATCTGGCAGCCAAAAAGCCGCCGATAATCGCCATGGTTAGATAGCCGATAAAATTACCGGTGCCCAACAATCCCAACTGAGTGTAATTTAACTGAAGCCCGTCCTTCATGACCGGTAAGATGATCGTGTAGGACATGCGACCAAATCCATGCGCGGCGATGGTAGTCAACAGGCCCATAAAGACGACAATCCACCCGTAATGAAGCTTTCCTTCCTCCCTCATACCACCCTCCTTTTTTGGATAAAGCTGAAACCCCCCACTCTCGGTGGTCCGATATACTATGCAGAATACGGATAACGTTTTAATAGAAGAAAGCAAGACGTAAATAAAGAAAAATTCGAATTCGAGGATTTTTAGATGCGAAAAGGATAGGAATAGTAAGGCATAGTCATGGTTTCGTCGATATGACAGTTTTATCTTGAAAGAGCGCTATTTTGGTTATATTACCTGAATGGTGTCCGTTGAGAGTAGTCCGTTGTCTTAAAAAGGATAAGTTGCTTTTTCAACAGCACTCGGCTTCGACATAAGATGGCAGAGTTATTCATGCAATAAACCAAAAAATAAAGGCGAATCACGAAACCACGAAATTGTGAAAACACGAAAGAAAAATAAAACTAAACGTCCATTTTCGTGCTTTCCATCTTTCGTGCTTTCGTGATTAAAGATGTTTATACTCCCGACCCGTGTGCATAGGTTCAAGTTTATTTTTAGAGTGGGATTACGAAATCCAATGTAGGATACTTGCGAATGAGCAAAATTGAAAAACGACTGGCCATTTTCGCTTTAGTGTTTGTGGTAATATACCTTGGTGCGGCAGCAATTACCGTTCACCAGAGAATAACTAAAGAAGAAAAAATCGAAAAGATTGAGTCCACCGAGCTTACAGCTGCTGAAGGTCAATTGTTGCTGGCGGAACTATTTCTGCCAATGATGATCTTGCTGACCCTCGCCGTTTGTTTCATTATCGTGCGCAAGACACGCGCTAAAAAAGCACTTCAACTCGATGAACCCGATGACGATTTCGATGGAAATGCCAACGTCTCGTAATGGGACTCCGAAGGTCAATGCCTCCAATTCGATCAAATCTACCGTCGTTTAGATGACTGTGGCTGGATTGACGAGCGAATCACGCTAAAGACGTTATCTATACCCAATCCGACTCCATTGCAGCAGGCGAGACGAAGACCATGATACCGAGAGAGTCCTGTTGGGAATATAGCAACAAAAAAAATTAAATTAAAATCAACCGATGCAGATTGGAGCCCTGTTTACAAAGATAATCAAGAACCGATAAAATTTGCCTCCACCCAGCCCTGGTTGTAATAATTTTCCGGTAAATAGGTTAGCGCTTCACCGTCTAGCGGCTTCATATATACCTGACCCCATTGTAGGAAAAAGGTCGGCTGGGACGTGTTTTCCGGCGTGGCTACCAGATCCGGATGACGGGTGAGTGGAACTACGGAGAAGCTTCCTTCTTTCCAGGTGAATTTTTTCTGATCAGATCTGCGTGTGTAGTTTTGCTTGTCGCCGTTGATTTCATTGCCGGCAAGAACCGAAAAAAAGTATCCTTTGTATGGTGTGACCTTATAGCCAAAACGCTCCTGCCCGGCAGGATCGGAAACAGCGATGTCTTTTTGTATTAACTTCCTAGGTTTTTTGCTTTTGCGGTCGTAGAGATAAAATAACCCTGCCAGGTCATCTCCATAATAGGACCGATCCCGACGCCGTTCGCGGTCGATAGATTTGAGTGTTCTGACAATTTCACGATGATTTTCAATAGATTGTTTGAATGCCAGATACGCACGTTCGTCTAATGGTCGTTGATTAATATCAAATTCGATCAATTTCGTTAACGTCTGAGCAGCGACATCGATATTAAACCTCTGCGGCAGTCCCCAAAAGTAGACTACTCGACTCCCACCTCTGCTGTGGGAGAAGCTATCCTGTTTTAAGCGCTTTCCCTGGGAATCATAAGCGATGATCTGGATGACGCTCGCTTTACCGGAGCTGTAGGTAACTGCATTTTTGTTAAAACCAACGATGACCTTATCGCCTGAGGAAAGCACCTGGGATTTAGGGCGGCCATTATTATTCTTGACGAAGCTCAGGCGTTTAATGTCTGTGTTTAGGTTCAGCTGAACTTTGCCAAAGGCAGCATGGCAATTTTTGAGCGTGCCTTTGTCAAGTTGATAACTGACTTCTTTAACCCCTTGAACCGAATTTCCGGAAAGAAAATTCGGACTGTTCTTGCCAAAGAAGTGAACCTCCCAACTGGCATAGCCGCTGAAGGGACCTCGGGGAAGTTGAATCGAAAGAAAATCGGTCCATGAATATTTAGTGCCTTCTGACCATTTGACAGTTAGGTTGCTAAGATCGGTGTCGGAAAAATCAGTATAGGTGCGGATCGGCTGATTGGAATAGCGTAGACGGGTCGGTATTTCCGGTTTTCGCGACAGTGCCAGTTCTTTGCCGCCATTTAAATCCACCACAACTTCAAATGGATATGCCAACACTTTCTTGGCGACCACCACTTTGAGGGTTTCAACAGCACCCTGAAAGCGGGTGGTGATTGATGAGGCTGAACTCATTGATTCTTTTGAGGCCAGTGCCCTCCCGCTTTGATCGTAGGCCACTAAACGAATGGATTTGCCACCTTCGTAATTCACGCTGACGACGTCGTTTTCAAGCCGATTCAGCACGACTTGCACTTCCCCGGCTTTTTTTACACTTTCCGTTTGGGAGGCTTTTTCAAAATTAAGCACCTGAAGTTCTACAGGTAAGGACAATTGGAACTTAATTTTTGCGGTGCCCAATGCATTCGGCGATGTTCCTTTTTTGATGCTTAACGATAGACTGCCTGGAAAGACGTTGCCCGGATACAACTTAGGCTCTGATTTGTTTTCATCGGATCGCAACACACTTTGCCCCCCAGGTGTCTGGATGGATGTCACCTCATAGCTCAATTCGGCCAATTCGCCATTAGGAAGATCCAGCGGGTCCAGGTCCAATGACATTTGCGGTTTGTCTCCTGAATTCCAATAATGACCTGGAAAAAGGTTTTGTTTTACCATTTCAGGAATTATCGGCTTGAGCCTTTTTACATCAATCGTCGTCATCAGTTGAGGCTCGTCGGTATATTCAACTTCAACCGGCCCTTTAGAGGGTTCTAATGTCATGCTGCGGGCAAAGAGCTGTCCGAGAGTGGCTTCTGAAAGGGCAGCTAAAAAGGCCTGGTCGTTTTCCTTTGCCCAGCTAAATTTCAGAGTTAGCCGGTTTTCCTTTAACTGGACATCGTGTGCGAAGCGTTGATCTTGAAAAAGCTCGATAAGTTTTTTAATGATACTGTGTGTTTCTGCATTTTGCAGGTCGCCGGATGCAAGCTGACGGTAAATCATTCGGGCATCGATATCGGGACGAAAAGTTTGGGCATAGTTTAGGGTGCGATTCTGATTACCGCTAAATTGCAATGCCAGGCCGAAGGTATCTACCGCCTTGAGGGAGCCGCTCAGTTCCGCCATAATACCGGCTCCCATACTAGCGATCATGGCTACTTGGGGATTTTCCTTGATGGCGGGATGTTTTTGAATGCTATTTTGCCATTCGTTATGAAGAGTTTCTAATATACGAATGGCAATAACTGCCAGGGCTTGCGGATTTCCGATGGCTTTTGAAAAAGCTGCGACCTGTGTGCTCTGAATAAAATTGGTATTTTCATTAAAGACGCCGGAAAACGATCGCGGTGCAAAAACCGCTTCATTTTCAAACAGTATGACTTGATATGGCTGGCTGGGAAAATTGTATTTACCGGCTTCTTTTAGTGCGTCCTTTTTAAGGAGAAACGTGCCGCCTGCTCGGGGTTCAAAATAATCTTTAAACGGTTCTTTCTTGCTGAATATTTCTTCCAGATGCTTACGATTGCTGCCCCGGGCCACAATTACCGGTAATATTTGATTCTCAGGGTCTGCATACAAATAAAGGTCTAGACGTTTTAAATCCATCTTTTTTAAAACTGATATCGTCATCCGATATTTTGGCGTTTTTTTCTCTTTGTCGACCCGATTTTCCATGGCCTCGATAATAACTGGAACATTCAGGTTCAACGCCGCGAATGGTTCCTGATCCAGCAGTGCTGCTTTTTCAGCTGCTTTTTCAGCGACGCTAGGAATTACTTGATCCGGTTTCTTCATCTTCGTGAACATGGGCGTTAGCAAAATTGAGGCAATCACAACCAAGACAATGGCTGCGGCAGCAGCAAACATCCAGATATTTTTTCGCGGCTGGCGAATAGGCGGAGGCGTTTCCTTGGGTATCCGGTCTTGTATTTTCCGAGGAACCGAGTCCTGGTCATATTCGGGCAAAGCTTCATCTAAGGGTTCCCTAGTAACCGGCGCTAACGGTAATGAAATTTTTTGCCCGCAGGCCTTGCATTTGACCGCCGTTATATTAGGCGGAATTTTTCTGCGGCGGACTCTATATTTTTTTGTGCAATTTCCGCATGTGAATTTAATGGTGTCGGAGTCTTGATGAGGACCATGATTTGATTCCTCCGGAACCTGTTCGGGCGCCGACGGTTGTTTTTCCTTTTTAAGAGGAGATGTGGGTGCAGGACGCTCGTCTATCTTCAAGGGTATCGCCTGTCCGCATGATTTGCACTTTAGATTGGCCGCATCCGGCGGAATCTTTTTTTCTGACAGCCGGTATGTCTGGCTGCAATTTAGGCACGTAATCTTGATGATATGGGTATCCTCGGGAAGTGTTTTTGCAGGCGAGGGTATCAACGGCATACGTTGACCGCATTGCAGACATTTTGCGGATTTCGCGTTTGCCGGCACCCTGGCTGCATTGATATTGTAACGCTTTTTACAATTGGGGCAGGTAACGTTCATGATAGAATGTTATGATAGATTTTAGGGTAATAGGTTTAGAAGCCGATTAATTGAAAACGAGGTGGAGTGGCGAATCAGTTATTATAAAGATTATCGCATAAAATTAGGATGGTTTCAAATTTTTAACGTTAGTTAATTAAATTTGGAATTGCGATATCACATCTCCGGACGGTGAAACTGCTTTAAATAGTTATCCCACTCTATGGGCAGCAGTTGTTTTTTGGCGTTGTTACACTCCTTGCAGCATGGAACCACGTTTCCTTTGGTGCTTTTACCGCCGCGTGAAATTGGTACGATATGATCCATCGTCAGACTTTTAGGCGGAAATGAACGGTCGCAATAGCGGCAGATACCTTTTGCCAGGCGACGTTTCCACCATTGGGACTCTCTTAGTTCACGAGCCCTGCGGCGCTCGCGCTTTAGATCATCACCACTGAGATCATACGCAAATGGTTGGATGGTTGGTTTGCGTTTCATATTAGAGGTAAATCCAGGCGATACAGCCAGTTTATTATTTCTTTTTGCAATATTTCGTAGTAGGCCAGCGACCCGCCGAGGCCCGTTCGCCCAAAAAAATAGTTTATTTCCAGCACCATGGGCGTTACCTTTTCATATTGTGTTGAAAAAATAACATCGAAACCTGCCAGGTTGATTTTTGTTTTTTCACAAAAATATTTTACAAATTCAACTCCATGCTGCTGCAAAAGGGGATCGGCGTCAGCATCGATAATCGCGCCTTTAGATACATTATCGTGAAACACATCGACATCATTTTGAATGCGCCAATATGTGAAAAACTGCCGCCCAATATTAACAACCCGAAGACTCCGATTTTGATTGGGAATATATTCTTGAATTAAGAATCCTTTTTGTCCAGATTTCTCGAATGTCGCCGCCTTTTCCAGTAAATCTTCAAATTCATTAGTAGATTGAACCCAAAAAACCGTGTCCCCCTCACCACCCCAATCAAATTTGAAGACAAACGGGAATGGAATTGGTCCTATTTCGTGTGTCTCATTACATTTCGAATTTAAGGAGCCCACGGTTTCATATATTTCAGAGGTGGGGTGGGCAACTCCGGTTTTTCGAAACAATCTTATTTGGCCCAGTTTCCCGGGATATTCAAATCTGGCGTTGTAATTGGGAAATACATGCTCGCAGTTATCTTGCGCCAATTCGAAAAGAGAACGCCTGCATCCTTGAGGTAATATAACGGCCGCGGCGTTTTTAATGGCTCTCAGGTCGTCAGGGCCGGGGTCTCGCCCGGCACAAATGATATTTTCTTGGCCTTCAAAAAGAGGATGAAAAGATACGATCATACAATGTCATTATTTTCAAAGTTCGCAGAGTTGCAAAAGAAAATGCTGAATTACTAATCATCAAATAATCTAATTAGCAAAAAAGTTTAGTCAACAATTAACGTCCTTCAGCGGTTAAGCCAAAAGACGTCCGCATGACGTTAATGATTGGATGGGTAGACGGTTGGTAAGACTATTCCCTCAATTGAGTGAAACTCAATTGCGTCTGTTGTCAGCACTCGACTCCGACGTAGCATATCGGAGTTATTCATGAAATAGACTAAAATATAGAGGTGAATCAGGAAAGCACGAAAAAAAACGAACACGAAACGCCCATTTTCGTTCTTTCCTGATTAAAGAATTTTATGCTTCATAGCCGTATGCACAGGTTCAAGTTTATTAAGAGTTGTATTAGATAAGGTGTTGCCTTACGCTTTAGTTATTGCTTGGATCCATCACTCCCGATAAATTTCCTTCCAATGGCCTATTCCAAGACTTATTGATTTTTCGCAAATCGTCTTTATTTCACCGGCGGACGTACTCAGGTACTTTTCTTCACCGCAAGGCAGACTGTCGTCGTCATCAGGTTTGTCCAGTCCATCATTATCATCATCATCATTATCATCGTCGTCGGACTTTTGAAATGCGACATCAATTCGCAGTATGGCCGGCATCTGGAGTTTTCCTTTAAAAAGTAATCCGGAGGGTGGTTTGGTTATTTCTTTGGCGTCTTCGAGGTATGTGACAAGATCATTTTCATTTAATATTCCCCCGCCGGTCGTATCCAGCACGACTTCATCGAGATTGCCTCCGGTAAGTGCATCAATTTCCATGAACACTGAATTGCCGCCCCCTCCTTTGCACCGAAAATTGTCTGGAATAAAGCCAATCACGATCAGTCTTCCCTCACGCAGGAGAACATCTGTATCCACTCGCTCTCTGTCTGACAGATCAAAATACCATCCGAGATGATTTGATTCCGTTGTTGACGGATCGGGATCTTGATCAGCTGTAACATCGGGCTCGGTTATCCATTTTGGTTCCGCCTCATCCGGAATTTCCGGATTTAAGACTCTGACATTAATAACCTCGCCATTGGGGAGCGCATAGGCGAAATCTTTTACTTTATGCTGCAGGAGAGTTGACGCACCCGACAGATTGGAAAGCCCTGTGACCGAGCCACCCGCAGCCCTTGTGACGGTTCCGATATATTCGCTATCATCTTCATCATCACCGTAATCCCATATGCCGTAAACCGTTTGGACGCTGGCATCAACGAAATCGCCGTCTCCTAAAAACTTTCCGGTGCCAAAGAAAACGATATATCCGTCCTCCTTCGGATGTGGGGTAACTTCCACCTTTGATGTAATCGGCTGGATGGCATTCTCCGGTCCGACTGCCGTAAACAGCGGCTTTGGTGTCGATCCATCGGAAAAGGCCACATCCCAATCAGCAGCGTTTTCAGCGGTGAGATCAAATTTCCATACATTTCCTTTTAAATCACCTACATAAACATAGTCAACGATGCGGTCAAAATCGACATCAACGGGTGTCGCACTCGACACCCCGTTATCCGGGCCACCTCCGAGCTCGAATTTTTTTACCAAGAGATCGTCTGAAGGTTGTTTGGCCGGATTAAGAATATACAATACGGCGTTACCGCTGGGGCTGCCATACCCATTGCCGAAAATTATAATCCACGGATTTTGATCGTCATAAGAAGGTACTATCACCGGTTTGCTATATGAAAATCCCATATCGTCATCTGCGCTTACCGGAAATTCCCACAGAATTTTTTCGGCGACTTTGGTCGCGGTATCCATGGATAAGGGCTCGCTGATATCCAGAGCAAAATAGCCTTTGCCGCCCTTACCCAAACCACCGATTAGGATGGTCTTGTCGGATCCGCTCGGCAACGTAACCCCGGTTTGTACTATTGGGGTGAGGTCGACGTAATAACGGTGATCGTAATCAGGGTTTGTAAATGCTGCCAGATTTTGGAATACAAGATTGGGGATATATGCGAAAAGTTCTTCACCTAAAATTGGAGCGTCACTGTCACCATCGGGATCTTTGGCATTAAAGGCATGCAGCATACCGTCATTGGCACCCACATAAACCACATCATTCTCAAAAACAGGAGCTGAATGGACAATGTCGCCAAGCTTTTGGCTGCGGTCTCTAAAGCCGCTGATCTCCTTTCCCTTGAGATAGTCGACTCTATTGGTGGCCTCTTGTTGGGCCTCTGAGCCTTCAACTTCGTCCCACCCCAAATTCTTTTTTTGATCATCGGTCAGATTGTCATATTCAAATACCTTGCCTTGCATTTCTATCGGATCATAAGTCGCAATTCTTCGCGCACTCCAATTTTTTACCTGGAGTTGCGTAGCCGCAGACCACAAGGGATTTGCTGTGTCAAATGATCCCTCATCGGCATCAAACCCATACGCTTTGACGTCGCCAATCCATTCGCGGCTTTCATCTTCGTAAATGTAGCTGCACTGATAGAGGACAATATCCTCATTCAATACCTCATACAGCTGATTGCCGTTAATGGAGACCGGTGCCGCTGATCCGGTAAATCTTTCGGAGATGGATTTGGTAAGCTCGAGCAGTTTCTCGGTCAATTGCTGGGGATTGTCAGCGCTGTAAAATTCTCCCCTACCGTTCAATGTGGCGTGCCACAGGTCGTCGATGGTTTGTGGTTGTCGTTGCGGTATACTTGTTGGCCAGGGAACCGTATAGCTACTATTGTTGTAAATACTATTCAAGTTGTAGTCATTGCGGTTTAAATTTCCGTCAACACCAAAGGCCACACCATAGGTCAGCATGTGCTGATGGGTGGCCTCGTCAAAGCCATATGCGGGCACATAGTTCGATAGTCCTGGATCATCCAAATCCCCGCTGTCCGGGCGCAGATCGTTTTCATAGTAATACATAGCCACATCAGCGAGCGTGTCCGAAAGGGTATCCGCCAGGGCATTGCGGTCGAAATCGGTTACACTGGAGGTTCCGTCGGCGTTGCCGACATCTATGTAATCCTGGTTGGGATACGAGTAATAGCCATCGGTCATAACAATCGTAAAGCATTGTTGGCAGGCGCCTCCTTTTTCCTCGGTGAAATATGGGGCCAAATCACCTTCGGAATTGCCTCCTTCATGATGACTTAAGGTTTTTGAATTGGTTTCCAAATACTGTCCTACATCGTTGAGACCTTCTCTTAAGGGTGTGCCGCCGTAAGAATCGTAGGCATACAATGATTGTAGTAGGGCGTCTTGTTCATTCTTTTTTTCACCATCAATTTTTGCTTCCACAGGTTTGAGCGGAACGATAATTTCGCCATTAATACCGAGAATTCCTACCCGGACGCCTTCAACGCTTTTTATTACTTTGGCGATGGCGGCCTTGGCCACATATTCTCGCCGCCGGTGATAGGTGAACCAGTTGGCAAAATTTTGTCGCTCATCATTGTAGGTTCTCTTTGAATTAACTTCGGGGGGAAGGTCTGTCCCACTTACTTCTTCAATTCTTAGTACTTTCTGCTGCAGGCCGGTTCCGTCGGTTTCGATTACCTTATAGTATTTGATACTTATGGCATCCCCATCGATGACCACAAGGTAGGGAACGCTCGCCGACATAACGAAGTAATGCGCATGTTTGATGTCCAGATCTTGTTCTGTATCGTCGTCTATTTTTAATTTTACGGTGAAGGACGTTTCATCCAAGTCAAGCGCAGTCACACCGGCTTTGGTCGGATGGGGTTTGGGATTTTCCGAATCGGCAGGTCCGAAACTCTGTCCGGTGAAATCAAGCCAGGGTTCATAGTCTACAGTTGGGTTGTAGTATATGACGTTGTCCATATAGTGCTGAGATCTCCAATTTTTCCTGCTTTCCGTATCCATATACCAGGCTGATGTGTTATAGGCATTATCGCCGAGGTAGGGGAAGATGTAACAATAGCCGTGCTCATCGTCATCACTGTCCGGACTAGGATAGCTTCCGTCATATGCGCCTTTGATTAGAATTTCAAATGTCATGCTGCCGGAGTCATCTAACAGAATCATGATATTGGCCGGGGGTGCTTTTACCAAAGCCAACATGGGTGTATCTGCGAGTTCAATTTCAGCACGTGCCGGCTTGGTGTTAACAACTACACCAAGAATCAACGTGCTTAGAAAAAGAAAGAACAAAAAACGAGCTGGAATCCTCTTCCGTCTCTTCGATGCCGATACATTATAGGTTATGCTTGTTAACATGATCCACTCTCTTCTATTGATGCCTGTTAGTAGGCCTTAGTATAGCCGACTTTTATCATCGCCAAACCCCTGTCATTACTCTGACCGTAAATTGAGAATACATGCTTTGTAGGTTTGCTCATGTCCAGAGAACTTCCGGACAGCACACCATTGTGAACGCTCATTAATTCCGCATGGGAGGAACATACGGAGGATGCTTCCGGAATTGCATCACTGTCTTCGCGCTCATCGTCGTTTAGATTCCAAAAACCGAATAGATTGCTGTCGTTGTCAACATCTTCGGTTTCATTCATCAACCAGTCATGATCTTTCGTATCCAGGCTAACTAGCTGCTCCATCCGATCAATGGTTTCGATGGCAGCACCTTCGGCACAGTAAAAATTTTTTTGATAAAAATATTCGTTACTGGCAATTTGTATTTCGGTATTGGCGGTCCTTGATGCTGAAATGCTGATAATCGTCAACAAAATAAGAATCATCACAGAAGCCATGATTAACATGGCGCCATCTTCATTTTTCGCGATTGTAAACAAACGTTGCATGATTTGAAAATCCTGTTCAAAGTCTTCTTTGCGGTCAGTCATTGAACTATCATATTGCGCACCAAGTAGTCGCATCCGGTCCTTTACAATCCCATATTGCGGCAAATTACCCGAGTGGAATACGTTCGACTCACTTTTCGTTCACGACCGGCGGCCTCCGAGACGGTCATAGAGACTTCAACAGCTCGTATATCGATTGGGTTGCTCGTAGTATCATCGTTGATGTCTAAATAGGTAAATTCCAAATCGGAAACATTTTCTATTAATGGCTCCGAATTACCTCCCTTTGTGATGCGTCTGAGAGTACCGCTCTCTAATTTGAATGTAATGTCCTCCTTGTTGGCTATTGTTCCGTCCTCATCTTCATCGTAGGAAAAGTGAAAACTTGATTTTGAAATATCATCTTTAATGCCAACTTCGGTTAATCTGAAAGGATTAAAACCGGCCATCCGGATATTTTGAATCATGTAGTCAATCCCAGTGCGAGTCGCCTGTTGAACGCCAGCCGCAACATTTTGGGTTGTATACGATTGGCTGAGGCTGGAAAATACACTAATCATCGCGGTTATGATCACGGATGCCAGTGCCAACCCCACTATTATTTCAGTCATCGTAAACCCCTCGGTTGAGCTCAGGAGATCAGTCAGAATTTTTTTTGGCTTTAAATGCATAAATCCTTTGGGCATCATTTCCCATATCCTCTGGTGGTGGTTTCCAAAACTACGCTACGGTCTTGCCCGCGCCGCTTCCAGCGTACCCTTACGTCAATGGACTTCATTGTTGAACTCAGCGTTTTAACGTCACAGTCTCGTTTATAGATGTCACCTATAACTTCCGGCTCTATGTCATCTTTGCACGCGTTTTCTAAATCAGTTAATGGAAGCGCTTTGAGATATTCAACCCTTTCACGCGCGAGCATCGATGCGTGAGTCATAATATTGCTCGTGGTATTATTCTTGGTTGTGGCAATAACCAGTGTACTCACCCCCAGAAATCCTATCGCAAATATTGCCATTGCCATCAGGACTTCGATCATCGAAAAACCGGATTTATTTTTAAACGAAATATCTTTATATTGACGCTTTATCATAAACTATCTCACATCTATTTTTTTATGGTTTCCACAAACACGCGCCCATATTTAGTTATTTTAACCCTCTTTTCGGCTCCTTTAGAATTTACCAGATAGGCAGAACCGTTTAGAGCGGTGCCCCTTCCCTTGAAACGGGTTTTTGTTCCTGATGAAGCAAAACTAGTTTTGGCAAGATCGAAGGAAACCCCGGCAGGGAGCTGCCGATTTCTGATAGATCTCTCTCCCGAATTACGATTCCAATCTTGATTCGTATCCACAAATATCTGATAGCCGGTTGCGCTAAATACGACCGATACCGTATTATTCTGCTGGATCGCTTTTAGTTTTGCCAATTCAAGATCACCCTTCGCGTTTTCGGTAGCGTACCTTAATTTTGATGCATTGCGCCACTTTATCACGTTGGGCGTTGCAACAGCAGACGCGAAGGCGATTAAAAAAATGACAATCAGAGCCTCTATAAGCGTGAATGCGGATTTATTTCGCATCAATGTCATTTGTGTTGTCCGTTTTGCTGCGTAGAAATTTAAAAAAACCCCCTCAAAAAAGTGCTGCCGTCCTGCAGAGGGTTTTATTCCTGATTTTTTAGGGATAGCAATTTTCATATTGAATTGCCGGAAGACAGGGCATACGTGGTCGTAATGCCAATCTAACTTACTATAAGTTTATGGTAATAGAATAAATGTGTCAACACGCCCCATCATAATATATTGAAATTATTGCAATAATTTGCGAAGTCCTGATTTTGTCTCACTCCGGAAACCAAAGATTTTTGCGATCCAGAAAAATCTAGTGCATTCTACTCTGGAAAAAAAATAGCGTTCCTTAAAATAGAATGTGTTCCTAAGTGCTTCGATTCGCAATTTCAGTGACATTAATTTTTGACCATTCCAACATAATTGCTCACTCAGCACTAAGTCCTGAGTGAGTAAATACGTCAGCGTATTTACGAATCGATGGACTAAGCTCATATCCCTTTGCAGGTATTTCCATATCGGACTAGACCACCGCAAAAACTGTACCAAACTACAGTTTTAATAATTTATCTATAAATTCCGGAAAGTTGGATTAATATTCTGGTGTAGTTGGTCGTTAGAATGTGGACAATAAACAGCGCTATTTTGTGAATAAAATGTATTAAAAGAGGTAAATTGCGGCCGGGTAATTGATGGTTTCTTGTTCTGTTATGGCATTTATGATAAACAACCTTCTCTAAAAGGAGAACCATGTTTTCGGGAATTCAGGAAATTTTAGTTTTAGTCATAATTATTCTGGCCATTTTTTTTGTTCCGCGAATGCTGAACAGAAGAGAGGAATCTGCGCCGGAGACACCGGCGATTCAGATATCCGGAAAGAAGCGCTTGGCCATTGCGGCATCAATCCTATGGCCGGCTTTAATGGCGGGATATTTTCAACCCTGGAAAAGTAACCTATTTATGTTTCTTTACGTTGGGCCAGGCCCCGTTTTATTCGTATGGCTCGTATACTGGGTTTTTGTGGGATTTCGGAAAGGTGAAAGGTGATTTGATGCTCGATTCGAGTTCCTAATTTTTATGCATTTCCTTTTAACCCAATTTCCTTGGCGACATCCCGCATACCCATGATAGTATCGGTGATCAATTCTGAAAGCTCCACTCCCAGCATTTCAGCCCCTTTTTCAATAATAGATCGATCCACTCCGGCCGCAAATCGTTTTTCCTTCCATTTTTTTTTGACCGATTTAGTTTTTAAATCCAGGACACTTTTTGAAGGACGTACCAAGGCAGAGGTTACCACCAACCCGGTCAGTTCGTCTATGGCGTATAGCACTTTTTCCATCTCCGATTCCGGCTTCACATCCGTGCAAATTCCCCAACCGTGACTTACAACGGCCCGAATGAATTCTTCGGGCCAGTTGTTTTCCCGTAATATTTCTTCGGTTTTTTTGCAATGTTGATCCGGAAATTGTTCGTAATCCAGATCATGGATCAAGCCGACGATCCCCCATTTTTCTTCATCTTCCCCGCGTTTGCGAGCCATAAAGCGCATGACACCTTCCACGGCCAGGGCATGCTTGATCAGACTTTCATTTTTATTATACGTTTTTAATAGTTCTAAAGCTTCCTCGCGGCTCGGGTCCTTTAGGCTCATTTCACATCCTCCTTGTTAGGCAGCAGCATGGATTGAGAGAATCAACTAACTAGCGTCGATCCGGAAACAGCATCTTTTGATCCAGGGCGGCGTTTTCATTTGAATCCTCGGAATAGGCGCACTATACCTGTGGTTGAAAAAAAGCTCAGGCCTTGCCCTAAACCAAAATCTGCCATTTCTGAATGGGCACTAACTTACTGTAAATAAATGAAAAATCGTGACAGATGATATAGTATTACTAGTATGTTGTCAAGACATGAAACGACGGTCGCATATGATTTTTATCTTGATCCTGATAGCGGGGCCGGTTATTGTCATACATCAACCATGTTCTCCTCAGTTATAACTCAATTAGTTATATGGTTATCCCGAAAGCTAAAGCATGTAACACCGACTTTGAAGATAACCCGCTGCGTGGAGGTGTGAAACTCGCACATAAGGGAGCGTAGCAGCAAACAGGGCCTCGAAAGCAATAAAATTGTGAGAAATATGAAATAGTTGTGGTCTCTTACAGCTACTACACGCTGTTTGATGTAACGCTCCCTAATGAACTCAGACAGTCACACCTCCGCGAATCGGCTCACCTTCAAAGCCTATTCCAAGAGACGTCACTTGGTCTTTGCAGATAACCAGATAAGGTTATACAATGAGATCTTGAGTAATGCTGAAATCAAATCCTGCCAATGACTCTCTATCCGGCCTATATGTGCGCAATTTTAGCGCAAATGTTGCTGGAAATCTTATTCTCGTGTTACTGAACATATTTACCCCGCTTGAATTTTTTAAAGAATGGCAGAATTTCCTCCGGCAGGGCGGCTGGATATTGCTCGTTTTCTTAGTTCCCGTGGTTTTTATCTCTGCCGGTTTTTTGCAGTTCTTGATCCAGCGACCCATTTCCGGGCTTTTAAAACAGATTCACCTTGGGGAAGGAATAGAAAAAGATTTACTTGTACGCGCAAAGCGCAGGCTCTTGAATTTGCCATTAAGCCTGGGAATATCCAATCTGATATTGTGGATATCCGTCACCGTATTTTTCACCCCTGTTCTTCATTTTCTAAGGGAGTTTGAGACAGTCATCGGTATTTATCTTTTTTTCAGAACTGTTATCATCGGATTGCTTGCTGCATTTATCTCTTTTTTTTTGGTCGATGACTACACCAGAAAAAAGTTAATACCTATATTTTTCCCGCAGGGGAATTTGGTAAATACGCCGGGCACCCTTCGGATCTCCATTTTAAGACGGATTCGTGTTTTGTACGCGGCCGGTACCGGTGCTCCCGTGCTCATTTTGGTAGGCACCCTCGGCTTGCTTTTATGGGAAATGGAAGATTCGCTCGTTTCTGCTGTTGAATTTGGTAAAGAGATTTTTGTTTTCATTATCGTCCTGTATGTTATTTTCGTGATCCTTGCGGTTAGTTTTAATTATCTGGTTGGAAAATCCATTTTGCGACCTATCCAGGACATGATGGGACTTGTGAAAAAAATACGGGAGGGAAATCTTCATCAGAAAGTTCGTGTCGTATCCAATGATGAATTAGGTGTTCTTGGCGACGGGTTGAACGAAATGACCCACGGCCTTATGGAGAGGGATCGTTTGCAGCAATCACTCAACCTGGCAAGAGAAGTCCAACAGGCTCTTTTACCCCGCGAAAACCCAAATACGAGCGGATTAGATATTGCCGCACAAACTGTTTATTGTGATGAAACCGGCGGTGATTATTACGATTTTATTAACGCTGAGGAGTCGGGGAGGAACAAACTCAATGTAATCGTGGGCGATGTTTCCGGTCATGGTATCGCATCAGCGTTATTAATGGCTACCGGCCGAGCCTTATTGCGGCAGAGAACCATATTGCCGGGTAGCATCAGTACGATTGTAACGGACGTAAATCGTCAGCTTTGTAGAGATTTCGAAGAACCCGGCGGTTTTATGACGCTATTTTATTTGACGGTGGACCCATATGGAAAAAGCCTCAAGTGGGTGCGAGCCGGACATGATCCAGCCTTTTTTTATGATGCGGTAAACGATGCATTTGAAGATCTGCGTGGCGAGGGGATGGCGCTTGGCGTCGATGAACATCATAAATATACGGAATATTCCAAACACGGTCTTGCCGCCGGACAAATTATTGTACTTGGAACCGACGGTATCTGGGAAACCCACAATTCAACCGGTGAAATGTACGGTAAAAATCACTTTTCGAGGATTATTCGCAAATACTGCGATGTCGACGCAAATGGCATCCTAACGGCTTGTCTATATAACCTGGAAAAATTTAGAGACGGTTTAGCGCCCGAAGACGATATCACCCTGATAGTAATTAAAATTGAAGGCGATGGACTATAGAATCGAACTCGTTATACATTCCATTTAATTTAAGGAGGCATTATGGGTATGAAGGGTCGTGGGATAGATAATTTAAGCGCATTTGCAAAGGAAT
>CAVXWS010000051.1:0-101532 GCA_963765415.1 uncultured Gammaproteobacteria bacterium
TGCCATATCGCGCGGTGCGCTTCGCGGTCCTGCTGGCCGATTCGCTCCGTGACGCGGTGACGCGGCGGCCTCGCGCCGCTGCTGCGCCGAACGCGTCGTATCGGGAGGCCCTGTCGCAACTGGCGCGTGTCTGTCGCCTTGCGGGCGGCTGGATCGGTCCGAGCACCTTGTTGAATTTCGTCCAGGCCTTCGGTGGTCTCAAGTCCCGGACGGGTTCGAGGGTCTGTTGCTGGCTTGGCCGCCGAGCACGCGAAGCGCGGATCGAGAATCTTGCGCCGGGCCAGGGACCTGGCTTTGGCCGTCTCGGCCGGCGACCTGGCGCGTCGGGGCTGGAGCTGTGGATGGGGCAGCGCTGCGCCGGGCGCGGCTCGAAAGCATCGAGCGCGGCCTCGATCCGAAGCCGGATCGGGCCCGGGATGAGTCAGGCACCTGACGGCCGATAGGCATGAATCCCTGCGGGTACCGGTGGAGCAACTCGGACAAGTAGTAGACCCTCGACAATGCAATTGATTTCAACCAATCAGATGCCAGTTCTTGCGAATCGAGATCATCGGCTTGTCCGAATTTTGCCTTGCAGGCCCCGGCTTCGGCCGGCGTGACCACCGGCATCTTCAAGATCCTGCAGGCGGCGCGGCTGGTCGTGCCCTTGCTGGCGCTGTGTCGGTCTGACCGCAACCATTGCCAGTTCGCTGCTGCTGATCGGCGGATTGCATTGCTCGCAGTGGGCGCCGTCGGTCGCTGCGGTGGTGGCGATCACCGGCCTGCTCGTCACCGGATACCGACTGAAGCGGAAGTGCCGACAGTCAACTCGGTCGCCCAGGTCTGCCAGGGTGAACCGCAATGTTCATCTGCCGTTGGAAGATCCCGGGGTGTTCGCGCGAGATGGTGCGCGGCATCGACAGCCTGAACGAAGAGCTGACCGATCTGTACGAGGACATGGATAGCCGGGTCGCCCGCCACACCACGGTCTGGCGCAGAAGACCGCCTCGCTGAAGATCCTCACGACGTCTCCGCCGCCAGCATCAATCGGGCCCAGGATCTGGATGAACCGCCGCTGCGTCTTGTGGGTGTTGAAAGAGAATGTCCTGGCCGCGACGGTGCCGGTGGCCATGCCCGACGGCAAGTGGCGCCTGGTCGGCTCGATCGGTCTGAACGACGATGTGATGCGCGAGGCCGACATGCTGCCGCTGGAACTGTGCGGCACGCCGCTGACGTGGGGCCGACATCCTGTGTGAGCACAACACCAAACACTGCACCGCGACCTCGGCCGCAGGATGTTCGGCAGCGACGAGATCGAGACCGTTACGGTGCCGTTGGACTATCACGACGACGTACTCGGGGTGTTCAACGTCTTCGTTCGCCGACCCGGGCATCTCCGATCGCGAGGACATCATGGAGCTGCTGCAGACCATCGGCAGCCATCGGCATGGCGATCGCCAAGCAGCGTTCGGATGTCGAGGCGCGGCGCTGTTGATCGTCGAGGAGCGCACCGCGCTCGCCCACGAATTGCACCGAACTGCTGCGCAGACCCTGGCCGAGCTCTGCGCTTTCAGGTGCGGATGCTCGAAGACACCCTGAAACAAGACCATGCGTCGCCGGTGGCGAACGATCTGCAACGCATCCGCAACGGCCTCGACGAGGCGCACACCGAATTACGCGAACTGCTCAACAGCTTCCGCGCGCCGATCGATCAGCGCGGTCTGGTGGCGGCCCTGGAGAAAGTGGCCGAGCAGCGCTTCCACCAGGAAAGCGGCATCCACAGTTTCCAGAAGGTGTTGCGGCTTCAGATCCTGCGAATTGTCCAGGAGGCCTCGGCGGTTCCAAGTACGGCCCAGGCGCAGCATGTGCGGATCATGTTCTCTCTGCCGGCTGGACTGGCTTCGTCGTGCTGGTCGAGGTTACCGGCTCGGGCTTCGAGGATCCCGGGCGGCGGAGAACTCTGCAGAAGCAGCATCGCCTGTCGATCATGGAGGAGCGGGCGCAACGCCTCGGCGGTGAGCTCAAGAGTGAGCGGGCGAGGGTACGCGGGTCGAGTTGCACCACCGGCCGGATCCTGAGCTGCAGGAACTGCGCAAGCGACGAGCCTTTTGATGGCGGCGCCGGCCGATCGACGATCACGCCCTGTTCCGCATCGGCCTCAGCGAGCTGCTGGAGCGGCGTGGCATCGAGGTCGTCGTGGCCGAGGGCGACTGCCTGGAAGGCATCGTCTTGTTGCCGACGCGCAGCCGGACGTCGTCCTGCTCGACATGCGCATGCCTAAGATGAACGGCATCGATGTGCTGCGGGAATTGCGCAAGGCCGAGACGGGTATGCCGATTGTCACGTCGACCACGAGCACGATGAGCGTGACGTGATCGATGCCCTGCAGCAGGGGCCGCGGCTATCTGCTCAAGGACATGGAGCCGGACGAGCTGGATCCGAGGCGCTCGAGCGAATGTCGTGGGCCAGGCCGCCTTGGCCCGGAGCCGACCGGGTGCTGGCAAAGGCGGTCCAGGGCGCGAATGGTGAGTGCCCAAGCCGCACGCGGCGATCGCCGATCTCACCCCGCGTGAACGCGAGATCCTATGCGACCTCCTGGCCGAGGGACAGAGCAATAAGGTGATTGCGTCTCTTGACGGCACGGTCAAGCTGCACGTTAAGGCCTGATCCTGCGTAAAGTCGATGTCCACTCGCGCGTCGAGGCGGCGGTGATCGCGGTCGAGCGCGAGTTGTGCGCCTGTGGTGCACCTGCAATTCTGAAAGCCGCTGGATCTAGCCCGGTATGATGAGGGCGGACACAATGCGGAATATTTATTGCATAAGTCACGAGTTTTGGAGTCTGTTGAGGCCGTGAGTTTTGACGGTGTCGTCCTGATCGGTTTTCTGAAAAATCCGGTGTTGCACCGCCCGATCCCCCTTCGAGCCATAGGGACGGCTACTCCGCCCCTCTTCGCCGATCGGCCAAGCTGCTTAGCCAGATTTCCCAGAAATTCCGATCCCCTCACTGAATATGCCGGGCTAGCCGCAGCGCAATCCCATCAAGCAGTGCGAGGACGAAATGAAGCGTTTCATGCAACTGATCCGCGAATGTCTGATGGATGCCTTGGGACTTGGAACAGCGGGTCCGAGGAAAACCCCGATCTGCTGTTGCTCGATGTACGTGGAACCCAGGAGTTTGAGGCGATGCACTGTCGCTGGTCATGTCCGCCTGCGAGTGGGACTACGAGGAGACCCTTCCCGAGTTGGAGCGCGCGCGTGATCGAGGTGGTTTGCCGTTCCGCAACCGCAGTGTCCTGGCGGCCCATTCGATGCAGGTCCTCGGCTATAGGAATGTCGCCTCCCTGGAGGCAGGCGCTGCGCGGCTGAAGGACTACTGATCGTCCGCTCGAGGCGGCCGCGGCGAGGAGGTCGACCTGGACGACGCCGACGAGTATTTCATGCCTCGGGTTCGTGACGACCAACGCTGCCGATTGGGTGGATTGACTCCGGTCTCGATCGCGACTATAGCTCCGAGCCGGGCTCTATCGGCGAGGTCGCGCCCTGTTCAGATGGACCGGGGCGTTGAACCAGGCACAGCTTTTCGTGCAGTTCGACCACCTCGCCGATGATAATCAAGGTCG
Source organism: uncultured Gammaproteobacteria bacterium (assembly GCA_963765415.1). Classification (GTDB taxonomy): domain Bacteria; phylum Pseudomonadota; class Gammaproteobacteria; order Chromatiales; family Chromatiaceae; genus CAVXWS01. The sequence continues at coordinate 3,600 of CAVXWS010000051.1, forward strand.
GCGGTTTCGGCTGCTCGCGTTCGACGATCTCGGAAGAGGTTCTCCAGGGTGCCGGTATAGACCCGCCGCCCGCTGCGTGGGCCCTGTTCGGCACCAGGGCGGCTGGCATATCGCCCGCACGCCGTGGGCGATCAATTGCTCGGAGATCACCGGCAGACCGCGCAGACCCATGTAGAAAACCACGGTCTGATTCGGTTGGGCCAGCTGTTGCCAGTTCAGATTGATGCTGCCGTCTTTGAGGTGACCGGTCACGAAGGTGACCGACGGGCATAGTGCGATGGGTCAGCGGGATGCCGGAGTAGGCCGACACCCGCCGCGGCGATGCGGGGACCACCTGAAAGGGGATGCCCTCGGCAGCCAAGGTGTCGATCTCCTCGCCGCCGCGGCCGAAGATGAAGGGGTTGCCGCCCTTCAAGCGGACAACCCGCTTGCTCAGGTCGGCCGAAGGCGGATCGATCTCTTCCTGACGCATGGCGTGGCGGTCGCGCTCCTTGCCGACATAGATCGTGGCGTCGCGCCGGTCACGTCGAGCACCGCCTTGGCAACCAGACGATCGTAGACGATCACCCTCGGCCTGTTGCATCAGACGCAAGCCGCGAAAGGTCAGCAGATCCGGATCACCCGGACCGCCGCCGACCAGATAGCAGCGGTCACGGAGCCCGCCGGCAATCGTCGATGCCTTGCCCCGGTCCCGTCCGGCTGAGCCTCGGCCTCTTCCATGTGCCCGGAAAAGCCGCTCGGCGACGCCGCTGCAGGATGCAATCCCAGAAACGCCGGCGGAAAGTTCGGCAGGATTGCTGAAGGTCTGCTTTACCTGGTCACGGAACTTCGAGGCCAGTTCCGCGAGACGGCGCGGAACCTGCGGATCAAGGACTCGCAGTCGGATCAGCCGGCGCCAAGGCCGCGAGGCGCCGCCGGTGGATACCGCGGCGACGACCGGTGAGCGGTCGATGATCGACGGCATGATGAAGCTGCCGAGTTCCGGATTGTCGACGACATTCACCGGAATGCGCATGGCCTTGGCCTTGCCGGCGCAGTAGATCGATCGGAGCCCCGCATCGTCGATCTTCACCGCGATCACCAGGTGCGCATCCTGCAGATCGGCCTCTTCATAGGCCTTGGTGAGGTATTCGACCTGGTCCTGTTCGGCGAGCGTCGCGCAGGTCGTCGCAGGCCTGAGTGCGATGACCCTGACCTGCGCACCGGTCGTACAGGGGCCGCTTTGCGGGCGGCAATCCCGCCGGCAGCGCCGACGGAGAGTCGTTTGCCCTTGTCGGACATCGGGTTTGACGAAATCGACGACGGTGCGCCGCCGCGCCGCGCAGCGTCGAATCTAACTGCGCCATCGGAGACGAGTACACGAACACGCGCTCGATCCGGCAGACCATGCGGGTCGGCCAGGCGCGAAGCTCCGGGCTTCCGAAGTACAGGCTGAGCGCCTGCCCGGCGGCGAAGCCTCGGACGCCTTGACCTTCGCGACCGTCGGCTGGATCCGGACCAGCCGGAGGCGCACAGTTTCCGGGAGTTCGTCGCGCCAGTCCTCCGGATCGTCGCAGGTGGACGCGGAGCTGCTCCCCCGCAGGAACGATCGGATCTTGTCCCCCTTGTTCGGCGGGTACGGGATCCGGTGGGCGAGGACAGTTCGGTCATCGGTGCGCTGAGCCGAGATTGCGTGCGAGCGGTGGTCCGAGCAGCCGCGAGAGTGGCAGGGGGAGCCGTTTCCACGACTCCACGAACATGCGGTACTTCGGATTGAGCGGATTGACGTCCGGAACGTCCGTCGCGCGGACCAGACGGATCTCGTAGGCGAACTCGGGCTCGAACCCCCAGTGTTTCTTGAACCGGGAACGAGCCGACGTCCCGCTTGCTCCGGCCGAAGTCGAACACCCGGATCCCCCGTTCGCACGCCCGTCGCATGAGATCCCAGTACAGGAAATCGTTGGCCGCGTGACGGCGAGCCTCGCCCGTGCCTCCGCCGTAGTACGGCAACACCTCGTCCCGGAAGTAGAAGCTCATGACGCTCACGATCGTGCACGACGGCGTGCCGGTCGCGAGCGTCATGAGCTTCTACTTCCGGGACGAGGTGTTGCCGTACTACGGCGGAGGCACGGGCGAGGCTCGCCGTCACGCGGCCAACGATTTCCTGTACTGGGATCTCATGCGACGGGCGTGCGAACGGGGGATCCGGGTGTTCGACTTCGGCCGGAGCAAGCGGGACGTCGGCTCGTTCCGGTTCAAGAAACACTGGGGGTTCGAGCCCGAGCCGCTCGCCTACGAGATCCGTCTGGTCCGCGCGACGGACGTTCCGGACGTCAATCCGCTCAATCCGAAGTACCGCATGTTCGTGGAGTCGTGGAAACGGCTTCCCCTGCCACTCTCGCGGCTGCTCGGACCACCGCTCGCACGCAATCTCGGCTGACCGGCACCGATGACCGAACTGCTGTTCCTCGCCCACCGGATCCCGTACCCGCCGAACAAGGGGGACAAGATCCGATCGTTCCATTTCCTGCGGGGACTGGCGAAGCGCTACCGCGTCCACCTCGGAGCGTTCGTCGACGATCCGGAGGACTGGCGCCACGAGGACGAACTCCGGAAACTGTGCGCCAGCGTCCGGCTGGTCCGGATCCAGCCGACGGTCGCGAAGGTCAAGGCGCTGGTCCGAGGCTTCACCACCGGGCAGGCGCTCAGCCTGCCGTACTTCGGAAGCCCGGAGCTTCGCGCCTGGGCCGACCGGGTCCTGGCGGCCTGCCGGATCGAGCGCGTGTTCGTGTACTCGTCTCCGATGGCGCAGTTCGTCCTGGACGGCTGCGGGCGCGGCGGCCGGCGCACGGTCGTCGATTTCGTCGACGTCGATTCCGACAAGGGCAATCAACTCTGCGTGATTGTCGGTGCCGGCGGGATTGCCGCCCGCAAAGCGGCCTTATTGCTGCGAGCCGGTGCGCAGGTCAGGGTCGTCGCACCTCAGGCCTGCGATGCCCTGGCAACACTCGCCGAACAGGACCAGGTCGAATACCTGGCCAAGGCCTATGAAGAGGCCGATCTGCAGGATGCGCACCTGGTGATCGCGGCGACCGACGATGCGGGGCTCAATCAATCTATCGCCGGCAAGGCCAAGGCCATGCGCATTCCGGTCAATGTCGTCGACAATCCGGAACTCGGCAGCTTCATCATGCCGTCGATCATCGACCGCTCACCGGTGGTCGCCGCGGTATCCACCGGCGGCGCCTCGCCGGTGTTGGCACGGCTGATCCGCACCCGACTCGAGTCCTTGATCCCGGCCGGTTACGGCCGTCTCGCGGAACTGGCCTCGAAGTTCCGTGACCAGGTAAAGCAGACCTTCAGCAATCCTGCCGACCGCCGGCGTTTCTGGGATTGCATCCTGCAGGGCGGCGTCGCCGAGCGGGTCTTTTCCGGGCACATGGAAGAGGCCGAGGCTCAGCTGCAACAGGAGCTGAGCAAGGCATCGGCATCCAGCGGGCTCGGTGAGGTCTATCTGGTCGGCGGCGGTCCGGGTGATCCGGATCTGCTGACCTTTCGCGCCTTGCGTCTGATGCAACAGGCCGACGTGGTGGTCTACGATCGTCTGGTTGCCAAGGCGGTGCTCGACATGACCCGGCGCGACGCCCAGCGGATCTATGTCGGCAAGGAGCGCGACCGCCACGCCATGCGTCAGGAAGAGATCAATCGCCTGTTGGCCGACCTGGCTAAAGCGGGCAAGCGGGTTGTCCGCTTGAAGGGCGGCGACCCCTTCATCTTCGGCCGCGGCGGCGAGGAGATCGACACCTTGGCTGCCGAGGGCATCCCCTTTCAGGTGGTCCCCGGCATCACCGCGGCGGCAGGATGTGCGGCCTACTCCGGCATCCCGCTGACCCATCGCGACTATGCCCAGTCGGTAACCTTCGTGACCGGTCACCTCAAAGACGGCAGCATCAATCTGAACTGGCAACAGCTGGCCCAACCGAATCAGACCGTGGTTTTCTACATGGGTCTGCGCGGTCTGCCGGTGATCTGCGAGCAATTGATCGCCCACGGCGTGCGGGCCGATATGCCGGCCGCCCTGGTCGAACAGGGCACCACGCAGCAGCAGCGGGTCTATACCGGCACCCTGGAGAACCTTTCCGAGATCGTCGAACGCGAGCAGCCGAAACCGCCGACCTTGATTATCATCGGCGAGGTGGTCGAACTGCACGAAAAGCTGTCCTGGTTCAACGCCCCGGTCCATTCTGAACAGGGCGCGACCTCGCCGATCGAGCCCGGCTCGGAGCTGTAGTCGCGATCGAGACCGGAGTCAATCCACCCAATCGGCAGGTTTGAGTTGGTCGTCACGAACCCGAGGCATGAAATACTCGTCGGCGTCGTCCAGGTCGACCTCCTCGCCGCGGCCGCCCTCGAGCGGACGATCGTAGTCCTTCCAGCCGCGCAGCCCGGTCTCCAGGGAGGCGACATTCTTATAGCCGAGGACCTGCATCGAATGGGCCGCCAGGACACTGCGGTTGCCGGAACGGCAGACCACCACCACCTCCCGATCACGCGCGCGCACCAACTCGGGAAGGGTCTCCTCGTAGTCCCACTCGCAGGCCGATTCGAGGATGCCGCGCGGGACATTGATCGAGCCGGCGACGTGCATCGCCTCGAACTCCTCGGGTTCGCGTACATCGAGCAACAGCAGATCGGGGTTTTCCTCCAACCGCTGTTCCAAGTCCCAAGGCATGATCTCCTTCACATCCGTCAGACATTCGCGGATGAGTTGCATGAAACGCTTCATTTCGTCCTCGCACTGCTTGATGGGATTGCGCTGCGGCTAGCCCGCATATTGCATGAGGGGATCGGAATTTCTGGGAAATCTGGCTAAGCAGCTTGGCCGATCGGCCGAAGAGGCATAGCCGTAGCTATGGCTCGAGGGGGATCGGGCGAGATGCAACGCCGGATTTTTCAGAAAACCGATCAGGACAAAACGTACCGTCGAAGACCATGGCCTCAACAGACTCCAAAACTCGTGATTTATGCAGTAGAACTTCCGCATTGTGTCCGCCCTCGTGCAATATTCGGGCTAGATCCAGCGGCTTTCAGATTGCCGTGCCGCCGCGGGCGCACAACTCGCGCTCGACCGCGATCACCGCCGCCTCGACGCGCGAGTGGACATCGAGCTTACGCAGGATCGCCTTGACGTGCAGCTTGACCGTGCCGTCAGAGATGCCGAGATTGCGCGCAATCACCTTGTTGCTCTGTCCCTCGGCCAGATGACATAGGATCTCGCGTTCACGCGGGGTGAGATCGGCGATCGCCGCGTGCGGCTTGGGCTGATCATTCGCGTCGCCCTGGACCGCCTTTGCCAGCACCCCGGTCAGCTCCGGGGCGACCACGGTCTGGCCCGCGACGATTCGCTCGAGCGCCTCGATCAGCTCGTCCGGCTCCATGTCCTTGAGCAGATAGCCGCGGGCCCCTGCCTGCAGGGCATCGATCACGTCACGCTCGTCGGTGCTCGTGGTCAACATGACGATCGGCATACCCGTCTCGGCCTTGCGCAATTCCCGCAGCACATCGATGCCGTTCATCTTAGGCATGCGCATGTCGAGCAGGACGACGTCCGGCTGCGCGTCGGCAACAAGACGAATGCCCTCCAGGCAGTCGCCCTCGGCCGCGACGACCTCGATGCCACGCCGCTCCAGCAGCTCGCTGAGGCCGATGCGGAACAGGGCGTGATCGTCGATCAGCAGCAGGCGCATCAAAAGGCTCGTCGCTTGCGCAGTTCCTGCAGCTCAGGATCCGGCCGGTAGTGCAACTCGACCCGCGTACCCTCGCCCGGCTCGCTCTCTATCCGCAGCTCACCGCCGAGGCGTTGCGCCCGCTCCTCCATGATCGACAGGCCGATGTGCTCTCCGGGGGCACCCGCCCGCCCGGGATCCTCGAAGCCCCGACCGTCATCCTCGACCAGCACGACGAAGGCCCCGTCCAGCCGGCAGGAGAACATGATCCGCACATGCTGCGCCTGGGCATGCTTGCGAATATTCGCCAAGGCCTCCTGGACAATTCGCAGGATCTGAAGCTCCTCCGAGGCGGAAAGATTCAGCTGGCGACACTCCTTCTGGAAGAATATGTGGATGCCGCTTTCCTGGTGGAAGCGCTGCACCAGCTTCTCCAGGGCCGCCACCAGACCGCGCTGATCGATCGGCGCGCGGAAGCTGTTGAGCAGTTCGCGCAATTCGGTGTGCGCCTCGTCGAGGCCGTTGCGGATGCGTTGCAGATCGTTCGCGGCCGCCGGCGACGCATGGTCTTGTTTCAGGGTGTCTTCGAGCATCCGCACCTGAAAGCGCAGACTGGCCAGGGTCTGCGCCAGCGAGTCGTGCAATTCGTGGGCGAGCGCGGTGCGCTCCTCGACGATCGACAGGCGCCGCGCCTCGACATCCGAACGCTGCTTGGCGATCGCCATACCGAGATGGCTGCCGATGGTCTGCAGCAGCTCCATGATGTCCTCGCGATCGGAGATGCCGGGTCGGCGAACGAAGACGTTGAACACCCCGAGTACGTCGTCGTGATAGTCCAACGGCACCGTAACGGTCTCGATCTCGTCGCTGCCGAACATCTTGCGGCCGAGCTGGCGGGTGCAGTGTTTGGTGTTGTGCTCGCACAGGATGTCGCCCGGCGTCAGCGGCGTGCCGCACAGGCACAGTTCCAGCGGCAGCATGTCGGCCTCGCGCATCACATCGTCGTTCAGACCGATCGAGCCGACCAGGCGCCACTTGCCGTCGGGCATGGCCACCCGCACCGTCGCCGCCAGGCCGTTGACCATCTCTTTCAACACCCGCAGAAAGCGCAGCAGCAGGTCATCCAGATCCTGGGCCCGATTGATGCTGGCGGCGACGTCGTAGAGGATCTTCAGCGAGGCGGTCTTCTGCGCCAGACGCGTGGTGTGGCGGGCAACCCGGCTGTCCATGTCCTCGTACAGATCGGTCAGCTCTTCGTTCAGGCTGTCGATGCCGCGCACCATCTCGCGCAACACCCCGGGATCTTCCAACGGCAGATGAACATTGGGCTCACCCTGGCAGACCTGGGCGACCGAGTTCTCCAGACTGACCAGGGGTTGCAGCAGCTGCCGCTTCAGTCGGTATCCGGTGACGAGCAGGCCGGTGATCGCCACCACCGCAGCGACCAACAGCACCCGCTCGAGCAATCGGTCGCCGCCGAATCCGCCGATCAGCAGCAGCGAACTGGCAATGGTTGCGGTCAGACCGAGACACAGCGCCAGCAAGGGCACGACCAGCCGCGCCGCCTGCAGGATCTTGAAGATGCCGGTGGTCACGCCGGCCGAAGCCGGGGCCTGCAAGGCGACCGACGACCAATGATCTCGATTCGCAAGAACTGGCATCTAATTGGTTGAAATAAATTGGATTTGTCAGGGTATCACTGTTGTTCCGAGTTGCTCCACCGGTACCCGCAGGGATTCATGCCGATCGGCCGTCAGGTGCCTGACTCATCCCGGGCCCGATCCGGCTTCGGATCGAGGCCGCGCTCGATGCTTTCGAGCCGCGCCCGGCGCAGCGCTGCCCCGAAGTCCGCGCCCTCCAGCCCCGAGCGCGCCAGGTCGCCGGCCGAGACGGCCAAAGCCAGGTCCCTGGCCCGGCGCAAGGTCTCAATCCGCGCTTCGGCGTGCTCCGGGTGCAAGGCGGCCAAAGCCAGCAACAGACCCTCGAACCCGTCTCGGGACTTGAGACCACCGAAGGCCTGGACAAAATTCAACAAGGTCGCAGCGTCGGACCGATCCAGCCGCCGCAAGGCGGAACGGGCGCGCACCAGTTGCGACAGGGCCTCCCGATAGACGCGTTCGGCCCGCAGGCGGCGGCACAACGCGGCCACCGCGTCGCCGTCGTCACGGAGCGAATCGGCCAGCAGGACCGCGAAGCGCATCTCGGCGCCACCGCCCGCCTCGACGCAGCGCCGCAACGCCCCCATCGGCGGCGCCTCCGGTGCAGCCGCGTGCCCGGTGTGGTTCCCGGCCACGCCGCCGTCGAGCTCGGGGATCAGGCGCGGCAGTGCGCCGCAGGCTCGCAGTACCTCGAAGAACCGCCACGGCTGTTCCTCGCCCAGCGCCCGCTTCATCTCACGCCAGATCCGCTCCGGCTGAAGGTGGATCAAATCGTCGCTGGCCGCCATGAGCTTGAGCAGGCCTTGGGTGCCATGAGCGACACGAAACCCCCAGCGGCCGAGCTTGGCCGCGAAACGGGCGATACGCAGCAGCCGCACCGGGTCTTCGCTGAAGGCCGGGGTGACATGCCTGAGCAGCCCGGCATCGAGGTCGTCCTTTCCGTCATAGGGGTCGATCAGCTTTCCGGTCTCGTCCTGCGCCATGGCGTTGATGGTCAGATCGCGTCGGGCCAGATCCTGCTCGAGAGTGACCTCCGGCGAGGTGTCGACGGCAAAACCCTTGTAGCCCGGCCCGGTCTTGGTCTCTCGCCGGGCCAGGGCGTACTCCTCGCCGGTCTGCGGGTGCAGGAACACCGGGAAACGTTCGTCGGCGCGCCGGTAGCCCTGGTCGAGCATGGCCTGGTCGGTCGCCCCGACCACCACCCAGTCCCGTTCCGAATACGGGATCTCGAGCAAGGAGTCGCGTACCGCACCGCCGACCAGATAGATTTTCATTCCGGAATTTTTCCAGACATATCAATAACTAAAAGCGCTTTATGATTAGAATTATTGAATATAATCAAGTTTTGATCGGCCAGGCCGCCACCATTGATGCCGGTCATTGAAACTATATTAGTATTCCGTGATCTTACGAAGCACAAACAATGAAGCCGCAGTTCGGCTGGAGATAAAGACAATGTTACCGACACTCATGGGTCTGATCGTCGCAATGATTTTCGGCGTTTTCGCACACGGCTACTACGGAACCGAGCAGATCATGCAGCAGCAATGGATCGACATCGTGTTCTGGTCGCTGATCGGCACCGGCATCGGGGTCTCGACAATTCAGATATTTGGCAACTGCGTACCGTGCCGGATGTCGCGCCGTATCCATTCGGAAACGATGAGCCGCTGGTTCTGCAACTCTCTGCAGTGCGGTCACTGAGATCCGCAACAAGCTCAGGCCGGAGCAGCGGCGACGACCTTATCCGCCTGCTCCTGCTGCTGCAGTTCCCACATGGCCGCATAGTGACCACCGGCGCCAGGAGCGCGGCATGCGTCCCCTGCTCGATGATGCGGCCGTGGTCCATCACCAGGATGCGGTCGGCGTCGACCACGGTCGACAGGCGGTGTGCCACCACCAGCGTGGTGTGGTGCTCGGCCACCTCGCGGAGGGTCTCCTGGATCGCCTGCTCGGTATGGCTGTCGAGTGACGAGGTCGCCTCGTCGAAGATCAGGATCTTCGGCTGCTTGAGGATCGCCCGGGCGATCGCCACGCGCTGCTTCTCCCCGCCCGAGAGCTTCAGACCCCGTTCGCCGACCACGCTGTTCCATCCCTCCGGCAGCCCCTCGATGAAGTCCTGGATGTGGGCCATGCCGGCCGCCCGTTCGACCTCCTCCGGCGTCGCGTCGGGACGGCCGTAGCGAATGTTGTACTCGATGCTCTCGTTGAACAGCACCGTGTCCTGCGGGACGATGCCGATCTGGCTGCGCAGCGAGTCCTGGGTCACCGAGCGGACGTCCTGAGCGTCGATCATCACCCGCCCGTCATTGACGTCGTAGAAGCGGTACAGCAGCCTTGAGAGCGTCGACTTGCCCGCGCCGCTATGCCCGACCACCGCGAGCTTCTGCCCCGGCGGGATCTCGAAGTCGATCCCGAACAGGATCTGTCGTTCCGGCTGGTAGCCGAAATCGACCTGCTCGAAACGAACCCCTCCCCGCGTTACCGCCAGTTCAGCCGCGTCCGGCCGGTCGGCGATCTCGGGTACGCGTTCGAGCAGTTTGAACACCAGGTCCATGTCGGCCAGCGAGTACTTGATCTGGCGGTAGACGATGCCAAGAAAGCCCAGCGGGATGAATAACTGCAGCATGAGGGCATTGACCAGGACCAGATCGCCGACCGTCATCGCCCCCTGCGCCACGCCATTGGCGGCCATGGCCACGATCACCGCCACGCCCAGGGCGATGATCGAACCCTGGCCGAAATTCAACATCGACATCGAGGTCTGACTGCGCACCGCCCAGTACTCCCAGTCCTGCAGGGTGTCGTCGTAGCGCTGCAACTCGAGCCGTTCGTTGCCGAAATACTTCACCGTCTCGTAGTTGATCAGACTGTCGAAGGCCTGGCTGTTGGCCTGTGAATCGAGCCGGTTCATGTGGTGGCGGAAATCCATGCGCCACTCGGTGATGGCGAAAGTGAAGCCCATGTAGAGGATCACGGTGCCGAACACCGCCAGCATGAACTGGATGTGGTACTGGGTGATCAGGATGACCGCGACCAGGGAGAACTCGACCAGCGATCGGCAGGATGCTGAAGGCCATGTAGTTGAGGATCTGGCTCACCGAGCGGGTGCCGCGCTCCAGGTCCCGGCTGACCGCACCGGTGCGACGCTCCAGATGGTAGCGCAGAGACAGCTTGTGCAGATGTTCCAGAACCCGGGTGCTCAAACGCCGCATCGCCCGGTAGCGCACCTTGGCAAACACCACGTCGCGCAGTTCGTTGAACAGACTGGCGCTGAGCTTGAGCGCGCCGTAGGCGAACAGCAGGGCCACGGGCAGGACCAACAACTGCTCTTTGGCGCCATCGAGCGCGTCGACCACCTCCTTCAACACCACCGGCACGCCGACATTGGCCACCTTGGACAGCACCAGGCAGATCAGGGCGAACAGGGCGCGACCGCGGAATTCCCACAGGAACGGCAGCATGTCTTTCAAATTCTGCCAATCCCTGCGATCTTTGTGGACCTGGGGACCGATTCTGCCGCCGCGCTCCATGTCAGGGCCTGTTCACACTATGCGGATGCCCAGCGTTGGTTCCAAGCCGAAGGGACGGGGCCCTTTTTTCGCATGGCCGCGTTGCACTCTCGCTCGTGTACGGCGAATACACTACGCTCAGTGCGCCATGCCCTGCGAAACAATGAGCTTCGTCGATGTGTATTTGCACAGTGTGAACAGGCCCTAATATTTAACCCTTATAAATCAGGTAGTTTGCGGAATTTCTTCGAGATCGCGCAGTCTACCCGAATTGTTCCCATCTACCCACAGGCCGAGTGTATTCGACATGCAGGATTCTCCGAGCAGTTGCGCCAACTCCGAACCCTTCGCTCTGCAGGTACTCGGCGACAGCATGGAACCGGAGTTCCCTGACCAGTGCATCGTCACCGTCGAGCCCTTCGATCAACCGGCGCACGGCATGTACATCATGGTCCTGGTCGAGGGTGTGCGCTGGTTCCGGCAATATCTCAAAGACGAGCTCGGCGAGCGCCTGGTGGCGCTGAACAGCTTGTACCCCGAGATACCGCTGGACGACCTGGACTGGAAAATGGAAGGTCTGATCATTCAGCGCACCCTGAAACGCGATCGCGCCAAGGGGATCAAACGCGACGTCAAGCGCTACAAATACAAATCGTGAGCGCACAGCCGAGCGCCCGGAGCGATGTTCGACCGGCGCGGCGCTGGCGAACAGCCCTGGTATCCCTCGTCCTGGCATTTGGCCTGTCCGCCTGCCTCGAACCCGACACCGCCAAGCCGACCAAGAAGACCCCCAGGAAGAGCACCGACGCCCACCTGGTCGAGATCCTGACGGTCGAATCGGCGCTGGTCAGCACGGCCCACGAGCGCACCGGCACCCTGCGCCTGCGCCGTACCGTGCGCATCCACAGCCAGGAAGAGGGCCGGATCAGCCAGCTGCCCTGGTTCGAGGGCGACCGGGTCGCCGCCGGTGAGCGCCTGGTGCAGCTCGAGGACGAGCTGATCCGCGCCGAACTGGCCAAGGCCCGGGCCAACACCCGCCAGGCCGGGATCGACGTCGAACGGATCCGCCGGTTGTCGAAGAAGCGCGCCACCTCCGAGGACGAACTGGCCCGCGCCGAGACCGGGCTCGACATCGCCGAGGCCGAAGAACAACTGCTGCGCGCCCGACTGGGCTACATGCGCATCGAGGCGCCGTTCGCCGGACTGGTCACCGAGCGCCTCGCCGAACCCGGCGATGTGGTGGCGAAGCACGATCATCTGCTGACCCTGGCCGACCCGGACTCGCTGGTCGCCGAGATTCAGGTCTCGGAACTGCTGCTGCCGCGTCTCGCCCCGGGCGACTCGGTGCAGCTGCGAATCGACGCCATCGGCCCGGGCGAGCACGCCGGACAGATCCTGCGCATCCATCCGGAGCTCGACCGGCGCACCCGCCAGGGCACCATCGAGGTCGCGCTCGAACCCATCCCGCCGGCCGCACGCGCCGGCCAGTTCGTCCGCGCCACCCTGCGCAGTGCCCGGGTCGAGCGCCTGCTGGTGCCGTTCGCCGCGGTGCGCCGCGACCGCCAGGGCGAGTTCGTCTATTTGTCTCGCGACAACAAGGCCGAGCCGCAGCGGGTACGCACCGGCGTGCGGATCAAGGACCAGATTGAAATCCTCGAAGGCCTGCAACCTGGCGTCGAGATCATCGCCCGCGGCTTCCTCGGCCTGACCCCGGGCATGACCGTCCAGCCGATCGTCGCCGGCAAGAAAGCCCCGCCCGCAGATGCCGCTACCACCGCCGCCATCGCTCGATAGCCCGGCGCTGTCCGCGCGACCGACGCCCGGCGGCGGCATCGCCGGCTGGTCCATCCGCCACCCGGTCGGCGTGGTGATGCTGACGCTGGCGGTGATGGTGCTGGGGCTGTTCGCCCTGCGGACGCCTGGACATCGACCTGCTGCCGCACATCATCTACCCGGACGTCCGGGTGCGGATCATCGACCCGGGCGTGCCCGGCGAGCATCATGGAGGACCAGATCACCCGCCAGCTCGAGGAACAGCTGGCGATCACCGAGGACGCCATCGCACGTCGCAGTCGCCAGACCAGCGAGGGCCGCAGCGCGGTCGGACCTGACCTTCGCTTACGGCAAGGACATCGACATCGCCCTGCGCGACGCCAGCACCCGGCTCGACCGGGCCAAGCGATTCCTGCCCGACACCATCGACCCGCCGGTCATCTACAAGCGCGACCCCTCCCAGATCCCGGTCGCCGGAGTTCGTGGTCAGCTCGCCGCTGCGCGATCCGGTGGAGCTGCGCGACTGGGTGGACTACAGCTTGCGCAAGTGGCTGCTCAACCTGCCCGGCGTCGCCGCGGCGGAGGTCGGCGGCGGACTGATGCGCGAGGTCCAGGTGATCGCCGACCAGGACCGCCTGGCCGGGCTGGGCCTGGACATCCTGGACCTGGCCGAGCGCCCTGCGAGACCGCCAACCAGGACGTCCCCGGCGGCCGGCTGATGATGGCGCGGCCAGCGAGATCAGCGGCCGCACCGCCGGGCGCTTCAGCAGCGTGGAGGAGATCGATCGACCTGCCGCTGCAGCGTCAGCGATCGCGCCGGCAACCCCGCGCGTGCTGCGCCTCGGCGAGGTCGCGCGAGGTGATCGACGCCGCCGAGGACGAGCGCCTGCGGATCCGCCTGAACGGTCTGCCCGGGCATCAAGCTCGTCGATCCAGAAGCAGCCGCAGGCCAACACCGTGGCGGTGGTGGACGCGGTCAAGGCGCAGCTGGCCGAACTCGCAGCAGCAGGGCCTGATCCCGGAGGACATCGAGGTCGACACGGTCGACGACCAGGCGCGCTACGTGCGCCAGTCGCTGAACAACGCCGTGACCGCGGCGCTTGAGCGGCGCGCTGCTGGCGATGCTGGTGGTGTACCTGTTCCTCGGCAGCCTGCGCCGCACCCTGATCATCGGCAGCGCCATCCCCATCGCCGATCCTGGTCACCTTCATCCTGATGGCCAGCGGCGGCCTGACGCTCAACATCATGACCCTGGGCGGCCTGGCGCTCGGCATCGGCATGCTGGTCGACAACACCATCGTCATGCTGGAGAACATCTACCGCCACCAGCGCAGCGGCGAGTCGCCGGCTCGAGGCCCGGCCACGGCCGCGGCCGAGGTCAACAGCGCCATCGTCGCCTCCACCTCCACCAACCTGGCCGCGGTGCTGCCGTTCCTGTTCATCGGCGGCCTGGTCGGGCTGCTGTTCCGCGAGCTGATCTTCACCATCTCCGCCGCCATCGTCGCCTCGATGGTGGTCGCCCTGACGCTGGTGCCGGCGCTCGCCGGACGGGTCCGGCGCCGGCCGCGAGGGCGCATTGCGGCGGGCGGTCGAACCGGGTGATGACAGCCCTGCAGGACGGCTACGCCTGGCTGCTCGGGCGGCTGCTGAAGGTCGGTTGGCTGGTGATCGGCCTGTTCGTCGCCGGGCTGGTCGCGAGCCTGAGCCTGGCAACCAACCCCTTCGCCCAATACAAGGACTTCCTGCCCAAGCTCGACGACGGCCGGATCGGCATCTCCCTGACCGCCGAGCGCGGCGTCAACGTCGAGGCCATGGATCAGATCACCCGACGGGTCGAAGACCTGATCTTCGACCAACCCGAGATCGACACCGTGTTTACCATCGCCGGTGGGCGGATCTTCGGCCGCTCGCAGTACGAGGCACCGAACAGCGCCAGCATCGAGGTGCAACTGCTTCCGGGCGGCGAGCGGCGGCTCAGCAGCCGCGACTGGATCGCGCGCATGAACCGCCTGATCGAGAACGAGCAACTGGTCGGGGTCCGGATACGGCTGCGCGAACGCGGCATCCGCGGCCTGCGCATCAGCCGCGGCGACGACGAGGTCGCCTTCCGGGTCAAGGGAGCGGAGCTGGAACAGCTCGATCGGATCGGCGCGCGCATGGCCGAGGTGCTGAAGGACTCGCCCGGGCTGCGCAACGTCCGCCACTCCAACGAGGACGTCAATCAGGAGCTTTCGGTGCGCGTCGACCGCGAGCGCGCCGCCGATCACGGCCTGAACGTCGAGGACGTCGGCCGCGCCGTGCGCTATCGCCCTGGAAGGCCAGGTGGTGACGGACTTCATCAGCGACGATCGCAGCATCGACATCGTCGTGCGTCTGCGACCGGCGCGACGTCGCCAACCCGGCCGACATCGCCTCGGTGATCCTGTTCAGCCGCACCGAACCGCGGGTGCCGGTGCGCCTGGGCGACGATCGCCGAGGTAGAACTGCTCGCCACCCCCGCCGACATCCTGCGCGACCGCCAGCAACGGATGGTCGAGGTCAGCGCCTCGCTGACCGGCGAACTCGGCCTGACCGAGGCGGTGCAACGCGCCCAGGCGGCGCTCGAAGATCTCGAACTGCCCCCCGGCTACAGCCTGTACGAGGCCGGCAACCTCGAGGCCCTGCAGGAGGGCGAGAGCTATCCGCGGCTATCTGCTCGGCCTGGCGCTGTTCCTGGTGCTGGTGGTGATGGCGGTGCAGTACGAGTCGCTGCGCAACCCGCTGATCATCCTGTTCAGCGTGCCGTTCGCGCCCATCGGCGTCGCGCTCGGCCTGCATTGGACCGGCACTGCCGCTCTCCATGCCGGTGTGGCTCGGGATGATCATGCTGGCCGGGATCGTGGTCAACAACGCCATCGTGCTGGTCGAGTACATCGAGCTGGAACGCCGCCGTGGCCGGGTAAAGCTGGAGGCCATCGTCGAGGCCGCGCGGCTGCGGCTGCGGCCGATCCTGATGACCACCCTGACCACCGTGGTCGGCATGCTGCCGCTGGCCCTGGCCCTCGGCGAAGGCGCCGAGATGCTGCAACCGCTGGCGATCACCATCGTCTCCGGGCTGCTGTTCTCGACCCTGGTGAGCCTGATCCTGGTGCCCTCGGTGTACCGCTACGCCGGCGCCAAGGCCTAGCAACCCCGGGAGTCGATGACTACGGAGCCCCGTGGGAGACGCGCCCTCGCGCCGATTCCAGGATCGCGGCGAGGGCGCCGCTCCCACAATTCAGCCCCCCACAGGGGCGCGCTCACTTGGGGGACAACACGCCCTCGAGCAGCTTGCCTACTCCTTCACCGCCGTGCTCGCGGGCAAAGCCGAGCACCACCGGGACGAACTTGCCGATCATGCCGGCGTCCAGCCCGAGTTTGTCGAAACCGCCCGCCAGGCCGGCCAGGGCGCCGAGCTTGCCGGAACCGCCGCCGAACGAGGACATCATGCTGCTGACCGCCCCCATCAAACCGCCACCACCCGTGCTCGGGGCGGCGGCCATCATGTCGTCCACGCCCGACAGATTCTCGGCCACCTGTGCGAAGGGTCCCTCACCCAGTTTGTCCTGGGCGAGCTTGAACAACAGGCCTGCACCGCCTTTCGCCTGGTCGTCTGAGACGCCCAGGTTCGATACCAGAAGGTTGACTAAATCCATAACGATCACCTCGATTTATGATTGATTTCATGAGTTTTTTTCGAAGACCATCGGATCTTCGGCCGGGTTGCCGGCAAGCTATATCAGGATATCCTGAT
This sequence comes from uncultured Gammaproteobacteria bacterium, assembly GCA_963765415.1. Taxonomy (GTDB): domain Bacteria; phylum Pseudomonadota; class Gammaproteobacteria; order Chromatiales; family Chromatiaceae; genus CAVXWS01. Next base: position 20,020 of record CAVXWS010000051.1, read on the forward strand.
GGGAATCCTGGTAGGCTTGGCGGACTTTCGGATTCATCCCCAGCGACATATTCTTTGCAATTACGCTGCCACCCTTCAGACATCACCGTTCCAAGGAGATCTTCGTGAGTTTCAAATCCCTCGTCCTGGCCAGCGCTTTGGCCACCGTACTGCCCGGTGTGGCCACTGCCGTTTCCATGGGCTGCGACGACCCCGGCAAGCGCCTGTCCTCGCCCTACTCCAGCGTCCCGGGCCGCGACGGGTCGAGCTACCGCCGTCGCGAGCTGCCGGAGTGGCTCGGCAAACGCCGCAGCCAAGGTTTCGGCCCCAGCTTCGCTCGACCGGAGCGGCCGGACCGGGCCCGTGATCGACGGCAACATCGGAGCATGCCGAAACGCCCCGAACTGCCCGAGTGGGTCAAGGCGCGGCGCGAGACGCGCCCGGCGATCGGTTCCGGCCATGTCGCCCCAAGCGACACCGGGCGACCTTCGCCATTCACCCCGCCAGCGCGCAGGTCGGCGGCATTCGAACGCCGCATAGCCCCGAACCGGGGTGTCCCGGGCCGATTTCGGCCGGTCGGTATCCATCACTGGAGCCATCCGGCCTGGATTCGACCCTACGGCAGGTATGCTCCGACCGGCAGACGCGGAGGGGCCGGCTACGGCTACCGCAACCCCTGGCCGCCGCTGACGCCGCCGGTCATCGCACCTCAAGGTGCCGCCGCCGAACCGATCGAGCCGGTCGCCCTGGCCAAACCCGTCGCCAAACCGGTCGCCAAACCGGCGCCCGTCGATTCGGATCAGGACGGTGTCTTCAACCCATCCGACCTGTGCCCGGACTCCGCTGCCGGGGCCCCGGTGGATGCCTTCGGTTGTGAACAGAACGCCGCAATCGTACTGCTTGGGGTGAATTTCAAGACCGATTCGGCCGAACTGACCGGCGAGTCTCTGGCCATTCTCGATAGCGTCTCCACCACCCTGGTGGCCAATCCGGACATCAGGGTCGAGGTTGCCGGACACACCGACAGCGACGGCGACGACGCCTACAACAAGGACCTCTCGCAGCGCCGCTGCGAAAGCGTCGTGGCCTATCTCGCCGGCAAGGGCGTGCAAGCCGAGAACATGACGGCCATGGGCTACGGCGAGGAACAGCCGGTCGCCGGCAACGAGTCGGCGGAAGGCAAGGCGCAGAACCGCCGGGTGGAGTTGAACCGGATGTAAACCCGTCTGGACGGACGCTACTCAAGCATAAACGCAGGGTGGGTCAGCGGTTTTTGAGTAACCCACCAAGCGTTGCGCAGCAACACAACGCCGGTTGTATAAGTGCCTGTCGGCACAGCCGGTGGGTTACGGCACAAACAGCGCGCCTAACCCACCCTACTCAAATCAATTCCGATAACTCCCGCCACAGCGCCTCGTAGGCCTGCAGCGCCGGGCTGCTTCGACCGGCGAACGCCGGCACCGGCGACCTTTCCAGGCCCATCTTTTCGACCTCGCTGAGGTAGGGTATCGACGACTGCAGCACCCGCACCCGCTCGTCGGATTGTTCCGCCATCGCCTCCTGATGCATTCGTTTGCGCCGATCGACCATGGAGTAGAAGGAATATACCGGGGTGTTCAGCTTGTGCCCCTGGATGAAGTCGGCCAATTGCATCAGGGTGCGCTGTGACAGCGTGGTGGGAATGGTGGGGATGAGCAGGCTGTCAGCGGCGCGGAAGATGTTCTCCGACACCAGCGAGATGCTCGGCGGGCAGTCCAGCACCACCAGATCGTAGTCGCCCCGCAGCGGTCGCAGCAGATTGAGCAGTTGTTCGGTCGGGCGTTTCGATTCGCCCAGCACCAAGTCCATGTTGCGGTAGGCGAAATCCGCCGGCAGCAGATCCAGGTTGTCGAAGTCGGTGCCCTTGACCACGTCGTCCACAGCGCGCTTGCCGCGGATCAGTTTGCGCGAGCCCTTGACCTTGGGTTTGACCCGGAAGTAGAAGGTCGCCGCGCCCTGGGGATCGAGGTCCCAGATCAGTGTGTTCAGCCCCTCCCGCGCAGCCAGGTAGGCAATATTGACCGAGGTCGCGGTCTTACCCACACCACCCTTGATGTTGTACACCGCAAGCGTTTTCAAACCGCAACCTCCCCTTTCCGGGCGGATTGGCACAGCTGACGGTAGGCGCCGCAGTTGTCCTTGGTGTCGAACTGGTTGAAACGCCCCCGAAATTCGTGTCGCGCCGCGTCCTGGCGACGCAGGAGATCGCCGATCAAGGCACCCATGGCCAGCAGAGTCGGCAACGGCACCTCGCCCTCGGCCTGCATCTGCTCGGCAAAATGCTCGAGCTTGTGCGCCTGCACCTCCAGGTCCTGAAACTGACCGAGGTTGTCGAGCAGGTTCTTCAGCGCCTTGACCAGCGGCTTGGTGCGCCCGGCTGGATACAGCACCTGGAAGAACTCGATCAGATAACGCAGCTTCTTACAGCTCTTGCGCAGTTCGTGAAGGGCCTCGTGCGGGCTGGCGTCGGTGATCGCCCGACCCTCCTTGAGCACCCGGCGGAACATCTTCCAGATCCGCTCGTCGGCCACGGCCTTGATCGGCCGGGCGGCATTGGCGGCCAGCGGCTTATCCGGCAGGTCCGATTCCAGATAACCGCGCCAGGACTTGAGCAGCTTGCGGAAATGCGGCGAGCCGAGGCGCTTGCCCAGCGCGCCCTGCTCGGCGCGCTGATGGGTCTCGAGGAAGCGATGGAACGGTTCCAGGTCGGCCCGCAGGGCCTCGGGCAGCAGGTCGCGATACTTGGGAAACTCGAGCAGAAAGACGTCCAGATCGCGGGTCGGCCCGGTGATCTGTCCGAGCCAGCCGAAGCGCTGCTTGTAGTCGTCAACGATCTCGCTCGGCAGTACGGCCTTGATCTGACTGAGTGCCGAACGGGTGCGGCGGGTGGCCACGCGCAGATCGTGCAGGAACTCCGAGTCGAGATCGGCGCGGGTGCCTTCGACATTTCTCTCCAGGGTACCGAGCAGATGCAGAAAGATCCGCCGCGCGGCGGCGTCGGCGCGCAGGCCCGGTTGCAGGGGCACGTCCAGCTTGGAGGAATAAGCGCCGGGCTCGAGGCCGGTCACGGTCAGGGCCTCGGCGAACAGACTGGCCGGGGCCTCGGGCAGCTCCAACTCGCCGCGCAGCACCTCTTCCAGCATGGCTTGCTCGGCGGCATAACCGCGCACCGGCACCACGATCACTCGCGCCAGCAGCGCGCGTGTCTCGCCGCCGCCGTGCGGACGACGGCAGTGCGGTTCCTCGACCCGCAGACGAACCACCGTCTTCTGATCTTCGTTGAGGATGCGCAGCACGCTACTGCGGCTCTCGACCCTCACCAAGGGCAGCAGCACGCGCATCGCCAGCGCGGAGGCGACGCGATTGCGCAACTCGCCTGGAGGCATGTCTGCCGGCCAAGCCGGCGACTTGTCGGTCTTGACCCCGGCGACCGGTTTGCCCGCGGCCAGTGATTCCAGTTGCAGGGACTGGTCCGGTTCGGAGGTCTTGAACTGCAGGCTCAACCCCGCGTCGAACAGCCGCCAGTCGAAGCTGTCGAGGTAGAGCCGGACCAGCCGACTGGCGGCATCCAGCTCGGACTCGAAGCGCGGCGCGAGCTCGTGGGCGAGCCGTTCGGCGGTGAAATCAGGGGGAAGCAGATAGCTGTGTGATTCGAGATGCCGCATTGTTGCCTGGCCAACCTCCGCCCGGTAAGCGATGAATGTGGCGGTATTTTTTCACACTCTGCGCAACTAAAGTATCGATAGCCCTCCGTGAACACTGTCCGCGCGCGGAACCGCTGGGGCCTCAGAAGGAATCCGCGGCGCAACGAAGTCCGATCGAGCCGCAGATCGGACCACCTTGTTGCGGCAACTTGACGTTGCCAAAGGGACTGCGGGGCAGCTACGGCTGCCAACTTCGCTCCAGACCGGCGCCAGTGCGGCTGCGAACTCCGCCAGCTCCCGGGATGCCGGTGAGATCTCAGGGTCAGCGGAACACCCCCTGGCGAAGGCCAAGGCCGGGATCCGGACCCGATCCGCCGCCGCGAAACCGGCAAGCAGGGTGACGATCAAAGACAGCAGGATCCCAGAAAACCAGAACATCGCGAGCTCGCGTGGCTACGGGCAAGCGGTTGCGCTGAATGTACAGACCGGGAACCGATCGAATTGCTTTCAGGGCAGCGACTGGCTGACAATTCAAGACATTCGGTCGGCTCAGGCCGCATCCCGTCCGCAACCGAGAGAACTGCTCGATGAGAATGAGATCTGCCGCAACCGCACTACTTTGGGCCCTGTCCGCCATGGCCGGCGCTGCTCAGCAGGCGACCCTGGACGACGGCCGCAAGGTACTGTTGAAGGATGACGGCCGCTGGGAGTACCTGAGCGCAGAGCCCGAGGGAGAGGACGGCCGGGGCAGCGCGGTCCTGACCGTCGAGCGCCGCGAGACGATCCCGCAGGGCTGTCGCCTCGGCCTGCGCCTGAGCAACGATCTGAGCACACGCATCCGCAGCATCGTGCTGCGCTTTACCGCCTACAAGGCCGGACCGATCGCCTACGAGACCCTGTCACGCGGCTTCTCACTCATCAAGCCGACCGACAGCCAGTATCGCGAGATCCGTTTTCGCAACGTCCGCTGCGACGACATCGTCCAGGTCCAGGTGCACGGCGCCGACAACTGTCACGTCGGCGATCTGACCAAATACACCGAGGGATCGGAAAGCTGCCTGTCCCTGGTCAAGGTGGCCGACAGCGACCTCATCAAGATCTACAAATAGGTTCCTGCCATGAAATCACTCAGCCCCCAGCCGTTGGCCCTGTTGCTGTTTGTCGTGACCCTGAGCTGCGCGTTGCCACTCGCCTATGCCAGCGAGTCCTCCGATCAGGGGCAGGAACCGCCGCACAAGGTGGTCTACCAATGCAGCGAGCCCGGCCCCGAGGCCTACTCTCAGCTGCTGTTCTCGGTCTCACAGTTAAAGCAGAAGCACGGCGACGACATCCACATCGTGGTCACCTGCCTGGGACCCGGCATCCATCTGCTGGCGAAGAAGCCGGTGCGTGAGGTCCCGCCCGACGCCCTGGACAAGATGGAGTACCTGAGCCTGGCGGGCGTGGAGTTCCACGCCTGCGGCAACACCATGGACGCCCTCGGCTGGAAGGCCTCCGACATGCACGAATTCGCCACCGTCGTGACGATCGGCGCCGAGGATCTGATGCTGCTGCAGGAACAGGGCTACGCCTATCTGAAGTGGTGAGCCTCGATGCGTCGGGTAACGGCACCGACAACGTGCCTGACCCACCTTACCTGGATCGAGCAATCGCTCGAGGCGGTGCCACCCCAGCCTATCCAACCCACGGGATCTTTCCGAGCAGCCGGAATGACTCCTGGATCGGCCCGACGGGCGTAATCCGACATCCTGATGGGGAAACCGCTTTCTCCCGCGGGCCGCTCAGCCGGCCGCCTGCAACAACAAATCAGGTATCCGTTCGTTCAGGCCCAGATAGGGCGCGATCCGGATCTGGATCGCTGGATGCTCGCGCTGTTTGACCAGGACCTCGGCCGGGATGTCCTCGGCGACGTGCCGTCCGGCAGCGAGGAAATACGGCACCACCACCACCTCCGTCGCGCCGCGATCGATACAGGCCTGAATACCGTCCGGGATCGACGGCTCGGCCAGTTCGAGGAAGGCGCAGTCGACGTGGCCGAAGCCGGCGCCGGCGCGGTCGGCCAGGCCCCTGGTGAGTTCCCGAACTTCATCGTTCGAGGCGGCGCGACGGCTGCCGTGGGCCACAAGCAGAAGACTTTTCATTCGATTCACCGGTCCTGATCTTGAGTTGATAGCGCTCCAAGATGCCGGGGTGCTGGGCTGGATTCAACCCCTTTTCGATTCCGGGCGTCGCAATATCAGGTACCTACTACACATAGTTGAAGTCACGTGCTAACGACGCGGAACGCCGCGTAGGCAAGACCCGGCGCTTCCCTTATAGTGCGGCCCGAATTCTCAACAAGTCTGTCCGAATTGAAGATGCGCCTGTTAGTCATCTTGCTGGCCGTGAGCCTGGTCCCCCCGTTCGTCGCCTGGCAGAAACACCACTACGACACCGATCTGCGCTCAGATGTCCAGGCCGCGGTCGAACGCGCCCTGAACGCCCCGGGGTTCCACGCCGTGCAGGCCCGGCTGGATCATCTGGACGTGACCCTGTCGGGCACTGTCGCCGACTTCGCCCTGCGCAACCAGGCGGCCGCCCGCGTGGACGCCCTGCCCGGCGCCCGGGTCCGCACCGTCGACAACCGCATCCGGGTCACGCCGACGCTGACTTACCAGCGCGACCAGGGCCCGGGCGAGATCCACGGCCGGCTGCATTCGAACGACCGGATGGCGCTGCGCACCCTGGTCGATCGACTGCCGATCCCCGAGGCGCCCGCGCTGCACGTCCAGGGCCATCCGTCGATCCAGCCGCTGCAGCCGCGCCAGCGGCGACTGGTGCTCGCCAGCCTGGCCGAGTTCATGCCCCTGTCGGGGCCGCGCGCCCTCAGCATCGACGGCGAGCAGGTCGAACTGCGGGGCGCGGTCACCCTGGAGCTGCTCGCCCAACTGTGGGAACAGGCCGGGCCCGGGTCCGACCTGGAGCAGCTGCTCTACCGGGTGCCGCTCTACCCCTCCGTCTACCACCTGCCCGGTCACCGGCTCGAGAGCAGCCTCGACAGCGAGACCCTGGCCCGCATCCGCGAACTGCTCGCCGTCAACCAGCCGCTGTTCGCCGCCGACTCGGCGATGCTCGATGCGCAGCAGCAGCCCAGGCTTCAGGGTCTGGCGGAGGCAATCCGGCTCGCGGCCGGTCGGGCCCGCTTCGTCGTCGGTGGACATGTCGATGCCGGCGGGACCGAAGGTCTAATGGCCGGCATTGAGCTCGGGCGCCAACGGGCCACCGCGGTGCAAGAGGCCCTGGTCGAACTCGGCCTGCCCGCCGATCTGATCGAGGTGATCGACTTCGGCCCCACCCGCCTGGCCGGCGAGCCGTTGGGGCCGACCGGCCGCAGCGTAGAAATTCTTCTGAAGTAAGCGGAGCCCACGATGCTCGACGCCCTGAGTTACCTCCTTCTGAACAGCACCCTGTTGATCTCGGTGTGCGCCCTGGTGTTCTTCCTGCTCGGTCTGTGGCTGGGGCGGCTGCTCTGGGGCGCCCGCCAGGACGAGGCGCAGCGCCTGAGCACCGCGCTGCGCGCCGCTCAGACCCAAGTGGCCGACACGCAGGACGCCCTCGCCGCCTGTCAGAAAAACGCCCGCGCAACCGAGGCGACGCTCGCCGCCTGCAAGCAGTCACTGGCCGAGCGCGCCGCCGCACCCCCGGCCCGGCTGGATCCCGTTCCCCTGGACCCGGATCAGGTCGACGACCGGGTCGCAGAGCTGCGCAAGCAACTGGACAAGACCGGCAGCGATCTCGAGATCGCCCGCTCCGAGGCGATGCAACTGGCCGACCGGCTGAGCGAATCGAAGCGCGAGGTAAGCAGGCTGCGCAACGACAACCAGCGACTCGACGCCGAACTGCAAAGGGTTCGACCGCAGGCCTCAGCCGCCACCGAACCGACCGCCATGGGTCTGACTTCCGTGAATGCGAGTTCCGGGGCCGCCGCCCACAACGCCGACGACCTGCCGTCGGCATGGGCCGCGTTCACCGCCGAACTCGACGCCGGCAACGCCCGTGTCGACGACGACCTGGGGCTGCTGTTCGACGCCCCACCCGCCGCCGCCGACGACCTCACCAGGATCAAGGGCATCGCCACCGTGCTCAACCGCAAATTGAACGACTTTGGCGTCTACACCTATCGCCAGATCGCCGGCTGGGACGAATCGGTCGTCGGCGAGTTCTCCAAGCGGCTCTCGTTCAAGGACCGGGTACAGCGCGATGACTGGGTCGGTCAGGCCAGGCGCCTGCACTCGGAGATAAACGGCGAGGCGCTCGACTGATCTCCAGGGTCGGAGATTGTCGAGATCACCATTCGGTGCAATACGGCTGCGCCTATTGCACCCTGCGCGGTTCCCCTCACGCCTTATAGGATGTGGTCTGTAAAACGAACCGCGTCGATCGCGACAGATGCATATCGCGGCGTTCAGTAATGAGAACCGCAGTCAATTCGGGGCTTGCACTGGGCAAGCATCGGTTCAGGGGAGAAGTCGAAAAACTGTCCGCGGGAGTTGTTACTCTGACCCCGAACTCATACCCATCCTCTTACGCATTCACGAACTGATCGGTAGTCACGTCGGCCTGTCTGAGGATTGCCCTCAATGTGCCTTCCGGCATCTCGCCGGGATGGTTGGGGATGGTGGTGTACTTGCCGGTGTCCGGATTGAACCAGATCTCATGAGACCCGGCGGCCTGACGGTCAAACTCAAAGCCCAGCTTTTTCAGCTTCTTGACAATTCGCCGGTACTTGAACCCGGCCAGCCTGCCCATCAGGTACCCAAGATCAGCGGATAATCAAATGAATCTTTTACAGTGGCCAGTTTGGCCTGCTGATGGCGGTCGGCCTGCGCCTCCAGCAGTTTCTTGGCCACATCGCGGGCGATCTCCAGTGTCTCGGCGATGGTGCGCCCCTGGGCGACCAGGCCGGGAATATCGTCGCTGGTGGCCAGGTACAGACCCTCAGGCAACTTCTCAATGTGTAAATTGGCTATTTGTTCCATCGTCTTTTCGCTCAGTTGGTGTTGGCCTTCTGCCTTAGCTGCTCCGCATCTAACCCGAGAGCCGGCCGGACATCCTCGGGGAGAGTGATCTGGCCTTTCGAGGTAACAGTTGACGTTGACATGACTTTACTCATTACGCTTTGCAAGAAAGGCTAATCCTCGTATCGGTTGGCCGTCAACAAAACGCGGGGATTCGGGAATTCGCGGGGAATTCGGGGTCAGAGTAAAAGGCACTTACTTAAACGATTCCTCTATCAGGGTGGGTTAGGCACGATGTTTGTGCCGTAACCCACCAGCCGTGCCGACTGGTACTCATTCAACCGGCGTTGTGTTGCTGCGCAACGCTTGGTGGGTTACGCGAAAAGCCGCTAACCCACGTTTACGCTCAAGTTAGTGCCATTCGGGTCAGAGTAAAAACCTAATTACCCAGAAAAGCGCAACCGCTGCCTAACCATGCATTACCGCGCGGTACCATAACGGCTCCCAACCGGATCATGGACGATCGCATGGCACGACTACCGAGAATCTGCCCGCCCGGCATCCCGCAACACATCATCCAGCGCGGCAACAACCGCCAGGTCTGTTTCGCCGCTGAGTCCGACTTTGCCGCATACGCGGACTGGCTCCGTGATGCCGCGAACGAGCAAGCGGTGGCAATCCACGCCTGGATCTTGATGACCAACCACGTCCACACCTGCTCGCCACGCCATTCAGCGCGAACGGCATCTCGAAAATGATGCAGAACGTCGGACGCCGCTATGTCCGCTACTTCAATCACCTCTACCAGAGATCTGGCACCTTATGGGAGGGGCGGTTCAAATCCTGCGTCGTCTATGCCGAAGATTACCTGCTGACCTGTCAGCGCTACATCGAGCTGAACCCGGAGCGGGCGCGGATGGTCAAGCGACCGGAGAACGACAAGTGGTCGAGTTATCACGCGAATGGATCGGGTAAGAGATCGAGCCTGTGGACGCCCTACCCGCTTTGGCTGAGATTGGGCGATTCAGACTTGGAGCGTGCACAGAGCTATCGCCGGCTGTTCGCCGCTCATCTGGATGACGAGACCGTTGCCGAGGTGCGAACGGCGGTCAACTCAGGGTTTGCACTGGGTAAGGATCGATTCAAACGGGAAATCGAACGACTGACCGGGCGGCGGGTCCGTCCTTTGAAACCAGGACCAAAGAAACAATCTGTCCCCGGGGAAAACCCACGGGAGTTTTTGCTCTGACCCCGAACTCCTCATCACCCAACGTAGGGTGCAATAGCGAAGCGTATTGCACCGTAATAACGGCATCCTCGCACCGCATGAACGGATCATCGCCGCGACGCGGAAGACCAGCGTCCGGTAGCTGTAAACGCGTGGGTCTTGATGACCAAATAAAGAGCACCTCCTGGCAACGATCGCCGAGGAGATTGAAAGGGAGTTGTTACCCTGACCCCGAACTCTTGAGACGAAGCCAGGGGAGTCAGTACACAAAAAAGTCGCGTGAGAAAATCGGGCAACTTCGTTGACAAACGCCGGCGCCGACTTGAGGAAGAGACGTAAACCGTTAAAATTACTAAAAAAATCGATTTTCCGGATCCTATGTCGGGCTTTTATCCTTGTCAAAGCGATATCTGCGGCAGCTTCGGCCTGTCCGAGGTTTCCCGATAGATTCGGCTCCTCATTCTCGGCTTAATCGGTTTTTTCGAATGCTCTGATTTACTAATAATTGATGTTGGTTCATCGCCCGCACCGGGACCTTACGGCCTTCACCAGTGCTTGGGTACGACCTGCATCTGCAGCAGGGCGAAGTTCACGTTCCCGAACGGCACGAAGCCGAAGTTGAGCTTGAGCGCGCGGTGTCCGAACGAGATGCCGGGGATGGCCAGCGGCGCCACGGCCGGCGCGTTTTCCGGTGTGTCGTCGTAGCCGGTCACCAGCAGCAGCGCAATGCCGGGGGCGACGGTCCAGTTACCGTAGTAGAAGTCGCGGTGCCAATAGACGCCGGCGTAGAAGCTGTTCTTCTCGTAGCTGTTGTCGAAGAAACCGAGCTTGAGATCCAGGTCCGCGCTCCAGCCATAGCTGCCGCCGAGGCCCAGGTTGGTCTGGTTGTACTTCGAACTCTCGCCGTTCTCGACGTAACGCCGCTCGCTGTGCCAGGAAAGGCCGTTGATGTCGAGGCTCCAGTCTTCCGGGTCCATGGCCGAAGCGATCGGCGACAAGGACGTAACGAGCAGCGTGCATGTGAACAGGCGTAGGTAGCTGCGCATGTTCCGCGCCCTCCGCATTGTGTGAATCAAGCGAGGCTCCAGCAACGGATGACGTTTAGGTTCAGTGTCGTGCGAGCCCCTATCCAGGGCCGATTGTGATCGAATAGGCCGCCGAATTATACAGGCTATTTCGGGGGCGGCGGCACAGCCGGATTATTCAGGCTTACCTGCTGTTTGGTGGGTTACGGCCTCCGGCCTAACCCTCCCTACGAGGGCAATCGAATCGCCGTGTAGGGTGGGTGAACGGTGCAATACGCTGCGCTATTGCACCCTACGTTTTTTAATCAAGGCTCTTGGTCGCGATCTCGAACACGTCCTTGGACACCTTGGGCGCGGCGACGATGCGTTCCAGCTGCGCCTTCATCGCGGCCTGGCGGACCGGGTCGTAGCGCCGCCAGCGCGCCATGACGCGCAACAGGCGCGCGGCGATCTGCGGGTTGAGCGGGTCCAGCTCGAGGATGCGATCGGCGAGGAAGGCATAACCACTGCCGTCGGCGGCGTGGAAGCGCACCGGGTTGCCGTCGCTGAAGGCGCCGATCAGTGCCCGCACCTTGTTCGGGTTGCGCATCGAGAAGGCCGGGTGCTGCATCAACTTGTGCACCCGCTCGAGGGTGTCGGGTCGATGACTGATGGCCTGGACGCTGAACCACTTGTCCATCACCAGCGGATCGTGCGCCCAGCGCTCGGCGAAATCGGCCAATAATTCCTTGCGCTTGACCGAATCACCGTCGGCGATCAGCGCCAGGGCGACGATCACATCGGTCATGTTGTGCTGGCGCCAGATACTGTTCGACGCACAGCTGCTCGGCCTGGTCGGTCGCCCCGGCCGAGAGATAGCTCAGGGCGAGGTTCTTCAGGCTGCGCCGGCCGATCGCCGCGGCGCCGGCATCGAAGCCGCCCTCGGTCTGATGGCCGGCGTAGATCCGGATCAGCGCATCGTGCAAGGCCGAGGAAAGGTGCGCGCGAACCCGCTCGCGGGCATCGTGCATGGCGTCGACATCGACCGTCTCCATGAGATCGGCCAGGTAGGACTCGCCCGGCAGGCGCAACACCTCGGCGCGCAGCGCCGGCTCGACCGAATCGTCGCCCAGGGCCTGGCCGAAGGCGTCGACGAAGCCCTGCGGCACCTCGTCCGACGCGCCTTCGGCCAGCCGCAGGATGACCCGCTGCGCCAGCGTCTGGGCCGCGTCCCAGCGGTTGAAGCCGTCGCTGTCGTGCGGCCATCAGGAACATCAGGTCCTGCGTCGCCGTAGTCGTACTCGAGCTTCACCGGCGCCGAGAAACCGCGCAGCAGCGAGGGCACCGGGCTCGTCGGGCTGATCGACGAAGACGAAGCTCTGTTCGCGCTCGCGCAGTTCGAGCACCAGGGTGTCGGCGCCCGGCTCCGGTTCCCCGGCCAGACGGGGGACACGCGCCCGGCCGTCGCGGCCGAGCAGGCCGACCGCCAGCGGGATGTGGAAGGGCTGCTTGTCCGTCTGCCCGGCGTGTCGGGCACCTGCTGGCTCACGCTCAGCGTGTAGGTCCGCGCCGCGGCGTCGTAGCTGGCGTCGCACTGTCAGCACCGGCGTGCCGGCCTGGTCGTACCAGCGCCGGAACTGCGCCGAGGTCGCGGCCCGTGGCGTCGGCCATGCGCGCGACGAAGTCGTCGCAGGTCACGGCCTGGCCGTCGTGGCGCTCGAAGTAGAGGTCCATGCCGCTTGCGAAACCGCTCCGCGGCCGAGCAGGGTGTGCATCATGCGCACCACCTCGGCGCCCTTCTCGTAGACGGTGACGGTGTAGAAGTTGTTGATCTCGATGTAGGAGTCCGGCCGCACCGGGTGCGCCATCGGGCCGGCGTCCTCGGGGAACTGGTGGGCGCGCAGCACGCGCACGTCCTCGATGCGCTTGACCGCCGCGCGAGCCCATGTCGGCGGAGAACTCCTGGTCGCGGAAGACGGTCAGGCCTTCCTTCAGGCTGAGCTGGAACCAGTCGCGGCAGGTGACGCGGTTGCCGGTCCAGTTGTGGAAGTACTCGTGGGCGATCACGCCCTCGATGCCCTGGAAGTCGGCGTCGGTGGCGGTGTCCGGGCTGCGCCAGCACGTACTTGGTGTTGAAGATGTTGAGGCCCTTGTTCTCCATCGCGCCCATGTTGAAGTCGCCGACCGCGACGATCATGTAGACGTCGAGGTCGTACTCGCAGGCCGAAGCGCTGCCTCGTCCCAGCGCATGGCGTTCTTCAGCGAGCGCATCGCGTGCTCGCACTTGTCGATGTTCTCGCGGCTCGACGTAGATCGCGCAGGTGCACCTCGCGCCCGGAGCGCGTGCGTGAAGCGGTCCTCGATGCAGCGCAGGTCGCCGGCCACCAGGGCGAACAGGTAGCTCGGCTTGGGGAACGGATCGTCCCAGCGCGCGAAGTGGCGGCCGTCGTCGCAGCGTCGCCGCTGCTCGACGCAGGTTGCCGTTGGACAGCAGCACCGGGTAGCGCGCCTTGTCGGCGCTCGATGCGTGGTGGTGAAGCGCGCCATCACGTCGGGCCGGTCGAGGAACCAGGTGATGCGGCGAAAGCCCTCGGCCTCGCACTGGGTGCAGAAGATGCCGCCGGAGCGGTACAGGCCCTCCAGCGCGGTGTTGTCCTCCGGGGCGATCTCGACCTCGGTCTCGAGCACGAACTCGTCCGGCGGTTGGTGCAGGGTCAGGGACTCGTCGTCGACCCGGTAACGCTCGGCGGGCATCTCCTCGCCGTTCAACCGGATCGAGATCGGCGACAGGCCCTCGCCGTCGAGCCGCAGCCTGTCGCCGCGGACCTCGCTGGCGGGGTTGCGCCTCAGCGCCAGTACCGAGCGCACCCGGGTGCCGGTCGGGCGCAGATCGAAGCTCAGATCGACCGTGTCGATCAGGTACTCCGGCGGCTGGTAGTCCTTGAGATGGATGGTCTTGGGGTTGGCGTCACGCATGGGGCACGGGCTCCGGGCGGTCGGGGTGATGGCGGGGCCATCGGATAACGGTTGATCATAGGGTGCCCCGTCGTCAAGACCAAGCCGTCGGGAACGCGGAAGGCGGAGACAGGCATTGGATACATTGGGCGTGAGCCGTACTGCACCTTGCACCTGCGGAACGGTGCAATACGCTGCGCTATTGCACCCTACGCTTCACATAAAAAAGGGTCAGACTCGAATTTCGACTCTGACCCCCGGATCACATAAAAAAGGGTCAGACCCGAATGGCGCTGAATTAAGCTCGAATACGCGGTAAGTCATGAACTTGCGAGCCATTCAGCGCTGCTTCTTCGGGTGGCCGTTCTCCTGAATATATTCCCTTGCCTCCGCCCTCGGTTTGGTGAGCAATGGGAACGGCTTCGGGCGGCGTTTCACAGCACGCGGTTCCACCCGCCCGGGGCGTAGTCCAACCCGCGGTTCAGCGATCAACACCAGCAAGGCGTTGATAGACATCGCATCGTGAGTTCCACCACCGCGTTGTTGCCAGGCCATCCAGAGCTGCACCGCGTGTTTGAAGCTCAGTTGCCGCGGGATCTGATCGGCCAGCAACGCAGCCTGTGCCATCAGCAATCGGATCAGGTTGTAGGCCAGCAGATAGACCCACAGCTCCTTGATAGCCATCTGCGGCGTCCTACAACGCAGGTGCTCCATGCCCAGCGTTGTCTTGATGTTTCGCAGATCGAGTTCCACGTTCCAGCGCTGGCGATACAATGCCCTGAGCACCTGTTTCGGCGTCTGCCTGGGGCACAGAAAGGTGCTGACCATGGTCTTTCCGCCGGCCTGGAACTCACGCACCTTCAGCGTGGCCGGTGCCTGGTCGTACTCGCACTGACTCATCCAATCCGGTTTTATCTTCGGCTTGGTCAAAACGATGAGGTGATCTCGCACACCCAGTTTCTCGCCTTGGCTGAAATCGGTGCTGCGCTTACGCGCGCCATGCTGTTCAAACAGTCCATCGACACCACCGCGCACCAGTTCACACAGCAGGAAATAGGTGGCGTAGAAGCCATCTCCCAGCAGGATGTCGTCGCCGTCGAGCGAATCGAGCATGGTACGCAACAACGTCTGTTCGTCGCCGCCCTTGCCCTGGCATGCACCGGTGGCGGCATCGAGCAACGCACCGCTGCCCAGGCACAGCAGTGCCACCACACGGCAGATCGGAAAGCCCAACCCCGGCTTTTGGCTGTTAGGCTGTGGATACGCTGCCTGATTGTCTTCGGTGTCCGCCAGCGTCACCGTCGCCCCGTCGACCAGACGTACCCGCCGGCCGCGCCAGTGCCACCACGAGGGCGCCCCCTCGGCGACGATCCCACCGGCCTCACGCGCCAGCGTCGCGACCATCGTCTCAGGCAGACGCGCCCGGGCCTTGCAGTAGCCTCCCGTGTCGGTGCTGCCCGGCTTCAACCCGCCGATCACGCGTTTGACCATCGCGTCGTTGACCACCTGGCGACAACTGCCGTCGGTCGACAGGGCCTGGGCGAGAAACATCGACAAGGTTTCAGTCGGCGGAAACATTCGTTCACGGTGATCCGGCAGCAATGCCTCGAGGCGATCAAAAAGAAGGGGGCCGGTCAGCAGATTGAACATCGCGTAGGAATCGGCGTTGCTCGCGTAATGGCGGACACGTCGTCGTTGTCCGGTTGCCGGACGATCGGTAGCATGCATGGTGGGCTGGCTTCTCGGGTGGCTGCTGTGGTCTAGCAACTACCAGCCTACCATCCGGGACCGCCAGCCCTCCCAAATTTTCTCTCTGTTTCAGAGGCTTGGGCTTAATTCAGCGCCATTCGGGTCTGACCCCATTTATCGCATTTAGTCTGACCCCATTTATCCCGGGCCTATTTGACGAACTCGATAAGTGCAGTTGATCGCTCCCCACGGATTTGCAGTTAAACAGCGCTGAGTCCGACAGCCTGCTAGACCATCAACAAATCGAGCTCCTCGTCCTGCGCCCGCAGGCGCGCGACCAGGTAGCTGAGCAGATTTCGGTAGACGACGGCGCTGACCTCCGCATCAGCGGCCAGCAGCTCACGCATGGCATCGTGCGATATACGGAGCACCAGGCCCCGGGTCGACGCCGTCACGGTGGCCGAGGGCGAAATAGAGTCGATCAACGAATACTCGCCGAGCAGATCCCCGGGCCCGCGATGACCCAGGGTCACGCCACTCACCCGGTCGGGCCTCTCCGGCAAGCGGACCTTGAAAGCGCCTTCCAAGAGCAAATACATCTGATGATTCGGCTTATCCGCCTGAATAATGACCTTGTCAGGGTCGATCTCTACAAGGTCACCCAGCCGGTAGAACGTGACCTTGGCCTCGGCCGACAATCCCTTGGTCAACCAGTGTTTCGCAAAAGTCTTATGCATGGCGCGTTGATCCCCCGGGGCCGTTTGTAGATTTTTAGACCATGCGTCGCTTGGGCGTCGGTTATTTTGCCGTATCGGCCATAGACCAGTCGAAGACCGCGAACAGGCGGCGCCAGTCTTGCTCCGGCTCGGCGTGTAACCGCAGAGACTCGGCGGTGACCGGATGTTCGAAGCTAAGCGCACGTGCCAGCAGCATCAGTCGCCTGATCCCGAAGCGCTCACGGAAGAAGCGGTTGTGTCGGCCATTGCCGTAGCTGGTATCGCCGATGATCGGGTGCGAGAGGTGTTTCAGGTGCTGGCGCAGCTGATGCCGGCGGCCGGTCTCGGGTTTGAGTTCGAGCAGGGCGTAACGGCTGGTCGGATAGCGGTCGACCGCGAACGGGAGTTCGACCTCCGCAAGGCGCCGATAGCGGCTGCGCGCCGGTCTGGGTTCGCCGCCGAAGTCGCGGTCGCGCACCGGGTGATCGATCAGGCCCCAGCCTTCGCGGTCGGCGTCCGGCACACCGGGCCAGCCGCGCACCAGGGCCCAGTAGCGTTTGTCGACCGCGCCAGCGGTAAACATCGCGCCCAATCTGCTCGCGGCCTCACTCGACAGGCCGAAAACCAAGACCCCCGAGGTCGGGCGGTCCAGGCGGTGCACCGGATAGACCCACTGGCCGATCTGGTCACGCAGGTGCTGCAGCAGGAAGCCGTTGACCGCCTCAGCCGCGAGACCGCTTCGGTGCACCAGCATCCCGGCGGGTTTGTGCACTGCGATCAGGTACGGGTCTTGATGAAGGATTGTCAGCGCCATGACCAGCTCAAGGGGATCCGTATGGGGCGCGCGGCGCGTACTCGCGATGCTGATCGGTCGACGCCACGCCGGCGACTCGTTGCAATGGGGGAGCGTCTGCGATTCTAATGCGAACTGGCCGCCCTTGGTGGCCAATCGCCCTGCGCCGCCGCAAGTATGAACCCCATGGCCTTGACGTTACGCACCCGAATCCTGCTGTTCCTGTTCCTGTTCGCGCTGGCGCCCCTGCTGCTGGCGGTGGTGTTGAACCTGCCCCTGGTGCTGGAACGGGCCGAGCTGTTCTACCGCCACGCCTTTCTGCAGAACCTGCGCGCCGATTTCCGCGATCTCGACCAGCACCTGGCGAGCCGTGACGAGATGGTACGGCTGCTGGCACGCCTGCCCGAACCCGGTCTGATCATCGGTCAGGACCCCGACAAGGTCACCGCCGATCAGATAGAGATCGATCGCGCCCGTACCCGCTACGCGGAGTGGATCAACCGCATCCTGCAGGATCAGTTCGATGTCACCACCATCCAATTTCTCGACGCCGACGGTCGGCAGCGCTTCTGGCTGGAGCGCGATCCGCAAAACCAGACCTGGCAGCCGACCCTGGATGCGCCGCCGCGGCCGCCCGACGAGGCGCTGGCGGCGGTGGCGCAGATGGACCGCCTCGGCGTGCTGCTGACTCCGATCCGCATCGATCTCAACGCCCAGCTGGCCAACCGGGTCATGACTACCCAGCTGCTCAGCCCGATCGGACCGAGCGAGGGCGAACCGGTGTTCGGCAGCGTCGCCATCACCATCGATATCGGCGGCCTGGCGCGGCGCGAGAACACGACCCTTTGGGTGCAGCCCGATGGCCGCTACCTCAATCTGCCCGGTATGCCGCACCGACCCGGCGACGCCTTCGAGGACTTCCCCGGACTCCAGGAGCTGTTCGAACACCGCAAGATCGTGCTCTGGGAGTCCGCCGGCGCCCAGGCCATCTGGGTGCCGATGTTTCGCACCGCCGGCGACGAGCCTCTGTGGGTGGGGCGCCGGGTCGACCGCACTCCGCTCGAGGACTTCCAGAGGGCACTGACCCTGAGGGTACTGGGCATCATCCTGGTGTTGGCGGTCACCATCTGGCTGGTCGCCCGCTGGTTTGCCCGGCGCGCCGAACGTTTCGGCGCCAATCTGCTGAGCGGGCTGAAGCGCATGCTCGAAGGGGACCAGGCCGTGGTGTTCAAATGGCGCGGCGGACGTGAGGTGCAGGAACTCGGCGAGGGCCTGACTCAGTTGTCGCAGACCCACGCCCGCAACAGCCGCAACCTGCGCGCCCACGCACGCGAGCTGGAGCAGTCGAACCGCTACAAGTCCGAATTCCTGGCCAACGTCAGCCATGAGCTGCGCACACCGCTGAACTCGATCCTGCTGCTGTCGAAGCTGCTGGCCGAGAGCGACGACGAACTCAGCACCGAACGGCTGCAACAGGCCAAGGTCATCAACGACGCCGGCAAGGATCTCAAGGCCCTGATCGAGAACATCCTCGACCTGTCTCGGATCGAGGCCGGGCAGCTCGAGGTGCATGTCGAAGAGGTCGATCTCACGCAGCTGCTCGGTGATCTGCAGGAATTGATGCGGCCACAATTCGAGGCCAAGCACCTGACGCTCGATCTCGAGCTGGTCGCCGGCGCGCCGCGCAGGGTCCTGTCCGACGCTGACAAGATTCGCCAGATCCTGAAGAACTTTCTCTCCAATGCGGTCAAGTTCACCCACGCCGGCGGCGCCCGGCTCCGGCTGTCCGCCGCCCAGGCCCCGCACTCGGCGCGCCTGTCCGTGAGCGACACCGGCATCGGTATCCCGGCGGAGAAGCAGGGTTTGATCTTCGAGGCCTTCAAACAGGCCGACGGCTCGACCAGCCGACGCTATGGGGGCACCGGCCTCGGTCTGAGCATCAGTCGCGAGCTGGCCGAGCTGCTCGGCGGCAAGATCATGCTGCGCAGCACGCCGGAACAGGGCACGACCTTCGACCTGCTGCTGCCGGCCGAATGCGGTCGTTCAGCGGCGGTCGATCGGAGTCCAACGGTCGCGTCGGACAGCGCTCAGACCACCGCCGAGGCGCCCGAGCCGATGCGAATCGACCTCGGCGGGCGACGCATACTGCTGCTGGACAACAACGTCCGTCGCCTGATCCGCCTGACCCAGATGATGGAGGGCTGGGGTCTGGAGGTCGTCTCCGTCGGCGACGCCGAGGAGGCCCTCGAGGCGATGGACGAGCGCGGTTTCGACCTGGCGCTGATCGACGTCGGGATGTCCGGCCTGGACCCTTATGCTACGATTCAGCGCATGCGTTTGCACTCAGCCCACACCGAACTGGCGGTGATCGCGCTCCTCGAGAATACCGACTCCGACGGCAGAGAATTCAGTTTCGAGGCCGGCGCCGACGATTTCCTTTCCACCTCGCCCAGCCCGAGAGAACTCAGCGAGGTGATCGACCGCCATCTACCGTTCGCGGAGGAGCGCGAGTGAAGCGTTACGCCGGCTTCAAGCTGCTCATCGTCGACGACAACGAGCACAATCTGTTTACCCTGCGCACCCTGGTGCGCCAGCATATGGATGTCGCGATCCTCGAGGCGACCGGCGGCGAACAGGCCCTGGCGATCGCCATGGCGAACCCGGACATCGACCTGATCATCCTCGACATCCAGATGCCGGAGATCGACGGCTTCCAGACGGCGCAGATGCTCAAGGTGCGGAAGAAGACTCGGGACATCCCGATCATCTTCCTGACCGCCGCGTTCAAGACCGCGGAGTTCCAGCAGAAGGGCTACGACCTGGGCGCGGCCGACTATCTGCTGAAGCCAATCGACGATAATCAGCTGCTGAACAAAATCAGCACCTATTTCCGTCTGATCGAGAAGGAGCGCGAACTCAATCGCATCCTCGAGGACAAGGTCGCCGCACGCACCACCGAACTGCGGCTGGCCAAGCAGCACCTGGAAAATATTATCAAATACATGGGCGAGGCCTTGCTGCTGCTCGACTCGAGCGGCGTCATCACCAAGACCAACCCGGCCGCCGGCCGGATGCTCGGTTACACCGATGACGAACTGGTCGGCATGTCGATCGGCGACGTGTTCGAAGAAGATTCCGAGGAGCAGGCCGGCGCCTTCATGGGCACCTGGCTGGAGGCGATCATCCGGACCGGCGCCCTGCGCGATATCGATGCGGCCTTCCTGACCAAGGACAATCAACGCGTGCCGGTTCTGTTTTCCCGCACCGCGGTCAAAGACGAACAAGGCCAGGTACGCGATATCATCTGCATCGCCAAGAACATGCGTGGCTACCGCAAGGTAGCCGACCACAACCCGAAGTCGGCAAGGCCGGCCCCGGGCAAGCAGTAACCCGCCGGATTTGGCTGGAGCGACAAGACAGTGACGGAAACCCAAGACCCTCAAACAATCCCGGACATCCCCGAAGACGAAGATCCGACCATAACGGCCAATGCGCTCAAGGCCATGGCCCACCCCCTGCGCTGGAAGATCCTCTGCGCCCTGGGCGATCAGGAGATGTCGGTGGGCGAGATCGTCGAACAGACCGGGACGTCGCAAAGCAACATCTCGCAGCACCTCGAGCAACTGCGGAACAAGAACATCGTGACCTCGCGCAAGGAGGCCAACCGCATCTACTACCGCATCCGCACGGGCAAACTGCTGGAACTGATCGGCACCATGCGCACCGTGCTTTGCCCGGCCAATCTGGGCGAACGCTAGCCGCTCACAATTCGCGGCTGCCGAGCGGCGCATCGCGCAACGGTTGGGGGCTAATTCAGCGTCCGCCGATACTGGATGTCGTCGGCCGTACCGAACAGACGGTCCGGTCCCGCCGACACCAGGCGATAACCCTCGGTATCGGGGATGTACTGGACCTCGCCGCCCCAACCATCGCGCAGCAGCTGGTCCGGGATACGCATCTGCTGACGCAGCATGAACAGATTGGTCGACCCGGGGTTGTCGACCTTGTTGTTCTGTACCAGCCACTCGTTGACCTGCTGCCCCAGAGAGCGCAGGCGCTGACGGGTCTCGGCCCACTGGTTGTCGACCTGGCGGGTCTGGGTCTCCATCCCCTGCACCCGCGAATCCCCGGAGAATCGTTGATCGACCGTCTCCTCCAGAATCTGGGCCATGCGCGGATCGTAGCCGCCGTAGCCGATGTTCATCGACTCGATGACGCTCCAGAAGAACAGCCCGAAGACAATGCTGACGGTGATGCCGACGAACACCGCGCTGTGACTGATCCCGCCTGCGGTGGCGATATCGATATCCGCGGCGTAGTTCGGCGCCATCCGGTGCAAGCGCCGGATGCTGTTGCGCGCGTGGCGAAAATAGAGAAAATCGACCACCGCCGGCCAGAAGAGACGGCTGCCGATCAGCGCCGCCCAGCCGAGATAGAGGTACTTGTGCGAAAAGCCCTCGCGGGTACCGAGCACGAAGGCCGCGGTCGGCAGCAGGATCTCGAACACCCCGATGACCAGGGCCCAGAACCACAGTTTGCGATACATCGCCCAGAGGAACGGACTGAATACCGCGCCCCAGTTCCAACTCAGCGGGATGCGGGAGCCCAGTCCACGCTTGAAGCGCTCGAACACCCGTAGATAACGCCGTGGAGTCGGCCCGGCGAACAGACCGAGAAAATGTTTCTCGTCGGGCTCTCGATCTTCCTCCGTATCGACCCAGGCGTTGTTCCAACTGTCTGCGGGCGGCACGGCAGTGCTTGCTGGCCTGGCACGGCTATCGGCGCGGCCTTCGCCCTCGGACCCCCGAGAGCGGTGCGGTCTCTGCTGCCCCTCCCTGCGGGATCTTCTGCGCTCGTTGAAGTCGGCGAAGGTGATGCCGCAGGCCAGGCAGCTGTCCGCAAGGGGCTGCTCCTGGCCACAGGCGGGGCAGTGCATCAGCGCGGCGCGATTGCCGGCGCTGCCGCCGTCAACGGGCGGCGCCACGAAGTCCTGGCCGTGCGCCGTCTGCCCCAACGACTCGGCCGGGGCCTCAGCGAGCCGGTGCTGGCGGATCTCCAACTCGATCTGGTGCTCGCCGACCTTTTCGATTCGGGCGTTCACCCCGATGCGCTCGAGCTTGCGCTGCAGTTCGAGTGCCTGCTCGGCGCTGAAGCGGCCCTTTACCGGAAAGCTGCCCCCCTCGAACACATGTCGCAGGGTCTCGGGCGCGGCCTGGAACAGGCTCGCCATACCCTGCAAGACGGCATCTTGGCCAAAGCCGGGAAGCAAGCCCCCGGACAGAATGACACGGTAATCACTCATGCAACCGGCTGCTCCTTTGCTGCCCTTGCTATCAATCGCTCGGCTCGACGATCAGGATGACGCCATCGACGTCGCGGACTCGGATCTGCGCACCCGCGGGACAGTCCGGCCCCTGGATCTTCCAGGTCGAGTCGTCGACCTGCACCTTGCCTTCGCCGTTGACGATCGCCTCGCTCAGAGTGAAGACCCGGTTCACATATTGTTCACCGCGTCGATTCAGGTTCGGCTCATCGCTCTCGATCGGATGGCGCTTGTACCATGAACGACCGGCGACGATCAGCAACACACTGAGCACCGCGAACGACAGCACCTGCCAGTGCCAGAACATTCCGGGCTGAACCAGCAACAGGGTACCAACCAGCCCGGCGGCCAGCCCCAACCAGAGGAAGAAAACCCCTGGAGCAAACATCTCCAGCGTCAGCAAGACCACGCCGAGCAGCCACCAGTGCCAGTAAACCAACCACTGCATATCCATACTGGAACTACCCCTCCGTGCGCCGTTCCAGCGCCTGCTGGGCCAGCTCGCTGATACCCGCGACGCTGCCGATCAGGCTCGAGGCCTCGAGTGGCATCATGATCAGTTTCTGATTCGGCGCCGATGCGATCTTTTCCAGCGCCTCGGTGTACTTCTGGGCGACGAAGTAGTTGATGGCATTGACGTCCCCCTCGGCGATGGCGACCGAGACCATCTGCGTGGCGCGGGCCTCGGCCTCGGCCAGCCGCTCGCGCGCCTCAGCCTCGCGGAAAGCGGCCTCTTTCTCGCCCTCGGCGCGCAGGATCTGGGCCTGCTTCTCACCCTCGGCCTGGAGAATGTCCGACTGCCGGCTGCCCTCCGCCTCGAGGATCTGCGCCCGCTTTACGCGCTCGGCCTTCATCTGCCGGGCCATGGCTTCGACCAGGTCGGTAGGTGGAGCGATGTCCTTGATCTCGATTCGGGTCACCTTCACCCCCCAGGGGGTGGTCGCATCATCGACCACGCCCAGCAGCCTGGCATTGATCTGGTCGCGGTTGGACAGCAGTTCGTCCAGATCCATCGAACCCATCACCGTCCGGATATTGGTCATGGTCAGGTTCAGGATGGCGCGATACAGATCGTTGACCTCGTAAGCGGCCTTGGCGGCGTCGACCACCTGGAAGAACACCACCCCGTCGGCCCTGACCATGGCGTTGTCGCGGGTAATGACCTCCTGCGAGGGCACGTCCAACACCGTCTCACGCATGTTCATCTTGCTGCCGACCCGCTCGATCAGCGGCGCGATCAGATTCAACCCCGGACGCAGGCTCTTTGTGTAGCGGCCAAAACGCTCAACTGTGTACTCCATTCCCTGAGGCACCACCTTGACGCCGAGAAACACCACCGCGACGGCGAACACCAAGAGGGCGAGAATGACAACTTCCATAGATGACTCCAAAAGTCTGACAAAGGTCGGAAAACCAGGCTCGATTATACGCATCGGCGCGGCGCCCCCGGCGAATCGCGATCCTGGGCTCGAACCCGCGTGACGCAGAACAATCCCGCAGGCAAATCCGCCCGGTGTGGAGACGGCCAAAGGGGCGTTTGGGTTGACGCCCAGGCCCGTGAATCGGCTAGCATCGGGCCGATGCCCAGTCACTCAAAACCACCGAAATCGCTGCGGCGCAAGGTCGGCCGGGCGATCGCCGATTTCGACATGATTCGCGCCGGTGACCGCATCCTGCTCGGGGTCTCCGGCGGCAAGGATTCGCTCTCGCTGCTGCAGATCCTGGCCCACGTGCGTACCTATGCCCCGGTGCGTTTCGAGCTCGGGGTCATCACGGTCGACCCGGAGGTCGAGGGTTTCGACCCGTCCTCGCTGGCCGATTACTACGACCAGCTCGGCCTGCCCTGGTTCTACGAGCAGCAGCCGATCATGGAGGAGGCCAAGGCCCGTCTGGACGGCGACTCTTTCTGCGCCTACTGCGCGCGCATGAAACGCGGCATCATGTACAACGTCTGCCGGCGAGAGGGCTACGGGGTGCTGGCGCTGGCCCAGCACCTGGACGACCTGGCCGAGAGCTTTCTGATGTCCGCCTTCCACGGCGGCCAGCTGCGCACCATGAAGGCCCATTACCGCAACGATGCCGGGGACCTGCGCGTCATCCGGCCGCTGGTCTACGCCCGCGAGACCCAGACGGCCGCCTTCGCCGCCGAGGCCGGGCTGCCGATCATCCCGGACTCCTGCCCGGCCTGTTTCAGCGCCCCGACCCAACGCGCCCACATGAAAACCCTGCTGGCCCGCGAGGAACGCGCCAATCCGCACCTGTTCGCCAATCTGCTTCACGCGATGCGGCCGCTGCTGACCGAGGGGCCCATCGAGTCCGAAGACGCGGGTTGACTCAGCCGGTGAGCAGGGCTCCCAGCTCAGACTCCATGAGCGCCGGCGCGACCGGCTGGCGCAGGACTGCGGCGATTGGGAAAAGTGCAGTGAGCTTTTCGACGAAGCCGAGCTCGGCGGGCTGCACCAGAACGACCACCTTAGCCTCCGGCGCGTACTTCCGCTGGGAGGCCAGAAACACATCCAGATTACTTACGTTCACCCCCGCATAGTTATTGCCATAGCCGTAGAAAAACTCGGCCACCACCAGGTCCGGCGGGCGTTTTTTCAACTCGGCGATCGCCTTGCGCATCGAACCGAGACGCATTTCCTCGATTCCCAGGCGGCAGTACACCGCCGAAAAGTCCGGATGTGCCGGGGACTCGATGATCGAGTACAGCAGGGGCTGACTCAAGGCCGCTTGCGCACGGCGGCGCGATCGGCAGGGACAATGGATCCGTGCATCGGCGACTAGACCACCCGATTGACCATGTCGCCGTCGCGATAGGCGCGGATGTTGGCTGCGACCTGATCGATCAGGCGCTGGCGCGACTCGCGACTGCCCCAGGCGACGTGAGGGGTGACGATCAGATTCGGCAGATCGAGCATCAGCAGGGGATTGTGTCGGGTCGGCGGCTCGTGACTGAGGACATCGACCCCGGCCCCGCCGAGCCGGCGCTCGTCCAGCGCCCGGGCAAGCGCGGCCTCGTCGACCACGCCGCCGCGCGCGGTGTTGATCAACAGGGCTTCGCGCTTCATCAGGCCCAGTTCGCGCTCGCCGATCAGGTGCCGGGTGTTCTCGGCGAGCGGAACGTGCAGACTGACCACGTCGGCGCGCTGCAGGAGCTCGTCCAGCTCGACCCGCTCGGGCTGGGGCTCACCCCCGGGGTGCTGGGCCACCAGGAGCTGCATGCCGAAGGCCTCGGCGATCCGGGCCACACCGCGGCCGAGTTCACCGAAACCAATGATCCCGAGCGTCTTGCCGGCCAGTTCGCGAAACGGAAAATCCAGCACGCAAAAATCGAGGCTGGCCTGCCAGGTACCGTCGATGGCGGCCTGGCGGTGCTCGGCCAGACGCGTCGTCAGGGCCAGAATGAGAGCAAACACATGCTGCACGACCGACGGCGTGGCGTAGGCGGGCACATTGGTGACCGCAATGTCCAGGGACTGCGCAGCCTCCAGGTCGACGTTGTTGGTGCCGGTCGCCGCGACGCAGATCAGCCGCAACGAGCTTGCCAGCTGCAGCGCCGCGCGGTCGAGCATCACCTTGTTGCTGACCACGACCTCGGCCGTGGCGATGCGCTGCGCGGTCAGATCCGGCTCGGCGGTGCTCGAGTGCAGCGCCCATTCGTCCAACGCACCGGAGAAGGCGCGCAGGTCCAGGTCCTTGGGATGAATAGAATCGAAATCAAGAAAAACGCCTTGGATGTGCGTCTCAGTCACAACTGCCTATCCTCGCATTCATGCTGCGTAAATCCGCATTGCAATGGCAATCAAGGGTATACGATCGGATCGCGCAAACCACACTCGGGCCGCGACCTCGTGACGATCGTTGGTCGATGGGCCGGCGCGCCTCGCCGTATACCCCGCCGGTCACAGGCCAATCTTACATGCTGCATTGCGGTAAAATCGCGCTCCATCTGCATCCGCCCACAAGGTAAGACCGCACCGCCATGACCGAGGCCGCCAGCCGCATCCGCGAGATCCCCTACAACTACACCTCGTTCTCCGACCGGGAGATCGTGATCCGCTTTCTCGGCGAGGAGATGTGGCAACTGATCGAGCGACTGCGCGGCACCCGCCGCACCGGCCGTTCGGCGCGCATGCTGTTCGAGGTGCTGGGCGACATGTGGGTGGTGACCCGCAACCCCTACCTGCAGGACGATCTGCAGGGACAGCGACGCGGCGCGACACTCTGATCGAGGCCCTGAACCATCGTCTGGACCAGTTCGAGCTGCGCCGAACGACAACGCCGAGGCCGCCCGGCTGCTGGCGGCCGCGCGCGAGGCGGTCGACCGCTTCTCCAACTGCTTCTCGGCCAACGTCGCCCTGCGCGCCAAGGTCACCCGCGCGCCTCGGCGGGATCACCCGCAGCGACAACATCGACTTCGGCGGCCTGGCGCGGGTCTCCCACGCCACCGACGCCACCGACTGGCGGGTGGAGATGCCCTTCGTGGTGATCTCGCCCGACACGCGAGGAGGAGGTCGCGCCCATCGTCAAGGCCTGCATCGAACTGCGGCCTGACGCATGATCCCGCGCGGCGGCGGCACCGGCTACACCGGTCGGCGCGTGCCGCTGGACGCCCACTCGCGCGGTGATCAATACCGAGAAGCTGGAGATCCTGTCCGGAGGTGGAGCGAGATCGAACTGCCGGGCGTCGAAGGCAAGGTGCCGACGGTCCGACCGGGCGCCGGCGTGGTGACGCGCCGGGTCTCGGAGCTGGCCGAGCGCCACGGCCTGGCCTTCGCCGTGGACCCCACCTCCCAGGACGCCTCGACCATCGGCGGCAACATCGCCATGAACGCCGGCGGCAAGAAGGCGGTGCTCTGGGGCACCACGCTGGACAATCTGGCCTCCTGGCGCATGGTCACCCCGGACGCCGACTGGCTGGAGGTGGAGCGTCTGGATCACAACCTGGGCAAGATCCACGATCAGCCGACGCGTGCGCTTCCGCATCAGCCGCTACGAGGCCGACGGCAAGACGCCCGATCGGCGAGCCGGAGATCCTGGAGATGCCCGGCGCGGCGCTTCCGCAAGACCGGGCTGGGCAAGGACGTCACCGACAAGTTTCTCTCCGGCCTGCCCGGGGTGCAGAAGGAGGGCTGCGACGGCCTGATCACCTCCGCGCGCTTCGTGCTGCACCGCATGCCGGAGCACGTGCGCACCGTCTGCCTGGAGTTCTTCGGCACCGATCTGGCCCAGGCGGTGCCGGCCATCGTCGAGATCAAGGACTACATCGAGGCCACCGGCGGGCGTGCAGCTGTCCGGCCTGGAGCACCTGGACGAGCGCTATGTGAAGGCGGTGAAGTACGCCACCAAGGCCGCCCCGGCGCGAGCGGCCCAAGATGGTGCTGCTCGCCGACCTGGTGTCCGACGACGAGGATGCGGTGGCGCGCGCCGCCTCGGAGGTGGTGCGAGCTGGCCAATGCCCGCGAGGCCGAGGGCTTCATCGCCGTCAGCCCCGAGGCGCGGCGCCGCTTCTGGCTGGACCGGGCGCGCACCGCCGCCATCTCCGCCCACACCAACGCCTTCAAGATCAACGAGGACGTGGTGATCCCGCTGGAGCGGCTGGCCGACTACAGCCGCGGCATCGAGCGCATCAACATCGAGCAGTCGATCCGCAACAAGCTGGCGATCATGCGAGGCGGTGCTCGACTATCTCGGCGGCGACCTGCCGAGGCGCGCGCCGGCGAGGACTTCGAGGCCGTCGGACGAGGCCAGCGCCATCCTCGACGACCAAGCGCGAGGCGGCCCGGGAGGTGCTGCGCGCCGCGCACGACCGCTGGCAGCCGGATCCTCGAGAACCTGGACGCGCCGGCCGAGGCCCACGCCGATCTGCTGCGCGACGCAGGAGACGTCCGCGCATCCGCGCCGGCGACAGCCTGCTGGAGCATGATGCTGCGCCGCGACCTGGTGCAGACCTACCGCAAGGAGGTCGCGCAACCGGCTGAACGAGATCTTCACCGGCCAGGACCTGGCAGGCGGTGCGCGAGCGGCTGGACCGGCATCCACGCCGAGATCCGCGACGCGCGGCTGTTCGTCGCCCTGCACATGCACGCCGGCGACGGCAACGTGCACACCAATATCCCGGTGCACTCGCACAACTACGAGATGCTGCACGAGGCCGACCGGATCGTCGACCGGGTCATGGCGCTGGCCAGGTCGCTGGGCGGGGTGATCTCCGGCGAGCACGGCATCGGCCTGACCAAGATCCGGTACCTGGAGGACGGACAAGCTGCGCGGCCTTCGCCGCCTACAAGAAGCGGGTCGACCCCAAGGACCGTTTCAACCCGGGCAAGCTGATGCCCGGATCCGGCCTGGACGGGGCCTATACGCCGTCGCTGCGCCTGGTGCAGCAGGAGGCGATCATCCTGGAGGAGAGCGAGCTCGGCGCGCTCAACGACGACATCAAGCACTGCCTGCGCTGCGGCAAGTGCAAGCCGGTCTGCAAGACCCATGTGCCGCGCGCCAACCTGCTCTACTCGCCGCGCAACAAGATCCTCGGCACCGGCCTGATCATCGAGGCCTTTCTGTACGAGGAGCAGACCCGGCGCGGCCTGTCGCTGCGCCACTTCGAGGAGATGAACGACGTGGCCGACCACTGCACCGTCTGCCACAAGTGCCAGAACCCCTGCCCGGTGGATATCGATTTCGGCGACGTCACCATCCGCATGCGCAAGATCCTGACCGACCGGGGCAAGAAGCGCTTCAATCCCGGCACCTGGGCGGCCATGCCGTTTCTCAACGCCACCGATCCGCGCACCATCGGCTGACTGCGCAAGGGCATGGTCGAGTGGGGCTTCAAGGGCATCTCGCTCGGCCATGATCTGGCCAAGCGCTTCGGCCTGCTCGGCCGCAAGGACCGCCTGCCGCGGCGACCAGCGCGCAAGCCCGGTCTGAAGACCCAGGTGGTCGAGCTGGTGCGGCACCCGATCCGGGTCGAGCTGCCGAAGCGCAGCTACCGCGCCGTGCTGGGCCTGGAGGACAAGCGCTATGTGCCGATCCTGCGCGACCCGGGCGAGCGGATCCCAGGGAGACGACGCCGAGGCGGTGTTCTACTTCCCCGGCTGCGGCTCCGAGCGCCTGTTCAGCGACGTCGGCCTGGCCACCCTGGCCATGCTCTGCGCACCGGGGCCGAGACCGTGCTGCCGCCCGGCTATCTGTGCTGCGGCTATCCGCAGACCTCGGCCGGACAGCATGACAAGGGGCAGCGGATCACCACCGAGAACCGGGTGCTGTTCCACCGGGTCGCCAATACCCTGAACTACCTGGACATCAAGACCGTGATCGTCTCCTGCGGCACCTGCATGGATCAGCTGCTGAAGTACGAGTTCGAGAAGATCTTCCCCGGCTGCCGGCTGCTCGACATCCACGAGTACCTGATGGAGAAGGGGGTGAGGCTGGAGGGCGTCGAGGGCGTGCAGTACCTCTACCACGACCCCTGCCACACGCCGATGAAGACCTACCAGCCCACCCAGGTCGCGAGCGAACTGCTCGGCCAGCCGGTCCTGCTGTCCGACCGCTGCTGCGGCGAGGCCGGCACCCTGGGCACCGCCCGGCCGGACATCGCCAACCAGCTGCGCTTCCGCAAGAGCGAGGAACTGCACGATGGCATCCGCGACCTCATCGACAAGGAGCGCGTCGAGCACGGCGAGGTCAAGCTGCTGACCTCCTGCCCGGCCTGCCAGCAGGGCCTGGCCAAGTACGCGGACGAGACCGGCCTGCAGACCGACTACATCGTCGTCGAGCTGGCCCGCCACCTGCTCGGTGAACGTTGGCAGCAGGAATTTGTCGATCGAGCCAGGAACGGGGGTATTGAACGCGTCTTGTTGTGACCCGGGTCACGAGTTGAGTGCTTGGCACTGCTAAACGGCGGCGGCCGGCCGATGCGGAGAGGGAGACCATAGGCTATAAGAGGAGAATGCATCATGCCCCCGCTCGCGTTCGTTGTCGTTGGTGCAGCCTGGCAGGTGACCCCGCTCTGGCTGATCGCCTGCTGCGGCGTGCAGATGCAGAAGATGATCGACACCTGGGCCGAGCCATTGGCCAAGCGCAATGACGACGGGGTAGTTAAGACCTAGACTTACAGGTAAAGAACAATGTTGGAAAGGGGGAACTGTGCACTCCCCCGCATCTCAAGCCCCGCTCCGGCGGGGCTTTCCTTGTCTATCGTGGCCCGCCAGCGGGTCAAAGCCCAACCAGGAACATGAAACTCGTACGCCGCTGGTTGCTGATCGTGCTTGCCGCCGGCCTGTTCGCCTCCTTGCTGCCAGTGCTGGTATTTCGCTGGCTGCCGCCGCCCGGTTCGGCGGTGATCCTGCAGCGCACGCTGAGCGAGTGGCAGTTGCAGGACTACCGCTGGACCCCGATCGATCGCATCGCCCCGGTCGCGGCCTTGGCGGTAATCGCCGCGGAGGATCAGACCTTTCCGCAGCACTGGGGGTTTGACCTCAAGCAAATCGAGGCGGCGGTGCGGGACTATGTCGACGGGGAACGACTGCGCGGCGCCAGCACGCTGAGCCAACAGGTGGCGCGCAACCTCTTCCTGTGGCAGGGGCGAAGCCTGATTCGCAAGGGGCTGGAGATCTGGTTTACCGCCCTGCTCGAACTCGGCTGGTCGAAACGACGGATCCTCGAGGTCTATCTGAACATCGCTGAACTGGGTAAGCGTACCTTTGGCGTCGAGACCGCCAGTCAACGGTTCTTCGGGATTCCGGCCAGTCGTCTGAGCGCCGAACAGGCCGCTCTGCTGGCCGCGGTGTTGCCCAATCCGATCGAACGCCGGGTCGACCAACCCTCGGACTATGTCCGGGAACGCCAGCATTGGATACTGCGGCAGATGCGCCAGCTCGGTGGCACGTCCTATCTCGACGCGGTGCTGGACGACCGATAATCCGGTTTCAGCGGCGGAAAAGACAACCGGCACCTCCATGTGCCGGCCCGAAAAGACCTCCTGTCCACCCGGTTCCGATCAATCGCACTCCTCGTCCATGGCGTGACCGACTTCCGTGCGCTGCTGGGTGCGAATGAACATCATCCGATCGATCCGCCTGAACTGCTCGTCCATGGCCCGATCGACGTCCGACTGGTACAGGCCGTCGTAGATCGTCACCCGTCCTCTGGACTCCGCGGCCAGCAGTGTCTCGGAGGGATTGTGCAATTGCACCTGATCCCAATTCACCGCCACCTCCTCCTCCGACGGTGCGGCAACTCCCTGTGCCGAATACAAGATTCCCGAGACCACCAGGGCACAGCTCGCAACCAGATGCATCATTCGCGTTGTTGTGTTCATATCCCTTTCACTCCGCAGTGATTGACCGACGGGGCCTTCTACCCTCGACCCTTGGGAGAAAGCTTAGGAGCGGAGCGCGCCGAATTCGTGCAGAAAATACCGAAAATCTTTGTAAGAAAATCACCTTTTCGCCCGCCCTGTCGACGGTCTTTCAGCGCCTCGATTCGGCTGGTCGCCGGGGTGCGCGAGCCGCTATCCTGTCGAGCAATGCCTCCAACCCTCCGAGACCTGAGCTCATGCTGAATCGCTTACTCACCCTCCTGCTGTTGTGCGCGACCCCCTGGTCCGCAGGCCTGGCGCACGACGACCAGGGCCCGACGCACAACCGAATTTCGCTCTCGGTCGATGCCAGTGACGAGGTCGACAACGACCTGCTGGTCGCCACCCTCGGCATCCAGCGCGAGGGCAGCCGCGCCGCCCCCCTGGCCGATGAGGTCAATCGCGCCATCAACGGGGCCCTGGCCGAGGCGCGCAAGCTGGCGGTGGTCAAGGTGCAGACCCAGAGCTATCAGACCAGCCCGGTCTATCGCAACAACACCCTCAGCGGCTGGCGGGTCAGCCAGTCGATCCGCTTGGAGAGCAAGGATTCGGCCGAGTTGAGCGAGCTGATCGGGCGGCTGCAGGACAAGCTCGCCCTGCAGTCGATCGGCTTCGAGGTCTCGGACGAGGCCCGGCGCGCGGCCGACGAGGTTCTGATCAAGGAGGCGCTGAGCCGCTTTCGCGAACGCGCGGCGATGATTACCGATCAACTCGGCCGACGCAGTTACCGGATCATCCAGGCCGACGTCAATACCCACGGCTTTCAACCGGCGCCCAGGGTCCGCGGCATGGCGATGCGCGCCGAGGCGGCCGTGGCGACACCGCAGTTCGAGGCCGGCACACAGACCCTCAGGATCAACGTCGGCGGCCAGATCGAGCTGTCGGAGGACTGAGTGGGTTCAGTTCAGCGTCGAGGCGGGGCGCAGTCCGGCCAGATGCAGTTCGAGCTGCCTCAGGCGCCGCCTCGCCTCGGCGGACACGGCCCCGGCCAGTCGCTGAAGTAAGGCCTGCCCGTCGGCACACAGTAGCGCCAGCTGTTCGGCCTCGAACAGCGTGAGCGCCGCCCTCACGGCGGGTTCGGTCTCCGACAGCAGGGTCGGCAGAAGTTCCTCTGGACCAATCACCGATTGCGGATGCAGCAGGTCGGCCAGCAGCGGCTGTTCGAGCAGCTCGAAGTGCGCCGCACGGGCCTGTTCCTCCTGCTCCAGCTCGGTCTCGGCCAGCGAATCGTTGGCCGCCGCCTGCCAGACCGTTTTCATAATCACCGCCAGCAACTGGCGGATCGCCAACTTATTGCCGCTCTGATCGTCGGCCAGGCCGCAGGCGCTCTCGTACAGTCGATCGAGATCCGATTTGAGGTCGAGCACCACCTGAGTGTCTTCGTTCGGCTGCAGATCGACCGCACGCTGCACGCGTTCGCGCAGCTCGCCGAGAAAGTCGAGCAGTTCCTGGTGATCGAGCCGCTGCGCCTCGAGCAGGTCCTCGTCGTTCGCCTCGGTCTCGCCGTCGGCAAACAGCGGATTGCCGATCTTGCGGCGATAGTGGCGCTCGTGGCGCCCGGGCAGTTCACTGAAGGGGACACGCATCGGACTTGGACCTTGGCCGGCTTCGACCGGGCTGACGGGGAGGACAGTTTAGCCTCAGGACGAGCAGCTCACCACGATGCGCCGACCCCAGTCAGGCGGCGGCGCGGCATAGGCCTGGTGTTCCGGCTGCTCGGCGAAGGGGTCGACGAGAATCCCGAGCAGCCGCTCGAGTTCGCTGAAATCGTCCTGCTCGGCCGCGATGATCGCCTCCTGGGCAAGGTAGTTGCGCAGGATGTACTGGGGATTCACCCGGTCCATACGCGCCCGCCGCTGGTCGTCCTCGCCGCCCTCGGCGGCGAGTCGGGCGCGATAATCACGCGCCCAGGCGTCGAAGGCCTCGCGGTCGAGGAACTGGTCGCGGATCGGCGCGTCGGCCACCGGAGCGTCCCGCTCCAGACGCCCCAAGGCGCGGAAGAACCTGCTGTAGTCGACCTGGTGTTCAGCCAGCAGATCGAGCAGCCGGGTCACCAGTGCGCCGTCGTGCTCGACGACCTTGCGCAGGCCGAGTTTGGCGCGCATGCCCTCGGCGTAGGCCCGGCCCAGTTCCGCGCGATAGCCGCCCAGCGCGCTGCGCACCTTGTCGGCTGCCGCCTCGCCATTGTCCGGGTCGAGCAGCGGCAGCAGCGCCTGGGCGAAGCAGCTCAGGTTCCACAGGCCGATGTCGGGCTGACGGTCGAAGGAGCCGAAGCGGACATGGCTGGGCGCCAGGCGCAGCAGCATGGCTCCGGACTCGATCCGCTCGCGATAGACCTCCTCTCGACTGCCGATCAGGCACAGTGCACGGGTGGTCGGGATGCCAAGACCGTGCATGGCCTCGGAGCAGAGGTACTCGCGGATCGACGAGCGCAGTGCCGCCCGGCCGTCGCCATCGCGCGAAAACGGCGTCTCGCCGGCACCCTTCAGATGCAGGTCCCAGGTCTCGCCACGGGTATTGCGCACCTCGCCGAGCAGGATGGCGCGGCCATCGCCGAGCTGCGGCACCCAGTGACCGAATTGATGCCCGGCATAGAGCATCGCGAGAGGCTCGCTGCCCTCCCGGGATTGTCGGCCGGTGAGCAGGTCGACCAGGTCCGGGTGCTCGGCAAACTCGGGAGCGAGATCGAGCAGCCCGGCGGCGCGCTGATTGAAGTGCGCCAGATAGGCCTGCCGCAGCGGCGTCGGTCGGACCGGCCGGTGGAACTCCGGCGGCAGCCGGGCATAGGTATTGTCGAATCGCAGGTCGGCGGGGGTTTTCACAGGATCGACGGTCGGGGCATCCTCGACCGGGATCAACACACAGGCTTCGCGGATTCGGCCGGCGGGCTAAGGCGGCGCGATGGAGATGGCCTCGGTAAGCTGGTCGAGTTGGCGACGGAGAATACCGGACAGACGTTCCCCGCTGGCAAACAGATCGCCCAGCAAAGGTTTACCCGCCGCCGGTGGCTCGATCTCACCGAGCCGCTGCTCGCCGGCAACGGTCCGCGCCAGCGACTGCCGGCAGCCGGAACCGTCGCCAAACTCGATCAGCAGGCAGGGCTGGCCGGCCCGTTCAATGGGACCGATCAGCCAATAGCCCTCGGCCGCCTCGCGGCGGACCAGATAACGAGCCAGAGTCAGAAAGCGCACACGATCCGAATGGCTTCGCAGGGGCGCCGCCAGTGCCAGTTTCGGCGCCGCCGCGGCGAGCAGCACCAGCAAGGTGTCGCCCCCCTCGCAACGCGGCAGCTGTGCCTCGGCAAAGGCCAGCGCCGGGTTTGCAGTGCTGGCCGCCGTCAAGGGAACGCCGGAATCGGGTTGACCCGATA
Organism: uncultured Gammaproteobacteria bacterium; assembly: GCA_963765415.1. GTDB lineage: Bacteria > Pseudomonadota > Gammaproteobacteria > Chromatiales > Chromatiaceae > CAVXWS01. Next base: position 55,121 of record CAVXWS010000051.1, read on the forward strand.
CCAGAGCTCGGTCTCGGGGTCCTGCGACCAGATCTGCCGATCGACCAGGGTCTTCACCTGCTGCCGGTCGCGGTGCAGGTACTGGATGCTTACCGTCTGCATCCATTGGCCGTCGCCACCGGGCACCGGGGGGGAGACGGTCTCGTAGCTGGTTACCCGGATGTTCGCCAGATCACTGGGGATCTGCACCTCGAGACCGGGTTTGAGATAGTTGTAGGCCTTGCGCAGATCATCCCAGCGGACCGTCGACTCATAGCGGAACAGATAACCGCGCAGGTCGTCATCTTTGCGGCTACCACCGAACTGACAGGCCGCCAGCGCGAACAGGCAGGACAAGACGAGCAGCAGACCGCGGACCGGGGAAGGCATGAGACACTCGTTGGCGAAGGGAGACCGCGTAGATGGTAATCGGCTTCCCGGGCCACGACCAGATGCGCGGAACAACCGGAACCGGCGAAGCTGGTATGATCGCGCGGATTTCTCCGTCATTACATGCCCAACACCGTTTTCCCAGGATATCAAGTCACAACATGGATCCCGCCAAAGATCGCGAACCGGTGATCGTCACCCGAGCCGGTGACGCCGACATCACGCTGCTGGGGACAGCCCATGTCTCGCGCAGCAGTGCGGAAAAGGTCGAAGCCATGCTCGGCAGCGGACAGTTCGATGCCGTGGCCGTCGAGCTCTGCCAAAGCCGCTACGATGCCTTGACCAACCCCGACGCCTTCACCAAGCTGGATCTGCTGAAGGTGATCCGCGGCGGCAAGGCAGCGATGGTAACCGCCCAGCTGGCGCTCGGCGCCTATCAGCAGCGCCTGGCCGATCAATTCGGCATCCAGCCGGGCGAGGAACAGCGCACCGCCCTGCGCATGGCCGAGCTGCACGGACTGCCGGTGCTGCAGATCGACCGCGAGATCGGCGTCACGATGAAGCGCACCGCGGCGAGCCTGTCCTGGTGGAAACGCTGGTCGCTGTTCAGCGGCCTGATCGTCGCCCTGATCTCACGCGAGGATGTCGACGAGGAAGAAATAGAACGCCTCAAGGACGGCGACATTCTGGAGACCGCCTTCGCCGAATTCGCTGCCAATCGCGAGGATCTCTACCAGCCACTGATCGCCGAACGCGACCGCTACATGGCGGCCAAGTTGATCCTCGACACCCAGGCAGCGGCGCACAAACACATCCTGGCAGTAGTCGGCGCCGGCCACCTGAAGGGCATCGCCGATCAGCTGGATCAAGGCGTGGAACAGCCCGCCGAGGTACTGGCCGAGCTCGACCGCACACCGGCATCGTCGCGCTGGCCGAAGTTCATTCCCTGGCTGATCGTCGCCCTGGTACTGCTCGGCTTCGGCATCGGCTTCTACCGCAGCCCGGAACTGGGCTGGTCGCTGGTGCGCGACTGGGTGGTGATCAATGGCAGTCTGTCGGCGCTCGGCGCGCTGCTCGCCGCGGCCCATCCGCTGACCATAGTCACCGCCTTCGTGGCGGCGCCCATCACCTCGCTGAACCCGACCGTCGGGGCCGGTATGGTCACCGCCGCCGCCGAGCTGGTCCTGCGCCGGCCACAGGTCGGTGATTTCTCCAGCCTGCGACACGATACGACCAAACTCAGCGGCTGGTGGAAGAACCGGGTATCACGCACCCTGCTGGTGTTTCTGTTCAGTACCCTCGGCTCGGCCCTGGGCACCTACCTGGCCGGCTTCCGCATCTTGGATCAACTGGTGGGGTGAGGAGCGACCGTTGGTCCAGTGGACCAACGCAGCGCGACGAACGCCCGGACAGGACGTCCGGGCCGGGGGTAGGAAATGCTCCAACGTCACGCCAGGGATGGCGAGTACAGACCGGAACCGAGGCAGGTGGAGTGGAGTAACGATGTTGCGACCGCTGGTCCAGTGGACCAACGCAGCGCGACGAACGCCCGGACAGGACGTCCGGGCCGGGGGTAGGAAATGCTCCAACGTCACGCCAGGGATGGCGAGTACAGACCGGAACCGAGGCAGGTGGAGTGGAGTAACGATGTTGCGACCGTTGGTCCAGTGGACCAAGGCAGCGCGACGAACGCCCGGACGGGGCGCTCTGAGGGGTCGGTCGTATTCCGGCGCAAGGCGGTGCCAGATGCCGGCAAGATACCCCACCGAGACTGCAAGTATTCAACATAGCAAAACGCTAGGTTATGCCTAAGCTTTCCGCCATGGACTCAAAGCCCGGTCGTTTCACGATTCACTGGCTCAGTGAGGGAGTTGTGCCATGAACCTCCATGCTCGGCTCGGTACAGTATTGACAGCTGGGCTGGTGATTTTGATCCTGAATGCCTATGCCGTGGTCAATGGCCACTGGGACCGGGCGTTTGATCACAAGCCGACCATTCTGCAGCCGAACACTGCCGCCGAGCTAGCGAGCTACAGGCTGCCCGCCGGAGCGAGCTGAGAGTAAGCAGCGGCAAAGACGCCGAGAAGAAAAAGGCCCCGCGATTGATCGCGGGGCCCATTTTCCTGCCTGCCCGAGTCGGGCTCAACCGGTCGCCATCACCTTGTGCATGCGCTTGCGCATCATGCCGAAATAGACCACCGGGATCACGATCAGGGTCAACACGGTCGAGACGAAGATACCGAAGATCAACGATACGGCCAGCCCGGTGAAGATCGGGTCGTCGAGGATGAAAAAGGCACCGACCATGGCCGCCAGCCCGGTCAGGGCGATCGGCTTGGCGCGCACCGCGGCGGCGCGGATCACCGCCCGCTCGAAGGCGACCCCGCCGCGCACCTCCTGATTGATGAAATCGACCAGCAGGATGGAGTTGCGCACGATGATGCCGGCCAGCGCGATCATGCCGATCATCGAGGTCGCCGTGAACTGCGCGCCCGAGCAGCGCGTGACCGGGCATGACGCCGATGACCGTCAGCGGGATCGGCGCCATGATCACCAGCGGCACCAGGTAGCTGCGGAACTGCGCGACCACCAGCAGGTAGATCAGGATCAGGCCGACGCCGTAGGCGACACCCATGTCGCGGAAGGTCTCGTAGGTGACCTGCCACTCGCCGTCCCACTTCAGGCTGTACTCGGTAGGGATTCTCCGGCTGCCGAGTCAGCCACTGCTCCAGCTCGCCGAGGCGACCCATGATGTCGAACATGCCGTACAGGGGACTGTCTAGTTCGCCGGCCATGTCGCCGGTGACATACACCACCGGCAGCAGATCTTTGTGCTGGATGCTGTGGGAGCGCGTCGCCTCTACAAGCGTCACAATCTCCGACAGCGGGACCGGGCCCGACGCGCCCGGCACCTCGAGGCTCAGCACCTGCTGCAGGTCGGCACGATCGGCCTCGCTGAAGCGCAGCCTGACCGGCACCGCGTACTTGGTGTTCTCGCCGTGCAGATAGGTCACATCCTCGCCGGCCAGCACGGTCGACAAGGCGTCGACGATGACCGACTGGGGAATACCGAGGCGGCTGGCCTTGGAGCGGTCGACGATCACGATCCGTTTTTCCGAGGGATACTCGACCGAGTCGTCGACGTCGACGATATCGGGCGTCGCCTCGAGCACCCGCCGGACCTCCTTGGCCACCTCGATCTGACCGCGATAATCGAGGCCGTAGATCTCGGCCACCAGCGGCGACAGCACCGGCGGCCCGGGCGGCACCTCGACGATCTTGGCGTTGCCCAGGTAACGCTCGGCGATCGCCTGGAGCGGCGCCCGCACCGCAAGCGCGATCTCGTGGCTCTTGCGCTCGCGCTCGTGCTTGTCGACCAGATTGACCTGGATGTCGCCCAGCTCGCGCGCCTTCGCGCAGGTAGTACTGGCGCACCAGGCCGTTGAAGTTGATCGGCGCGGCGGTCCCGCGTAGACCTGGTAGTCGGTCACCTCGGGCACGGTCGCCAGGTGCTGCGCCGATCTCGTTCAGCACCCGCGCGGTCTGCTCCAGCTGCGTGCCCTCGGGCATGTCCACCACCACCTGGAATTCCGACTTGTTGTCGAACGGCAGCATCTTCAGCACCACCAGCTGAAACACCGCCAGCGACAGCGAGGCGGCGATCAGGATCAACACCGCGGCGAGCAGGCGCCAGCGGTTGCGATGACCGCGCACGCCGATCAGGAACGGCTCCATCACCCGGGTGAAAAAACGCTCCAGTCCCGGTCGAGCCTTCGTGCTCGGCGGTGTGCGCCTCCATGCGCTTGGCCTCGCCGGCCAGCATGCGGTTGGTCAGCCACGGCGTGAAGACGAAGGCGATCGCCAGCGAGATCAGCATGCCCATGCGTGGCGTTGATCGGGATCGGGCTCATGTACGGGCCCATCAGGCCGGATGACGAAGGCCATCGGCAGCAGCGCCGCGATCACCGTGAAGGTGGCCAGGATGGTCGGGCCGCCGACCTCGTCGACCGCCGCCGGGATGACCTCGCGCAGGCGCTTCGCGCCCAGTCGCCAGGTGCCGGTGGATGTTCTCGACCACCACGATGGCGTCGTCGACCAGGATGCCGATCGAGAAGATCAGCGCGAACAGCGACACCCGGTTGAGCGTGAAGCCCCAGGCCCAGGAGGCGAACAGCGTGGTCGCCAGCGTCAGCATCACCGCCGACGCCGACGATCAGCGCCTCGCGCCAGCCGAGCGCGAGCAGCACCAGCAGGACCACCGAGCCGGTGGCGAAGGCCAGCTTCGTGATCAGCTTTTGCGCCTTGTCGTCGGCGGTGGCGCCGTAGTCGCGCGTGATCGTGACCTGCGACCCCGTCGGGGATGCAGATGCCCCGCAGTTGCTCGACGCGCTCGATCACCCGCTGGGCGATCTCGACCGCGTTCTCGCCCGGCTTCTTGGCCACCGCGAGGGTCACCGCCGGATACTCGCCCTCCAGCTGAAGCCCCTTGCTCTGCGCGCTCGGCCCGGCACCCATCCAGACGTAGGACTCGGGGGTATCCGGCCCTTCCCTGATGGTCGCGACGTCGCGCAGGTAGACCGGCCGGCCCGCGGCGACACCCACCACCAGGTCGCCGATCTCGTCCGGCTGGGTCAGGAAGGTCCCGGCCTGGACCAGGATCTCCTGGTTGTCGGCGGTGAGGTTGATCTCGTCGCGGATGCCGTTGGCCGAGCGCAGCGCAAGTGCGCAGGTTGGCGAGATCGATGCCGTAGCCGGCCAGCGCCTGCGGATCGAGCAGCACGCTGACCACCCGCTGCGGTCCGCCGATGGTGTAGATGTCGCGGGTGCCGGGCACGCGCTTCAGTTCGGCCTCGATGGCGTGCGCCACCTGGCCGAGCTCGTAGGCCCCCAGGCTCGGGTTCTTCGACCACAGGGTCGCGGTCACGATCGGCACGTCGTCGATGCCCTTGGGCTTGATGATCGGCTGCACCACACCGAGGTTCGGCGGCAGCCAGTCCTGGTTGGAGAAGATCTTGTTGTACAGGCGCACGATGGCGTCGGTGCGGTCCTCGCCCGACCCGATACTGCACCGTCAGCACCGCCATGCCGGGCCGCGAGGTCGAGTAGACGTGCTCGATGCCCTCGATCTCGGACAGCACCTGCTCGGCCGGGGCCGCCACCAGGCTCTCCACCTCGGCCGCCGACGGCGCCCGGGAAGGGGATGAAGACGTTGGCAAAGGTGACGTTGATCTGCGGCTCTTCCTCGCGCGGCGTCACCAGCACGGCGAACAGGCCCAGCAGCAGGCCGACCAGGGCCAGCAGCGGGGTGATCTGGGTATTCTGGAAGCGTTTGGCGATGCTGCCGGAGAAGCCGAGCTCAGCCTTGCTCATCACCGGCCCCCGGCGACTTGCCCTCACGCTGCGACTTCAGACGCACCACCGCAGCCAGGGGGTCGAGTGCCACCTGTTCGCCCTCGCTGATCCCGGAAAGGAGCTCGATCCGGCCGTCCTCCAGGGCCCGACCCAGGCGCACGTGGCGCAGGCTGATCCGGCCCTGATCGTCGCTGACATACACCCCAGTGACCTCGGAGCGATACACCACGGCGTCCGAAGGCACCACCAAGGCCTCGCGCAGGCCGGTGATGAAGGCCACTTTGACGAACATACCGGGGAACATGCCGCCCACCCCCTCGGGCAGTTCCAGGCGGACCCGGAAGGTGTTCGAGGTCTGGTCGGCGAACGGGAAGATGGTGATCTTCTCGACATCGAACCAGCCGTCCCCGGGCTGCTGGACCTGAGCGCGATCGTAGCGACGGATCGATGGAATCAGGCTCTGCGGAACGTCGGCCTGGATCCGAAGCTTGTCCAGCGAGATGCCACTGATCAATGGCGTACCCGGCTGGGCTATCTCACCGACCTGAACGTGTCGCTCGGTGACGATCCCTGTGTAAGGCGCGGTAATACGCGAATAGCCGAGCTGTTCCTCGGCCTGCTTGAGGCCCGCCTCGGCCGCCTCCTTCTGGGCTCGGGCGGTCTTCAACCCTGCCGTGGCCTTGTCCAGATCCTGTTTCGCCACCAGTTTCCTGGAATAGATTTCCTTGACCCGCTCGAATTCTTTCAACGCGTCCTGCAACTGGGCCTTCGCGCCGCTGAGCGCGGCCTCGGCCTGGGCCAGTCGGGCTTTCGGTTCGGCGTCCTTGAGAACCACGATCAGGTCGCCTTTTCGCACATAGTCCTCGACGTCGAACAGCACCTGCTCGACCTGTCCCGAGGTCTGCGCGGCAACGGTCGATTGATTGACCGCCTCGACCACGCCGTCCAGACGCTGCGCGCGCGGGGCCTCGATGCGCTCGACCGCGACCGTGACCAGCTCATCCAAAGCCAGGGCCGGCGGTGTCAGCAGCGTCGCCACGACACCCGACACAGCCAGAATCGCAGCTGTAATGCCTGTTTGCCTGAGCATGTAACCACTCCAATTGATTAGTTTATAATAATATTCTTTATGTTTGATAATATTTCAAGGGCGTATTTGATCTACCGACGTCCAGGGGTTGGATCGACGCGTCCGGAGAGCTCGTTCCCAGCACCAGTGTAGACGCGGATCCAATATCAACCGCGATGCGGCTGGCCAAGGTAGGTGGCGTTCTGCATCTCGATCAGGCGACTGGCGGTTCGCTGGAACTCGAAGGCCAGGCGTTCGCCGCAGTAGAGGCGCTCGGGGCCGACCGCGGCGCTGAGCACCATCTTGACGCGGCGGTCGTAGAACTCATCGATAGAGAAGATGAAGCGCCGGCTGCGGTCATCACGACTGCCGTCGAGGATCGGGATATCGGACAGGAACACCGTGTGGTGGCAGCGCGCCACCTCGAGGTAGTCGCTGCGGCTGCGCGGCGGACCGCACAAGGCCTCGAAATCGAACCAAACCACCCCCCCGGCACGGGCGCGGAAGGGGATCGCCCGACCCATTACCGCGACCTCACCGCCGCGTTCAATCTCGCCGGTCGCCAGTCGCTCGAACTCGCGCCACAGGCCCTCTTCGGTCGTCCGGCCGAGCGGCTGATGGTAGACCGCGCTGTCCTCGAGGATGCGCCGCCGGTAATCACGTCCGCCGCCCAACTGCAGCACCCGCGTGTGCCGTTCGAGCAGCGCGATCGCCGGGAGAAAGCTCGCCCGCTGAATGCCGTCCTGGTAGAGATCCTCGGGCGGCACGTTCGAGGTGGTGACCAGCGTCACGCCCTCGGCGAACAGCGCCCGCAGCAGACCGGCGAGAATCATGGCGTCACCGATGTCGGTCACCGCAAACTCGTCGAGGCACAGCAGGCGGGTGCGTTTCGCCCAGCTTCGGGCGACATGCTGCAACGGTTCGGAGCGGCCCTGCACAGCGCGCAGCGCCTCGTGCACGTCCTGCATGAATTGATGGAAATGCAGCCGGGTCTTACCGGGGCCGCTGGCATCGTCGGGCAGGCCGTAAAAGAAGAGATCCATCAGCCAGGTCTTACCACGACCGACACCACCCCAGAGATATACGCCCCGCACCGGCACGGGCCTCGCCCGGCGCCACAAGCTACGCCTGGCCGACGGGCGCTGCATGGCCGTCGCCAGCGCGTCCAGCGCCTCGATGACCGGTTGCTGCAGCGGATCGGGTTCGATCGCACCGGAATCGAGCCCCGTCCGGTAACGTTCGGCGACCCTCATCGTGTATTCGACCGTGGCGTGCTCAGAAGGGAAACCTCCGGCTCATGGTGCAATGCACCATTATAGCCGAGGAAGACCACCTGACGAAGACCGGCGCGCTTCCCAGGGCGACAAGCTCTGGGTAATCTGCCCGGATGAAACTGCGTTTCACCAAGATGCAAGGCCTGGGCAACGACTTCGTCGTGTTCGACGCCGTCCGCCAGCGCGTCGAGCTGGCCGAAGAGCAGATCCGGTCGATCGCCGACCGGCGCTTCGGCATCGGCTGCGACCAGGTCCTGCTCGTCGAACCGCCGCGTCTGGCCGACACCGAATTCTACTACCGCATCTTCAACGCCGACGGCGGCGAAGTCGAACAATGCGGCAACGGCGCCCGCTGTTTCGCCCGCTTCGTCCGTGAACAGGGTCTGACGGAATCCGAGGTCATCGATGTCGGTACCGCCCGCGGTCCGATTCGGCTTTTCATCGAGGACGACGACCAGGTCCGGGTCGACATGGGCGCACCCCGTCTGGCGCCCGCCGAGATCCCCTTCCTGGCCGAGCAGGAGGCTGACCGGTACACGCTCGAAGTCGGCGACCAGACGCTGGAGATCGGGGTCGTGTCGATGGGCAATCCGCATGCGATCGTCCGGGTCGACGACGTCGACCGGGCCGCGGCCGCGACCCTCGGCCCGGCCATCGAACGACACCCGCGCTTTCCCGATCGGGTCAATGCCGGATTCCTGCAGATTGTCGATCGAGCTACGGTGCGCCTGCGGGTGTACGAGCGCGGCAGCGGCGAGACCCTGGCCTGCGGCACCGGCGCCTGCGCGGCGGTGGTCTACGGCCGGCTGCGCGGCTGGCTGGACGAGCGGGTGTTGGTGCGCCTGCCCGGCGGATCGCTTGTGATAAGCTGGCACGAAAAAGGCGAACCCGTATGGATGACCGGCCCGGCGGCCACGGTGTTCGAGGGGGAAATCGAGCTGTGAACTCATACAACGAAGAAGTGGCACCGGACGATGTCCTCGAGGCGCAGGTGGCCGACTACCTGCTGACTCATCGAGACTTCCTCGACCGCCACCCGGAGGTGTTGAGCGAACTCGATCTGCCGCACGATACCGGCGGCGCGGTCTCTCTGGTCGAGCGCCAGATCCGCGTACTACGCGAGCAGACCCAGAACTACCGCACCCAGCTCGAGGGCCTGATCGAGGTCGCCCGCGAAAACGACCACCTCGGTCGCCGCCTGCATCGCCTGACGCTGGCGCTGATCGAGGCCGAGGAGTTCGACGAACTGGTCAACATTCTCCAGGACGAGCTGCGTGATCAGTTCAAGGCCGATGCGGTGGAACTCAAGCTGTTCGCCGCCGACGAACTGGAGGCGCACGCCGGCGAACCCGGTCCGGCGCTGTTCCGGGATTTCATGAGCACCAGCAAGCCTACCTGCGGCCAACTGGCTCAGCCTCAGCTGGAGTATCTGTTCGGCTCGCAGGCCGGCGAGACCGGCTCGGCGGCGTTGATTCCGCTGCAGACCCGGACACTGATCGGCGTGCTGGCGATCGGGAGCCGCAACCCGAAGCGCTTCAATGCCGGCAAAGGGGTAGATTTTCTCGCCCGCCTGGGTGAACTGGTCGAACGCACCCTGCAGACGGTATCGGCGCCGGGCAACTGATCCGGGGTGAACGGGACGCCCGACTGCGACGACCCGCTGGCCCTGGTCGAGGCCTATCTCGGCCATCTGCGCGATCAGCGCCGACTCTCCCCCCGTACCCTCGACAGTTACCGCCGTGACCTGAACGACTTCCTCGCCTGGGCGAGTCCGAGCGAGTGGCTCGGCTGGCACCGAGTCGACCAGGCGCAGCTGCGCGCCTACTCGGCCGCCCGGCACCGCCAGGGCCTGTCGGCCAAGAGCCTGCAGCGACGCCTGTCGAGCCTGCGCAGCCTGTTTCGCTTTCTGCTGCGCGAACGACAGCTCGACCACAATCCCGCCGAGGGCGTGCGCGCACCCAAGGTGCGGCGCAAGCTGCCGGCGACGCTCGATGCCGACCAACTGCAACACTTGCTCGACCTGCCGGGTGAAGACCCCCTGAGCCGGCGCGACGCGGCAATGATGGAGTTGTTCTACTCCTCCGGGCTGCGCCTGGCCGAACTCGCGGCACTGGACCTGAACGACCTCGATCGCGACGACCGCATCGTCGAGGTCATCGGGAAGGGCGGCAAGACCCGCCGGGTGCCGGTCGGGCGTCTCGCTCTGCGAGCCATTACCCGCTGGCTTGCCAGCCGCAGCGGACTCGCCGCACCCGAGCAGCAGGCGCTGTTCGTCGGCCGCAGCGGTCGGCGCCTCAGCCATCGCGCGGTGCAGCAGCGCCTGGCCCTGCGCGCCCGCCAGCAGGGGCTGCCGCAACGCCTGCATCCGCACCTCCTGCGTCACTCCTTCGCCAGCCATCTGCTCGAATCGTCGGGAGATCTGCGCGCCGTGCAGGAACTTCTCGGCCATGCCGACATCAGCACCACCCAGATCTATACCCACCTCGACTTCCAACACCTGGCCCAGGTCTACGACCGGGCGCATCCGCGCGCTGGTAAGAAAAAGGCCAAATGACGGCCCCGCGGATATTCAGGACAAGGCGATTCACTCCGGCCGTCCGACAATCCGATTCGGACCCGTGCAGACGACAAACCACTTTCTCACGCGCGACAGATTGAAGTCGGTGATCGACAACCCCAGATAGGAGGCTCGCACGTCGGTTATCCGATAAACTGCGCTTTTCGACTGCTGGGACTCCCTGTGCAACAGATACGAGGCACCACCATTCTGTCGGTGCGCCGCGGCGGCCAGGTCGTCATCGGCGGCGACGGCCAGGTCTCGCTGGGCAACACCGTGATGAAGGGCAACGCGCGCAAGGTGCGCCGGCTCTACAAGGAGCAGGTGCTGGCCGGCTTCGCCGGCGGCACGGCCGACGCCTTCACCCTGTTCGAGCGCTTCGAGGGCAAGCTGGAGAAGCACTCACGGCAACCTGACCCGCGCCGCGGTCGAACTGGCCAAGGACTGGCGCACCGACCGCATGCTGCGCCGCCTCGAGGCGCTGCTGTGCGTGGCCGACGCAGAGACGCTCGCTGATCATCTCCGGCACCGGCGACGTGATCGAGCCGGAGCACGGCCTGATGGCGATCGGCTCCGGCGGCGCCTTACGCCCAGGCCGCGGCCCGCGCGCTGCTGGAGAACACCGAGCTGGCGGCCCGCGAGATCGTCGAGAAGGCGCCTGGGCATCGCCGCCGACATCTGCATCTACACCAACCACAATCTGATCATCGAAGAACTGGACGCTGAAGCTAAGCCGACTCCCGACCATGTCCGAAATGCACCCCGCAGGAGATCGTCGCACGAGCTGGACAAGCACATCATCGGCCAGGACGACGCCAAGCGCGCGGTCGCCATCGCCCTGCGCAACCGCTGGCGCCGCGTCCAGGTCGACGAGGCGCTGCGCAACGAGATCACGCCCAAGAACATCCTGATGATCGGCCCGACCGGCGTCGGCAAGACCGAGATCGCCCGGCGCCTGGCGCGGCTGGCCAACGCGCCCGTTCATCAAGGTCGAGGCCACCAAGTTCACCGAGGTCGGCTATGTCGGCCGCGACGTCGATTCCATCATCCGCGACCTGGTCGACGTCGGCGGTCAAGATGGTGCGCGAGCAGGAGATGGAGCAAGGTCGCGACCAGGCCGAGGACGCCGCCGAGGAGCGCATGCTCGATGCCCTGCTGCCGCCGCCGCGCACCAGCTCCTGGGAGGACGACGCCGAGCCGGCGCGCCAGCGAGTCCGGCACCCGCCAGAAGTTCCGCAAGAAGCTGCGCGAGGGCGAGCTGGACGACAAGGAGATCGAGATCGAGCGTCAGCGCCGCGCCAGCTCGGCGTGGAGATCATGGCGCCGCCGGGCATGGAGGAGATGACCAGCCAGCTGCAGGGCATGTTCCAGAACATCGGCGGCGGCCGCACCCGCACGCGCAAGCTGCGCATCCGCGACGCGCTCGAAGCTGCTGCGCGACGAAGAGGCGGCCAAGCTGGTCAACGAGGACGACCTCAAGCTGCGCGCGCTGGAGACGGTCGAGCAGAACGGCATCGTCTTCATCGACGAGATCGACAAGGTCGCCACGCGCGGCGAGCACCGGCGGCGCCGACGTCTCCCGCGAGGGCGTGCAGCGCGACCTGCTGCCGCTGGTCGAGGGCTGCACCGTCATCGACCAAGTACGGCATGGTCAAGACCGACCACATCCTGTTCATCGCCTCCGGCGCCTTTCACCTGGCCAAGCCCTCCGACCTGATTCCCGAACTGCAGGGCCGGCTGCCGATCCGGGTCGAGCTCGGCCGCGCTGAGCGGCGACGACTTCGTCGCGCATCCTGACCGAACCGGACGCCTCGCTGACCGAGCAGTACCAGGCGCTGCTGGCCACCGAGGGCGTGCGCGCTGGAGTTCACCGCCGACGGCATCCGGCGCATCGCCGAGATCGCCTGGCAGGTCAACGAGCGCACCGAGAACATCGGCGCGCGGCGCCTGCACACGGTGATGGAGCGGCTGCTCGAGGAGATCTCCTTCGAGCGCCGCGAGCCAGCGGGCGAGACGGTCACTGATCGACGCCGCCTACGTCGAGCAGCACCTCGGCGAACTGGCCGAGGACGAGGACCTGACCCGCTACATCCTGTGATCCCCGACCGCGGCAAGGCCGCGGTGAAGCCTGAACCAGGGCCATCCGGGGCGGTTATTCAACACGAAATCCGCGTGCACTGACCGCTCCCGGACGTTTAGGATCCGCCGATCGTATTTTTCAGAGGTTCCACTATGAACAATCCCGCTCCGACCGAAATCAACCTGCACCGGCTGTCCCGGGTGCTGGAGCTCAGCTTCGACGACGGCAGCAACTTCAAGCTGCCGGCCGAGTACCTGCGCGTCTATTCGCCCGTCCGCCGAGGTCATGGGCCACGGCCCCGGTCAGCGCAGGTGCCGATCGGCAAGGAGGACGTCAACATCGACCGGATCGAGCCGGTCGGCAACTATGCCGTCTGCCTGCACTTCGACGACGAGCACAACACCGGGATCTACTCCTGGGAAACCCTGTACAATTTGGGCAAACACTTCGACGACCTTTGGGCGCAGTATCTGGAGGAACTGAAGGCAACAGGCCACCAGCGCAAAGAGCCGGCCTCCTGAGGCGACGCTCGCAAGGCATCCCATCACAGCACGAACAGACATGGCGGACGACCCAAAGAACACCCATTTCGGCTATCAGCACGGTTGCCCGAGCAAGAAAAGGCCGACATGTCCGCGAGGTGTTCGATTCGGTCGCCTCGCGCTACGACCTGATGAACGACCTGATGTCGCTCGGCATCCATCGGCTGTGGAAACGCGATCACCGTCGAGCTGGCCGGCATACGCCGCGGCCAGCGGGTGCTCGACCTGGCCGCCGGCACCGGCGACCTGGCGAGCGCTTCGCCGGGCTGGTCGGGCCGGAAGGCCAGGTGGTGATGACCGACATCAACGCCGCCATGCTCGGCGCGGGCCGCGACCGTCTGATCGATCTCGGCCAGGTCGGCAATCTGAGCTACGCCCAGGTCGACGCCGAGCAGCTGCCCTTCCCCGACAACAGCTTCGACTGCGTCAGCATCGGCTTCGGCCTGCGCAATGTGACCGACAAGGAGCTCGCGCTGCAGGCCATGCACCGGGTGCTGAAACCCGGCGGCCGGGTGCTGATGCTGGAGTTCTCCAAGCCGACCAGCAAACCGCTGCAGAGGCTCTACGATCTGTACTCTTTCCGTTTGCTGCCGGCAATGGGCAAGCTGGTCGCCAAGGATGCCGACAGCTATCGCTACCTGGCCGAATCGATCCGCATGCACCCGGACCAGGAGACCCTCAAGGGAATGATGGAGGACGCGGGCTTCGAGCGCTGCGAGGTGCACAATCTGACCGGCGGCATCGTCGCCATACATCGCGGCTTCAAGCTGTAGCCCTGCGTCCAGTGAGCCTGAGCGATCTCGCCTTCGCCGGTCTCGAGCAAGCGATAAACCGCTATATCGCGCTCGATCCGATCGCCCCGCAGCGCCTGGCCCGAGACCACGGCCGAACGATTCGGCTGCATTTGCGCGGCCTCGAGCTGGACCTGTTCTTCGTCCCGCGGCAAGACGGCAGACTGCAGCTGCTGCGCCGGATCGAAGGCGCACCCGATTGCTACCCTGAGCGGCAGCCCGATCGATCTGATCCGCTCCGGCGCGGCCAGCGAGGGCGCCCGGCAGCTGTTTTCCGGCCGGGTCAGCCTGGCCGGCGATACCGAACTGGCGCAAGCGTTTCGGCAACACCCTGGCGGGGCTGGACATCGACTGGGAGGAGCAGCTGTCCAAGTTGACCGGTGACGTGCTCGCGCATCAGATCGGCCGCCAGGTCCGAAACGGGCGGCGCTACGCCGGGGAACTCGGCGGGACCTTCGAGCGCAATCTCGGCGAGTATCTGACCGAGGAGTTGGGCCTGCTGCCCGGGCGCATCGAGACCGAGGAGCAGTTCGCCGACATAGAGCGTCTGCGCGATGCCGTCGAGCGGTGCGAGGCCCGGATCGAGCGTCTGTCCCGGCAGCTCGCCAAGCGTCGACGGACCGGACCGTCGCGCGAGAACGGGACATGATCCCGATCCGCGAGGCCCTGCGGGTCGCCCACATCTCCCAGGTCCTGCTCCGTCACGGGCTGGACGAATTCATCCTCGCCGCCCACTTGCTGCGCCCGATCCGCTTCCTGAAGATGGTCTCGCCCTTCTACTGGCTGCATCGCGGCAAGCGCCCGCCTTATGCGGTACGGATCCGTCGCACGCTCGAGGACCTCGGGCCGATCTACGTCAAGTTCGGTCAGATCCTCTCGACCCGGCGCGATCTGCTGCCGCCGGACATCGCCGAGGAACTCGCTCGGCTGCAGGATCGGGTACCGCCTTTCGCCGGCGAGCAGGCCCGACGAATCGTCGAACAGGCGCTCGGACAACCGGTCGGAGAAATCTTCGACGACTTCGACGAGCAGCCGCTGGCCTCGGCGTCGATCGCCCAGGTCCATACCGCCAGCCTGAAGGACGGTCGCGAGGTGGTGGTCAAGGTGGTTCGGCCGCGCATCGACAAGACCATCCGGCGCGATGTCGATCTGCTGTTCACCATCGCCAGGCTGGCGGAGAAGTACTCGCACGACGCCCGCCGACTGCGCCCGGTCGATGTCGTCAAGGAATACGAAAAGACCATCTTCGACGAGCTCGACCTGCTGCGCGAGGCGGCCAACGCCTCACAGCTGCGGCGCAACTTCACCGACAGCCGGTTGTTGTACGTCCCCGAGGTGCACTGGGACTACTGCCGAGCCAACGTGATGGTGATGGAGCGCATCTATGGCACCCCGGTCGACGAGATCGAGCAGCTGGTCGATCAGGGCATCGAACATGAAGATGCTCGGCGAGCGCGGGGTGGAGATCTTCTTCACCCAGGTGTTCCGGGACAATTTCTTTCACGCCGACATGCACCCCGGCAACATCTTCGTCGAGCCCGGCGGGCGCTACATCGGGGTCGACTTCGGCATCATGGGCACGCTGACCGCCGAGGATCAGCGCTATCTGGCCGAGAACCTGCTGGCCTTCTTCCATCGCGACTACCGCAAGGTCGCCGAGCTGCACGTCGAGTCCGGCTGGGTGCCGCAGTCCACCCGGATCGAGGAATTCGAGGCGGCGATCCGCACCGTTTGCGAGCCGATCTGGGAGAAGCCGATCGCCGAGATCTCCTTCGGCCATTTCCTGTTGCGCCTGTTCCAGGTGGCGCGGCGCTTCGACATGGAGGTGCAGCCGCAACTGGTGCTGCTGCAGAAGACCCTGCTCAACATCGAGGGACTGGGGCGGCAGCTCTATCCGCAACTCGATCTGTGGACCACGGCCAAGCCCTTCATGGAACGCTGGATGTCGCACCAGGTCGGGCCTCAGGCCTTCTTGGACCGATTAAAAGACTCATTGCCGCAGCTTTCCGAGCAACTGCCGGAGATCCCGCATCTGGCCCATCGGTTGTTAAAGGACGCGAGCGAGGGGAAGCTCAAGCTGCAGTGGCAATCGGCCCAGCTTGAGCAACTGCAGATCCAGCTCGGCAAAGGACAGAGACGCACCCAGCAAGCGGTGCTGGCGGGCAGCGGCCTGATCAGCGGCTGCCTGTTGTGGATCAACGCGGCCGCTCTGCCCTATTCGCTGACAACCCAGATCGTGGCGGCGGCACTGGCCCTCGGCGGCGCGGCGCTGGCCCTCGGCCTGTTACTGCGAAGTTGACGCAGCACCCGGTTCGGACTTGGGCTCGGGCACGACCGCCTCGCGCAACCGCACCTCGACATGATCGACCCGCTCGCGCGGTACCGGTACGGTGAACTTGCCTCCATGCAGGCGCTGCTCAACCACGACCAATCCTTCATCCACCCGCATCAGCTGGCCTTCGCGCATGCGACCGTTATCCAGATACACCCGCGCCATGCGATCCAGATGCCGTTCCAGCCGCGCCAGTGGAATGCGCTGCCAGCGGTATCGGTAATCGACCCGCGCCGGCTCCGGATAGGTCGCTTGCTCGCCCGACTCCGCCGACTTCGGGCGAGCGGAACTGCCGCCGAGCAGGGCGCCCAGCACGCCGGAATCGAACATCGAGGCCGCGCCGGGACCTTGAGCAACCGATGGCGGCGGGGTGAAATTGAAGTCCAGGTCGGCGTAGGTCTGCTGGTTGATATCCAATCGCGCACCAAGGCGCCTCGCCAGTTGCGCCGGCGGCACAAACGCCAGACTGAGTAAGCCGACCGGTTCACTGGGGTGAGCGCTCAAGCGCACCTCGCCCCACTCGTCGTAGAACTGTTTGACGGCCATTTGCATGCCGGGACCGAGATCGAGGCCCTGGCTCTCGAGAGCGGCGATGAATCGCGCGACCAACTGGCTTCGAAATTCGTTGGAGTCCAGCCCCAGCCGGGCGGAGCACTCGGCGAGATAACGCTTCGCGATCTCGGGTTCCAGCCGCCAGCCGATATCGAAGGCCTTCAGCTCCGGCGGCGTGCTGAGATTCCTGCTTTTCAGACTCTCACTGTTGATACCGCCCAGACGCATCTCCAGGTCGAAAGACTGCACCTCGCGCACGGCAAAACGCATGCCCATCTCCAGCTCCTGGTCGACATCGTCCACATGCCATCGCATCTCACCATCCAGAACCGGGTCCGACACACCCAGCGCATCGAGAAGTTCGAGTGTGAACGCCCCGTTCGGCCTGCAGGCCCGGGCCGCGGCCGGATCGGCCGAAGGTAGATCGCTATTCGCGTCCTGGTTTTCCGTTGAGCCTGCGGCGGAGCTTACCGTCGGCACACTCGCCGCCTGCGCCAGCAAGGCGGCCATTGGCGGGTGTATGCCTTCGATCAGCAATGAGAGATTCGTCGGGATGTCTTGCCGATCAGACCCTCCGAACGGGTTCTTGAACAGCGTCCGCATGATACCCGGACCGCTGAAGGTGACTCGATCGGCGATAAAGGGCGACGGCCCCTGAGCCGGGCGAAGCTCGACCTGATGGATGTGGGCGACGCTGGCGATGAGGTCGGTTTCGATCTCGCCATAGCTCAGGCTGACGTTGGGCCTTAGCTCTTCGGCCAGGCGTTCGAGGGTCTCAACCATCCGGTGCTGGGCGTACCACTTCGCCCCGCCGTAGACGGCCGCGGCAACCAGCACCGCATTCAGTAACCACAGTCCGTATTTGCGCTTGGCCATGAGCGACTCAGTGCGCCGCCGGGCGCAGCAGCGGCCCCTCGACCTCGGCCCGCTTGGGCTCTCCGGCGAGTTGCGCGATCAGCTCCAGGGCAAAATCCATCGCCGTGCCCGGACCACGCGAGGTGATTACCCGGCCATCGACCACCACGCTCTGCTCCAGTACTCGGGTGGCCGGCAGATTCATGGCGTCGATGAAGCCCGGGTAGGAGGTCGCCTGCTTGCCGTTGAGCAGACCGGCGTTGGCGAGCACCTTGGGCGCGGCGCAGATAGCGGCCGTGTACCTGCCGCCCTCGGCCTGACGTTGCACCAGGCGATGGATGCGCGGGTCCTGGTCGAGGTGTTCGGCGCCGGGCATGCCGCCGGGCAGCACCACCATGTCAAAATCCTCATCGAGAACCTGGTCGAGAGTGATATCCGGCAGCAGCACGGTGCCCCGACTGGCGACCACGGGCCCCTCCTGCAGGCCGGCGACCACGACTTCTATGCCGGCACGGCGCAGCAGGTCTATCACGGTGACCGCTTCGAGTTCTTCACAACCCTGGGCGAGGGGGATCAACACTCGCGACATCTGAGACTCCTGTCGTTATTGGCGTCGGGGCGTTTCATAGCCGAGCAACATGCGACCGCCTTCACCGCCTGTCGGCCCGGATCAGGCCGCCTTAGGTCTGAGTATCGCCAGACCTTTGAGAAGATTGAGCGCCTCGTTGAGTTCATAGTCCTTTTCCACCAAGGCGGCCTCCTTATCGTCCCGTTGGCCTGCCTTGCTCGGTTGCTCGACCGGCGAGTCGACGTCCTCGCTCTGTACCGGGTTGGCGAGATGGCGACTCAGATTGGCCTCTTTCAAGGTCTCCGAATCCGCCGTGCGGCTCGACACATTGACCTTCTCCAGGATGATATCCGGGACGATGCCCTCGGCCTGGATCGAGCGGCCGTTCGGCGTGAAGTAGCGCGCCGTGGTCAGTTTGATCGCCGAACGCTCGTTGATCGGAACGATGGTCTGCACCGATCCCTTACCGAAGGTCTGCTGACCCATTATCACGGCCCGCTTGTGGTCCTGCAGAGCGCCGGCGACGATCTCCGAGGCCGAAGCGGAACCGGCGTTCACCAGCACCACCAGCGGCGCACCCTCGATCACATCGTCCGGCGCGGCCTTGAACTTCAACTGCGAGTCCTTGACCCGACCCTCGGTGTAGACGATGGTCCCTTCGCTGAGAAAGGCGTCGCTGACTGCGACCGCGGCGTTCAGCACCCCGCCGGGATTGTTGCGCAGATCGAGCACCAGACCTTGCAGTTGACCGCCGGTCTCCTTCTTGAGCTCGCTCAGGCCGCTGAGCAGGTCCTCGGTCGAACGCGACTGGAACTGCGAGATGCGCACATAGCCGAAGCCGTCCTCGAGCATGCGCTACTTGACGCTGGTGACCTTGATGACGTCGCGCGTGATGACGATCTTCAGCGGCTTGTCCTCGCCTTCACGCACGATGGTGAGGACGATGTCGGTGCCGGGCTTGCCACGCATCAGCTTGACCGCCTCGTCCAGGGTCATGCCCTTGACCGGTTTGTCGTCCAGCCGGATGATCAGGTCGCCGGCCTCGACGCCGGCGCGCTGCGCCGGGGTGTCGTCGATCGGGGAGATGACCTTGACGAAGCCGTCTTCCATGCCAACCTCGATGCCCAGACCGCCGAACTCGCCGCTGGTGCCGACCTGCAGATCGCGGAATTCATCCTCGCTGAGATAGGAGGAGTGCGGATCCAGTCCATTGAGCATGCCGCGGATGGCGTGCTTGAGCAGCTGTTTGTCCTCGACCGGCTCGACATAATCATTCTTGATCCGGCCGAACATCTCAGCGAAGGTCCGCAGTTCCTCCAAGGGCAGACCCGTGGACGGCTCCATTTCTTCGGCGATCACGTCGCGCTCCAGCAGCACGACGCCGCCGACCAGCGCGGCCGCGAATGCCAGCACCAACACAGAGGATTTATTGCTCATTTCAGAACCTGGATTTCCATGGCGACCCAAGACGGGCCGGAAGATCGATCAATTCTCGGTCAGTTCAGATCAACAGACACCCGCGAGGGCCGACTAATTCCAGGCACTTGCAGACTATCGGCTAAGTATCGCGATTAATCCCCGTACTGACCAGCATGGAGCTCCTCCGCTCAACCGACCCGCTTGCCCTTCGGCCGGCGACACCAGCGCAATGGGTCGACCGCCACACCCTTATGGCGGATACCGAAATACACCCCGGACTCGCTGCGACCGCCACTGTTACCGACCAGGGCGACCGGGTCGTCGGCCTGGACCCAATCCCCGACCTCCTTGAACAGACTCTGGTTGTGGCCGTAGAGGGTCATCCAGCCATCGCCGTGATCGATGATCAGCAACAAACCAAATCCGCGCAGCCAGTCGGCGAAGGCCACCCGACCGTGATGCACAGCCTTGACCTCGCGCCCCTCGAAGGCGTCGATCAGTACGCCGTCCCAGCGCAGACTGCCGACCTTCTGTGCGCCAAAACTCGCGCTCAACCGGCCGGCGGTCGGCCAGGAGAGCCGCCCTTTGCGTTGACCGAAGCGTTCCTGCCCGGGAACATCGGCCGGAATATCCATCAACGCCTGCTCGATATCCTTGATCAGGACCTGCAGTTGCTCCTCGTCGGTTCGCAGCCGGGCGAGTTCCTGTCCCTGGTCCTCCAGCTGCTCACCCAAAGCGCGAATGACCGCGAGCCGCTCCCGTTGCCCGTGTTCGAGCGCGGCGAGCTCAGCCTGTTGATTGTCGAGCAGGCCATTCAGCCGCTGTTCTTCGCGAACGATGCCCTTGCGAAGCTCGGCCAGGCCCGCCAGTTCCCGGCGGATCTGCGCCATGCGCTGCGCCCGAGCGCGATTGAGATAGTCGTAGTAGGTGAATACCCGGCTGAGGCTGGCCGGATCCTGCTGGTTCAGCATCAACTGCAGGCGCTCCTGCCGGCCGATGACATACGCGGCGCGCACCTGTCGCGCCAGCGCGGATCGTTCGCCATCCAATCGGGTGGTCGCAACAGTCTCGTCGGCTCGAAGATCGACGAGTTGTTGCCGTTGACGCTGCAACTGCCCGGTGAGCACGCGCAGGCGACGCGCCACCGCACCGATCTCCTGTTCGGTTGCCTGCAGGCGCCGGCTCAGCTCGCCGCGCTCGCCCTTGGCGCTGTCCATGCGCCGCACCAGGGTCTTGATGTGATCGCGCACCTGCTCGAGCCGCTGGCTCCTCTCCACCAGCGGGTCGGCCGCATGAGCGGAGCACCCAGCCAACACGACGGCCGTCCCGAGCAGCAAACGCACCGCATGGCGACTTATGTTCGAGAGGGGGCTACGCCGAACACAGGCCATCAGGCGACGGCTTCTGCATCCTCGAAATTGAGCAGCGCCCGGCCGGTCATCTCCGTCGGCTGCGGCAGACCCATCATCTGCAGCAGGGTCGGGGCGACGTCGCACAAGGCGCCGGCATCGGAAAATCGCGCACGCCGCGGGCCGACATAGATCAGCGGCACGAGATTGGTCGTGTGGGCGGTATGAGCCTGGCCGGTTTCCTCGCTCCGCATCTGTTCGGCATTGCCATGGTCGGCGGTGACCAGCATCTCGCCGCCGCTAAGATGCAGCGCACTGACCACCCTCCCCAGACTGACGTCCAGGGCCTCGATCGCCTCGACGGCGGCGTCGAAATTACCCGTGTGGCCGACCATATCGCCGTTGGCATAGTTGCAGATGATCGCGTGGTACTTCCCACTTTCGATGGCCTCCACCAGGCGGTCCGTCACCTCGGGGGCACTCATCTCGGGTTGCAGGTCGTAGGTCGCGACCTTGGGCGAGGGTATGAGAATTCGCTCCTCGCCTTCGAACGGCGTTTCGATGCCGCCGTTGAAGAAAAAGGTTACATGAGCATATTTTTCGGTCTCGGCCAGGCGCAGCTGGTGCAGCCCAAGCTGGGCGATGTACTCGCCGAAGGTCTTGACCAGGCGCTCGGGCGGGTAGGCGACCGGGATGTCGAACTGCTTGTTGTACTCGGTCAAACTGACGTAGGAGGCAAGATTGCGCACCACCTTGCGCTCGAAGCCGTCGAAATCCGGCTCGATGAAGGGACGAGTGATCTGCCGGGCCCGATCGGAGCGGTAGTTCATGTTGATGATGACATCGCCATCCTCGACGATGCCGGGGCGTTCGCCGGCGGGCACGATCCGGGTCGGTTGGACAAATTCGTCACTCTCACCGCGGGTGTAGGCCATCTCAAGGGCGGACAAGGCATCCGGGGCCTCGTAGTCGGCAATCCCCTGAGTGACCAGATCGTAAGCGCGGGCGATGCGCTCCCAACGATGATCTCGGTCCATGGCGAAGTAGCGCCCGACAATCGAGGCGATGCGACCAACGCCCAGTTCCACGAAAACCCGATCCATGGCCTCAAGGGATTCCCTGGCGCTCTTCGGCGGCATGTCGCGGCCGTCGAGGAAGGCGTGCATGTACAGGTGCTTTACCCCGCGTTCGGCGGCCAGCCTGGCCATGGCATGGATGTGCTCCTCGTGGCTGTGCACCCCTCCCGGCGACAGTAGACCGAACATGTGCACCGCACGGTGGCTCTCGATCGCCGCATCGACCGCGTCGGTCAATGTCCGGTTGGCGTAGAAAGAACCGGTCCTGATCGAGCGGCTGACACGGGTGAATTCCTGATAGACCACGCGGCCGGCGCCGAGATTGAGATGACCGACCTCCGAATTGCCCATCTGTCCGGTCGGCAGTCCTACCGACGAGCCCGAGGTCTTGATCGCGGTGTGCGGACACTCGCGCCAGAGCCGATCCCAGACGGGGGTGCGGGCGGCGAGTATGGCATTGTGTTCCTCACGGTCGCTGATCCCCCAGCCATCGAGGACGAGCAAAACAGTGGGCTTGACTTGGTCGCTCATGCGGAAACCGTCGTGTTTGTCCCCGGGCCACAGGCCAGGACGCCAAAAAACCTGTTGTCAATCAGACAGATAGTGATACTCCCCGAAACGAGACGCAATGATCGGGCGGCGTGCTTATTGAACCATTTTACGGTTTGCGCCGCCAGCGAGCCGCCAACGAGCGCGCTCCCCTCTTTGCCGGAGCTCAACGGCACGACGCTACGCGAATCAAGTTACAGTGTATTATTGTATTTAAGGATGGTTAAACTGCGCGGTGTCCAGGCAACGCGTGGCGCGCCGAAAACTAATGACTATCGAGCCTGTCGTTGAGAAGGGCTGGGGCGGAGGAACCGAATACGTGGAACCATTTGAAAAGCACCCCATGAACACCGGCGACGAGTTGGACGCCGAGATGGCACTGCTTGAGGGTGACGAGGACATCGAGCGTGCCTCGCGCTCTCTCAAAGCCATGTCTCACCCGTTGCGATTGAAGATCTTGTGCACGCTGGGCGACCAGGAAGTCAGCGTCCAGGACATCGTCGAGCAGGTCGGCACATCACAGAGCAACATCTCGCAGCACCTTGCGATCCTGCGCGATAAAGGTATTCTCATCTCCAGAAAAGACGCCAATCGCGTTTTCTATCGGATCAACGACAGTCGAACCTTGCTTCTGATAGGAATGATGCGTGAGGTCTTTTGTAGCCGCGAACACTAACCCGACCGCGCGGTAGAACCGATCCAGGGGAGACCGGCAGGCAACGCCTACCGGTCTCTTTGCGATTGAGATCCACCATGGGCGACCTTGACCGCGCGCCATCCAACCCGACCCCGGTATTTGCCATGGAACAAGTCCTGGAATTCGCAGGCAACCACACGCTCCTGGTCGCGGCATTCGCCGCGATCCTGGCCGCCTTGATCTGGAACCTGGCAACCGACCCGGGCGGTAAAAACGCCGTCGACCCGGTCAAGGCGACCGAGTTGATCAACCACGAGGACGCGGTGGTGGTCGATGTCCGTTCGATCGCGGAATTCGGCAAGGGACACATCATCCATTCGATCAACATACCCTTGAACGGATTCAAGGATCAGGTCCAGCAACTCGAAAAACACAAGAACAAGCCGATAATCGTGTGCTGTCAGTCGGGCTCACGTTCGGGCACGGCGGTGCGCGTCCTGCAAAAGGAGGGCTTCGACCAGGCCAAGAACCTGCGCGGCGGCATTCTCGCCTGGAATAGCGCCAACCTGCCGATGCAGCACAAGCGCTGAGAACGACATCCAGGCACAGGTAGTTCATCAACACGGAGCCAGAATCGAGACCATGAGCGAAAAAGAGCAGGCTGCGGCGGAACGTCAGTTCGCCATTCAACGCGTTTACACCAAAGACATCTCCTTCGAGTCGCCCGGCGCTCCCGCGGCCTTCAGCCAGGAGTGGAAGCCCGAGATCGGCGTCAATCTGAACACCGCGACTCAGGACCTCGGTGACAACCATATCGAACAGGTTCTGACCATCACGGTCACCGCCAAGCAGGACGACAAGACCGTCTATCTGGCCGAGGTCCAGCAGGCGGCGATCTTCTTCATCAAAGGCATTCCGCAGGAAGAGATGGCGCCAATGCTCGGCATCTACTGCCCGAACATCCTGTTCCCGTACGCCCGTGAAGTCCTGTCCGACCTGATCACCCGCGGCAGCTTCCCCCAGTTCCTGATGGCGCCGGTGAATTTTGAGGCCCTGTACGCGCAGCAGATGAAGGCACAGCAGGAGCAGGCCGAGACCTCCGGAGCCCAGCACTGAGTCCAGGCCCGGAAGCCGCCGTGGAGTTGGCGGTACTCGGCGCGGGCTCCTGGGGCACCGCCCTGGCGATTCTGCTCGCCCGCCAGGGTGCCCGAGTGCGGCTCTGGGGGCACCAGAAAGAGGCGGTCGAAGCGCTGAGGCGCGACCGGGAGAACCGGGAGTTTCTCCCCGGGGTGGCGTTTCCGGACAGCCTGACGCCGACCGCCTCGCTGACGGAGTCATTGGAGGACGCCGACGACATTTTGGTCGTCGTGCCCAGCCACGCGTTTGTCGAGGTCGTCGATCAAATCGCCGCACTGCGGCCCGAGACTCGAACGCTGAGCTGGGCGACCAAGGGTCTGGCGCCACACAGCGCACGCCCCCTGCACGAGATCGCCGCCGAACGCCTGCCGAAGGCACAACTGGCCGTACTGTCCGGCCCGACCTTTGCCGGCGAAGTGGCCCGAGGCCTTCCCACCGCCATCACGGTGGCGGGTACCGACCGCGAGTATGCGGAGCGGATCGCCGAGCGGCTGCACAGCGAGACCTTTCGCGCCTATACCAGCGACGATCTGATCGGCGTCGAGATCGGCGGCGCGAGCAAGAACGTCATGGCCATCGCCGCAGGCATTGCCGATGGGCTTGGCTTTGGTGCCAACGCCCGAGCGGCCCTGATCACCCGCGGGCTGGCCGAGATCACCCGCCTGGGCCTGGCACTGGGCGGTCAGCCGGAGACCTTCATGGGCCTGGCCGGTCTTGGCGATCTCATCCTCACTTGCACCGACGACCAATCGCGCAACCGCCGCATGGGCCTGGCGCTGGCGCGCGGCCTGAGCGTCGAGCAGGCAAGGAAAGAGATCGGCCAAGCGGTTGAAGGGATCGCCACCACCCGCGAGGTCTTTCAGCTGGCCCGCCGACTCGAGATCGAGATGCCGATTACCGAGCAGACCTTCCGAATCATCTACGAGGGCCTGGATCCGCGTGTCGCGGTGCGCAATCTGCTGCATCGCGATCAGCGCGCGGAGGCCGACCATCCCGGTCAAGCCTAATGCCGTGCCACCGGCCTCCCGTAGTCCCGCTGCGGTGGTCGTGCCAAGGGTGGCGGGTCAGCCAAGATCAACGAAACCCTGCTGCCTCCACGCCTCGTAGACCACCACGGCGGCGGCATTGGACAGATTCAGACTCCGTTGGCCGGCACGCATCGGCAAACGCAGACAGTGACCGGCCGGCAGGTCCGCGAGCATCTGCTGAGGCAATCCTCGGGTCTCCGGACCGAACAGCAAGGCATCGCCGGCCCGATAAGCGACCTGGTCGTAGCGGGTCCCGCAGCGGGTACTGAAGGCCAGCATCCGGGCCGGGCCGACGGCTGTGCGGAAGGCCTCCAGATCGGGGTACTCCGTCACCTCGGCGAATTCGTGATAATCGAGACCGGCGCGGCGCAGGCGGGTGTCGTCGAGTTCGAATCCCAGCGGCTGGATCAGGTGCAGACGGCTGCCAGTGTTGGCGCACAGGCGTATGATGTTGCCGGTATTCGGCGGGATCTCCGGCTCGAACAAGACGATATGAAACACGGTTTCAGAGACGCTCTGAGAAGAATTTGGCGAGGTCGGCCATGACGGTCAAGTCATCCGGGGCCGACTCCCGGCTGGCGGTCGATTTCTGCGGCCTGCCGTTCGCGACCCCCTTGGTTCTGTTGTCCGGCTGTGTCGGTTTCGGCGAAGAGTACACGCGGGTGCACGGCTTCTCCAATCGCGACGCCGGCGCGGTCTGTCTGAAGGGCACCACCGGTGAACCGCGGCTGGGCAACCCGCCGCACCGGGTCTACGAGACCCCGGACGGCATGCTCAACGCCATCGGCCTGCAGAATCCCGGGGTCGATCAGGTGGTTGACGAGATCCTGCCGGGCCTGGACTTCGCCGAGACCCGCTTCATCGCCAATGTCTCTGGTTCGACCGTCGAGGAGTACATCGAGGTCACGCGCAAGTTCGACGACTCACCCATCGACGCCATCGAGATCAACATCTCCTGCCCCAACGTCAAGGAGGGCGGCGTAGCCTTCGGCAACGATCCGGACATGTCGGCCCGGGTGGTCGAGGCCTGCCGCCAGGTGACCGGCAAGCCGCTGATCACCAAACTCTCGCCCAACCAGACGGACATCGCCGAAAATGCGCGGCGCTGCATCGAGGCGGGCTCGGACGCCTTCGCGGTGATCAACACCCTGATGGGCATGGCGATCGACATCGAACGCCGCACACCGGTGATCGGCAACAACCAGGGCGGTTTGTCCGGCCCGGCGATCAAGCCGATCGCCTTGCTCAAGGTGCATCAGGTGTACCAGGTCACCAGGGCGCACGGCATTCCCATCATCGGCCAGGGCGGGGTAATGAGCGCCGCCGACGCCATCGAATTTCTGATCGCCGGGGCCAGCGCGGTCGGGGTCGGCACCGCCCTGTTCTACGATCCGCTGGTGCTGCCGAAGATCAATCGCGGAATCGTCGGGTATCTCGACCGCCACGGAAATAAATCGGTCGCGGAGATCATCGGCGCGCTCAGCCTGAATACCCCGAAACCCGCCGCGCGGTGCGGTTGCTGAGCACATCGACCCCGCCCGAAGACGACCGAATCGTACGCCTCCCGGCCGGCGACACAGCGCCGGCGACCTATCCCAAACGGAGGAGAGGCATCCTGCGACGGACGATGGTATGTTAGCGATCCTGCATGCGTTTCGGCGTGCGGGATTCCGTCAACCACTTCGGAGCTTTACACAATGAGCGACATCGAAGCACTCAAGGCCGAAAAGGCCAAACTGATCGAAGAAATGCTGGAACTGCAAAAGGAATTCATCGAGTACGAGCACAAGAACGGCGTCTCCGGGAAGGACTACTATTCTTCTCAGGAAGGCCTGCTCAAGGATTATCGCCAAGCGTACGCGGAAAAAGCCATGCGCGTGGTCGACCTGTCCCACCAGATCGTCGGCTCTTCGGCGTTCTAGACCCGGGCATTCTTGCCTCGAAAGACCCGCCGCTGGCGGGTTTTTTAATGCCTGTAGTTCCCTTCGGCCTTCAAGTCTGAGACCGCCCGAACGCTATTATCGGATAGCCAAACGTCTCAAGAGGAGTCCACGAGTGAGCCTGGCAATTCAACTTGAAGGTACGCACCCCGACATCGACGTGCTGCGTGGTCTGAGCACCCTGCGCGAGTTGGACAAGAACCAACTCGAACTGCTGGCCAGCCAGCTGGTCGTGCGGTCCGCAGGGCGCGGCAACAGGCTCATCGCGCGCGGCGATACCGACAAGGCGACGCTTTATCTCCTGCACGGCAAGCTCAGACTCAGCGCAGCCGATGGCGCGATCACAAACCTGAGCCACACGGACCGTTCGGCGGCCAACCCGGTGGCACGATTACGTCCCTGCCAGTACGACGTCATCGCCGAGACACCCGTCAGCTATCTGACCATCGACAGCTCCCTGCTGCGCGAATCGAACAAGGCGGACCTGCGCACCGGTTCCGTGGAGAACTACGAGGTCCGGGAGGAAAACGATCTCGACAACATCGGCTGGGACAACAAGATGTCGATGCGGCTGTGGCAGGATCTGAACAGCGATCGCCTGCTGCTCCCCAGCCTGCCGGATGTCGCGATCCGGGTGGGCCGCGCGGTGTCCGATGAAGACTCCGACAACCGCAAGATCGCCGACTTGGTCTCGGCCGACCCGGCGATCTCGACCAAGATCCTGAAGGCGGCCAACAGTGCGCGCTACGGAGGTGCCCAGCCGGTACGCACGGTACTCGACGCCGTGGTGCGGCTTGGCATGGCCACCACTCATCGCCTGGTGATCACCTTCGCCTTGCGCGAACTGTTCCGCACCGGGTCGACGGTGCTGCAGAAGCGCATGGTCGAACTCTGGGCGCACAGCCGTCGTGTGGCGGCAATCAGCCAGGTTCTGGCGCTAAAACTGAAGAATTTCGATCCGGAGTTCGCCCTGCTCGCCGGTCTGGTGCATGACATCGGCGCCGTCGTGGTGGTGTCCTACGCCAAGGAATTTCCCGAACTCAGCCAGGATCCGGAGGCACTGGATGAGGTGATCGGCCAACTGCGTGGCCAGGTCGGCAAGATGCTGATCAGCAAATGGCAGCTTCCGGCGGAGTTGGCAACCGTCGCGCAGGAGGCCGAGAACTGGCGCCGGGACCCGAAAGAGTCTCCGGATCTGACCGATCTGATCATGATTGCCCAGCTGCACAGTTTCGTCGGCACACCGCAGCAGGCGACCGCCCCAGCGATCGACAAAGTCCCGGCGCATCGCCGCCTGGACCTCGGCGGCCTGACGCCCGAGGCCAGTCTGCAGCTGCTCGAAGAGGCCAAGGAAGAGATTCGTCACTCCGAAGAGATGCTCGGCACCTGACGCCGCCTGCGCCCGCCCAGAAACCCTATATACAGGGACCCTGACCACCGCTATATTGCGAAAATCAGTGCCAGCTATAGGCGCAACGGGTCGAAAATAAGAGGATTGAGCATTGCACAAACCATCGGGTAAGCATCCCAGCCTCAAGCAGTTGCGGCGGTTCTCCCGCCTGGATCGATTGGACGAACAACAGCTCGCGGATCTCGCCGGGCAGTTGGACATGTACACGGCGCCGCGCAACAGGCAGCTGATCGAAATCGGCAGTCGAGAAGATACGACCCTCTACCTGATCGAAGGCAAAGTGCGTCTCAAGGCCGCCGACGGCGATGAAAAACTAATCGATCACCGATCCCCCGCGGCCCGCAGCCCGATCTCCCGGCTGCGCCCCTCTCTGTACCAGGTCAGCAGCGTCAGCCCGGTCGAATACCTGATCGTGGACAATGAGATGTTCGAAGAGCTGGTCGGCAACAGCGAGGGATCGTCGTCCCTGTTCAACGACTACGCCGTCGCCGATTCGCTCGACATGGTCCAGGTGGATGACGAGGATTCTCTGGTCGTCGACGTCTACCAGGACCTCAACAGTGATCGCCTTTTGCTGCGCAGTCCGCCCACGATCGGCCCGCAGATCGGCCGGGTGATCGCCGGCAGCGGCAGGCTCACGAAACAGAAGATGGCGCAACTCGTCGGGCTCGACCCGGTGCTGACCATCAAGCTGATCAAGGTCGCTGACCGGTCACGCTCGGCGATCGATCCGGTCGTGCGGACACCCAGCCAGGCGATCACCCAGCTGGGAACCGATTGCACCGGCGAGTTTATCGCCAACTGCGTCTTGCGCGAGAGCTTTCGCGCCGATTCGATGCTGCTCAGCCGACGCTATCGCGACTGGTGGGAATACAGCGTGAGGGTATCGAACATCTGCTACCGTCTGGCCCGCCAGAACGAGCGTTTCGATCCCGAGTACGCCGGCCTGGCCGGGCTGCTGCATGGGATCGGCGAGGCGGTGCTGCTGAGTTACGCCGCTGCCGACCCGCGCCTGCATAACGATGTCGCCGCCCTGGAAAAGTTACTGCGCGCCTCAACCCGCGAGATCGGTCGAGTGCTGCTGAGTACTTGGCGCCTGTCACCGGAACTGGTCCTGGCTGCCGCCGAGGCCTCGAACTGGCAACGCGACCTGGGCAGCTCCGAACCGGACTACACCGATATCGTCATCGCAGCACAGCTGCACGCCCTGGCGAGCGCCCACGACAGCCCCAGCCTGCCGGATTTCGACAAGGTACCGGCCTGCCGCAAGCTCGGTCTGAAGCGACTGTCGACCGAGACCAGCAAACGCCTGCTCGACGCCGGCAACAAGGCGGTGGCGGCGGCGGCCTCGGTCATCGCCGCATAAGCGGACCCGTTCAGAGCACGGCCGCCAAGGCCCAGGATTGTCGCTCCGGGAGACCTGGATCGACTCCGCGCTCGAGCTGTTCGTATCAGACTAACGGCCCCTGCGCGGCCTTGGCGCTCATGCATCCGGAGGAATATCGAACCATGCGCAACTGGCTGATCGGGGCTTTGTGCCTGCTGTTCGCTGCCGGCTCGCCCGCCGGGGAGCTGAACGAGCTGAGCGAACCGGTCGCAGCACCGGCCTTGAGTCTGCCCGGCCTCGACGGCACCGAGCTCAAGCTGTCCGATTATCGGGGCCAGGTGGTCCTGCTCAACTTCTGGGCCACCTGGTGCCCACCGTGCCGACGCGAGATGCCATCGATGCGCCGTCTGGCTGAGCAACTGTCCGACCGGCCGTTTCGCATCATTGCGGTCAACGCCGGGGAATCCAGGGAAGAGGTGCGGTCCTTCCTTGAGACCACGCCGCTGAACTTCCCGATCGTGTTCGACCCTCTGCTCGAAACGACCCAGGCCTGGGGCGTGCCCGGCCTGCCGTACAGCTTCATCATCGACACCGACGGCCGGCTTCGTTACCGCCTCGCCGGCGATTACCAGTGGGACCGTCCAGAGGCCATCGAGACCATACGGGCATTGCTACCCTAGTGGGCCATGCGGTAAGTTCTGTAACGCTCAGCCGATCCACAAGCCTCATCGGCAAGGCACGCGAGCGCCGGACTAGCCATCGCTAATTCAAGCGAGCGTAACGCCGGCGATGGGGCTTGTGGGCCGGCCCGCAGGGAGCCCCGCTATTGGGTCAAGGCGGCGTTGCACTCCTTGGAAAGGGCGCGCCATTCCCTGCGGAGTGCGCCTTGCCTTGACCCAATAGCGGGGCTCTGAGCATTACAGAACTTACCGCATGGACCACCAGGGTTGAAGATCAGCAACGAGCATCCCTGGGAGGTCTCGCCGGCCGAGGCGCGACAGATCCAGGAAGATCTGCGCCCGCGGGTCGAGATCGGCGACCGCCTGCCGGAGATCAAGACGGTCGCCGGAGTGGATGTCGGGCTCGAGGAGAAGGGCCGGACGGTCCGGGCCGCGATCGCGGTACTGAGCTTCCCTGCCCTGGAACCGGTCGAGCAGGCCATCGCCCGGGTCCCGACCCGCTTTCCCTACATTCCCGGCCTGCTGTCTTTTCGCGAACTGCCCGGGGTGCTGGCGGCCCTCGACAGGCTGCGATATCTGCCAGACCTGTTGCTCTGCGACGGCCAGGGCTATGCCCATCCGCGGCGCTTCGGCATCGCCTGTCATCTCGGCGTGCTGACCGACCTGCCGAGCATCGGCGTCGGCAAGAGCCGGCTGACCGGTCGGTTCGAATCGCCCGGGCCCGCCAAAGGTGACTGGTCGCCGCTGCTCGACGGCGAGGAGACCATCGGCGCGGTGTTGCGCAGTCGGGCCGGCGTGCGGCCGCTCTATGTCTCGATTGGCCATCGGGTCTCACTGGAGACGGCGATTCGCCTCACGCTGGCCTGCACCACCCGCTTCAAGCTGCCCGAGACCACCCGCGCGGCGCACCGTCTGGCCTCGGGCTGATTCAGCGGCGGTTATTCCGGCCGAATGTGCTCAACGTACTTGGGCACGTCTTCCATCTCCAGACGAACCGCCAAGGCCTGGACCCGGATCCGACCATCCTCGCCCTGAAATTTCAGATCGCAATGCGCCCGACCGCGCGACTCCAGCGGTACCGGCACCATATCGCGGTAGGTATAGACATTCTCACCGACGTCACCGCCGGCACAGACCGCCGGCAACTCCGGCATGGCTTCGGGCGCCAACTCGGCGCCGGAGAATACCAGCTCGCCGTTCTGCCGCCACTTGGTGCGCTCGACCGAGCCGGTCATCGTTTTCATCAATGTGGCCGGCTCGAAGCGGATTCGCACCGTGTCACCGTCGACGATGACGGCCGCGATGGTCGACCCGGGCAGTTCAATATTACTGGCATCCATTGTCAGGGGAATCTCTCGGCGTGAAACAGGTCAGGGATTCTAACCTGTGCGGCGCAATCGATCGTCACCGACCGCCAGGATGCCGGCCATTGACGGCCGTCATTGCGCCAGTTTCGGGTCATTGTGGTTAGATACAAGGGTTTTTGAATTCCAATCGGGATTGGCCGAACGGCCACCCGCAGTTGAGGTTGTCTATGTTGACCGGATTTCGCGCGATCGCCACCGTGGGCGCTACCGTTCTGACGCTTACCGGCGCTCCCTTGTCCGCCGAGGACCTGAGCCCCGAGCAGCAGCTCGGCCGGATGCTCTACCTTGACCCCAACCTCTCGCTGCATCGAAACCAGTCGTGTAACACCTGCCACGCCCTGCAGCCGGCGACCGTGATCGGCGAAACGCAAGCGCCGCCCACGCCCGGCTTCGTCGATCCGGACAATGTCGGCACCGGCAGCGCGGTCTCGGCCGGCTCCCCGCCCGGTACCAAGGGCGCCCTGAATACACCCTCGGCCGGCTACGCCATGTTCAGCCCGCCGTTCCACTGGGACGCCGATGAGGGCCTGTACATCGGCGGTCAGTTCTGGAACGGTCGCGCCAACAGTCTGGCCGACCAGGCCAAGGGCCCGCCGTTGAATCCCGTCGAGATGGCCATGCCGAGCGAATGGGCCGTGGTCACTCGCTTGCGGGAGAACCCGGTCTATGTCGAGCGCTTCCGCGCCATCTATGCGATCGACCTCGATCGGATACCCGGCAAAGAAGCCGCACCGGCCGGCGACTCGGCACCGGAGGGTGTCCATGCCGGCTTTCAGGCCATGGCCGAGGCGATCGCCGCATTCGAAAAGAGCCGGGTGTTCAACCGCTTCACCTCGAAATACGACTTCGTCATGGCCGGTCTTGCCGAGCTGACCGAGCAGGAGCGCATTGGCCTGGAGCTGTTCAACAGCGAGAAATCGCAGTGCGCCGAATGCCACGTCACGACGCCGTCCCCGGTGCCCGGCGGGCAGGTGCTCCCGCCTCTGTTCACCGACTTCAGCTTTGACAACCTGGGCCTGCCGCGCAACGTCAATATCCCCGGAAACCCGGCGCCCGACCTGGGGCTGGGCGGGCGTGCCGACATAGCCGCGCGCGACCCGCAGGGCGCAGAACTGGGCAAACAAAAGGTGATGGGGCTGCGCAACATCGACCTGACACCACCCTACATGCACAACGGCGCGCTGCGCACGCTCAAGCAGGTGGTGCACTTTTACAACACCCGCGACACCAAGCCACGCGTCTGCGCCGATCTAAACGACCCCGGCTTCGGCCGCGACTGCTGGCCTGAACCCGAGGTTTCTCAGAACGTCAACACCGATGAACTTGGAGATCTCGGCCTCAGCGAGGAGGACGAGCTCGCCCTGGTGGCCTTCATGCAGACCCTGACCGACGGCTATCCGGACTGGGGCGGCGATCCCAGGGTGCCGCCCGGTACACCCTCGCCCTACGCCGAGGTCCCGCTGCCTCCCGCACCCTGAACGAAGTACCGCGAATCTCCGGCAGGCGCATCAAACGATCGGCGAAATCGCACCCTCCGCAACAGGCCGGCCCCCCAAGGCTCGGCCCCCGGCCTCCAGTGCCTCGGCGAGCAGCTTGGCCAGCAGCGGGGCCTCGGCGGCGTAACCGAGAACGATGTCCATCCTCCGCCGAGCTCCTCTGCGCCGTTTGAAACCGGGCGTGACCGACGCCGGTTCGATGCCGGTCACGCACCCCCGATCACTTGGCGGCCGCCAGGGCCTGGTCGATGTCCTCGATGATGTCGTCGATGTGCTCGATGCCGATCGACAGGCGCACCATGTCCTCGCTGACCCCGGCGGTCGCCAGCTCGTCCGGCGACGAGCTGGCGGTGCGTGGTGGTGGCCGGGTGACAGGCGAGCGACTTCGCATCGCCGATGTTGACCAGCCGCGCGAACAGTTGCAGCGCGTCGATGAAGCGTGCGCCCGCCTCGCGCCCGCCCTTGATGCCGAAGCTCAGGATGCCGAGCTGGCCTGCCGCCCATGTACTTCTGCACCAGGCCATGGTCGGGGTGATCCTCCAGGCCGGCGTAGTTGACCCAGTCGACCTTGGCGTGGCTCTTCAGGTACCTGGCGACCGCCAGGGCGTTCTCGCAGTGCGGTCCATGCGCACCGGCAGCGTCTCGATGCCCTGCAGGATCAGGAAGCGTTGAACGGCGAGATGGCGCGCCCATGTTGCGCAGCGGCACCACCCGGCAGCGGCCGATGTAGGCGGCCGGTCCCAGCGCCTCGGTGTAGACCACGCCGTGGTAGGAGACGTCCGGCTCGTTCAGCCGCGGGAAGCGCTCCTTGTGCTCGGCCCAGGGGAACTTGCCGGAGTCGACCACGATGCCGCCGATGCTGTTGCCGTGGCCGCCCATGTACTTGGTCAGCGAGTGCACGACGATGTCGGCGCCGTGCTCGAACGGCCGGCACAGATAGGGCGTGGGCACGGTGTTGTCGACGATCAGCGGCACGCCGTGGGCGTGGGCCATGTCGGCCATGGCGCCGATGTCGACGACGTTGCCCGCCGGATTGCCGATCGACTCGCAGAACACCGCCTTGGTGCTTGGCATCGATCTTGGCCGCCATGCCGTCGATGTCCTTGGCGTCGCAGAAGCGCACCTCGATGCCCAGCTGCGGCAGGGTGTGGGCGAACAGGTTGTAGGTGCCGCCGTAGAGCTGCGAGGTGGTGACGATGTTGTCGCCGGCCTCGGCGATGGTCAGGATCGCATAGGTGATCGCCGCCATGCCCGAGGCCAGCGCCAGCGCGGCGATGCCGCCTTCCATCGCCGCGACCCGCTGCTCGAGCACGTCGCTGGTCGGGTTCATGATGCGGGTGTAGATGTTGCCCGGCACCTTCAGGTCGAACAGGTCGGCACCGTGCTGGGTGCTGTCGAAGGCGTAGGCGGTGGTCTGGTAGATCGGCACCGCGACGGCCTTGGTGGTCGGATCCGGCTGGTAGCCGCCATGCACGGCGATGGTTTCGATTTTCACGATTGTCGTCTCCTTTGGATGGCATTGTTGTGGTGATTTTTCGCGCTTGGCGGCATGTATCCGGGTCGGCAAGCGGGAAGTCTGTCGCCGAATAGTAACGGCATGCCGATAGCGCGCCCACTGGTCAAGACAGCGGCAGCCTTAAAGATGCGCCAATAAGGGTCGTTAGCCCGATATTCGTTTATCCACAAGAACAAGGGCCAGGGAGGTCCGCATATTGAACAAACTGCCGTTGCTCCTGGTGGCGCTCCTTGCGTGGGTATGGCTCGGTGCCGGGGTCGGCGTGGCTCTTGCCGACGATCAGGCGGCCCCGCCGCGCCTTG
Organism: uncultured Gammaproteobacteria bacterium; assembly: GCA_963765415.1. GTDB lineage: Bacteria > Pseudomonadota > Gammaproteobacteria > Chromatiales > Chromatiaceae > CAVXWS01. The sequence goes on from CAVXWS010000051.1 coordinate 90,696, forward strand.
GGGTATTGACCCAGGATGGCCCCAAACGCGCCATAGTTCGCCGGCAAGCGACCGTCGACCACCTGAATCGAGCCCTGGTCGGTCACCGCTTTGTGCTGGTACCGCTCGATCTCGCCCAAGTCCCCAACGCCGTGGCCGCCGGATCGGTCGACCTGGTCCTCAGCAGTCCACTGCTCCAGGTCGATCTGGGGAGCCGCTTCGGCGCCAAACCTCTGGCGACCCTGCAGACCCTGATCGACGGACAGCCGCAAAGTCAGTTCGGCGGCGTGATCTTCACCACGACGCGGCGCTTCTCGGTCGAGACGCTGGAGAATCTGCGCGGCCTGCGCCTCGCCGCGGTCGATCGCGACTCCCTGGGTGGATTCCTCAGCGCCTGGCTGGAGCTGCAAGAACTGGGGATTGAGCCCTACAGCGAGCTCATGCTGCATTTCGAGGGTAGCGCCGAGGGGGTGGTCCGGGCCGTCGTCTCCGGCGAGATGGATGCCGGCGTGGTCCGTGCCCAGGTGCTCGAAAAACTGGCGGCACAGGGCCAACTCGATCTCGACGAGATCCGGGTGCTGGCATCGCGCAGGACCCCGGAGCACCATCCGGTGCGGGTCGACACGCGCCTGGACCCGATATGGACACTGTCCGCCCTGCCGCACCTGGATCACCCGACGACCAGCGAGATCACCAAGGTGCTGTTCGGCGTCGACCCTGACTCGACCGCCGCCGGCATCGGCGGCTGGAATCCCCCCGCCGACTTTCGCCCGGGACACGAGCTGCCGCCCTACGCGGACCAGACCGACCGCCCCGCCCTGACCTACCTCGACGACGACACCGGTTGGATCGTCGCCCTGATCCTGGCCTACCTCGCCCTTGCCTATACGGCCGGCCGAGCGATACGCGACAAACGCGCGCTGACCGATTATCGGGTCGAGGTGCTCGACACCATGTCCAAGGAGGAAGAGGCAAGGCGCGAGCTGATGCACCGCATGCAGCAGTTGTACGAGAGTGAGCGCCGCTTCACCATTCTGGCCGAGTCGGCGCCGGACGCCATCGTCCTCATCGACGAGACGGGCAAGGTACAGTTCTGGAACCCGGCCGCCGAGCAAGTCTTCGGTTACACCGCCGGCGAGATGCGCGGTCGAGAGGTGCACAAAGTCCTGGCGCCGCCGGACCTGCGTGGCCCGGCGGACCATGCCATGCCTGCGTTCGCGGCGACCGGCACCGGGCCGAAGGTCGGGACCAACCGCGAGCTGCCGGCGCTGCACAAGGACGGCACCATCATCCCGATCGAACTGTCCTTGGCCGCAGTCCAGGCCAATGGCAAGTGGAGCTCGATCGGGATCATGCGCGACATCACCGAGCGCAAGGAGTATCAGGCCCGGCTCGAACAGCAGATCGATCGCGCCAATCTATTCTTCGATCAGGGCGGGGCACTGATGGTCATGCTCGACCAACACGGCGCCATCAGCCGGATCAACAACACCGCACTCGAGTTGATCGGCCTCGACAAAGAGGCAGCGCTGGGGCTGTCGTGGTTCGACCTGATCATTGCCCCGGCCGATCGCCCGCGCATGCGGGATCGATTCCGTCGGGCGGTGCGCGGAGACGCCGAGGCCTTCAACCGCGACACCAGCCAGATCATGGTCCGGGACATCGGACAACAGTGCTGGATCGCCTGGCACAACGTGGTGCTGCCGGCCGAACATCATCCGGACCGAGTGCTCTGTACCGGCCTGGACGTGACCGGCAACCTGGACCTGAAGCGCCAACTGCAAAGCACCCGCGCGTCCTTCTCCAACGTGGTCATGCGCAACCGCACCGGGATTCTGGTGCTCGACGCCAATGGCCGGGTGCAGTTCTCCAACCCGGCCGCACAAAGCTCGCTCGGTCGCACCGAGGAGGACCTGAAACACTTCACCTTCGGCGTGCCCTCGCTGCACGGCGGCTCCGAACTGCAGATCCTGCAGCCCGACGGGCGCATCGGCATCGCCGAGGTCACCGCCACTCAGACCGAGTGGGATCATCAACCCGCCTACCTGGTGATGATCCACGATGTCACCGACCGCAAGGCGGCCGAGGAGCGGGCCCACTATCTGGCTCAGCACGACACCCTGACCGGGCTGCCGAACCGCTCGCTGCTGATGGACCGCCTCGACACGGCCCTGGCGCGCGCCGAACGAGCCGGCCAAGGGCTGGCGGTGCTGTTTCTCGACCTGGATCGCTTCAAGATCATCAACGACACGCTCGGCCATCGGGTCGGCGACGAGCTCCTGCAGGGTGTCGCCAAACGCCTGCAGGAGCACTTGCGCGACACAGATACGGTCGCCCGCCTGGGCGGGGACGAGTTCGTGGTCCTTCTCGAAGGCATCGAACAGATCGACACGGCCCGGGCGGTAGCGGTCAAGATACGCGCCTCGTTCGACGAACCCCTGATCGCCGGCGATCGCGAGATATTCACCAAGCCGTCCGTCGGTATCGCCGCTTATCCCGACCACGGCGACAACACCGGCACTCTGATGCGGCTCGCCGACACGGCCATGTACCACGCCAAGCGCCACGCCGCGACCGGGGTCAGTATCTACCGGGAGGAAATGACACTGGAGGCCGCCAGCGAGGTCGGCTTGGCTGGACCACTGGTGCGCGCCCTCGAAAACCACGAGTTCGCCCTGCACTACCAGCCCAAGTTCCGGCTCGGCGACGAGACCCCGGTCGGGTTCGAGGCCCTGCTGCGCTGGCAGCACCCGGAAAAGGGCCTGATCCCGCCCGGCGGCTTCGTCAACGTGCTCGAGGACACCGGTCTGATCCGCCGGGTCGGTGACTGGGTGATCGAGGAGGTGCTGGTCCAACTGCTCGAATGGCGACGGCGCGGTCTGGCCGACCTTCCCGTGGCGGTCAACGTCTCGGCCCTGCAACTCGAAGACACCGAGTTCGTCGACCGCCTGGAGGCCATGATCGATCGCTTCGACATCGCCCCGGATCGGCTGTGTCTGGAGCTGACCGAGAGCGCGTTGATGAAGGACTTCGACAGCGCCAGCCGGATGCTGTTGCGACTCGATGCCTTGGGCGTCGGCCTTCACCTGGACGACTTCGGCACCGGCTACTCTTCGCTGGCCCTGCTCGACCGTCTGCCGTTCGACACGATCAAGATCGACCGTACTTTCATTTCGGATCTGCCCGGCGACGGCCGCAAGGCCGCATTGATCAAGGCCATCATCGCCCTGACCCAGCAGCTCGGCATGACCGCACTGGCCGAAGGTGTCGAAACCCGCAGACAGGCGGAATTCCTGATCCAACACAACTGTGATCTTGCCCAGGGCTTCCTGTTCGCCCGGCCAATGACCTTGGCAGATACCTTGACCTGGCTGGCAAAGATTCAATCACCGGCAGCAGTCAAGCTGAACTAGCCCGGAAACCGGGCTAGCGTTGGCCAATACGCCCTTCGGCAGGTCTATCTCAATCTGCTGATCAATGCCCGTGATGCGGTGATCGACGTCTCCTACCCGCGAATCAGGATTCGCGGCGGGCTGCACGGCCGTAACCGCCCCATCGACATCATCGACAACGGCCCAGGTGTCGATCCCGGCCAGTGAAGAGCAGATCTTCGAACCCTTCGTCACCACCAAGCCCAAGGGCAGAGGCACCGGCCTCGGTCTGGCCATCTGCCGCGACACCCTCGCCACCATGGGCGGCTCGCTGGAATATCGGCGCCGGGACCCGGGCGAAACCGTGTTCCGGGTCGGACTGGCGCTCGCCTCAAGTGACTCAGACCGTCCGGACCGAGTCTGATCAGGCACACACATTCAACGGTGGCAGGCGCCGCGATTTGGTTACAATCGGGGCCCATTATTCGATTCGTCTCGCATGCGCTTACTTTCCCCCTTTTTCCGCGCCATTCTGGGAAGCGGGCTGCTGGCGGTTGCCGCCCAGGCGACCGCTGAGGTTCAGATCTCCGCACCCGGGGCCGACAAGGCCCTGCTGGAGAACCTGCGCTCGCATCTGCCGCTCGCCAGCGAGCCCTGCGATGCACCGCTGTGGCGTATCCGCCGGCGTCTGAAACGCGCGCCGCAGACGCTCGACCCGGCGCTGCGCGCCTTCGGCTACTACGACAGCGGCATCGAGACCCAGCTCGAGGAGCAGGCCGATTGCTGGGTGGCGAGCATCGAGGTCACCCTCGGCAGCCCGGTGACGGTCCGCAGCCTGGAGATCGAGATCGTCGGTGAGGGCGCCGAGACCGAGCCGCTCCGAAAGATCCGCACCGAACCGGGCCTTACACTCGGCGATGTCCTGCGGCACGACCGCTACGAGGCGATCAAGACCGCGCTGCGCAACACCGCGCTCGAGTACGGCTACTTCGACGCCGAGTTACAGCAGCACGAGCTGCGGGTCGATCCGGCGGCTCACCGGGCCGACATCCGGATCCGATTCGACACCGGAGCGCGTTACCGGGTCGGCGCGCTGCGTTTTTCCGAACAACCGCTGAACGAGGACTTTATCCGTCGCCTCGGCGACCTGAAGCCCGGCGCGCCCTACGCCGCGCGGGACCTGGCCGCGCTCGATCGAAACCTGACCGACTCCGGCTACTTCGCCCGGGTCGACGTCCTGCCGCAACGCGAGCAGGCCGTGGATCGGGCCATACCGGTGGACGTCCAGCTCACGCCGCAGAAACGCCAGGCCTGGCGTTTCGGTATCGGCTTCGAGACCGACACCGGACCACGCTTTTCCATCGGCTACGAAAACCGCTACATCAACCGTCGCGGCCACCAGTTCGGCGCCGATCTGCGCCTGTCACCGGTGATCTCGGAGCTTTCCGGCAATTACACTGTTCCCGGCGAGGAACCGCACAAAGAGACCTTCATCTTCAGCGGCGGCGCCAAGTACGAAGACACCGACGGCACCCGCAGCGACAGCGTCGAGCTCAGTGCTCGGCAGATCCTGCACAGTCACGGCTGGACCAAGACCCGTTACGTTCGGCTGCTTCGTGAACGCTCCGAGTTCAGCGAACAGACCGTCAATGCCACTCTGCTGATGCCGGGCATCTCCTGGGATCGGATTCAGTCCGACGACCCGCTGCGTACCTCGCGCGGCTATCGCCTGAATTTCGACATCTCCGGCGCCTACGACGGACTGCTGTCGACTGCGACCCTGCTGCGGGTGGAGACGGGCGCCAAGGGCATCTACCGGCTGCCCGCCTTCGGTCGAGTCACCGGGCGGATCGATCTCGGCGCCACCCTGACCGACGACTTCAATGACCTGCCCAGTTCGCTGCGCTTCTACGCCGGCGGCGACAACAGCGTGCGAGGTTACGGCTACAAGCGCCTGTCGCCGCGCGACTCCGACGATGAACCCATCGGCGGCCGTTACCTGCTTGCCGGCTCGGTCGAGTACGAACACCCGCTCAGTGAGGACGAAAACTGGTGGGGTGCCGTATTCGTCGACGCCGGCAACGCCTTCGACACCGAGGACTTCGAACTCAAGCTCGGCTACGGCGTCGGCCTGCGCTGGTACTCGCCGATCGGCCGGGTGCGATTTGACATCGCCCTGCCGCAGGACACCAGCGATGATGATTACCGCCTGCATTTCGGCATGGGGGTCGACCTTTGAGACTGGCGCGGGCGGGCCGTTGGGCCCTGTGGCTGCTGCTGATCGTCGGCCTGATCCTGCCCGGGCTGCTGCTGGCCGGCGCCTTCGGTCTGCTCGGCACCGAGCCTGGCAGCCGCTGGCTGCTCGAGCAGGCCCGCCAGCAGGCCAATACCCGGGTCGAGGGGCTGCAACTGGCCTGGGACACGCTCGAAGGGACCCTGCTCGGCGAGCTGCGGGTACGGGGTCTGCAGGTCAAACAACCCGACCTCGAGGTCGGCGCCGAGTCCCTGACCCTGCGCTGGCGCCCGCGCGGGCTGCTCGACCGGCACCTGCACCTCGAGGCCCTCGACGCGACCGGGCTCGACTATCGCGGCCGCTCACCCAAGGTCAGCGAACCCGTACCGACCGAACCGCTGAAGATCGAACTGCCCGAGATCGAGCTGCCGATCCGAATCACCCTGGACCGGCTGGCGATCGACCGCGCCCGAATCGAACACGACGACTTCGTCTACCAGGCCCAGGCCCTGCGCCTGTCGCTGAAGGTGGACGGTGACCAACTGCAGATCACCGGGCTGGAGCTGGCCAGCGAACCGCTCGCGCTGAAGGGTGATCTGGCCCTCGGCGCCAAGGCGCCGCACAGCCTCACGCTCGACCTGAGCGGCAGCGGCGCGGCGCCCGAGATCGGCCGGGTCAGCGCCGAGCTCAGCGGTAGCGGTCCCGCACTGCAGCCGACGATCGACCTGAGGATCAGCGCCCCCAAGGCCCTGAACGTCGCCGGTCAGATCGACCTGCGCGCCCCAGACCCGGTCTTCGACCTCAAGGCCCAGTGGCCGGAACTCGCCTGGCCGCTGCAGGGCGAGGCGGACTACCGCAGCCTCGACGGCCGCCTGACCCTCGCCGGCCGGGTCGAGGACTATCGTCTCACCCTGGTCAGCCGGCTTAGCGGCAAGGAGCTGCCGGATCTGGGTCTCGATCTCACCGGTCACGGCAGCAGCGCCGGTCTGGACCTGCAGCCGCTGTCGCTGCAGCTGCTCGACGGTGCGCTCGCCGTTCGGGGGCGGATCGACTGGGCCCCGGAGATCGCCTGGAAGCTGACGCTCGAGGCCCGCGACCTCGATCCCGGACGCTACCCCTTCCCTTCCTCGACCGAGGCCCCCGACCTGTCCGGCCGGCTGTCGGCCCGACTCGACACCGAGGGCCGTCTCAAGGACGGCCAGCCGAGCCTGAGCATCGACATCGCCGAGCTCGACGGCCGACTGCGCGATCAGCCGCTGCGCGCCCGCGGGCGACTGGAGATCGACCAGGGGGCGGACGGGCTGCGGCTGCTGGCGCGCGAACTCGACCTGGCCTCGGGGCAAAACCGGGTCCAGCTCGACGGCCGCTTCGGCCCGAAGATCGACATGGCCTTCGAGATCAACGCCCCGGACCTGTCGGAACTGAGTCTTCTCGCCGCCGCTGAGCTGGCCGGGGTCGTTAACGGCAAGGGCCGGCTGGGCGGCACCCAGCAGCAGCCGACCCTGCAGGCCAAGCTCAGCGGTCAGGGGTTGGTCTATCAGGCCTACCGTCTGGAACAGTTGGGCCTGAACGCCGACTGGTCGGAGAACGGCGGCCAGGTCTTGCTCAGCGCGGTCGACGTCGACCTGGACGGCAGCCCGGTAGAACAGGCCCGGCTTGAACTGAACGGCCGGCCCGAGGCCCATCGGCTCGAGCTGAGCGCCACGGCCGCCGGCCTCGAGCTCGACCTCGGGGCCGAGGGCGGTCTGGACCTGGGCGCGGCCGGCAAGCCGCAGTCGGGCCCGAGCTGGCGTGGCCAGCTGCAACAGCTCAGCATCGGCGGGACACCGCTCGGCGCCTGGGCCCTTGCAACGCCGGTCGGGCTGTCGGTGGGCGCCGAGCGCGGCGAACTGGGCCGACTGTGTCTGCAACCACAGACCCAGACCGAGACGGCCAGTGGCCAACTCTGTGCCCAGGGCAACTGGCAGGCCAGCGGGGCGATCGAACTGGACGGCCGCATCGAGCGCCTGGCGCTCGGCCTGCTCGCCCCGTTGCTGCCGGAGGAGCTGAAGATCGACGGCTCGCTCGACGGCCGGGTGCAGGTCAGCGGTCGTGCCGACGCGCCGCTGGCCGAACTGGAGCTGATCCCGAGCGACGGCCTGCTGACCCTCGCCGGGGCGGACGAGCCGCTCGAGATCGCCTATCGCAACGCCGAGGTCAAGGCCCGTTACTCCAACGCCGGCGGCGATGCACGCTTGCGCCTGGAGCTCGGCGACAACGGCCGGGCCGAGGGCACCATCACCCTCGGTCCGACGCCGCGTCAGGCGCTCGGCGGTACGGTGCGGGCGAGCTTCCCCGACCTGACCCTGATCGCCGGTCTGGTGCCGGCGCTGGAATCGACCGAGGGAAAACTCGATCTGAGCGCCGAGTTCGCCGGCACCCTGGCACAACCCAGGCTGACCGGGGAGCTTAAAGTCGCGGGCGCCAGGGCCCGGGTGCCCGATGCCGGCATCGAGATCCAGGACATCAGCCTGGCGGCCCGCAGCGACGGCCTCGGTCCGCTGCGGATCGAGGGCGGCGCGCGCTCCGGCGACGGCCAGCTCGCCCTCAGCGGCACGGCCGATCTAGACCGGCCGGGCCTGCCGCTCGATGTAACCATCCAGGGCACCGACTTCCAGGTCGTCCGCCTGCCCGAGGCACTGGTGACGATCTCGCCGGAGCTGCGGATCAGCGGCGCCGAGCCGTACCAGATCAGCGGCAAGCTGTTGATCCCCAAGGCGCAGATCGAGATCAAGGAGATCCCCGCGTCGGCGGTCGGGGTCTCCAGCGACGAGGTGATCGTCGGCCGCGAGGCCAAGGCGAAAAAGACCGGTACTCAAGGCGTCGAGGCCGATGTGCAGGTCGAACTCGGCGACCAGGTCAGCCTCAAGGGCTTCGGCCTCAAGACCAAACTGACCGGCGGGGTCCGCGCCGTCAGCAATGCCAAGGGCGCCGAGCTGAACGGCAAGATCAATCTGGTCGACGCTACCTATAAGGCCTACGGCCAGGACCTCAAAGTCGAACAGGGCCGGCTGCTGTTCGCCGGCCCGCCGGATAATCCCGAGCTGGACCTGCGCGCGCTGCGGGTATCCAACGACGGCGAGGTCACGGCCTACCTGGCCATGAGCGGGCCGGCGAGCAAGCCGCGCCCAAGGATCTACAGCGAGCCGGCCCTGCCCGATGCCGAGGCCCTGGCCTATCTGCTCACCGGGCGTGGACTCGACCAGGCCGGCGAGGGCGAGGGCTCGGACATTGCGAATGCCGCCATCTCCTACGGCATCGCCCAGGGCGAACCCCTGCTGCAGGGGATGGCCGACCGTCTCGGTCTGGACGATTTAAAAGTGCAGGGTGGCGAGAACGGCCTGACCGACAGCTCGCTGCTGATCGGCAAGTACCTGCGTCCCGACCTCTACGTCGGCTACACGCAGGGGCTGTTCGACGTCACGGCGGCCGTCCTGCTGCGCCTGAATCTGACCGAGAACATCGAGGTCGAGAGCCGCGCCGGCACCTCTCAGTCGATCGATCTGTACTATCGCCTGGAGCACGATTGAGGCGGGACATCCTGGGAGGTGGAAAGGGCGCCTTTGTGGGAGCGGCGCCCCCGCCGCGAATGGGTCTCGAGCGACGCCGCATCGGCGCGAGGGCGCGCCTCCCACGGATCGACACCTTCTCCGCCTTTGGGCAGCCTGCCGCCACCCAGCGAATCAGGGCAGGGCAACAGACTTGAGGCCAGAATGCCTGCCCCCTAACCTAAGCCGGAACACGACCGAGGAACCCGTAAATGGAACGTCTGATCGAAAAACTGCTGTTCGCCAGCCGCTGGATCCTGGCGCCGGTCTATCTCGGCCTGTCGCTCGCGCTGATCGCCCTCGGCATCAAGTTCTTCCAGGAGGCCTATCACGTGCTCGCCCACGTCTGGAGCATGAGCGAGTCGGATCATGGTGCTGACCATCCTGGCGATGATCGACATGGTGCTGGTCGCCAGCCTGGTGGTGATGGTGATGTTCTCCGGCTACGAGAACTTCGTCTCGCGGATCGATATCGACGAGGGCGGCGAGAAGCTCGACTGGCTCGGCAAGCTCGATGCCGGGACGCTCAAGCTCAAGGTCGCCGCCTCGATCGTGGCCATCTCCTCGATCCATCTGCTGCGGGCCTTCATGAACGCCCCGCAGATCGAGAACGACAAGCTGATGTGGTACGTGATCATTCATCTGACCTTCGTGGTCTCGGCGGTGCTGATGGGCGTGCTGGATCGGTTGGCCTTCGCCAGCCACCGCAGCGACCATTGAGCCCGACGTCCGGGGCCGTCCCGTGTCTCACCCCATCTGATTCGAGACCTGTCGCCATGCGCCGCCTCCGTTCAACCCTGACCCTGAGCGCGCGCCCGGGTGTCCGTTGGCTCGTCTGGCCGTTCCTCGCCCTGATGCTCGGCCTGGGCGCCACGGGGCTCAGGGCCGAAAACAACGACGACTGGCAACACCGTGCCGAACAACGCCTGCCGGTGCTGGAGAAGACGGTCAAGGCCTGGCCGGAGGGCGATCTGCCGACCAATGCCGAGGTCGGCAGCGTCTATCAGGAGGCGCTCGATTTACGCAAGAAGGCCGAGGCCTGTGAGGCCGAACTGGCCGCGCCGCTGGAGGCGAGCAAGAAGAAGCTCGACACCCTGGGCGACGCGGTGGAGGGCGAATCGCCGGACATCAAAAGGGTACGGGGCGAGTTCGACAAGGAGCGCAAGCAGATCGAGCGCAACCAGGGCGCCTGCCGGCTGATCAAACTGGGCGCCCAGGAACTGCTGAACCAGGTGCAGCAGGTGCGTCAACAGATCCTGTCCCAGGCGCTGCTGCTGCGCGACAAACCGACCTGGGCCGTACTGCCCATCCTGATCGGCGTCAAACCCATGGCGGCACCGGAGCGCTCGCTCGAGCTCGGACTGGTCCGCCTGGGTGCGACGACCGGTCTCGGCCTGCTGATCCTGCTGCCGCTGTCGTTCGGGCTGCGGCGCTGGCTGCGGCGACGCTTCCCGGCCAGACGTCACCCGGTGGCGATCGAGGCGCCGGAGAGCCAGGTCGCGCCGGCGGTTGCGACGGCACCCGCACCCGGCCGGCGCTTCATCCTCGCCCGCATGTACGGCAACCGGGCCGTCTGGCTGGCGGCAGCGGGCGCGCTGGTTCTAGGCCTGCACCATGCCGGCGGCACGCCTCTGGCAGCAATACGTAATCGGCGCGCCGCGAGCAAC
>CAVXWS010000052.1:0-18141 GCA_963765415.1 uncultured Gammaproteobacteria bacterium
AGGCTGACCGGTAGGCCGGCTTCTTGTCGATGTCCTCGATCGTGGCGTTGAAGGTCGAGTACTTGGTCTTCGGCTCCTTCGACCAGGCAGGGATCAGACCCCAGCGCATGGCCTTGCCGCCCTCGGTGGTGAAAGCGGCGGTCAGCTGTGTGGGGGCCTTGTTGTAGGTCTGGCGAACTTCAGCGGGCCACTCGCCGAGCAAGTCGACCCACTGGTGTTCCCAGTTCAGGTGATCGTTGAAGCGTCCGCACATGAGATAACGGTAGCCACCGCATCGCCGGTTTGCCGGCCCCAATGAAAAAACCCCGGCATCTTAGCCAGGGTTTCGGTCTGCCCGTTCCTACGGGCGACGTCGCGTCAGATTTGCCGCAATTTCAATCCGTGCCAGCAGAATGATTTCACCGGGTTGACGAAACTACTTGGAGGCCGACGGTGGGGTAGCGACCCTTCCACCCTCCCCGCCCGCCAATACTGTTCGTAGCCTGCCCCAGGAGGCAGCAGCGACCCGGTGGCTGCGCAGTGCGCCGACCTCAGACTGACCGGGGATATTTCGGGAGGCTTATTTTTCATCCCGAATTTCATCCCAGCCAGGCTATCGATGCCGATAACTATCTGTTTTCAATTTAAAAAACGGGGTTGGGCACGAATCAGACAGGATTTTACAAAAAAGGGGCTTAGCGTCTCTGCTAAGCCCCTGATTTAATTTGACTAATTTGGTAGGCGCGATTGGATTCGAACCAACGACCCCCACCATGTCAAGGTGGTGCTCTAACCAACTGAGCTACGCGCCTGTAGCGAGGGCGAGATGTTACACGCGCCCTCGCCGCCAAGGCAAGCGCCGCACCTCAGGCGGCGTACTTCTCTTTGGCCTCGCGCGCCGCCTTGGCGTCTTCCGGATCGTAGGCCTTGCCGGACCAGAGCATTTCGTAGGCGATCTCTTCATTGCCGTTTTCGCACAGTTCCAACACCTTTTCGAACAGCGGTTGGAAGGTCTTGCTGCGGTGCGAGCGCTCGTGGTCTTCAAAGGTATTCCAGAAGGTCACGATCAGGGCCTCCCGGCCTTTCAGTCCGCTCTCGACCGCTTGGCCTACGGTGGACCCTTCGTTGGAGATCTGGCCGCTGTTCAAGGCGACGAATCCACCAACGAAGCCGGTGTCCGAGTGGTAAGTCTTGACGTTCTCGCACAACTCGGCCACCCGCTCCTGCAGGTCGTCGACATTGAACTCGGGTCTGATGATCACTCGGTTGACGGTGACCACGCCGTTGTAGGGGAAATTCGCGATCAATCCGCTCATATTTGCTCTCCAGGGTATTGGAATATACGGAATATCTGACTATTTTACTCGGGAATGGTTCCACCCGATTCCGTCCCCCGGTTATTGCACCGGTCCGGGCGTGCTAGTGGGCTGCTTGGTAAGTTCGGTAACACTCAGCCGATCCACAAGCGTCATCGGCAAGGCTCGCGAGCGCCGGACTAGCCGTTGCGTGTCAAGCGAGCGAAACACCGGCGATGGCGCTTGTGGACCGGCCCGAAGGGAGCCCCGCTACCTGGCCAATACCGCGTTGCACTTCTTGAAAAGGGCCTGCCATTCCCTGCAAAGTGCGCCTTGTCTTGGCCAGGTAGCGGGGCTCTGAGAGTAACCGAACTTACCAAGCAGCCCACTAGGCTCCTGCCGCGGCGCCCGCAAAGCGGTCACCCCGGCGCCGACCCCTCGCACCGAGTAGAGGACATGCTGAGAAAGATCACCGGCCCGTTCCGGGAATTCGGCGGCTTCGCTGGCGCCCTGTACGCCACCGATCGGGTCATGAGTTCGATCTCACCCAGGCTTCGCCTGATCAATTTCGAACTCATGGCGCAACCGATTCCCGATCAGCCGCTGATTCCGGAACGGCTGGCGAGGTCCACGCAAATCCGAGAGATTCACCCGGGCGACCCCGATCTCTCGCGGATGCCGGTTCCCGCCGAGGTCATCGACTACCGGTTCGCGCAGAATGCGATCTGCCTAGGGGCCTATAAGAAGGACGAACTCATTGGATACATCTGGTTCTGCTTCGACCAGTACTTCGAAGACGAGGCGCGCTGCATCTATCAGTTGTCGCCGGCCGAGCGCACGGTGTTCGACTTCGACCTCTATCTGTTTCCTAAACACCGTATGGGGCTGGGATTCGTCAGCATCTGGGAAGGCGCCAACCGGTTTCTCAGAGAGCGCGGCATCTTCTGCAGCTACAGTCGCATCGATCGCTACAACCTGGCGACCAGAAAGGCGCATGCGCATTTCAATTGGAAGCGGGTCGGGCGCGCTCTATTCCTCAAGGCGTGGTCGTCCGAGCTGATGATCTCGTCGCTGCGGCCCTATGTCTGGCTGTCTTTCTCCAACGGCCGGCCACCCCGGCTGCGTCTGACGCCCGAGGTGTTGCGGCAGGATCGGTAAAGATTCGGCATCCAACAGGGGTCGGAGTCGATGCCGACTCCGACCCCTGCACTTCGCGCATGTGAACTACCGTCTTCAGTCCATCTCGCGGTCCAGCCCACAGCAATGGCTGCCCTCTTCCGGCTGTGTGCACGCCTGCTCCGCATCGTCGCTGTCGAGCACCGAGCCGGTCACCGGGTTCGGGCGAAACGTCGTGCACCCTTTCAGCCCGAGATCGTAGGCCCGGCGATAGACCTGCTCGAAGGCCGCGAAGTCGAGATCGACCGGGACGTTGATGGTCTTGGAGATCGCGTTGTCGACGTAGGGCTGCACCGCCGCCTGCATCGCCAGATGCGCCTCGGGCTCGAGTTCCAGCGCGCCGACGAATGCCTCGGTGCGAACGGCCTCTCCCTTGGCCTGGCGCCAAAGCGTCTCGGCATGATCCTCCACCTCATGCCAGACCATTTGGTCATCGAGGTCGCGCACCCGACGCCGGTAACGGAACTCGAATACCGGCTCGACACCGCTCGAGACATTGTCCGCGAGCAGGCTGATGGTCCCGGCAGGGGCAATCGCGGTGAGATGCGAATTACGGATGCCGTACAGGCGAATGCCCTCCTGGATATCCTCCGGCAGCGACTGCACGAACGGCGAGGCGAGATACTCCTGACGGTAAAAGTAGGGAAAGGAGCCGCGCTCCTTGGCCCGCTCGATCGAGGCCCGATAGGCACTGTGGCAGACAACTCGCATCCATTCCGCCGCCAGTTCACGGGCCTGATCGCTGTCGTAGCGGAGGCCGAGCATGATCAGCGCATCGGCAAGCCCGGTAACCCCCAGACCGACACGCCGCGTGCCCCGCGCCTGGGCGGCCTGCTGCGGCAGCGGGAAGCGCGACAGGTCGATCACGTTGTCGAGCATCCGGGTCGCCAGCCGGGCGGCATCGGCCAGCGCCTGCACGTCAAGGACCGCGTTCGATGCGAATGGCCGGTCGACGAAGGCGGTCAGGTTCAGCGAACCCAGGTCGCAGGCGCCGTAGTTCGGCAACGGGATCTCGCCGCAGGGATTGGTCGCGCTGATCCATTCACGGTAGTGCAGGTTGTTGTCACTATTGATGCGATCGACGAACAGCACACCCGGCTCGGCGGTGTCGTAGTTCGAGCGCATAATGCGCTGCCACAGTTCGCGCGCCGGCAGCGAACGCAGCACCGCACAGACCACCGGCGCATCGCGCCCCGACCAACGGCGTTCGACCCGACCCGGCCACTTGGCGAGATCGCGGTCGTCGAGTTGATCGGCCGGAAAGACCAGCGGCCAGTCGGCGTCCTGATCGACCGCCTGCATGAAGGCGTCGCTGACCAGCACCGAGAGATTGAAATTGCGCAGTTCCCGGGCGTCGCGCTTGGCATCGATGAACCGCTCGATGTCCGGATGATCACAGCGCATGGTGCCCATCATGGCCCCGCGCCGCGCCGCGGTGGACAGCAGGGTCGCGCACATCGCGTCCCAGATGCGCATGAAGGAGACCGGCCCGGAGGCGACTCCGCCGGCTCGCCGGCAGCGCGAACCGGTCGGGCGAAGGGTGGAGAAGTCGTACCCTACTCCACCGCCTTGCTGCAGCGTCAGCGCCCCCTCCTTGACGCTGTCGAAGATGCCGGCCATGTCGTCCGGCACCGGCCCCATGACGAAACAGTTGAACAGCGTGACCTCGCGCTCGAGCCCGGCGCCGGCGAGGATCCGCCCGCCCGGCAGGAAGCGAAAACCGCTCAGCAGCGCGTAGAATTCCTGTTGCCACTCGACTCGCTGTACCGGTTCGACCGATGCGATCGCCGCCGCGACGCGCCGCCAGGTGTCGGCAATCGACTCCTCGCCCCCGGCGCGATAACGCGACGCCCAGATGTAACGCGACAGACTGGCAGAAAATTCACTCAAGCTCATTCTCCATGGCTCCCGCAATCATAGTGGGATCGGCAGACCTGTGTGTCCAATCCCGATCGTGGATAGTCCCTGTAGGCGCGCTCTCGCGCCGATTGGACCTCCGTCGAAGCTCACTCGCGGCGAGGCGCCGCTCCACGGGTGCCACTGCCACATATCACAACCCCGTCGATACGGCCGACCCGAGCGGAGCACTCGGCGTAGAATCGGTGTTTTCGCTAGCCGATACGGATTTCACCATGTCGAAGTCAAGCCGGCGCTGGTTGCTCGTCGCGCTCATCGCCGCCAGCCTGGGCGCCTGGGGCTGGTGGAGCACACGACCCAAGCCGATCGAAGTCATGCTGGCTCAGGTCGAACTCGGTACCGTCGAGAAGACCGTCAGCAACACCCGCGCCGGCACGGTCACCGCCTGCCGCCGGGCCAAGCTGTCACCGAGCACGGGCGGCCAGATCGCACTATTGCCCATCCACGAAGGCGACGCGGTCAAACGCGGCCAGCTGCTGCTCGAACTCTGGAACGATGATCTGGAGGCCGAGTTGCTGCTCGCCCAGCGCGAGGCGACCGCGCTGCAGGCCACGGCCCGCTCGACCTGCATCAAGGCAGACGAGGCGCAGCGCGATGCCGACCGACTCAAACAGCTGCGCAAGAACAAGCTGGTGTCCGAAGAATCGGTCGACCGCGCCATCAGCGAGGCCCGCGCCGGCCGCGCCACCTGCGAGGCCGCCACCGCCACCGCCGAGGTGCGCGACGCCCGGATCGACGTGGTCCAGGCCACGCTGGAGAAGACCCGTTTGTTCGCCCCCTTCGACGGCGTGGTCGCCGAGATCAACGGCGAGCTGAGCGAGTTCGTCACCCCCTCGCCGATCGGTATCGCTACCCCGCCGGCGGTCGATCTGATCGACAACACCTGTTTCTATGTCGCCGCGCCGATCGACGAGGTTGACGTCGCTCAGGTCCAGGTCGGACAGACCGCCCGGGTAACGCTCGACGCCTTCGACCTGCGCCGCTTCCCGGGCAAGGTGCGGCGCATCGCCGACTATGTGCTGGATCTCGAGAAACAGGCGCGGACTGTCGAGGTCGAGGTGGAGTTCACCGACAAGGAGGACCTGAAGGCGCTGCTGGCCGGTTACTCGGCCGATGTCGAGATCATTCTCGACGTGCGCCGCGACACCCTGCGCATCCCCACCGAGGCGGTGCTGGAGGACGATCGGGTGTATGTCTTCCTCGCCGAAGAGGGCCGGGTCGAAAAGCGCGAGATCAAGAGCGGCACCTCGAACTGGGATCACACCGAGGTGCTCGAAGGGCTGGATGAGGGCGACTGGGTGGTGACCTCGGTCGAGAAGGAGGGGCTGGCTGATGGGGTCGACGCCAAACGAGCAGCGGACGAGGCCGAATGATCGAACTGCACGACATCGAACGCCGCTTTCAGGTCGGCGACGAGACAGTGCACGCCCTGCGCGACATCGATCTCGACATCCCCGACGGCGACTATGTCGCGGTGATGGGGCCCTCGGGATCCGGCAAGTCGACCCTGCTCAACATGCTCGGCCTGCTCGACCGGCCGGACTCCGGGCGGTATCGGCTGGACCAGGTCGAGACCACGGAACTGGACGAAGAGCACAAGGCGACCCTGCGCCGCGACCGGATCGGCTTCGTCTTTCAGGCCTTTCATCTGGTACCGCGCCTGAGCGCCGCGCAGAATGTCGAGCTGCCGCTGTTGCTGGCCGGCATCGCTCCGCCCGAACGCCGCGAGCGGGTCGCTGAGGTCCTGGCGGGGCTCGGGCTCTCCGACCGCGCCCATCATCGCCCGGATCAGCTCTCCGGCGGCCAGCGTCAGCGGGTCGCCATCGGCCGGGCGATCGTCATGCGCCCGGCCCTGATCCTGGCCGACGAGCCGACCGGCAACCTCGATCAACACTCGGGGCTGGAGGTGATCGAGCGACTCGAACAACTCAACCGCGACGGCATCACCCTGATCGTGGTCACCCACGACCCGGACATCGGCCAGCGGGCGAAACGCCGCATCCGCATGGTCGACGGGGCCATCGAGCGGATTACCTGACGGGATGCGCCTGCTCGATCAGCTCGGCTTCGCCCTCACCTCGCTGCGCGGGGCGCGCACCCGCACCCTGCTCATGCTGCTGGCGATGAGCATCGGCGTGAGTTCCGTGGTGTTGCTGACCGCGCTCGGCGAGGGCGCGCGACGCTACGTGATCGGTGAGTTCGAAGGCCTGGGCACCCATCTGCTGATCCTGTTGCCCGGCCGCTCGGAGACCACCGGCGGACCACCGCCGCTGCTCGGCGAGACCCCGCGCGACCTGACCCTGCAGGACGCTCTGGCCCTGCTGCGCTCGCGCCACATCCACCGCATCGCACCCCTGACCATTGGCAATGCACCGGTGTCCTACGGCAGCCTGGAGCGCGAGGTCACCATCATCGGCAGCACCGCCGAGTTCTTCCCGGTCCGGCACATCGAGATCGGTCAGGGCCGGCCGCTGCCGGCGGGCGATCCCGAGCGCGGCTCGGCGGTGGTGGTGCTCGGCAGCAAGCTGAAGAAAGAGCTGTTCGGCCGCAAGCGCGCCCTCGGCCAGTGGGTACGGATCGGCGACCGGCGTTTCCGGGTCATCGGCATCCTGGGCGAAGGGGGCGAATCGCTGGGCCAGGATCTGGGCGACATGGCGGTGATCCCGGTGGCCACGGCGCAGTCGCTGTTCAACGCCCCCTCGCTGTTTCGGGTGCTGATCCAGGCCCGCGGCGAGCAGGATATCGAGCACGCCAGGGAGGCCGCGCTGGCGATCATCCGCGAGCGCCACGACGGCGAGGACGACGTCACCGTCATCACGCAGGACGCCGTGCTGTCGACCTTCGACGGCATCCTCCAGACCCTGACCTACGCAGTCGGCGGCATCGCCGCGATCAGCCTGTCCGTGGCCGGCATCCTGATCATGAACGTCATGCTGGTGGCCGTCTCGCAGCGCACCGCCGAGATCGGCCTGCTCAAGGCCCTGGGCGCGGCCCGCGCGCAGATCCTGCGGCTGTTCCTGGTCGAGTCGGTGCTGCTCGCCGCGATCGGCGCGCTCATCGGCCTGGTGCTCGCCTTCGCCGGTATCGCCGCCTTGGGCCGGCTTTACCCGCAATTCCCGCTGATCGCGCCGCTGTGGGCGCCGCTGGCGGCCGTGGGGGTGGCGCTCGGCGCCGGCCTGGTGTTCGGCCTGCTGCCGGCGCGACGGGCGGCGCGGCTCGATCCGGTTCAGGCCCTGACGGGTCGATGAAGCGGCGGTGCATGTCATGCTGATTCGCGATCTGCTGCAGTTCACCGGCTTCGCCCTGATCGCGCACCGCACCCGCAGCCTGTTGACCGGCCTGGGGATCGCGGTCGGCATCGCCGCGGTGGTTCTGCTGACCTCGATCGGCGAGGGTGTGCAGCGCTTCGTGCTCGCCGAGTTCACCCAGTTCGGCACCAATCTGCTGGCGATCAATCCCGGCAAGACGAGCACCTTCGGCATGTCCGGTGCCGTCGTCAGCAATGTCCGGCCGCTGAGCCTGGACGATGCCGAGGCGCTCGAGAGTCTGCCGCAGGTCAAGGCGGTGGTACCGGTCGTGCAGGGCAATGCGGCGGTCGAATCGGGCCAGCGCAGCCGCCGCACCATGGTCATCGGCGCCACCTCCGGGGTGACCCAGGTCTGGCAGCTGAAGACGACGCTCGGCCGTTTTCTGCCCGACGACGAACCGCGCCGTGCCCGGGCCTTCGCCGTGCTCGGCAGCAAGCTGCGCGACGAGCTGTTCGGCCCGCGCTCGCCGCTGGGCGAGCGGGTGCGGATCGGCGGCGAGAGCTACCGGGTGATCGGGGTGATGGAGTCCAAGGGCCAGATGCTCGGCTTCGACCTGGACGACACCGTGTACATCCCCATCGTCAAGGCCATGGCCATGTTCAACCGCGAGAGCCTGATGGAGGTCGATCTGCTTTACAAGGCCGGGGCCGACGTCGACGCCCTGACCGAGCGGGTGAAACAGCGTCTGACCCAGCGCCACGGCCCCGAGGACTTCACCATCGTCACCCAGGATCAGATGCTGGAGGTGCTGGGTTCGGTGCTGGACATCCTGACCCTGGCGGTCGGCGCCCTGGGCGGCATCTCGCTGCTGGTCGGCGGAGTGGGTATCCTGACCATCATGACCATCTCGGTCAACGAGCGAATCGGCGAGATCGGCCTGCTGCGCGCGCTCGGGGCGCGGCGCGGCCAGGTGCTGACCCTGTTCCTGGCCGAGGCGATCTTCCTGGCGGCGATCGGCGGCCTGGTCGGGCTGGCGATCGGCGCCGGCGGCGCCTGGCTGCTCGGGCTGGCGATCCCGGCGCTGCCGACGCACACCTCCTGGCACTATGCCCTGCTGGCCGAGGGGATCGCCGCCGCCATCGGCCTGCTCGCCGGGGTCGCCCCGGCGCTGAGGGCGATCGGACTTGATCCGGTGCAAGCCCTGCGGGATGAATAAGGACTACATTTAAAGCAAGAAGAATTGCGGAGGATTACGTCATGAGCACCGGCTATACACACGTCTTGGTCGCTATCGATTTCGCCCCTGACAACCAGGCGGTGCTGGACCGCGCACTCGAAATCGCGCAGTACTATCAGGCCCAGCTGACGCTGCTGCATGTCGTCGAGTACACCGAATCGGCCTACTCCGGCGAACTGGTGGTCCCTGGCGACGCCTCGATGGACAAGGAATTACTGCAACATGCGGAAAAACGGATGGCCGAGCTGAAGGAAAAGACCCACATGCCCAACGCCGAAACCCGGGTCGAGTTGGGGGCGCCCAAACACGAGATCGTCCGCGTGGCCGAGGAGGAGAAGGTCGACCTGGTGGTCACCGGCAGCCACGGCCGCCACGGACTGCAATTGCTGCTCGGCTCGACCGCCAACGGGATTCTGCACCTGGCCAAGTGCGACGTCCTGGCGGTTCGGGTCGGGAACTGACAGCACTCGCCTATCGAATCCCCCGACCGGGCTCAACCGAGCGGGAAACACTCTCAGCAGTCGGGCAGGCCCGGGGCGTGCGGATGTCCCACATCCCGGTAACCGTGGTGAAGGACTGAACCCCTGGCCCGGATTATCTGCGCGTCACCTCACATTCAAGCCACCAAACCCTTGGCATGTAACTCCCGGATCTGATCCCGCACCCGCGCCGCCTCCTCGAACTCC
Organism: uncultured Gammaproteobacteria bacterium; assembly: GCA_963765415.1. GTDB lineage: Bacteria > Pseudomonadota > Gammaproteobacteria > Chromatiales > Chromatiaceae > CAVXWS01. The sequence continues at coordinate 9,539 of CAVXWS010000052.1, forward strand.
AGATTCCTCGCGTGCTGGTACATCTGCTTCTCCAGCTGCCGCATGCGCTTGGCCATCTGCTCCGGGGTCAGAGCGGCATATTCGGCCTCCTGCTCGGCCACCTTGGCGTACTCTTCGCCGCCATGGGCGCACCCGGGTAGGCCCCTTCCATGATGTCGGTGATCTGCTTTTCGATGGATTTGGGCGTGATGCCGTGCTCGGTGTTGTACGCGATCTGCTTGGCCCGGCGCCGCTCGGTCTCGTCGATGGCCCGCTGCATCGAGCCGGTGACCTTGTCGGCGTAGAGGATGGCCTTGCCGTTGACGTTGCGCGCCGCGCGGCCGATGGTCTGGATCAGGGAGCGCTCGGAGCGCAGAAAGCCCTCCTTGTCGGCATCGAGGATCGCCACCAGCGAGACCTCGGGCATGTCCAGCCCCTCGCGCAGCAGGTTGATGCCCGACCAGCACGTCGAACTCGCCCAGCCGCAGGTCGCGGATGATCTCGACCCGCTCGACCGTGTCGATGTCCGAGTGCAGGTAGCGCACCCGCACGCCGTGCTCCGCCAGGTAGTCGGTCAGGTCCTCGGCCATGCGCTTGGTCAGCGTGGTGACCAGCACCCGCTCGCCGCGCCCCGACGCGCAGCTGGATCTCCGACAGCAGATCGTCGACCTGGCTGGTCGCCGGCCGCACCTCGACCGCCGGATCGACCAGGCCGGTCGGCCGCACCACCTGCTCGACCACCTGCGCCGGCGTGCTCCAGCTCGTACGGCCCGGCGTGGCCGAGACGATAGATCGTCTGGGGCATGCGCGGCCTCGAACTCCTCGAAGCGCAGCGGCCGGTTGTCCAGCGCCGAGGGCAGGCGGAAGCCGTACTCGACCAGCGTCTCCTTGCGCGAGCGGTCGCCGCTGTACATGCCGCCGAGCTGCGGGATGGTGACGTGGCTCTCGTCGACGACCAGCAGCGCAGTCGTCCGGCAGGTAGTCGAACAGGGTCGGCGGCGGCTCGCCCGGCCCGCGCCCGGACAGGTAGCGCGAGTAGTTCTCGATGCCCGTGCAGTAGCCGACCTCCCGCATCATCTCCAGGTCGAAGCGGGTGCGCTGCTCCAGGCGCTGCGCCTCGACCAGCTTGCTGTCCTCGCTGCAGCTGCTCGAGCCGCTCGCGCAGTTCCTCCTTGATCTGCTCGATCGCGCGCCAGCACGCGTCTCGCGCGGCGTCACGTAGTGGCTCTTGGGATAGACGGTGAAGCGCGGCACCCTGCTGCAGCACCTCGCCGGTCAGCGGGTCGAACAGCGCAGATCTGCTCGATCTCGTCGTCGAACAGCTCGACCCGCACCGCCTCGTCGTCCGACTCGGCCGGGAAGATGTCGATCACGTCGCCGCGCACGCGGAAGGTGCCGCGGTGCAACTCGACCTCGTTGCGCGTGTACTGCAGCTCCGCCAGCCGGCGCAGGATCGGCGCGCTGGTCGATGCGTGTCGCCGCGCACCAGGTGCAGCACCATGCTGAGGTACGGCCGCGGGTCGCCCAGGCCGTAGATGGCCGAGACGGTGGCGACGATGATGGCGTCGCGCCGCTCCAGCAGCGCCTTGGTCGCCGACAGGCGCATCTGCTCGATGTGCTCGTTGATCGAGGCGTCCTTCTCGATGAAGGTGTCCGACGCCGGCACGTAGGCCTCGGGCTGGTAGTAGTCGTAGTAGGAGACGAAGTACTCGACCGCGTTGTTCGGGAAAGAACTCCCGGAACTCGCCGTAGAGCTGCGCCGCCAGGGTCTTGTTGTGGCGCCAGCACCAGGGTCGGCCGCTGCAGCGCGCTGGATGACATTGGCCATGGTGAAGGTCTTGCCCGAGCCGGTCACGCCGAGCAGGGTCATGCCGGCCTCGCCGTCGCCAACCCCTCGACCAGGCGCTCGATCGCCTCCGGCTGGTCGCCCGCCGGCTCGAACGGCGGCGTCCGAACTGGAAATCTTTTGACATGGGCGAATAGGCGGACAAAGCTGCGATTGGCTATCATAGCAACCCAGAGTTTCACCACGTTTCCGCGAAGGAGCCCCCGCCCGCCGATGAGCATCAAGCTTTCCGCCCGCGTACAGGCCGTCAAGCCCTCCCCCACCCTCGCCATCACCGCCCGCGCCGCCGAGCTGCGCGCAGCCGGCAAGGACGTCATCGGCCTCGGCGCCGGCGAGCCGGATTTCGACACCCCGGAGCACATCAAGGACGCGGCGATCAAGGCGCATCGACGACGGCTTGACCAAGTACACCGCGGTGGACGGCACGGCCAGCCTGAAGCAGGCGATCATCGACAAGTTCAAGCGCGACAACGGTCTCGACTACACGCCGGACCAGATCCTGGTCTCCTGCGGCGGCAAGCAGAGCTTCTTCAACCTGGCGCAGGCCATGCTCGACCCGGGCGACGAGGTCATCATCCCGGCGCCCTACTGGGTGTCCTACCCGGACATGGCGCTGCTGGCCGGCGGCAAGCCGGTGTTCATCAACGCCGGCGTCGAGCAGCGCTTCAAGATCACCCCGGCCCAGCTCGAGGCCGCGATCACCGACAAGACCCGGCTGTTGGTGATCAACAGCCCCTCCAACCCCACCGGCATGGCCTACACGCGCGACGAGCTGGCGGCACTGGGCGAGGTGCTGCGCGAGCACCCGCAGGTCCTGATCGCCACCGACGACATGTACGAGCACATCCGCTGGGTCGGACGAACCTTTCGTCAACATCCTCAACGCCTGCCCGGACCTGTACGACCGCACCATGGTGCTGAACGGCGTCTCCAAGGCCTACTCCATGACCGGCTGGCGCATCGGCTACGCCGGCGGCCCGGCCGAGGTGATCAAGGCGATGAAGAAGATCCAGTCGCAGAGCACCTCCAACCCGACCTCGTATCTCCCAGGTGGCGGCCGAGGCGGCACTGAACGGACCGCAGGACTGCATCGCACGAGATGCTCGTGGCCTTCAAGGAGCGCCACGACTATGTGGTCGAGCGGCTGAACCGCATGCCCGGCATCGAGTGCCTGCCGACCGACGGCACCTTCTACGTCTTCCCGTCGATAAAGGGCCTGATCGAGAAATTGGGCGTCAACAACGACCTGGAGCTGGCGGAGTATCTGATCGAAAAGGCCGGCGTCGCGCTGGTTCCCGGCACCGCCTTCGGCCTGGGCGGCCATGTGCGGCTCTCCATCGCCACCAGCATGGAGAACCTGGAGAAGGCGCTGGACCGGATCGAAGCCATCACCGGCTGATCTTCTGTAGATACAAGGCCTCGGGCGGTTCCAGCCCGAGGCCAGACAACGGCCCAGACGGCCCACAACCATGGATTGGAGAGGCTTGATATGGATATCAGACGCCCGAACCCGCGCTCCGGCGCCGGACTCACCCTGATCGAAGCGCTGGCCACCCTGGCCAGCGTATCCGTCACCCTGGCGATCGCGGTTCCTTCGTACCAGCACCTGGCATTGAGTGGCCGCGTTGCCAGCGCCGCCCACAGCATCTACAGCCACCTGAATCTCGCTCGCAGCGAGGCCGTAAGTCGCGCCGAAAGGGTGATCATGTGCCCCAGCCGCGACTACGCCGGCTGCGACCCGAGCCAAGACTGGAATCACGGCTGGATCCTGTTCGTCGACAGTAACCGCGACCGCGAACGCCAGACCGACGAGCCGTTGGTGCGGGTGGCTCACCAGATCCCTGAGGACGTCCGGATCCAGACCACGTCCGGCAAGCGAGTGGCAATCACCTACCAACCCGACGGGACCGTCACCGGCGACAGCAACACCCACTTCCGGCTGTGCGTCGATTCCGTCCCGGAGCGCAATCGCGCGGTGATCGTCAACGGCGTCGGCCGGCCGCGCATCTCCAAGCGGGACCCGAACAACGGCAGGGTGAAGTGCAGCTAGCCGGTTGACCCGCAAGCCCGGCCGCCATAAAATCCGCGGCTTGACTTATTCCTCGGTAGCTCAGTCGGTAGAGCGGGTGACTGTTAATCACTAGGTCGGCGGTTCGAGCCCGTCCCGGGGAGCCATTTTAAGTCGTTGATTTTCATACGCCGAACCGTCCCAACCCGGGACGGATTCGAGCTCTTCCCAATGGGAATCCCCAACGATGTTGGCGTACCCCGCGCGACGAAATTCTCCGGAAATGCGTCGACGGCGCGCGCGGCAATCCCCGTCGATCTGTCCCTTTCCCCGACAATCGGGCTACAGAGAAGCAAAGAATCCGGCATGATTCGCCCAGACGAGGGGTCCCTCAGCTCCGACCGAGATGTGTAAGCGAAGACGTGTCGAGCCAACCTTGCTATCGTCCGGTTCCCCGATCTCAACTGCTACTGATGCTGGCTGTCGACTGTTCGTTAGTGGATAAGAGCAGCTCGTCAACCACTTTCACGAAACCGGGAAAATACGGTCCATCACCATAACTGTGGATCTGCACTTTCTCGAGTGAAGGGAAGGTATGGTCTTCCGGATCCCCCTGGGCGAGCACTCGGTAGGGTCGACCGAGGGCGTGTATCAGGCCCAGCTCGAGAGCTACATTGGCATTGTGACCAGTAATATCCACTAAGGTCGCTGATGCCCTACCGATCTCTTCCCAGATCCCGTAGATGATGCGCTGGGCGTCAGCCTCATCACCTCGTGTATATCTCCACCCGTGCTCCTTGCACGTCTTGGCCGCTAAGTCCCGTGTAGGCATGGACCACTTAGGAGCAAAGGGCATTACGTGGAAACAGCGCGGGGTCTGATCTGAACGCGGGTAGGCCGGGGGCCACGCGGGCGACGAGCAGCGCGGGCGCGTCAACGCCCAGTATTCCAATTGACTGCTCAAGATAGCGGCGAAACGCGATGGCGTCGTCCTGGTTCCGCTCAACCAGATCTAGTGCAACCCCTAGCGTTCCGTGCGAGATGCGCTCACCGTAGCGCTGCAGCAACCATGCCATGGCATCGTGAGTAGTATCAGCTGTTGTACCGCCGCTGCCGCCCCAGACGATCGTCGCCAATGTATGGTAGATCTCATCCGATAGGCGAGACGAATCACTATCCGGCTCTCCGCTCAGCATGAGTGGTTTGAGATTGACATCGAATGGCAGGATCTGACCATCGCGGGTCGTTACGATGCTCGGCTTGCCCAGCGCAAGGGATAGACCGAGCTCGTAGCACACCTGAGCACGATCCGGCCCAGTGGGAACGCCCACGTCGAATATAGCCACACTGGCCGCATTGAGCTGGTTCCACCGATCTCGAGCTAGGTCTCCGCGTCCACCCTCGCCGAGTAGTTGAACCCCGTCGCGTTGCGCGATTCGCTCGCTTGCTGACCTGAGCTCGTCACCACCGGAGACGAACAGGCTCTTAGCCGAAGCGTGCACCCGCGCAGTAGCAAAGTCGGGGCGGGCCACGTTCAGATGATTGCGCCGTGCATGTTCCTGTATCGCCACGGCCAGGCGCCATACATCACCCTCCAGATCCGCAACTCGTTTCTCATCTGAAGCCGCCTCTCGCACGCGGGACTCTAACCTGTCCGCACGCAGCAACAGATCGGTTCCCATAGACGCTTCCTGCGCGGGGAGCATGCTGCGACTCGCCTCGGCCAACAGAAATCGATTCAAAGATGCCAGTACAGTTGTCAAACGATGGGCATGACCACCTGGCTCAGGATCGGGTGTACTCCAAGTGGGCGTCGCAGCCAGATCCTTGGCCTCGTCGATTATCTCCCGCATCTTGCGAGCCGCTATAGCCTGGGATTCGAGGTCCGAACCACCTTCTGTCATCGCGATCCCAAACCGCTTCAACACATCAGCGAGCTGCTCGGCTCGATCGGGTGATATCTTGCCGTTCGTCTGCTCTAGACGAATGCGCTCAGTGAGGGTGTCGATGAAAGCTCGATCCGAATCGGGTACAACCGACTCTTCCCCGTTGTTAGAACCTTTGAGTAGCGCTTTAAGCGGCAAAGCCTGCTTCTCAAGCCCGGACAATATTTCGGAATCACCGCTGCCCTCGTGCCCCCGGTGCGAATCAAATTGTTCACGAATCGCGGCCAAGGCGTCATCCAAAGCGCCTCCAGGGTCGCCTCGCCCCGGCCTCTGCTTCAGTTTGGAGAAGTCACGCTCGATACGTTCCCGCTCAATAGGGTCTGCCCCCTCGACGCGTTGTCGAAGATCTTTTAGATCCTCGTGGCCGTGCTTGAGCTCCGACAACTTCCGCGCTAGGCGCAGCTGAGGGTCAATAGAGCGCATTTGTTGCTCTACTGTCGCCTGTCTATCTGGGAAATGCAGATCTCGGAACACCCGAGCCGCCTTTTCGTAGCGTATCTGAGCAGCCTCAAGCAATCCGACGTCCTCACCCCCCGAGAGACCCCGCAGGCTATTGGCGTAATTGAAATTGGTTATTGCCCGCTCAAGCGGTGCTTCAACGTCGACGAGCAACTCCTCGCTGCGCCGATAAGCCATGGCGCCCAGCCTCAGCGAATCTGGATCGCTCCCTCGACCGAGATCAAAGTACGCATCACCCAACCAACGGTAGGTCTTGGCTACCTCGACCGGATCCGCATTTGGCTCGTCGGCACCTCGCGTCACCTCGCTCAACTCTGCGACAATCGCCTTCAGCTCCTGCGTAAATGCATCACCCTCTCGGTTGGGGTTGGCCGACAAGACGGTATCGTGCTTGTCGGCCGCGCGATCACGTCGCTCCCGCAGCTCTCGTAACATGACACTCTCCTACCCAGTCCCTTGGAGAAGGCGTCGCGCTCACAGACATTAATCCAGACCCAGTATTGGTTGGATATGAAGCTTGAATTCACTTGTCCAGATCAATCCCTTCGCGCGAAGCCCACCCCCTCACGGTAGTCTCATTAGGCCCCGGTTCTGAGCTAGGGCGTCTACCCGAAAGCGCCTGCGTTACTTTCGTCAAGATTCCGAGTTTTTGTTGGTCGCTCAGTCCCGAATTGCTTCTCCAAATCCTAACCATAAAGTAAATGACCCCTCCCCAAAACAGTAAGAGGCTGACTACTACAATGATGAGGAGAAATAGATACGTAGAAATAAAGCTGTCCATCTTTCACCTCCATGTTGACTGTAATAGCGAGCAGTTATTTACCCCTTCGGTGGCTCGTTACCTTACCGCCCTCGCCTAAGCCGCAAGATGTCGCCGGAACGACGCGCCCACCTTCCGGTGCCTATAACTCGCCTCTTCAGCTGCGGCTCGCTCTGTGCAACACAACGCTGAAAAGCCCGTTGGCACGGAATGCCGAACACACCCCTACTCGAAGTCTGGTTTTAATTCCTGAAAGTTTCAAGAAACCATCGACGGGCATGTATTTTTATGTCTCGCGGCTCATAGAAGATGTTTATAGCCCTCAGTTTCGCACTCCCTTCGGTTGCGCTACCTACGCATTTCGCGCGTCGCCGTTAGCCTGTTGTCAAATCGTCATGACAAGTTCTTTAATGGCCTCGAATGCCGCACGCGCCTCCGGAGGTGGTGCTATACATACGGCTCGATATGCGTCCACGATGGGGAGCCATTTTAAGTCGTTGATTTTCATACGCCGAACCGTCCCACCCCGGGACGGATTCGAACTCCCTTCTCTGTACGAACTCCTCAAGGCCGTACCAGGATTTGCCTCACTGTTCGCCGGGCATCGCTTTACTTGGCGCTCTCCCAAGATCGCGGGTGTAGCTGCAAAGCACCAGTTTGCCGTCACTCATTCGCAGTCCTAGGAGCGTCTATCGACGTATTTCGGTCGGTCACCAGCGCCGTACCCACCCTCCATTGCCGTATCCCAAGAAAAGGTTCGGTCAGCCGTGTTGCTCGGCGAGTTTCTCCTGCGAATTCGGCGGCATTGAAACCACGTGAATCGAGGCTGTCGTCGACTTCGGCGACGGCCACCAGCGCTAAATCAGGCTGACCGGCAATGGAACAGCATCAAGTGGCGGTTACCCTTCGGTTCGCCGGTAGCATGATCCCAGACGGCACGAGTCGCTTGGTGCTTGTGAACGCCGGAACTCCCGTGCCAGTATCGAACGCCCGATTTCGCTTAGACTGGCACGCCTTATGAGCGCTGATTATCCAACCTCGACACCTGTTCAAGATCCGCCCCCGGTGCGTGTCGCCAAGCCCACGCGCGTCTTCGCTTGGCTAAAGATGGGTTGGCAGGACATGCGCTCAGCCATGGGAATCAGCTTGTTGCACGGGCTCGTGGTCGTGCTGATCAGCTATGCCGTCCTGGCCACCACCCTGTTGCGATGGGAACTCGTCATCATCGCCACGTCCTGCTTCGTGTTCGTGGGTCCTTTTTTGGCGACCGGCCTTTACGCCATCAGCCGGACACTGGAAAACCAAGAACGACCCTCATTCTCGGATGCGATCAAGGCCTGGCGTCATGCCAGTCGTTGCCTGTTCCGTTTCGGCCTTTTGCTGGTGTTCATCGGCGCCTGGTGGGTCGGTTTGTCGATGGTTCTGTTTTACTTCTTCGTCAACGTCTCCATCGCGGATCCGATGGATTTCCTGCGTTACGTGTTGACGCAGCAAGACGATTTGTTTGCGCTGTGGACCATTCTGGGTGGCCTGTACGCGGCGGTGACCTTTGCGATTACCGTAGTCACGATGCCATTGCTGACAGACCGCGATGTCACCTCTTGG
>CAVXWS010000053.1:0-38131 GCA_963765415.1 uncultured Gammaproteobacteria bacterium
ACACCAAGCCGTCATGGGGGTATTCCTGGTGCAACGTGCGCTCGGAGTTTTTATACTCTGGTCCTAATATTGGAATGACTGCTTGGCATTGGCAAAGAACGAGTGAAATGCCCTCCTCCCGGCGCCCTTTTGTTCTTACGTACCTGTCCCCATGTGGTGAGAATGCACTCAGACCCGCTGCTGCGTAAAAGCGCCATACTGAGCATCTGCTTTGTCAGTCTTCTATGGTGTATCAAGCTATGGGAGTGGATCTTCGATTGGCCGCTCGTTACTCTGGGCGTGTATCCACTCTCTCCGCAAAGCTTGGTGGGCGTCTTGTCCGGACCGCTCATACATGGCTCGTTCGCGCATATCGCGGCAAATACATTTGGTGTGCTGATTCTGGGCACCGCTCTGTTGTACGGTTTCCCGAAGTCCCGCTGGTGGGTATTGGCAACGATCTGGGTGCTATCCGGTACTGGGGTCTGGCTGTTTGGTCGCCCCAGTTTCCATATCGGCGCGAGTGGTCTGACACATGGCTTGTTCTTTTTCCTATTGGTAGTCAGCATGCTTCGAAGGGATAGACGTTCGATCGCCTTGATGATGATGGCTTCCTTGCTGTTTGGCGGCATGTTTTGGGGCGTGTTGCCAAGCGAAGACGGCGTCTCGTTCGAGTACCACCTGTTCGGTGGCACAGCTGGTGTCTTAGCGGCGCTGCTGTTCTGGCGGTGGGATCCAAAACCAGCAGAGAAACATTATGACTGGGAGGATGAGGTTGACACTAAATCTCTTGATAAAACCTCGGAAGTATAGGCAACCTGACTGCTGCGCAAGCCCTGCTGCGCATCGCAATTTGCTTCTTCGGCGCCGCTTAGCCGACATCCTCGATCGCCCGGTGCACCGTCCCCAAGTGCTGGAAACAACGGCGTTGGGCGCAGCGTGGCTCGCGGGCATGCACGCCGGCGTATGGCCGGATGAAAAAGGATTTGCCGCTACGTGGAAATTGAATCGCTGTTTCGAGCCAACGATTGAGTCCAACACGCGCCTACAACTCATCGCGGGTTGGCGCGATGCCGTTCGCCGCACGCTCACCTGATGCCCCGCGCAGAGAATGCTTCGCGGACCATACCGGCCCGACTCGTTCGCACGAGTGCTGCATTGCCATGAAGTGCGGAGCGCTGATCGAAGCCCGCAAACATCAGTGTCTTTGGTCAATGGCGGCCTGCCGATATCACGCTCGCAAGGGCTTGGTTTCCCGCCGATTCCAACCGCCGCGAAAATCGAAGCGAGTTCCAATCATTCTCCGGGACACCTAACTGCCTGATCCCCCTCAAACCATAGCTATGGCTATGCTTTTGATGCCGGACGTCCTGTCCGCCACCCCTTCGGGGCCAATGCTGCGCATTGTTCGAATTCGCTCCAGGCTCATTCGTCGGCCGATCAGCCCAACTGCTTTGCCCATCACGCCCTGATTCCCAAACCCTTCATGCAATTTGCGGGCTGATATGTCTTCTGCCTCCGGCAAAAAATAAAACGGCCACCGGTTATCAACCGATGGCCGCCTTTTGCGCGCGAACAGACGGACAGATGATCAGGCCGCTTTTTTGGCAACCTTCTCGATGCCCTCGGTCACGACTTTGCGAACGTCATTGGCAGCTTCCTGGCTGATCGCGGAAACAGCCTTGGCGTCGGCAACGTAGCCTTCAACCAACTCGCGAGCAACCTCACCCTGGGCAGTCAGGTAGTTTTCGGCTTCGGTCGCGTCCTTGACAGACAGGGCAGCACGCCAAGTGGCAATGGCCACATCGGCCTGCTTGCGCATCACGGCCAGGTTCATTTCAACCAGCTTCTCTGTGTAGCTGAGAGCGATCTCGTTGATCTCGACGGCAGGTGCAAAAATTTCTTCGAAAGAAGCAAAGTCCAGCTTGTTCATGGTAAATCCCTCGTGGATTGAAGTTGATGAATTCGTCTATGTTGCAGTGCAGCATAATACGCAAATTTTGTGCAGTGCAACAATTTTTGTTGCGATGCATAAATTTATACCCATCTACACCCTGATCCCCGTGGGCATTCCCCGCCCGCTAGTTCATAATCCGCTGAATTCCTTCGCAAACACCAGGACACCCCCTTGAGCCACCGTCCCAGGAAAAGGTTCGGCCAGAAGTGTTGCCCGGAGTGGTTTTTCTGCGGATTATGCGGAGTTAGAGGAGTGTGAACGAGGGCTGTCGACGATTTCGTCGACATTCAGATAGTGGCGGCCATCACGCTAGCCAGATCCGGCTGACCAGATCAGGACACTCCTACGATACAGGACTTCACCCGCTCCTCGGGACCGGGCAGGACTGGGAACTCACGAAACCTGTGGAGTTTCTGCCCTGTCTGCCGCTGCGCTAGCGTTCAGCCAATGACTGGTATGCAGTCTTGAGCTGACGGATGCACGGATCAATTGTGGGGCAGCAGGTCGGCCGAAGCTGCCGGTGGCGTCCTGCACTACCGAGGTCAGCAATGCAACGCACACCGGCCATTGGCTGGAGATGCCGCTGAATGGCCGCTTTGAACTTCGGCGAATGAGTGCTCCCGACCCTGAACTGCCGGTCAAGCAGTCCGAGGTTCATCGGCTGGTTTCAGAGTGAAGCGGTCGCACAGGGCGCCTGGCCACTGGCAACAGGTCGGCCGAAGCTGTCGTTGGGGATTCGGTGCAATTGCGTCCGCTATGGATCCTTTACCGGACGTAGGCCAGGAAATCCCGCCGAATGGCAGCTTTTTGGTTTTCTGAGCGGCAGGACAAACCCACTTCTGCCGTTCAGGTACGCAGCGGCGAATGTCCGTTCCGTAACAGGAACGGACTGTTGTGACGGTAATCCTCGCCGCCGCAAACGGCGATGAACAGAAGTTGACGGCGTACTCGGCGACCGCCCGAATTTCGGCGGGAGCGGCCGTTCAGGTTTCGGCCGGGCTACGACCGCAATGGGTTGGTTAGCGGGCGTAGGTCGACAAATCTGGCTGAGCGTCAGCTTTCTGATCTCCTGAGCGGCAGCAACCGACCCAAAGCCGCCTCCGCATAAATGAAAAACCCGGCCGAAACCGGGCTGCCTCGGTGTTTAGAGAAAGGTCTTAGGCCGCATTCAGTTTTCTGTATCGATAACCGAGTCCGGCAAGGCCTAACCCGATCAGTGTAATCGGGCCTGGCGCTGGAACCGAACTAGTTACAAGGCCTAGATCCGAAAAGCTTGGAGTGAGCACCGTGATCGTATCGTCCACAACGTTCCTTTCCACAACTTGAAGCAGACCTCCGACGTTCCATCATTCAAAAGATGAAGGACTGCGAGCGATAGTTCTTCTGCCAGGCTCATGTAGGAGTCATCATATGACAAAACAACTCCCACTAATTCGCCATCCGGGATCAAGGTATCGTCAAAATCTACATCCCATAGCTGGAAAACATCTCCAGCAATAGCGAAATCATAAAGGGCGAAATCTAATTCCTCGGCCGCTTGCTGCTTGTACGTTGCGCCTAGGCTTCCTGTGACGCCTTGCGGCATTTGAACTTTCATACCACCAGCACCATTGATTAGGTCATCTGCATTAACGATTACATCGGTAAGTATGTCGGTGACCTCAACGTCCTCAACTGAGGTACTCAAGATTGCCTGCACACTATCAATATCTGCATAGAAACCTGTAGAGGACCCACCTGCATCCAGCGAAACCCGAAAGGTGCCTTGGTCAAATCGTTCAGATACTCAATTGAGGTGGGCAACGTTGTGTCGTCAATAACGGAAGCGTCGTAGTCTCTAAGGTTCATCGTGATCTGTTCCCACTCAAAGCCAAGAATGGCATCACCGTCCACTCTATTCTTATACGGCAAATCATTATTCGTATAATATGGATTGTAAAGGGGGGATAAACGATCGTTAATAGAAGACGGATTCAGAATATCGCTTGTACCATTTGGTCCTATTGCCACATCATTCTCGACTTGCACAAACCCCACATGGCTGGACCCAGAGTAGGTATTTCCATCGGATGCATTGACTGAAGCACTGATACGAAATGCATCTTGATCGATCTGATCAAATGGGATGTTTCTGTTGAAGTAATAATAAGCAACGTTAGAAAGTATCTCGGTATAATTGACCTTGTTGGTGTTGTACATGATCGAAGCCGTTACTGAGTCATTCAAGGCAATTACGGTGCTTGTGCCTTGATTTCCGGCTACGTGCGCGTCGTAGATGTACTCTACAACGACGGCGTTGGCTTTAGGTTGGAAAGCTATAGCGGCTAGAGTAATAAAGAGGGCTTTATATTTCATTTTCGATCCCTGACTGTGGTGTTTTTCGTTCCGAACCAAATCTTGCGAAGAGCAAAAAGTCGGCCACAATCGACATGAATAGCATAAGTATCAGAAAAGAAAAAGGATTCTGCACCGCAGCGAACATCAGATCAAATTTCTTCAGCGTGTCAGAGCTTCTATTGTAAAAAATTCTGACAACCTTTGCGGATAATGAAATCACGTTTTCCGCACCCTAACGAAGATCCTCTGAGACAGTCTGCGACACGTCCACTCTCCGATTCCAGCTACTGAGCCCCATGTGTTGTAACCAACGAGCGGGAATTGTTTCCGATGAAGCTGCGTCCGAAAAACGCGTGTGCAGCCGAGGTTTCCGCGTTTCAGATTCTTGATCTTTCGTGGATCTTCTCGAAATTAGACGAACTTCCGCTCCTGGCCGGTTGCAGCGGTTGCTGAGATCAATCTGAGGGTTTGCTGTTCAGCGACGCCCCGAAATCGAAAGCTGACCGTAATTTGTGCGGCGCACTAGACCGCAGTCGACCCACAAGAGACGGTCAGCTGGTCATTGGTGAGCGACAGGTCATCCGCAGAAGCCGACTTTCTCTGTCTAGCGGGATCACTTGTTAGATTTCCCCTCAAGTTCCGTAATTCGTTTTTCTTCTTCCAGACGTAGTTAAGCGCAATAGATCCAAGCCTTCCAAGAAGCCTGCGAGGCGTAAATCGGCTTCACCACCAAAACCTACGACGAAGCAGAGAAGGCCAAAGTGGCCTCCGCGAGGCGAGCCCTTTATCGGTTTGAGAAGGCCATTGACGCGACACCACCTATTCGCGCTAACGCGCCAAGTTCACGTGCAAAACCTGGTCAGGTCACGATTAGAGATGCTGGTCGGCCGCAACGCGATGGCCCAGCTAGCCTGGACACTTAACACGCGCTGTGCTGCGCTGTAGCGCGTTATCGTCAGGCCCCAAATGCCAAGCTACTGCCCATCCACGATTTTTTGCATAAGCGCTTTGTTTTGCTCCAGCAGATCCTCAATGCGTTTGGACTGCTGGTTGTTTTGCTTGGCGAGCTGTTTGAGCAATTTGGTGTTGCCGTCCTGCTCTTTTTCCCGCTTCTTCTTGGCGCGCTTGTCGTGCCCAGCAAACCTGTTGGGATTGTCGCTGACAGTGAAATGACTGTAGTGCCGTTCCAGCATTTGCACGCTGGTACCCATCTGCACACTCAAATCGTCAAAGCTCATGCCTTCGTAGCGCCTGCGTGATGCGTATGTATGCCGCAATGAGTAGAGCGTTCGCGCATTGCCGAAATCGTCGCACAGCAGGCCATCTGGTCGACCTTCATATTCAATCCGTTTCAGCATCTGTTTGAAGGCCTTGGTCATCTGCTCTTGCACGACACGCTCGCCGTTTGGATAGCGAAAGACGTACTCATCGACCGTGAATAGCTTTTTCCACTTCAGCTTCTTCAAATCGTCGAAACGTGACTGAATACGGCTCAGTGGCTCCCAACAGCCAAATCGCTTACCTGTTTCTTTGTCGACGATCGGCTCGTAGCCAATAACGACACGCTGATTGGTTTTGCTGTGCGGTAGCGAGAACTTGATGCTCTCTTTGCCGTTTTGCTTCACGACGCTGAGATGTCGCCATTTCAGGCTAAGCAGCTCTCTGCCAGGTCGCATGCCTGTGTTGACGAGGATCAGCACCACATCGCGCAGCATCTCGCGTATCCAGTACGTCTTCTGCGAGATCGTATCTATGCCGTTGCGGCCTTTCTTCTTCCTCAGCTCTTCGCTGTGCTCCAGATAGCGCCACATATTCGCATTCAGTGCGCGCAGCTCTTTGGTCGCGAAGTACGGTCGCCGCCTGCTTTCTGCGCCGTCATTGATGGTTTTGGGGATGAACTCGATGAAGTTCTTTTCTTTGGCCTTCCTGAACAGGTAGTTCAGCGCCGTATTGTGCGTTGCAACAGTCGATTCGCTGGGCTTGTGCCCAATCATCTCTTGCCGCTTTGCTGAGTACATTCGCAGCGCATCAGCATCGATGTTGTGGCACATGTAGCTGCCAAGTATTGGCTCAATGTACTTGTCGATGACCTGAACGAGATTCCTTGGCAGCATCAGCTGTGTTCGCTCTGCCTTTTCAAGAAGCTCCTTCCTACAAAGCTTGCAGACACTTGAGAAACGGCGTGTGACGTCAATGCGACCTGTGCGCTGCGCGTACTGGATGTCCCTGTATTTTTCTTCGGCAACTGCAGCCGCCTGCTCAATGTCTTTCTGCTTGGTGCTGTAGACGATCCATTCGCCGCTACTGCGCCTGATGCGAGCCTGCCAGCGCTTCGAGTTTTTGCGCTTAAACAGCACCACAGCGCCGTTGCACAACGACCGCTCAGCTATCGCAGTTGGGTTCAGTTGGGATTCTTGTTCTGCTTTCTCAGGCACCGTACTGCTGCAATAGGCTTTCGTTGGCTATGCAGTACATTTTAGCTGGAATGTGCGCGAAAACTGCGCGAAGCAGAAATGAAAACAGCGACTTGAGAAAGTCGCTGTATTTCAATGGCTTATGGTGCCCAGGGACAGAATCGAACTGCCGACACGGGGATTTTCAATCCCCTGCTCTACCAACTGAGCTACCTGGGCGAATCGGATCGCGCGGGGTGCGCGACGAGCCGCGTATTTAAGCGTTTTCGCCTATCTTCGTCAAGGTTTTCGCGGTTCCCGGATCACTCCGGCTTGAAGTCTGGCGGTGCCTCGGCACCCTCCCCGAAGAAGTACTTTTCCATCTGTTCTTCGAGGAACTTGCGGGCCTTAGGCTCTATCGGGCTTAACCGATATTCGTTCAGCAGCATAGTCTGATGTTTCAACCAACCCTGCCAGGCCTCTTTGGAGACGTTTTCGAAGACCCGCTTGCCCAGCTCGCCCGGGTAAGGCTGACGGTCCAGGCCTTCGGCCTCGCGATTCAGTTTGACGCAGTGAACGACACGGCTCATCTCGGTTCCTCTGGGTTGTCCTGCAGTTCTTCGAGCAGGCGGGCGACCGGAGCGGCCAGCCCGCGGGCATCGGGAGCCTGGGGGTTATACCAGACGTACCGGTCACCATCCAGGACACTCCAACCCGGTTTGTTCAGACGAAAATGCTGCGGGTGGATATCGAGATGGAAGTGGCTGAAGGTGTGAACACGACTTGGCAGCACGCGCCCGGTAGCGAGTTCTTCGAACGCGTCGGCGAATGGCCAGTGCCGCGGGTCGGCATCGAGTTCGAGTTCCGGAAATCCCCACAGTCCACCCCAGATCCCCGCCGGCGGACGTTGCTCGAGCAGCACCCGCCCGTCGGGGTCCTCGACCAGCAACATGCGCACGGCCCGCAGGGGTTTGCTCTTGACCGGTTTCCGACCCGGGTAGCCCTCGGGGTTACCAGCCGCCGCGGAACGGCAACGAGTCTGCAAGGGACAATCGAGGCAGCGCGGCCGCGAGCGTCGGCAAACGGTCGCCCCCAGGTCCATCATCGCCTGATTGTAGTCGCGCACACGCGCCGACGGAGTCAGGCCCTCGGCGAGCACCCAGAGCTTGTTCAACACCGCGCTTCGCCCAGGCCATCCGGGCACCGCGAAGCAGCGCGCCAGTACTCGTTTGACGTTGCCGTCGAGGATCGCGTGGCGTCGGTCCAGGGCCAGCGACAACACCGCCCCTGCGGTCGATCGCCCGATCCCCGACAAGGCCTCGACCGCAGCAAACTCTTGCGGAAATACTCCGCCGTGGCGCCTCCGAACCTGCTGCGCGGCGCGGTGCAGATTCCGGGCGCGAGCGTAATAGCCTAGTCCGGACCACAGGTGCAGCACCTCATCCAGCGGCGCCGCGGCGAGCGAGCGCACATCAGGGAAGCGCGCCATGAAACGTTCGAAGTAGGGAATGACCGTGGCCACCTGGGTCTGTTGCAGCATCACCTCCGAGACCCACACCCGATACGGGCTCGGCTCGCGCTGCCAGGGCAGGTCCTTGCGGCCGTAGCGCTCGAACCAGGCCAACACCGCGGCGGCGAACTCCGCTCGATCGACAACGGCGCTCGGCACGGCGCTCATTCCGGCCGCACCGCGCCGCACTGCCAGCACAGATCGAACTCGGCATCGACCTGCTCGCCGCAGCTCGGACAGTCCCAGGCCCGGCCAAGCCCGGCCGGATGCGGGACGCCGAGAAACTTGTCGAGCACCCGTTTCGCCGGCTCCAGGTCGCGACTTTCCACCACCCAGACGGTCGGGAAGACCATCGCCGGCAGTTCACCGACGCCGCCGAGCAGACCGTCGCCCAGCACCACGGCCTGGATATGTCGGGACTGAAGTCGATCCTTCAGCATCTGGGCCTCGAGGCTGTCGCGGGCTTCGTAGAGCTTCTGCATCTTTAAGAATTAGGAAACCGGTGTCGCTACGCCAAGGCGCCCGAGCTTCCGTCAAAGCTTGGCAACAATCAAGACAGATCAACGCGTCGACCAGTATGATGGCCGACCAATCGCACCCGCCAAACCCCAGCTTGTCAGGGAGAATTAACGCATGTCTCAGTCGGTTCGTATCGCCCTGATGGGCGTCATCGTCGTCGTCAGCATTGCCGTCGGACTCTGGTTCGGCAGTCAGGCGCCCAGACCGGGAGAGCAATCCTCGAGCTCGGAAACCGAGGGCTATCCCAATCTGGGCGGGGAATTCACTCTGGAAGCCGGCTCGGGGTCGGTGTCCCTGTCTGATTTTCGCGGCAAGGTGGTTCCTATCTACTTCGGCTATACCTTCTGTCCGGATATCTGCCCGACCACGCTCGGGGCCATGACCGCCGCTATCGGGAAACTGACCCCTGAGGAACAGGCCCAGGTGCAGGGACTGTTCATCAGCGTCGATCCCGAGCGCGACACGCCGCAGCGGGTCAGCGAGTATGCCGGGCACTTCCATCCGCGAATCGAAGGCCTGACCGGCTCGCCCGAGGCCATCGCCGACATCGCCAAGCGCTACTTCGTAATTTACGAAAAGGTGCCGATGGAAGACTCCGCCATGGGCTACGCGGTCGATCACTCCTCGATCGTCTACGTCGTCGGCAAGAATGGTGTGGTCAATTCCCTGGTGCACCATGGCAGTACGCCGGACGATATACTGGAAAGCCTGCGCACGGCGTTGCATGCGGGCCAGTAACCAGTAATAGGCACGCTGGGGAAACCTGGAGCTGAGTGAAGCAGAACTCGTCTCAGAGACAGGCGACCCCTGCCGGTCGCTCACCCAGCGAACCGGACTGCCGTCCCGCTTATGAAGAAATGGAGCGGCCAGCGGGAGTCGAACCCGCCTCTCTAGCTTGGGAAGCTAGGGTAATACCGATATACGATGGCCGCTGGAGTAACCAACTCGTCGTCTGAAGCAGATCTGGCTGAATGCCCGCGGCGCGCTTGTCTGATAATCGCGAGGCGGCCCGGCCTGCCACAGTCCGGATTCTATGCGTCCGGCCGTCGCACTGACAAGGCGAGCCTACCCGGTTCCGTTCCCCATCAGGAACTGGGGTTCGACATGCACCACCCCGGGCACGTCGATCAGGCGGGGCATCTGAGTCAGAGCCAGACAAGGCTGATTGTCACCGCCGGCCACCCATGCGGCGTTGTGGGCCCAGGCCGGGAGTTCGGTGAGGTGGAGCCCGAGCGGACGCAGCGGGGCAGCGAGATCGGTCGCGGAGAGATTCTTCGCCAAGCGCACGAATACCCATCCGGTCGCGACCGCCACAGCAGCTGAGTCCACCTGTCGATACACCGGGCGGCCGTATTCGTCACACTCGTCGGCGGCAACGATGCGAAAAGCGTTGCCTCCACCTGGCGCCATTCTGGCGCAGCGTTCCCGATCAAGACGCCAGTGTTTCTGCATCGGCGACTCGCCCATCCAGAGGTTCTCTGGACAAGCGGCGAATAACTTTCGATCGTCCGTCATACAACTACACTTCCAGCGTTCTTTGCGGGTGATCCGTTCTCTCGGCACCTGTCAGTGCTGCAGGCATGGCACTGACCTCACGGTTCCATTGCAGCGCCCCCGGCATGGCACACGTACTCAGCACTGTCTTTCACAAACGGCTGATCGAAGCCCGCGGCCGACGGCTCAATCGGTCACCGAATCATGCCTGCGGCGATTACCTGCTCGAACTGCATGAAGGCGGCGGGCGTGAGGTCTCTGCCACCGCGCGGAAAATACCCGATCCAGACCAGTAGATACGCTTCCACTCGAAACCGGTACGTGAACTCGGTCACAAGATCGCCCTCGATCATTGATGGCGCCCGAAGCGACCCCGGGTCGACGACACATCTCCGGCCGGAGAGTAGACCCTGGAGGCCGATCACAAGGCCCGGCGGGGCGCCGGCCAGGCCATCGACTTTGGCCTGCAACGGAATCTATGGCTCAGCGGCCGCGAGGACCGGCGTGCGGCTGATCACTCGTCGTACATCGCGCCGAGCGCCGGGGCGAAGCGCTCCAGCACCTTCGGCCGCTTGAGCTTCAGGGTCGGTGTGATCAAGCCGTTGTCGATGTCCCAGGGCTCGCGCGACAGGGCGACGCGGCGGATTTTGGCGTAGCCGGGAAAGTCCTTCAGCGCATCGCGGATCCGGCGCAACACGGCATTCCGGGCCTTGTCGGACTGCAGGTCGGCGTCGCTGGCCGGATCCAACCCCAATTCGGGCGCAAGCGCCGTCCACTCCTCGGGATTGACCACGATCAGCGCGGTGAGGAACGGGCGGCCCTCACCGACCACCATCACCTGCTCGATCAGAGGGTCGAGGCCAAGCGCCATCTCCATGTCGGCCGGCGGAACCTTCTCGCCGTTGGACAGCACCAGGATGTCCTTGATCCTGCCGGTGATGTAGATGTGCTGCGTGTCGTCGATCCGTGCCTGATCACCGGTGTGCAGCCAGCCCTCACCATCAATGACCTGCGTGGTGGCCTTGTGATTGTTCCAGTAACCGAGCATCACCCCGGGGCCTCGTACCAGCAGTTCGTCCTGCGCGCCGATCTTCACCTCGGTGCCGCGTATCGGCACACCGACGCTTGCCGGTATGTTGTCTTCGAGCGGATTGGCGCTGATCACCGGGCTGGTCTCGGTGAGACCATAGCCCTGAACGAGCGGTACGCCGAGTCCGATGAAGATCTTCGAGATATCGGCGGACAGGGGCGCACCGCCGCTGACCGCGACCCGCAGGCGTCCGCCGAGCTTTTCGACGACCGTACTCGCCACGAGACGATCGAGTAGCGGCCAGAGCAGCAGGCCCGGCGACCAACCGGCGCGCCTCTGCTCGCGCTGAAATCTTCGCCAGCCGATACGGACGGTTAGCTCGAATAACCACCGCGCCGGCGGCGACTTTTTCGCCAGCTGATCCTTGATACGACCATAGACCCGTTCGAAGATCCGAGGTACGGCGATCAGCACCGTCGGTCGGACGATGCGCAGGTCTTCGGCCAGCTGCGCGACCGAGCGTGAATAGACCACCGAAGCCCCGCTCATGATGGGCAGATAGTAGCCACCGGTCCGCTCCAGGGTGTGCGACAGCGGCAGGAAAGACAGGAAAACGTCTTCCTCGTAGCAGTTGAGAAGGGTCAGCGCGCCGTGCGCCACCGACAGCATGTTGCGGTGGCTGAGCATGACGCCCTTGGGGCGACCCGTGGTCCCGGAGGTAAAGACAATCGAGGCCAGATCGTCGGGATTGACGTTTTTGCGCACACGCAGCTCACCGGTAGTTGCCGGCAGCCAGCTGCCGACCAGACGAATCCGTTCGTCATTGCGGGCGAACCTCTCCGCTTTGTCGCCGTCGTCGAGCAACAGGACGCACTGCAAGACGCTCTGCTCGGCCACCACCGGCGCCAGACGACGCCAGCGGCCGGCGTCCTGCACCAGCAGCAGCTTGACCGCCGCTTCTTCGAGTATGTAACCGATGTTGTCGGGACGATCGTCGGTGTACAGGGGCACGGTCACCAGACCGAGGCTGAGGGCGGCCTGGTCGAACATCACCCATTCCGGGCAGTTGCGCAGTTGCACCGCCACTCGGTCGCCGGCGGCGAGCTTCTCCTGCTTCAGCGCGACCTGCCATCGCGAGACCTGCGCCGCCATCTCCGCCCAACTGTGTCCCAACCAGTCGTCGGCGTCGCGATCGTAGTAGCGATAGGCCGGACGGTCGGGCGAGCGCCGCACCCTGCGCGCGAACAGGCCGTCCAGCGTGCCTGCCTCACTGACCGAAACGAGATTTTCGTGCAAATTCGACAACCCGCCTCCCCCTATACCTAACCCGCATATTGCACGAGGGCGGACACGCAGTTGAAACTTTACTGCATGAATTACCGACTATTGACCCGTCCGGACCCTCGTCTTCAACGGTACGTTTTGTCCTGATCGGTTTTCTGAAAAATCTGGCGTTGCATCTCGCCCGACCCCCTCATGCAATATGCGGGCTAACAGTCTGATGGCGCGAGTGTTTTCTTTGGATCTGGCGGACTAGTGTACACTCAAACGCAAAGTTTTCGACCCAAACCGAGGCCTATGCAGATCAAGTTGAACGGTGAGGCGCGCGCCGCCGCCGAGGGGGCCAGCCTGGCGGACCTGATCCGCGAACTGGAACTGACCGAGCGTCGAATCGCCGTGGAGGTCAACGAAGAACTGATCCCCCGCAGCGAGCACGCCAGCCATGCCCTTAGACCTGGCGACCGTATCGAGATCGTCCACGCCATCGGCGGTGGGTGAGGAGCGACCGTTATGCCAGTGGCATAACGCAGCGCGACGAACGCCCGGCCACGGAAGGACGGGCTGGGGCCCGGAAATCGACGAGCATCGCGCCAGGGATGGCAGGCAACAAACTCGATCCTCGGTGATCCGAACGCCCGTTCACGGAAGGACGGGTAGGGGCCCGGAAATCGACGAGCATCACGCCAGGGATGGCAGGCAACAAACTCGATCCGCGGTGATCCGAACGCCCGTTCAAGGAAGGTCGGGTCGGTGCCGAGGAAACGACGAGCGCCGCGCCAGGGATGGCAGGCTACAGACCCGAGCCCAGGCACGACCAACATCCAAGGCGCATCGGAGAGATCCATAGATCCTGCCATGGAGTCCCTGTTTGCATCCATCGATTACCGCGATCCGGTCTGGATCGCCGTGGCCTTCGCCTTTGGGTTCGCGGTTTCCCAGATAGGTCTGCCGCCCCTGGTGGGCTTCCTGGTCGCGGGCTTCGCTCTCAACGCACTGGGCGCCGAGGGCGGGGCCTTCCTCAATGAGATGGCCGATCTGGGCGTCACCCTGCTGCTGTTCTCGATTGGCTTGAAGCTCAGGGTCGGCCAGCTGCTGCGGCCGGAGACCTGGGGGGTCGCGACCGCCCACATGCTCGCCGTAACACTCCTCGCGAGCGCCGTCCTGATGTTGCTGTCGTCCTTCGATCTGCCGCTGCTGAACAATCTGACACCTGCCAGCGCGCTCCTGGTGGGTTTCGCGCTGTCGTTCTCCAGCACCGTATTCGCGGTCAAGGTGCTGGAAGACAAATCGGACACGGCCGCCTGGTACGGGCGCATCGCGATCGGCGTGCTGATCGTTCAGGACATCGCCGCGGTAATCTTTCTCGGGGTCTCGGCGGCCAAGGTGCCGTCGCCCTGGGCGGCCTTCGTCATTGTCGGCATTCTCGCCTCGCGCCCCTTGCTCAACGGACTGTTGAGCCGCGCCGGACACGGCGAGCTGCAGATCCTGTTCGGGCTGGTTCTGGCGCTCGGCGGGGCCGGGCTGTTCGAGCTGGTCGACCTCAAGGGCGACCTCGGCGCCCTGGTGTTCGGGGTGCTGATCGCCAATCACCCCAAGGCCGGCGAGCTGTTCAAGGTCCTGCTGAGCCTGAAGGACCTGTTCCTGGTCGGGTTTTTCCTCAGCATCGGCCTGACCGGCATTCCCGACCTGACGCTGTTTCTGATCGCCGCCGCGTTTGCCTTGTTCATCCCGGTGAAAATCGCCCTGTACTTCTGGCTGTTCACCCGATTTCGGGTCCGCGCCCGCACCGCGACTCTGGCCTCCCAGACCCTGGCAAACTTCAGTGAGTTCGGTCTGATCGTCACGGCAATCGCCACCGGCCAGGGTTGGTTGTCCAAGGACTGGCTGGTCGTCGCCGCCGTGGGCGTCGCCCTGTCCTTCGTGATCGCCTCGGCGCTGAACGCGAACGCGGACCGGATCTACCTGAGCTTCCGGCCCTGGTTGAAACGCTTCGAAAATCGTCGGCGCCTGGTCGGCGACGAGACCGTAGATTTCGACGGCGTCAGGATCCTGGTCTGCGGGATGGGGCGGGTCGGCACCGGCGCCTACGACCAATTGGTCGAACAGCTCAAAGACGGTGTGATCGGCCTGGATTTCGACCCGGCCGTTGTGACCCGGCTCGCTCAAACCGGGCGCAATATCCAGGCTGGCAACCTCACAAACCCGGATTTCTGGACGAGAATCGATCGCGGCAAATGGCATGTCGACTGGGTATTGCTCGCCATGCCGACCTTACAGGCCAACCAGAAGGCGGCCAGGCTGGCACGCGACTGGGGCTTTCGCGGCAGGGTCGGCGCCGCAGTCAAGTTCGCCGACGAGGCTGAGGCACTGCAGGAGTGCGGTGTGGATGCGGTTTTCAATATCTACGCCGAGGCGGGCAGCGGTTTCGCCAACCATGCGATGGCGCTGTTTGCCGAAGCCGATGTCGCGAACGACACCACCTGAACGGACCCCGCGGACACCCTTGCCTGACGCTGCACCCGGCTTGACGTAAACTAACGCCCTTGTATTTCTTGAAGCACGACGGCTCCCTATGACCTCAACAGACACCTTCTCCGTCGCCGGCCGCGAGTACCGCTCGCGCCTGCTGGTCGGCACCGGCAAGTACAAGGACGCAGACGAGACCCGCGAGGCGATCGACGCCAGCGGCGCCGAGATCGTCACCATCGCCGTGCGACGCACCAACATCGGCCAGAACGCCGACGAGCCCAACATCCTCGAGGTGCTGCCACCAGAGCGCTACACCATCCTGCCCAACACCGCCGGCTGCTTCGACGCCAAGACCGCGGTGCGCACCTGCCGTCTGGCGCGCGAGCTGCTCGACGGCCACAAGCTGGTCAAGCTCGAGGTGCTCGGCGACGAGAAGACCCTGTTCCCGGACGTGATCGCAGACCCTGGAGGCGGCCGAGGAGCTGGTCGCCGACGGCTTCGACGTCATGGTCTACACCAACGACGATCCGATCATCGCCAAGCGGCTGGAGGAGATGGGCTGCGTCGCCGTCATGCCGCTGGCCGCGCCGATCGGCTCGGGGCTGGGCATCCGCAACGGCTCAACATCTGTCACCATCGTCGAGAACGCCAAGGTGCCGATCCTGGTCGACGCCGGCGTGGGCACCGCCTCGGACGCGGCCATCGCCATGGAGCTGGGCTGCGACGGCGTGCTGATGAACACCGCCATCGCCGCGGCCAAAGATCCGGTGCTGATGGCCTCGGCGATGAAGAAGGCCATCGAGGCCGGCCGCGAGGCCTTCCTCGCCGGGCGCATGCCGGCCAAGCGCTTCGCCTCCGCCTCCTCGCCGCTCGACGGCATGTTCTTCTAGCCCGCGCCCGGATTCACCGTTCGCATTCACTCACCGATGGCGACGAGCGACAACCCGCGCCACCGGCCGATCCGCAGCTTCGTGCTGCGCGAGGGCCGGCTGACCCGCGGCCAGCAGCGCGCCTTCGACGAACTCTGGCCACGCTTCGGCCTGACGCTGCCGCAGGATGGAACCTTCGACCCGAGCGAGGTGTTCGACCCGACACGGCCGCTCTATCTGGAGATCGGTTTCGGCAACGGCGAAACACTCGCGACCCTGGCCGAGCGCCACCCCGAGCGCAATTACCTCGGCGTCGAGGTCCACCGCCCCGGCGTCGGCCACCTGCTGATCAGGCTCGAGGCCCTCGGGCTGAACAATGCGCGCGTGCTGCGCGAGGACGCGGTCGAGGTCCTGCGTCGTCTGCCGGCCGAATCGCTCGCCGGGGTCAACCTGTTCTTTCCCGACCCCTGGCACAAGAAGCGCCACCACAAGCGGCGCATCGTCCAGCCGGGGTTCCTCGACCGCCTGCACCGGGTACTCGAACCCGGCGGCCGCTTCCATGCCGCGACCGACTGGCGGGACTATGCCGAGCACATGCTGGGCCTGATCGACGCCGATCCCCGCTTCACCAACCTTGCCGGCCCCGGCCGCTACACCCCGCGCCCGGAGGACCGGCCGCTGACCAAGTTCGAGCAGCGCGGCCAGCGGCTCGGGCATGGCGTTTGGGACCTGGTCTGCAAAAGGAAATCGACCGCATGAGCCCGGCGGAGCTGCGTCTGGAGGCCCTGCACCCCACCCTGCTGCAACCGATCGACCTGGGCGTCGCGCCCGGTGAGTGCGTCGCCCTGCACGGCCCTTCCGGCGCTGGCAAGACCCTGCTGCTGCGGGCGATCGCCGACCTCGACCCGAACGGCGGCGAGGCCTGGCTCAACGGCGAGGCGCGCAGCGCCATGAAGCCGACCACCTGGCGCCGCCGGGTCGGTTACCTGCCGGCCGAGAGCCACTGGTGGTTCGATCAGGTCGAGCCACACGCCGCCAAGTGGGATCGGCCACTGCTGGAGCAACTCGGGTTTACCCCGGACGTGCTGTCCTGGACCGTCACCCGGCTGTCCAGCGGCGAGCGCCAGCGCCTGGCCCTGGTGCGCCTGCTCAGCAACCACCCCGACGCGCTGCTGCTGGACGAGCCGAGCGCCAATCTCGACCAGGACAACACCTTGTTGCTGGAGACGGTGATCCACGACTATCGCCACCGGTATCGGGCGCCGACGCTCTGGGTCAGCCACGATCGGGCGCAGCGCCAACGGGTGGCGCAGCGGCAACTGCTTATCCAGCATGGGACTCTTATCGAGGAGCCGGCATGACCCTGATCTCCCTGTCCGCCCTGGACCTGTCGGTCGCCGCCGTCCTGGTGCTGGTGCTCGCGGCCATGTCCTGGCGGCTGCATCTGGGGATCGAGCGGCGCATGCTGATCGCCTCGGTTCGCGCCACCGTGCAACTGCTGCTGCTCGGCATGGTCCTCAAAACCCTGTTCGAGCAGACCAGCCCCTGGCTGATGCTGCTGCTGGCGATGATCATGCTCGGAGTCGCAGGCCATGAGGTCATGAGCCGCCAGCAGCGCCGTTTCGTCGGCCCCTGGGGCTACGGTGTCGGGGCCTCGTCGATGTTCCTGTCCTCGTTCAGCGTCACCCTGCTGGCGCTGTTCGCCGTGATCCAGGTCGAGCCCTGGTATACCCCGCAATACCTGATCCCGCTGCTCGGCATGGTGCTCGGAAACACCATGAGCGGCATCGCCGTGGCGCTGGACAATCTGACCCGCACCGCCTGGGAGCAGCGAGGCCCGATCGAGGCGCGGCTGATGCTCGGCGAGGACTGGCAGAGCGCTATCGGCGCCATCCGCCGCGACGCCCTGCGCTCCGGTCTGATCCCGATCACCAACGCCATGGCCACCGCCGGCATCGTCAGTCTGCCGGGCATGATGACCGGTCAGATCCTGGCCGGCAGCCCGCCCATGGAGGCGGCCAAATACCAGCTGATGATCATGTTCATGATCGCCGCCGGCACCGGCTTCGGCAGCGTCACCGCCGTCTGGCTGGGATCAAAGCGACTGTTCGACGAGCGCCAGCGGCTGCGCCTGGACCGGCTCTCGGCCAAGCGGGCGAATTGACCGAGGCAAGCGCCGGCAGCACCACCGGCACTTGGTTCAGGTTTCGACGCAGATAGGGGCGTTCAACCGCGCCGGCGCGCGACCGAGATCAGGCCCAATGCGGCCGAACCGAACAGCCAGGCCGCGGCCGGGATCGGCACCACGGCCGGCTGGTAGGTCCTGAGGGGAAACGGAGAGACCGCGCCGGCGTTGGTCGTCTCCCCATCGAGCGCGTTCACTGCGCCGAAGGACCAGTTGCTGAGCTCAAAGGCCGCACCGTCGGGCCCGGTCTGATTCAGGCGATAGGCCCAGCTGTCGAGGTACTCCCAGGGCTCCCCCGTGCCGTCGACGTCGACCTCGCCGAAGGTATCGACCACCGCCCCGTTCATGAACAGTTCGACCGCGTCGTCGCCATTGCCGCCCGCGACCGGATCGACGAATCTCGACGCGAAACCAAAGAACTGGGCGAACTCCAATTCGTCCTTGGTGATGTGCAGATAACTGCCGGCACTGACGCTTCCCGCCAGCGTGAATTCCTCGCCGTCGGAGCCGCCCCCGTTGTTGGCCAGGCCAACCCCGTAGATGCCGAGATCGGCAATGTCGGCGTTGGCATAGAGTTCGATCGCCTTGGGCGTGCCGCCGGTTAACGGGCCGTCGACCACGCCGGTGATGATCAGGCCGGAGGCGGCCGGGGCGGCCGGAGAAAAGGCGAGGGAAAGGCTGGAAACGAACAGGATCTTGTTCAACATAAGAATCACTCCCTGTGATTGCTGTAAGACATCCGGGCCGGTGTACACCAGCATGCCGAAAAGCGACGTCTATACCGCCGGCCCGTCCATGGGTCAGGTCCACGATCTGTGTGGACCGTGGAAGAGGATAGCCAGAAGAGGGGGCTGAGTCGAGCCCGCTGATCAGGGGTCGGGTGGAATCAGGGGTCGGAGTCGTTTTCGGAAACCAATAAACGACTCCGACCTCTGAAACCAACCCCTAAAACCCACTCGGATCAGGTGGGACTGTGTCGCAGGATCAGGGTCCGGACGAGCTTCAAGATCAGCAATAACCACGGCGCCCCGTGCATCAGCAGGTCGAAGATGTCGATCGGCCGTGACAGGGTTCCGTCGGCCAGCATCTTCAGCTTTTCCCAGACGTGCGGTTCGGGAACGAAGGGCGCGAGCCCGAGCGTCAGGGAGACGATCAACAGGAAGGGCAGAGGAATTCGATCGAGCCAGTTCATGATGGTTTCTTGTAGGGTCCGTGTTAGGCGCTTTCGGCGAGTAGACCTCGGTAGATCTCGGCGTCAGCGGTCGAAAAACAGCAGGCGACGATCTCATCGAAATCAGCCTGATAGTCGCGCATAGCCGTCACCGCCACCTGCGCCGCCAGGTGTTTCGGGTAACCGTATACCCCGGTGCCGATGGACGGAAAGGCGATAGTTCGAATGTCCTGCTCGCGGGCGAGCCGCAGACTGTTGGCGTAGGCATTGCGCAACAGATCGGGCTCGCCCTGCTCGCCGCCGCGCCACACCGGTCCGACGGTACTGATCACCCAGCGAGACGGCAACCGAAACCCAGGGCTGAGGCGCGCCTCGCCGACGGGACAACCGCCGAGGCCGCGATTGTACTCAAGCAATTGAGGGCCGGCTGCCCGATGGATCGCACCATCGACACCGCCTCCGCCGAGCAGCCCGGTGTTGGCGGCATTGACGATGGCGTCAACCGCCAGTTGGGTGATGTCGCCGGCATGCACTCGGATTACACCCATGGATTCGGTTATCCTCCTTCCAATTGAGACGCTCGAGAGCCGCTAGCCCCATGACGTCCGCGCTGTTTGCACTGATCATTCTAGGCGCAATCTCCCTGCTCTGGCTGGACGGCGCCAGGGCTCGCGAGCTCGCCACGGGTATCGCCAAAGAGACCTGCCGGCGGCGCGGGTTCCAATTGCTCGACCAGACCGTGTCCCTGTCACGCATGGCCCTGCGCCGCACCGCCGACGGCTTGCGGTTTCGCCGCATGTTCCGCTTCGATTACAGCGTGGAGGGCGTGGGACGGCGCACCGGGCATATCCTGCTGCTGGGGGTTCGACTGGAGAGCGTCGACCTTGGCCTGCCCGAGCAGTTGGCGGATGAGCCGCCCACTCGCGAACAACCGGCCGACCCAAGCGGGGACCACAAGGTCATCCCGTTCAAGCGCCGCGATTGAATCGGGCCTTGTCCTGCGAGGTCAGTTCTACTTCACCACCTTGAGACTGGGCCGCTTGCCCGGCGCGCCGTCCGGGTCCGGGTTCGGCGTGTCCTCGCCTGCCGACTCTTCCGGGAATACCTCGGGAAACAGCATGTTCATGATCTCGTGGCTCTCCCGCGCATAGATGCCGAGCACCGCGGTCGGGGGGAAGCTGACCTGCATGGCCGAACCGTCGAATCGAGCGCTGAACCGAATTGACTCGTCACCCAGGTCCAGTCCCTGGACGGCACCCGGCCCGACGTTGAGAATAATGCGCCCGTCCTCGACATAGTTGCCCGGTACGTGCACGTCGTCGTGCTTGGCGTCGACCAGCAGAAAGGGTGTGCACTGGTTATCGGCAATCCACTGATAGCAGGCACGGATCAGATACGGGCGCCGTGAGTTCATGCGCAGAGTCGGAGCTACTGCCGCATCTCGCGCTCGGCCTCGGTGAGGCTGAGGATGAACGAATCCCGCTTGAACAGACGGGCGGCGAAGGTGTTGATGGTCTTGAGTGCGGCACCCGCCGGTTCGGCGCCCAGATTTGGCAGACGCCAAAGCAGAGGCGCGATGCTGGCGTCGACCAGGGAAAATTCATCGCTCATAAAGTACGGCTTGGCACTGAAGATCGGCGCGCTGACGGTCAGCGCCTCTTTGAGTTCCTTGCGAGCCTTGGTCGCGCCCTTGCCGCCCTCCAGAATGCTCGCGGCCAACCCGTACCAGTCCCGTTCGACCCGATACATGAACTGGCGTGCCGAGGCCCGCGATACCGGATCCACCGGAAGCAGCGGCGGGTGCGGAAAACGCTCGTCGAGGTACTCCATGATCACCCGCGCCTCGTAAAGCGCCAGATCGCGATCGATCAGGGTCGGCGCCGTACCATAGGGATTGAGATCCATGATGTCCTCGGGAGGATTCGCCGGATCGACGTCGACGATATCGACAGTGACGTTCTTCTCTGCCAGGACCATGCGAACCCGATGGCTCTGCAGGCTCTGCGGATCGGAGAACAGAGTCATTACGGAACGTTTGCTCGAAACAAGCGCCATCCAAACTTACTCCCAGACCAAAGCGCGGCCAGCGTACGTCCGCCGGTCGTCTAGTAAACGAAAAAGGGCGCACAGTATAGCAAACTGCGCGCCCCTCCCGGTGGACCCTTCCACTGATCAGTGAATGTCCTTCCAGTACTCCTTCTTCATCAGGTAAGCGACGATCGTAAAGACGATCAGGAACAGAATCACCCAGACACCGAGACTCTGCCGCTCGAGCTTCATCGGCTCCGAGATGTAGGCGAGGAAGGTGGCCAGATCACGGACCGCGGCGGAGTATTGATCCTGGCTCATCTTGCCGGGCTTGACCAGTTCCAGGCGATCGACCACCTTCTCGATCTTGTAGCCCTCGCCGTGCTCACCGGCGTTTTCCTTGATGTAGGCCTCGGCATCGGCCTCGGTATCGAATGAACCCGCGACGTGACCGTGGTGGGTTACGGCATACTTGTACACCGCCTCCTGAATACCCTGCAGGTCCCACATGACGTGCGGCATGCCTACGTTCGGGAACACCGTATTGTTGACCCCGAGCGGACGGCTTTCATCGACGTAGAAGGCCTTCAGGTACGAATACAGCCAATCGGCCCCGCCGTCCTTGATTCGCGCGATCAGCGTGAGGTCCGGCGGCGGCGCGCCGAACCAGTTGGCCGCCTGGGCGTTGGGCATGGCGATGGTCATCTGATCTCCGATCTTGGAGTCGGTGAACATCAGATTGTCCCTGATCTCATCTTCGCTCAGCCCGACCTCCGTCAACTGCTTGTAACGTACATACTTGGCGGAGTGACAGCCCATGCAGTAGTTGACGAACATCTTCGCTCCGCGCTGGATGGCGGCATCATTGCTCACATCGATGTTGGCCGATTCCAACTCGACATGACCGCCGGCGGCGAAACCGGTCATCGGCGCCAAGACCAGCGCCAGCATCATCATTAGCTTCTTCATTGGGTCACCCTCTCCGGCTCCGGCTTGGTCGAGTCGAACTTGCTGTACCAGGGCATGAGAAAGAAAAAGGCGAAGTAAAGCCCGGTGAAGATCTGCGCGAACAGGGTCGACGTCGGCGTCGCCGGCTGCATGCCGAGATAGGCCAATACGATGAAGGTCACGGCGAAGATCGCAATCGCCGCCTTGAAGATCGGACCCTTGTAGCGAATCGATTTCACCGGACTGCGGTCCAGCCAGGGCAGCACGAAGAACACCAGAATCGCCGCGAACATCACGACCACGCCCGGGAACTGCGAGTTCAACATCGGTGGAACGGCCCGCAACATGGCGTAGTAGGGAGTGAAATACCAGACCGGCGCAATATGTTCCGGGGTCTTCAGCGGGTTCGCCGGCTCGAAGTTCGGCGCCTCGAGGAACAGTCCACCCAGGTCCGGTGCAAAGAACACCACCGCACAGAATAGGATCAGGAACACACCGATCCCGACAATGTCCTTAACCGTGTAATAGGGATGGAACGGTATGCCGTCACGCGGGATGCCTTTCTCGTCCTTGTTCTTCTTGATCTCGATGCCGTCCGGGTTGTTGGAGCCGACCTTGTGCAAGGCGACGATGTGGACAAAGACCAGAGCCGCGAGGATGAACGGCAGGGCGAAGTGGAAGGCGAAGAAGCGGTTCAGAGTCGCATCGGAAATGACATAGTCGCCGCGAATCCAGATCGACAGTTCCTCGCCGACGATCGGCACCGCCGCGAACAGATTGACGATGACCTGCGCCCCCCAGTAAGACATCTGCCCCCAGGGCAGCAGGTAGCCGAAGAAGGCGGTCGCCATCATGGCCAGGTAGATGATCACACCGATGATCCACAGCAACTCCCGCGGCTTGCGGTAGGAGCCGTAAATCAGGGCGCGGAACATGTGCAGATAGACCACGAGGAAGAAGGCCGAGGCGCCGGTCGAGTGCATATAGCGCAGCAGCCAGCCCCAGTTGACGTCGCGCATGATGTACTCGACCGAGGCGAAGGCGTTCTCCGCCGAGGGCTTGTAGTTCATCGCCAGCCAGATACCGGTGACAATCTGCAACACCAGAACCAGCAGCGCCAGCGAACCGAAGAAATACCAGAAGTTGAAGTTCTTCGGCGCGTAGTACTCGGCGAGATGTTCGTTCCAGACCTTGGTGAGCGGAAAACGCTCGTCAATCCAGTTCAGCAAGCTGCTCATGCCGCGGCCCCTCCGTCTTCACCGATGAGAATCAGCGTATCCGACAGATACGTGTGCGGTGGAATCACCAGGTTGGTCGGCGCCGGCACGCCCGCGTAGACCCGCCCGGCCATGTCGAACTTGGAACCATGGCAGGGACAGAAGAACCCGCCCACCCATGCATCACCGCCCATGTCCGCCGCACCCACATCCGGGCGGTAGGTCGGTGAGCAGCCCAGGTGGGTGCAGATACCGATGGCCACCAGATATTCGGGCTTGATCGAGCGGTGGGGGTTCCTGCAGTACTCGGGCTGCTGCGGGACGTCAGAATTCGGGTCCGCCAGAATGCCGTCCAGAGAGGCCAGATCGGCGAGGTTCTGCTCGGTGCGGCGCACCACCCAGGTCACCTTGCCGCGCCATTTGACGCGCAGCAGTCCGCCCGACTCCAGCTTACCGATATCCGCCTCTTCCGGAGCCCCCGCCGCTTTGGCGCGCTCGGACGGGCTCCAGGATGCGAGAAAAGGCACAGCGACGAAGCCGATGCCCACCGCACCGACCACCGAGGTTGCGGCGGTCAGGAAACGGCGTTTCTTGAGATCCACGCCTTCTGCAGTCATGAGAGATTCCCCTAGTGACTCTGAAAATCGGGCCGCCGAACCAGAGCCGGCGCCGGGCGAATGACCCAGTGTCGCGGTCGGTTATTGGACATATCAGAATATACTAAAGCGGCTAAAAAACGACCTGAGATTCTCCACCAAGGTACTGCGTCGGTCAAGGCGGACGGGGTCCCGATCACCCGAAACGCCCGGCTGGACGCGTCAGCACCCAAGCCTGCGCGGCTGCGACGGGTCAGACGGGGTTGTCGATATCGACGAACTGGTGCTCGACATCGAACTCGCGCGCCAACTCCTGACCCAGCGCCTGGACCCCGTAGCGCTCGGTGGCGTGATGACCCGCGGAGTAGAAATGCACCCCCTGCTCGCGGGCGATGTGCACGGTCGGCTCGGAGATCTCACCGCTCAGGTAGGCATCGCAGCCGAGCGCGGCCGCCTCGGCCAGATAGCCCTGGGCGGCGCCGGTACACCAGGCCAGGCTGCAAATCTGTGGCGGCCCGCCGGGGATGTGCAGCGGCGATCGCTGCAGGGCCGTGGCGATGCGCTCGCCCAACTGCTGCGGAGACAGGGGCTGGGTCAGCTGCGCCCGCCAGATCAAACCGCCCGCCGCGTCGACCGGCGCGCCCTCCAACTGCAGGCGCCTCCCAAGCTGAGCGTTGTTGCCGAGCTGCGGGTGGGCATCGAGTGGTAGATGATAGGCCAGCAGACTCAGGCCGTGGGCGAACAGACTGCGCACCCGCCGCCCTTTCATCCCCGTCAGTGGCTGCGCCTCGCCCTTCCAGAAATAGCCGTGGTGCACCAACAGAAGGTCGGCACCACGCTCGGCCGCCGCCTCGATCAAGGCCCGACTGGCGGTGACCCCGCTGACGATTCGGCTGACCCGCTCACCGGCCTCGAGCTGCAAACCGTTCGGGCAATAGTCGTCGAACCCGGCGGCGTCGAGGCGCTGGTCACAATAACTAACGATGTCCTGCAAGCTGGCCATGGCGGCTCTTGGGGAGTCACTCGAGATCGGTCCGGATCGGCTGCTCTGACAGCCGGTTCGGTGCATGTTAGGGTACGCGCGGTATGAAGATCCACCGCATCTTCGGCTTCCTCTTCACCTCGATCGCCACCGGCCTGGCGGCGGCTTTTCTGCTGGTCATGCTGCGCCCGGATCTGATCAGCGGGCCGGAGCCCAGGGCCCGGGTGGCACCGAATCGCCATCCGGTGGCCTCCTACGCCGACGCGGTCGCCCGAACCGCGCCCTCGGTGGTCAGCATCGTCGCCACCAAACTGACCCGAGAGGCCGCCAATCCCGAAATCGAGGACCCGGTCCTGCGGCGCTTTTTCGGCCTCGACCGCGCCGAACCGCGGATCAAGCGCGAGAACAGTCTCGGGTCGGGCGTGATCGTCGAGAAGAACGGCTATGTTCTGACCAACCACCATGTCATCGAAGGCGCGCGGGAGATTGCCGTCCTGCTCCAGGGCGGCCGGCAGATGCCGGCGCGCATCGTCGGCGTCGACCTCGACACCGATCTGGCGCTGCTGCAGGCCGGCGGACCGCCCCTTACCGCAGCGACCCTGGGCGAGTCATCGACGCTGCAGGTCGGCGACGTGGTGCTGGCCATCGGCAATCCCTTCGGCGTCGGCCAGACGGTCACCATGGGCATCGTCAGCGCCACCGGCCGCTCGAAGCTCGGCATCAACACCTTCGAGAACTTCATCCAGACCGACGCCGCCATCAATCCGGGCAACTCCGGCGGCGCCCTGATCAACAGCCGCGGCGAGCTGGTCGGCATCAACACCGCGATCTTCTCGCGCAGCGGCGGCTCGCACGGCATCGGCTTCGCCATCCCCGTGCAGCTTGCCCGGGGCGTTATGCAGCAACTGATCGAGCACGGCCGAGTGGTACGCGGCTGGCTCGGGATCACCGCCCAGGAACTGACTCCCGCGATCGCCGAATCACTCGGCATGTCCGAGCCACGCGGTCTTCTAATCGCCGGGGTCATCGAAAACGGTCCTGCCGCCAAGGCCGGCATTACCGTCGGTGATGTGATTCTCAGCGTCGAGGGCACGATGATCGACAGCGCGCCGCAGCTGCTCGACGAGATCGCCGCCCGCCAGCCCGGAGAAAGCATCCGCGTCACCCTGCTGCGCGAGCGACGCGAGTTGGCGTTGCACGCGGAGTTGGAGGAACGGCCGACCCGCTAGTGGGTGTTTGTGGATCTTGTGCCGCTTCGCGGCACAACACCCAACTAAACCAACCCCCGCAAAACCCCGAGCAACCGATCATTCTCAACCGGGGTACCCACGGTAATCCGCAAACAATCCACCAACAACGGCTAGGGGTCGGAGTCAATTTCCGACTCCAGCCCCTCAGATGTACTCAACGATTTACCGAAAATTGACTCCGACCCCGGGACTGCGAGGCACTATCGCGGCGGCGGCGCCGCTCCCACACAACACCCCCGGCATCAAACCAACCCCCGCAATACCCCGAGCAACCGATCATTCTCCTCCGGCGTTCCCACGGTGATCCGCAGGCAGTCGGCCAGCAGCGGGTGCGCGCCGTCGAGTTTCTTGATCAACACCCCGCCCCGCTTCAAACCCTCGAATACCGACGCCGCCCGCCCCGACGGACAACGCACCAGGACGAAGTTGGCCTCGGTGGCGAAGGTCTGCAGCCCGGGCAGGGCCTCCAGGGCAGCGATCAGACGACCACGCTCGGCGCGGATCGCAGCGGTCTGGCGGTCGAAGGCCGCGACGTGCTCCAAGGCGAATTCTGCGCTGGCCTGAGAGAGTACGTTGATGTTGTACGGCAACCGTACCTTGTCGAATTCGTCCAGCCAGGCCGGGTTGCCGGCGAGATAGCCGAGCCGCAGACCGGCGAAGCCCATCTTCGAAAGGGTGCGCATCACCACCAGATTGGGGTAATTGCCGAGTCGATCGAGAAAGCTCGCCGAGGTGAAAGGCGCGTAGGCCTCGTCGACCACCACCAGTCCGGGCGCCGCCTCGAGTACATGGCGGATTCCGGCCTCATTGAACAGATTGCCGGTCGGGTTGTTTGGATAGGCGAGAAAGACGACGGCCGGCTGGTGCTCGTCCATGGCCTGCAACAGGGCCGGCACATCCAGACCGAAGTCCTCGTCCCGCAGCGGTACGCCGACAAAGCGCAGGCCGCAATACAAGGTGATCATCCGGTACATGACGAAGCCAGGCTCGACCGACAGCACCGTGCGCCCCGCTCCCGCCAGCGCCATGACGATCAGCTGGATGATCTCGTCCGAGCCGTTGCCGAGCAACAGTTCGATCTCGGCGGGTATCCGGAGCACTTGGCGCAGACGGGCCTTCAGGCGCTGGCCCTGCGGATCGGGGTAACGGTTGACGTCCAGGCCGGCCAGACGCTCGGCCCAGGGTCCGCGCAGTTCCTCCGGCCAGGAGTAGGGGTTTTCCATGGCGTCGAGCTTGATCAGCCCGGCGGCATTCTGCACGGGATAGGCCGCCAGCTCGCGGATCTCGGCCCTCACCCAATGCCTGACCAGATCCTCAGCACTCATCGCAACGGCCTCCCTTGCCGCGACCGTGCAGTTGCACCGGCGGACAGGACACACTGCCGAAGGAGCAGAACACGCAGCAATCGCCCGGTTTCGGCCGCAGCAGGGCGCCGCAGCCGGCGCACTCGTAGTACCACAGGCAGGCATCGGTCGGCATGGTCTCGCGCGCCTGATGGCCGCATTCCGGGCAGGTCAGGACCGAGACCAACTCGACCATTCTCAGTCCTTGCCGGCGTTGAGACGATACTCGGCCGACCGGGCGTGCGCCGTCAGCCCCTCGCCGCGGGCCAGCACCGACGCGGTCGCGCCGAGTATGCAGGAGCTCTCCGGCGAGGCCATGATCAGGCTGGAGCGCTTCTGAAAGTCGTACACCCCGAGCGGCGAGCTGAACCGGGCAGTGCGCGAGGTCGGCAGGACATGATTCGGCCCGGCACAGTAGTCGCCGAGTGACTCCGAGGTGTAGCGGCCCATGAAAATGGCGCCGGCGTGCTTGATCCTGGCGACGAAGGACTGCGGATCGGCGATCGACAGCTCCAGGTGCTCCGGGGCGATGTGGTTGGCGACCTCGGCCGCGTCGTCCAGGTCGCGACAGGCAATCAGGGCGCCGCGATCGCGCAGCGCCGTGGCAATGATCTCCTGGCGCTCCATGGTCGGCAACAGACGGTCGATGGCGTCGGCGACCCGATCGATGAAATCGGCGTCCGGCGACAACAGGATGGCCTGGGCGTCCTCGTCGTGCTCGGCCTGGGAGAACAGGTCCATGGCAACCCATTCCGGGTCGGTGCCGCCGTCGCAGACCACCAGGATCTCCGAGGGCCCGGCGACCATGTCGATGCCGACCTGGCCGAACACCGCGCGCTTGGCGGTGGCGACATAGATGTTGCCCGGGCCGACGATCTTGTCCACCGGCGGGACCGACTCGGTACCGTAGGCGAGCGCCGCCACCGCCTGGGCGCCGCCGACGGCGAACACCTTGTCGACCCCGGAGACGTGCGCCGCGGCCAGCACCAACTCGTTGAGTTCGCCCCCGGGCGTGGGCACCACCATGATCAGCTCGGCGACCCCGGCGACCTTGGCCGGCACGGCGTTCATCAGCACCGAGGACGGATAGGCCGCCTTGCCGCCCGGGACGTACAGCCCGACCCGATCGAGCGGCGTGACCTGCTGGCCGAGCAGGGTGCCGTCGGCCTCGGTGTAGGACCAGCCTGTCATCTTTTGCCGCTCGGCATAGGCCCGGATACGCCCGGCGGCGTGCTCCAGGGCCTCACGCTGCTCCTGGCCGAGGCCGTTCCAGGCCTGTTCCAGACGTGCCAGCGGGATCAGGAGATCCGCGCCCGACTCCGGCTGCCAGCCGTCGAACCGAGCGGTGAACTCGACCAGGGCCTGATCGCCGTCCTGACGAATCGCGGCGATAATGTCGTTGACCGTCTGGTTGACGGCCTGATCCGATACCGTATCCCAGGCCAGCAGGGCATCCAGGCGTGGCTGGAAATCGGTCTCGGCGGTGTTCAGTCGGCGAATCTCGGCCATCGATCTTACCTCGTCTACAAACTCGTCATCCGGCGCGCCGGATCAATCCCAGTGGTTTTGGGAAACTGCCGCCTCAGGCCGGTTCAGCCACGGCGCCACGCAAGGCTCCGACCAGCTGACTGACGGTGGCGTGCTTCATCTTCCAGGAGGCCTTGTTCACTACCAGCCGCGAGCTGATGTCGCGCATGTGTTCCAGAGGCACCAGGCCGTTGGCCTTGAGCGTATTGCCGCTTTCGACCAGGTCAACGATCAGATCGGACAGCCCGACCAGGGGGGCGAGTTCCATCGAACCGTAGAGCTTGATGATCTCGACCTGTTGGCCACGTGCGGCGAAATACTCTCGGGCGGCGTTGACGTACTTGGTCGCAATCCGCAGCCGGTGTCCCTCGAGGCTGGCGTCCGGCCGCCCGGCAACCATCAAGCGGCACCTGGCAATCTTCAAGTCCAGCGGTTCATAGAGGCCCTCGCCGCCGTGCTCGAGCAGCACGTCCTTGCCAGCCACACCGATGTCGGCCGCGCCCCATTGCACATAGGTAGGCACGTCGGTCGCCCGGATCAGCACCAGCTTCACCTGCGGGTGGTTGGTGTCCAGGATGAGCTTCCGGCTGACCTCGGGATCGTCAGCCGGCTCGATGCCGACCGCCTTCAGCAGCGGCAAGCTGTCCTTGAAGATCCTGCCCTTGGAAAGGGCGATGGTGATGGCTGAGTCAAACGTCATGTCAGCAAGTCGAGTCTGAGTGGATGGCAGCGTACAGCTGATCTCGATCGGCGCGGATGTGGCCCATGTTCAGTCGGGCACCCGACGGATACGGGCGCCCAGCCCGGAGACCTTCTCTTCGATATTCCGATAGCCCCGATCGATGTGACAGATCCGATCGACCGGCGTCTCACCCTCGGCCACCAGCCCGGACAGGAACCAAGCCGGCCGAGACACGCAGGTCGGTCGCCATAACCGGAGCCCCGTTGAGCTGAGCGACCCCGGTGACGATCGCGGTGTTGCCCTCGACGCGGATCTCTGCCCCCATCCGCTGCATCTCCTGAACCGTGCATGAAGCGGTTCTCGAACATCGTCTCGGTGATGGTCCCGGCTCACTCGGCAACGCAATTCAGGGCCGTGAACCGGGCCTGAATGTCGGTCGGAAAGACGGGGTACGGAGCGGTGTGGACATTGACCGCGCGCGGTCGCTGACTGTGCATGTCGAGTTCGATGCAGTCATCTCCGACGGCGATTTCGGCCCCCGTCGCGCGCAGGCCGTCGATGTGCAGATTCACCGGCCGCGAGCCGACCGCGCACCCGCCCGGCAGTGACACGTCGGCGCGGCCCAAGCGGGCCAGCCGCGGCCCGAGCACCAGGATGGAGGCGCGCATGGTCTCGTCGACCGTCAGGTGTGCCCCCAACCGACCGAGCAGCCCCATCGTGGTGGTGATGTCGTTCAGATGCGGGATATTGCCGATCACCGTCGGTCCGTCGGCCAGCAGGGGCGCCGCCAGGATCGGCAGGGCGGAGTTCTTCGCACCCGAGACACGGACCTCGCCCTGGAGAGTCGTGCCACCGGTGATGATGAGTTTGTCCATATAGCCCCTTCGCGCGGCCACCCGAAAACTCCGGGGGCGAAAAAAGACGCTTATGGTAACGAAAAACGGCCGTTAGCGGGTAGTGGCCGGGCAGCTCAGGTGGGCTGCGGTTCGGCATACTCGAGAATCAGTTCGGTGACATTGCACAAGCCTGCGAGATCCCACAGTGCCTTGGGAATCTGCTCGAAGCGAAGCGGGTTGCCGAGCTCTCGTCCGCGCTGCAGGCCCTCGAGCAACAGGGCCAGACCGGCGCTGTCGGCACGGGTGACGCCCTCCAGAGACAGGGTCAGGCTACTGTTGCTGCGTAACAACGGCTCCAAGCGCGTCCAGATCTCGGGCACCGAGGCAAAATCAATGTCGCCGTCCAGCACGATTCGCTGGTCGACGATCGGACTCAGCGTCCACTCAGCCATCGCTGAGCTTGCCGTTACGCTGCGCCAGGGTGTCGATCAGGCCGTCGATCCCGCCGCGGCGTACCTGCGAGGAGAAGCTGCTGCGATAGTTGGTGACCAGACTGACGCCGTCGATCACCACGTCGTAGACCTGCCAGGCACCGCTGTCGCGGTGCAGGCGGTAGTTGATCGGGATCGACGGCCCCCCCTTCTGGGTAACCTTGGTCGGTATGGTGACCCGATTGCCATCCGTTTGCCCGAATACCGGCAGGTATTGGATCTCCTCTCCGGAATAGCCGAGCAGGGCCGAACCGTAGGTCCGCACCAGCAGGTTTTTGAATTCGGTGCTCAATCGGGTCTTCTGATCATCCGTCGCGTCACGCCAGTAGCGACCGAGCGCCAGCTGGGTCATGGCGCGAAAATCGAAGTGTGGCGCGACCGTACCTTCAACCAGGGCAAGGATCTGCTTGGGATTGGCCCTTAAACGATCTCTGTTTGCCGTGACGTCGGCCAGGACCTTGTCCGCAGTTTGTCGTACCAGCTCTTGCGGGTCATCGGCCGGAGCGGGATTGGCGGCCGCAATGCCGGCGAACAGCAGGATGGTCGCCACGCCCAGAATCGTCGGCATCCGTTTCATGTTCACTGTTTCTCCAGGCCTTCTTGGGCCTTGCCGAAGAGGAACTGACCGATCAGGTCCTCCAGCACCAGGGCCGACTGGGTCAGGACAATCTCACTGCCCTGCTTGAGGTTGTTCTCGCTGCCGCCCGGCTCCAGCCCGATGTACTGCTCGCCCAGCAGGCCGGCGGTCAGGATCTTGGCGAACGAGTCGTCAGGTATCGCCGCAAATTCGCTGTACAGGCTGAACTTGACGCGCGCCCTGAAATCGCGCTCGTCAAAATCGATCGCGGTCACGCGGCCGATCTCGACCCCGGCCATGGTCACCGGCGCCTTCGGTTTTAGGCTGCCGATATTCTCGAAACGCGCCGTCACCTCGTAGGTGTCGCTCGATTTCAAGCCGCCAAAATTGCTTACCTGCATCGCCAGGAAGAACAAGGCTGCGATGCCTGCGGCAATGAATCCACCGACGGCGATTTCCAGGTTCCGGCTGTTAGACATCTTTTTCTTTACTCAAGTCCTTGGGAATCTTGACCCGCTGGCGGTTGGACAGCCAAGCCGCAGCGCTTACTTCAGCCGAACATGATCGCGGTCAGCACGAAGTCCAACCCGAGCACGGCGAGCGACGAATGTACCACCGTACGAGTGGTGGCACGACTGACTCCCTCTGATGTCGGCACGCAGTCGTATCCTTGAAACAGCGCGATCCAACTGCAAACGAAACCGAACACGACGCTCTTGACCACCCCGTTGAGGATATCCTCCTCCCAGTCGACCTTGGCCTCCATCTGCGACCAGTAGGTCCCATCGTCGACGCCGAGCAGGCCGACTCCGACGAACCAACCACCCAGCACCCCGAGGGTGTTGAACAGGGCGGCGAGCAGCGGCATCGAGAGCATGCCGGCGGCGAAGCGCGGGGCCAGCACCCGGCGAATCGGGTTGACCGCCATCATCTCCAGCCCGGAGAGCTGCTCGGTGGCCTTCATCAGGCCGATCTCCGCGGTCAGCGCCGAACCGGCCCGGCCGGCGAACAGCAGGGCCGTGACCACCGGGCCGAGCTCGCGCACCAGCGAGGTCGCCACCATGGTGCCGAGTGCCGACTCCGCGGCGCCGAACTGGGTCAGGGTGTAGTAACCCTGCAGGCCCAGCACCATGCCGACGAACACCCCGGACACGGCGACAATGACAAAAGTCAGCACCCCGACCGAGAACAGCTGGTCGAGCAGCAGGCGCGGCCGGCGGACCAACTCCGTCAGACCGGCGAGGAAGCCAAGCAGCAGCAGGCCGGCGCGACCCAAAGAGGTCACCGCATCCAGCCCGAAACGGCCGAGTTCGGCGAGCCGATCGATCATCCCGGGCGATCCATCAGGTCGCCTTCCAGCTCGGCGGCCGGATAGTGGAAATGCACCGGCCCGTCCGGCAGACCGTGCATGAACTGCCGGGTCCATTCGGTGCCGGAATCGAGCAGCTCGCTCGGGCTGCCGCTCTCGACCACCCGACCATCGGCAATCACGTAAATGAGGTCGGCGATCGCCGCGGTCTCGTGCACGTCGTGCGACACCACGACACTGGTCAGCTCGGCCGCATCGTTCAAACGACGGATCAGCTGCACCACCACCCCCATTGAGATCGGATCCTGACCGGCAAACGGCTCGTCATACATGATCATCATGGGATCAAGCGCAATTGCCCGGGCCAGCGCCA
This sequence comes from uncultured Gammaproteobacteria bacterium, assembly GCA_963765415.1. Classification (GTDB taxonomy): domain Bacteria; phylum Pseudomonadota; class Gammaproteobacteria; order Chromatiales; family Chromatiaceae; genus CAVXWS01. The sequence continues at coordinate 33,354 of CAVXWS010000053.1, forward strand.
CGCGACGGGCCATGCCGCCGGACAGCTCGCTCGGCATGAGCTCTCGGGCGCCGCGCAGCCCGACCGCCTCGAGTTTCATGATGACCAGCTTGCGAATCATGGATTCGTTCAGAGCGGTGTGCTCGCGAAGGGGAAAGGCGACGTTTTCGAAAACCGACAGATCGGTCAGCAGGGCGCCGCTCTGGAACAACATGCCCATGCGGGTTCGCAGGCTGTACAGCTCCGCGGTGCCGAGTTCGTGGACGTTCTCTCCATCGACCTCGATCGTCCCCGCCTCCGGCCGCAACTGGCCGCCGATCAGCTTCAACAGAGTGGTCTTGCCGGTGCCGGACGGACCCATCACCGCAGTGATGCGGTCGCGTGGGATATCCATGTTCACGTCGTCGAAGATAGTCCGCTTGCCGCGCCGGAATCGCAGACCGCGGATCTTCACCAGAATCTTGTCTGTGCTAGCCATAGGTCAGCGCGGTTCGGGTTGATGCAGGGGACTCCTGCTTGGCGGCGGAACACCGGTAGACTCGAGCCGCAATTCTCGCGATGCCCACCAGGGGCGTCAAGCCAGGCCCATCAACTCGGCCATGACCCGGAATTCCTGCACGATCGCCGGGGTTACACCGGGGCCGCGCAAGAAAATCGCGGCCGGGGCGGTGCCGCCCATACGCGGCGTCAAACCCGCAAGCGCATCGCGCCAGACCCGCGGTTGCTCGGCATCGATCTCAATCACGGCGGCACGGATTCGCGCCGGCGATGCCGCCGCGCACCAGGCGTTGGCAACGGTGTCGGTCGGGCGAGGATCTCCCGCCGGAACCAGGAACTCGATGGCCGCGGCCATTCCCGACCTGGACAACTGCCGGGCCTGTTCGGCGTCCGCGCAACAAACCGCCGCGACCCGATCGCCGAACAGGTCGATCTTAGCCCGGGCGCTGTCGACATCGGCCAGCTGCCCGTCAAGTTCGAGGAAGAAGCGAAACTCGTGGCGCAGATCCACGCACCAATCACGCACCTGCTCCACCGGGGTCTCCAGCCACTGCGGCGGCAGACATACACACAGCGCGTCGTTGGCGTAGTAGGCCGATCGCCACTCCTCGGGCAGATCCGCGGGATAATAGGTCGTGGACCAGCTCGGCCATTCCCAGCCGTAGGTACCGAAGCACACCTCGGCGGTGCCAGTGCTAAGCTGCGCGGACATGTAGACCTGACGATGCGACGACGATGGCGGACATCTTACCGTTTCGCCGACCCTCGGCGAGCGAAAAACACAAGGGACGCAGCCTGTGCCGTGACGGCCATCATAAGTGGCGGGTCGACGGCGCGGCGCGCTTCGACGTCAAGCAGGGGCGCCTGGTCACCGCACTACCGCTGCGCGCGCTGCGGAAAGACCAAGACCGAGGCGCTCTGAGATGATCCGACCACGGCCGACGGGCGACCCGGGAACCGGGGCGCTTGGACAAAGCACGGGGGGTTTGGAAGAATCCGCCTGCCCCAGTCGCCACCCAGGGAGCCCTTGCCGTCCACCATGCTCATCCCCCTTGCCGCCATCGTCGCCGGCTTCGTCCTGCTGCCCTGGGGCGCCGATCGTTTCATCACGGGCGCAGCGGCGCTGGCGCGAAACCCCGGCGTGCAGCCGCTGCTGATCGGGCTCACGGTCGTCGGCCTGGGCACCTCGGCGCCGGAGATCCTGGCCGCGATCGCGGCCGCACCGGAGAACGAACACGACATCGCCATCGGCAACATCCTCGGCAGCAACCTGTACAATCTCCTCGCGGTGCTGTGCATGCCCGGCCTGATCGCCCCTTCGGAGATCCCGGCCGAAGTGCTGCATCGCGACCTGCCGGTCATGCTGATCATGACCCTGGCGGTCTTTTTGATGGCCCAGCGGCTCGGCCGCCAGGGACGCATCAACCGATTCGAGGCGGCGACCCTGTTTGCCGGCTTCATCGGATACCAGACCTGGATCTTCCTCGACGCCCAGGGGGGCATGGATTGAACTCGACACCCAACCCGACGCCTTCGGCCGACGAGGCCGCCAAGCTGCGCTCGCTCGGCCTGGCCGTGATCGAGACCGAGGCCGCAGCCGTGGCCGGACTCGCCGATCGCATCGACGGCCGCTTCGTCCAGGCCTGCCAGTACATGCTGCGGTGCCGCGGCCGGGTGGTGGTCACCGGCATGGGCAAGTCCGGGCACATCGGCAGCAAGATCGCCGCCACCCTGGCGAGCACCGGTACGCCAGCGTTCTTCGTCCATCCCGGCGAGGCCAGTCACGGCGATCTCGGCATGATCACCACCGGCGACGTGGTGCTCGCTCTGTCGAACTCCGGCGAGACCGGCGAGATCGTCACCATCTTGCGGTTGATCAAGCGGCTCGGTGCGCCGCTGATCGCAATGACCGGCAACCCGCACTCGACCCTGGCGACCAAGGCCGACGTCAATATCGACGTCAGCGTCGTCAAGGAGGCCTGCCCGCTGGGTCTCGCCCCCACGGCCAGCACCACCGCGACCCTGGCGATGGGCGACGCCCTGGCGGTCGCCCTGCTCGAGGCGCGCGGCTTCACCGCCGAGGACTTTGCGCTCTCTCACCCCGGCGGCAGTCTGGGCCGGCGCCTGTTGCTGCATGTGGCCGACATCATGCACCGCGGCGAAGACGTACCGCAGGTTCGCGAGTCAGCCAGCCTGCGCGATGCCCTGGTCGAGATGACCGCCAAGGGCCTGGGCATGACTGCGGTGGTCGACGCCGAGCAGCGCGCTGTCGGGGTATACACCGACGGTGACCTGCGCCGTACGCTGGACCTCGGCGTCAACGTGCTTACCTCGACGTTGACCGAGGTGATGACTCGTGGCGGGATCTGCATCGGCCCGGACCGACTCGCCGCCGAGGCTCTGAAGTTGATGGAACAGAATAAGATCAATTCTCTGCTGGTCGTCGACGCTGAGAAGCGTCTGTGCGGCGCGCTGAACATGCATGACCTGCTGCGCGCGGGCGTCGTCTGACCGCAGCAGATAAAACCAGCGTGCCGGCGTTGACCGGCGTCGAACCGGCTGCGATCCGACCGCAGCGCGAAAATCAGGGTTTAGGATTCCGCTGCTGGCGGGAGGAAGGCGATCGATGCAGGACATCAACGACAAGGCCGCACAGATTCGGCTGGTCATTTTCGACGTCGACGGTGTACTCACCGACGGCAGCCTGTTTCTGGGCGACGATGGCCAGGAATACAAGGCCTTTCACTCCAAGGACGGTCACGGCATGAAGATGTTGCAGGCCAGCGGGGTGCAGATCGGCATCATCACCGGCCGCAGTTCGGAGGTGGTCCGGATCCGGATGAACAGCCTGGGTATCGAGCATGTCTATCAGGGCAAGCTCGACAAGCTGCCCGCCTACGACGAACTCAAGGACGAACTGGGCCTGACCGATGAGCAAATCGCCTATGTCGGCGACGATGTGGTCGATCTGCCGGTGATGGTGCGGGTCGGCCTGGCTGTCGCCGTGCAGGACGCCCACGCCCTGGTGAAGCAGCATGCCCACTGGGTAACACCGTCGGACGGCGGCCGCGGCGCCGCGCGCGAGCTGTGCGAGCTGCTGATGGACTCGCAGGGCAATCTGCAACCGGCGCTCGCACGCTACTTGGGCTAGTCGCTTGCAACGTAAACTTCTTATCGGCGTGGTACTCGCCATGATCGCGGCGGCGACCTGGTGGCTGGCAGGCAATACCGAAGACGAGTTGCGACTGGCCGACGGTCCGGACGGCGCCCGGTCGGTCGACTACTACCTGCGAGATCTCGATTTCGTCACCTACTCCGCGCAGGGCGATCCGGCCCGGGCACTCAAAGCGCCTGAACTGCGTCACTATCCGGACGACGACAGCACCGAGCTCGATGCCCCTCGGCTGGTCGTCTTCAAGCCAGGTCGACCGCCCTGGCCCGCGACCCGAGTCACGGGACGTTCGCGACCAACGTGGCCTTGGTTCTGGCCAAAGCGGCGCGCAGTCAAGCCGCGGGATCTCGCCGAGCGGGTGGTGGCGGCATTGCCCGAAATCTGACGCTGTGGCCAAAGTGGACATCGCCGGGCCCGGCTTCATCAATTTCTATTTGAGTCCGACCGCCTATCTGGGCCTGGTGCCGCACATCATTGAACAAGGCCCCGCATACGGCCGCAGCGATCTGGGCCAGGGCAAGCGGGTGCAGGTGGAGTTCGTGTCCGCCAATCCCACCGGACCGCTGCACGTGGGCCATGGCCGCGGCGCCGCTTACGGAGCCACGGTGGCGGACCTGCTGGAGGCAGTGGGCTTCGACGTGCACCGGGAATACTACGTCAACGACGCCGGTCGGCAGATGGACATCCTGGCCACTTCCATCTGGCTGCGCTATCTGGAACTGTGTGGGGAGGAGCTGGCATTTCCGTCCAACGGCTACAAGGGCGACTATGTCTGGGCCGCCGGATCGCGAGGAGCGCATTGTCCACCGCCCGGTGGGTGAAGGCACACAGCGCGATGCGGCAGCCGGCGCGACAGAGCGCGACGACGACCTCCGCGAGCAGCCGGGTCTTGCCGGTGCCCGGCGGCCCTTGCACGAGTGCCAGACTCTCGCTGGCGATGGCCGCGGCGCCGGCGCGAACCTGGGCGTCGTTGAGGCCCGTCGCCGACAGGCGCTGCACGGCGCGTTCGTAGCGCCCGGCGTCGCGGCTCGGCTGGTGCTCACCGTGGAGCACGGCCTTGAGCTGCGGCGTGGCGAAGGCGGCGGCGACGACGTCGCGCAGACGACCCTGCAGGCCCAACGGCCGCCGA
>CAVXWS010000054.1:0-42287 GCA_963765415.1 uncultured Gammaproteobacteria bacterium
GTCCATCTGGTGGGCATTGCAGCGCTGCTGCCCCAGGTCATCGGCGCGGGTCCACCGGCCGAGGTCGAGGCGCGGGTCGCCGTGTCGCTGAAGATGTTTCAGCCGAGTGCGCCCCTGGCCCCGGCCGAGCCGGAATCCCCGGTCGAGACCCCGGCCGCACCCCGGCCTGAACCCGAACGACAACCCGGGCCGAGCGTCGCACAACAAGCACCCCCTGAGCCGCCGTCAGTGGAACTCGAGGCCGTCGAATCCCCGCCGACCCCGCGCCCGGTCCGAAAGCCGAAGAAAAAGCCTAAACCGAAGAGCGACCCGCCGCCCAGACCGGCTGCGCCACGAATCGCCGAGCGACCGGCGCCGCCGAACACGCACTGATATCCGGACGGCCGTGCCCGAGTCCACCGCGCCGACGCGCCCGGCATCGGCGAGCGTAGCGGCAAGTCCAAGCCCCGCGCGCTCGAGCGTCAGGGACGAGTACCTGCGTGCCTTGATTCAGCGCATACACCAGAAGAAGTACTACCCTCGTCGGGCGCGCCGTCGGCGTGAAGAGGGCGAGGTGCTGGTCGCCTTCGTCATAGAGCGCTCAGGGGAAATCAGCGATCTGCGCGTCACGGGATCGTCCGGGCACGACAGCCTGGATCAGGCCGCGATCAAGACCTTGAAGAAGATCAGCCCTTTTCGCGAACTGCCTCCCGAGTTGGGGGTTGGTCGCTGGGAACTGGCGGTGCCGATCGCCTACAGCCTGCGTCGGTGAGGGCAGAGCGAGGAGTTGGACAGGCCGGCGCGGAAGGCGGGGTCGCGGCTAATGCGCGGGCGTCGAAGGGTAGATCAAATCTGGGTCGCTACCGTCACGATTCTGTTCGTTGGCGAGGGCCTGCTCGGTAATCTCTTTGTAGAGATGATTCATACAGGCGATCAAGGTGTCGAGTTCCGGGTGCCGTTCGAACATACTTTCGTTCGATATTGCGTCACTAAAAACCCTTTCCAGATATTCGACGTCGAAATCGTCCAGCTGGACCCCGCCGTAAACTTTTTCCTTGATAAACAGCAAACGCGGGATCCGCTCCGTCTCCAGTCGGCGCAGGATCGCTATGATTACCCCTGCTTCGTGATACGGGTCCATGATGTTTAGGAATATAGTCCAACCGTGGGTCAAGGTACGGTCGAAGGTCAGCTCTGAACCAATCGGGTCCTATCAGGGTTTTTACTTATCATCTCGAGATGAAGTCCTGGGGCAATGGTTAGCACTCGCGGGTCGCGTAGCGGCTTCTGACGTAATCGCCGGTGTGGACAATGTCGCGATGCGGGGCCTGCTGCGGTTTGGCGGCGGTGAGCGTCCTGATGCCCGGCATGAGGTCGATCGGCGGCTTCTGAACCAGGAGCAGTAGTTCTGTTAGCGTTTCCGGACCTCCGACTTCGTCCCGCGGGTAGCGACATGCCGGGTGCCGACAACCCACTGCTGGCGACCCCCGGGGCCGGTCTCCCTTCGATCGAAAGGGTGCTTGCCGGGAGCGGCGTCAGGGCCTTTGCCCGATTCGTCTACCAATAAGCCGGCACGAAGCGATTTGCTGCAGAGACGCACAAAGGCCCGCGTTCGCGGCTGGGTCGGAATCTGCACATCGCATACAAGCGCCGAAACGCAGGTCGATCACAGCAGCGTCTCATGGACGCCCCAGCGATGAATTACGTTTCGTTGCCGGTACCTGGCGCGTTGTCAGCCTGGGAAGCCTGGGTAACAGATTTCGCCGGAGCAGGTAGCCTCCCAGCGCTCCGCCGGCGGCGGTCATCACCAGTAGGCCGAGCGTCATGAAATTCGCCAGCATCATCAGCAGACCCATGCCTGCCGCGGCCGCAAGCGCCGCCCCGACCTTGCGATTGGCCCTGGCCTCGGCCCGGCGCGTTTCACTGGCGATCGTCTTCTGGCTCTTACGTATCAGCTGGGTCTTGTCGCGTTCGGCCCGGACCCGCAGGTCTTCGCGTTGACGCGCGAAATCAGAGCGAAGACGCTCGACGTCGTCTCGTCGCAGGTGTGACGCCACGGCGGTAAACCAGAAGGCCGCAACCAGACCGATCACGCCGAGCGCCAACAGTAAGGGCAGCCAGTTACCCCAGCGGTCGACCTCGGGCCTGGAGACCAGAATCAGCGCGGCCGTTGTCGCCTGAACAAGAAAAATGCCTGCAAGAAACCTCAACATCGTAAACGCCTGTCCGCGGCGGGAACTCCCGCGCTCAGTGTAGCGGATTCGATCCCGTGTCCGCCGCCGGGAGCCGTCTCGAGGGGGATTGTCGAAATCCGGTGAGGGACGGGTCGCCGCCGAACGCTGTCCGCGGTGACCCCGCGGGTCGTCGGGCCTCATCGTTTCGACCTTCCGGGTAAGCCGCCCAAGACGCGACAAGAGCCTTTGGCGCGAAGATTGCCTCGCGATGGGGGGCGAATATTCGATTCGGCCGCCAAACGGGTTAAGGTAAGGTAACGGCCGAAGGCGCGTTGCTTGCCTGCCAGACGCCGCCCAAAGGAGGAGAGTTCATCAATGAAAATCGTCAAAGAAATCTTGGACAACAAGGGTCACGATTTCTGGTCCGTCGGTCCGGACACGAATGTTTACGATGCCATCAAGCTGATGGCGGATAAGGAGGTCGGTTCGGTCCTCGTCGTCGAGGAAGGTCGAATCAAGGGGATCCTCACCGAGCGCGACTACGCGCGCAAGGTGGCGCTCGAAGGCAAGACCTCGCCCGATACGCCGGTCTCGCAGATCATGACCACACACGTACTGTGCACGAGACTTGATCAGAAGATCGAGGAATGTATGGCATTGATGACCGAGAAACGGGTCCGGCACCTGCCCGTTATGTCCGGCGACAAGATTGTCGGCGTCGTGTCGATTGGCGATCTGGTGAAGGCCGTGATCTCCGAGCAGCAGTTCATCATCAAGCAGTTGGAAAGCTACATCGCGAGCTGAGCGGGAGGTGGGCAATGCTCAACAAGGCCGCCTGCGCCTGGTCTTTGGCGCCAGCGGTTACATCGGTTCCTACCTGGTCTCGTATCTGATTGATCAAGGCGTCGCCGTCCGCGCGACCTCGAGACGCCCCGAGGTTCTGGAAGCGCGCGCCTGGAAGGGCGTCGATATCCAACGGGCAGACGCACTTGACCCGGAGTCGCTTCCGGCGCCGCTGGAAGGGGTCGATACCGCGTACTATCTGGTGCACTCGATGGCCGCCGGCAAGGATTTCGGCCGGCTCGATCTGCAGGCGGCCAGTAACTTCGTCCGCGCTGCGGAAACCGCCGGTGTGCGGCGCATCGTCTACCTTGGCGGACTGATTCCAGACGGCGCCGAATCGGAGCACATCGTCTCGCGTCGCGACACCGGCGTCGTCCTCCGGCAGGGCGTCGTCCCGGTCACCGAGGTGCGCGCCGGGATCATCGTCGGTCCGGGTTCGGCCGCTTTCGAGGTGATGCGCGATCTGGTTTTCCACCTGCCGGTGATGGTTACGCCCCGGTGGGTGCGTGCCCAGTCACCACCGATTGCCCTCGATAATCTGCTCGAGTACCTCGCCCGGATCCCCGAAATCGATGAGGCTGCGGGTCAGGTCTACGATGCCGCCGGACCGGATCTCTTGACTTACGAGGCGATGATGCGTGTGCTCGCCGAGGTTGCCGGAAAACGCCCGCCGCTGATCATCCCGGTTGCTTTTTTGTCGCCGAAGCTGTCGTCCTATTGGTTGAAGTATGTGACCTCGGTACCGACCAATGTGGCGCGGGCGCTGATCGAGGGTCTGAAGCACGATTTCAGCGCGAACGCCGAACCATTGCGCCGACTCGTCCCGCAATCACTGCTCGGCTTTCGCGCCAGCGTCGAGGCGGCGTTCGCGGCCGAGCGCCGCAGCCGGGTAGAGGCCCGCTGGGTCGAAGGGGCTTATGCCATGCGAAAAGGTCGAGTCGATTATGCCTACTATGCCAAGCGGGCGTCCGGCAGTGCGGTCACCAGCGCCACCCCGGCGTCGGTGTGGCGGGTCGTGTCCGCGATCGGTGGTGACAACCGTTATTACTACCTCAACGCGCTCTGGACCGCGCGCGAGCTGATCGACTGGGTGGTCGGCGGTCCGGGTCTGCACCGGGGGCGACGAGATGCGGCCGAGCTGCGCATCGGCGACAAGGTCGATTCGTGGGAGGTGATCGGCGTCGAACCCGAGCGGCGCCTCACCCTGGCATTCGGGATGCGTGCACCCGGCGCCGGCGTGCTCGAATTTGAGATCCGGTCGACCTCGCCGGACCGTTGCGAGTTGACCGCAACCGCATACTGGCACCCGGCCGGACTGCCTGGGCTGCTGTACTGGTATTCACTGGAACCGGCGCATCGGGTGATCTTTAGCGGCCTGACGCAGGAGATCTGCCGCCGGGCCGAGGCCCTCGAACGCCAGGCAAAAGCAGTTCCTTAGTCCTCATGCAATATGCGGGAAAGTCGTGAGGGGTTACGGTGTCGGGTTAACGCGTCGCAGTGACAAGTCGTTTCTGTTTCGGGCAGGGCGCTGAGCGCGTCTGCCGGGAATCTTCCAAGGCCTGGGCGGGTCTACATTCGGGTATTCATTGGCATTCGGATGACTTTTGAAAGGGTATCACCATGAAAAGACGGTACTTTGTGACGGCCTTGGGGATTGCGGCCATCTCACCCCTGATCGCGCGGCGGACATTGGCGATTGAACCCGATGGCGTAGAGAACGCAGCCGATAAGATCGTGCGCAGTGACGAAGAGTGGCGAGATCTGTTGACCAGCGATCAGTACGAGGTGCTGCGTAACGAGGGCACCGAGCGGCCCGGCAGCAGTCCCCTGAATGCGGAAAAGCGCGAAGGAACGTACGTTTGCGCCGGCTGTGGGCAGCCGTTGTTCCGGTCCGAGACGAAGTACGAGAGTGGAACGGGCTGGCCAAGCTTCTTCGAGTACATCGATGGTGCCTTGGAAACCAGGACCGACTACAAACTGATCTGGCCACGTACCGAGTACCATTGCTCGCGCTGCGGCGGACATCATGGTCATGTCTTCAAAGACGGCCCGAGACCGACGGGCCTTCGCTATTGCAACAATGGCGTGGCTCTGAGGTTTATTCCTGCCGAGAGCGGGCCCCTGGTAGGCCCTTAATCAAGTCTTCCCGGCTCTCGATCGCCGCCCGCGCATTTGCGCGGGCGGTCTGATCTGGAATACCCGGGACATTCCCGGCACGTCTCCTGGGCTAATCCAGCAGCTCGGTAAGCGCACGGAACAAATCCGTTTCCGTCAGCATGCCGACGACGTGCTTGTTGCCGTCGAGCACGGGCAGGCTGCCGATCCTCAGCTCCATCATCTGTTTTGTTGCGGCGGATAGCGTGGTATCCGGCGAGATGGTGATGACAGGAGTATGCATCACCTCCCGGACTTCGACCGGCGCTTCCCCGTAGTGCTGAGCGGCGAGTTCCAGATCACGTCGAGTCAGGATTCCCACCACCTCTTCCGAGGCGTCCACCACCGGAAGGTGGTGGAGGTTCTTGTCCTGCATGATGCCGAATGCATCGCTGTAGCCGGTGTCGCTGCGAATGGTGATCGCGCTGCGCGACATGTACGAATCGACTTTCATCATTATTGTCTCCGTTCTCCAGGTGGTTTGGCTCGTTGCCTTGTCGTGACGAGCTCAGATTGCCAAATATAGCGCGAGCGATTGCTTGCCGCGAAATGCCTCTTGATTCTCCGGTCGTTCTCGTTGCGGTCAACCAACGGAGCGACGTCGCTGTTGAGCAGGCAATTCGGTTCGCCCTACTTCGCATTCTAATGCGCTTACCCGTCAAAGAAACGCAGTGCCCAGTGGGGCTGAGTTTGTGGTCACAGTCGTTCGCCCGCATATCGCATGAGGGAATCGGAATTTCGGGGAAGTCTGGCTAAGCAGCTTGGCCGATCGGTCGAAGAGGCATAGCCGTAGCTATGGCTCCAGGGGGCGTCGCCCCCGGGGTTCTGCCTCCCGCGACACTTGCGCCTCCATGCGCGTCGTCGGGCGAGATGCAACGCCAGATTTTTCAGAAAACCGATCAGGACCAAATGTATCGTTGACGACGAGGGTTTGGACGGGCCGATACTCGGTAATTCATGCCGTGAAGTTTCAGCTATGTGTCCGCCTTCGTGCAATATGCGGGTAGCCCTTTGGACTCGAGCGACGGCGAAGAGCAACTAAGCGATACTGGCATATCGGCGAGGGGAGGGGCGGGGGCGCCTGGGCTTCCCTGTACAATCGTTTCGGTCATCTCACTACCGGAGGCCGATATGCTCTTCTACCTGACGTTGATCTTCTGTTGCCAACTGATCGGGGAATTGTTCATCGCAGCCTCGGGGTTGCCCGTGCCGGGACCGGTAGTCGGTATGGCGCTGCTGTTCATCGGGCTTATGGTGCGCGGTTCGATACCGGAACATCTGGGCGCCTTGGCCGACACGCTGCTCGCCCATCTCTCTCTGCTGTTCGTGCCGGCGGGCGTTGGGGTGATGCTGCACGCCAGATTGATCGGCAGCGAACTCGTGCCGATTTCCGTGGCCCTCGTTGTCAGCACGATTCTTACCGTCGCGGTAACCGGCCTGACAATGGCGTGGCTCGGACCACACCGGGTTAGGGGTGACGGGGGTGCATGATGCGGAATATCCAGCAGGTTTGGGTCTACCTCAGTGCCACTCCCTTGCTACATTTGACCATGACCTTGGTCGCCTACCAGTTCAGCCTGTTCGTGTATCGCCGAGGTCGTCTCAGTCCACTGCTCAATCCGGTGCTGCTCTCGTTGATTCTGATCGTGTCGGTGCTGTACACGACCGGCACCAGCTATGACGTTTACTTCGACGGTGCGCAGTTCGTGCACTTTCTGTTGGGACCTGCGACGGTGGCGCTCGCGATCCCGCTCTACCGACAGTTCGACAAGGTGCGGCGTTCCGCGATCGCACTCTTGGTCAGCATCTCTATGGGGTCGATCACGGCCGCGGCCTCGGCGGTAGCGATCGGGTGGCTGCTTGGCGGGTCGGAGCAGGCACTGGTATCGCTGGCGCCGAAGTCGGTGACGGCGGCGGTGGCGATGGGGATCACCGAGCAACTGGGCGGTCTCCCCTCGCTCACGGCGGTACTGGTGATCAGTACCGGAATACTCGGCGCCATGGTCGGGCCTTATCTTCTTGATCTACTTCGCATCAAGAATGAGGCGGCCAGGGGCCTGGCTATGGGTACAGCCAGCCACGGCATCGGGACGGCGCGCGCCATGCAAGTCAACGAGGTGGCCGGTGCGTTCGCAGGATTGGCGATGGGGCTCAATGCGTTGGCGACGGCGGTGCTGCTGCCGCTGATCTGGGAGTTGTTCTTCTAACCGGACGGCGTGACGGGGCGCGCATGGGTTGGTTCGGCATAAGCGCGAAAACGGTCTCTTATCTCGCGAACATAGGCCACGGGTTCGGGGCCGCGTACATATCCGTAGCGAGCTTTGCTTGCCTATTCCTTTTTCGACAGGGGCATGATCACCTTGGAGGTGTCACCGAACCGGCGGTCGCCATCCCAACCCTTTTGTCGCGCCAAACGCCGGGCGTCCTGTACATGGCCAAACCCCGCGTTGCAGGCTGCCAGCGAGAGCCATATTCGCTCGCCGATCGGAAGCGTCGTCTCAAAACGTTCTCTAACCCAGTCCAGGTACTTCACGCCGGCATGAATACCCGGTTCGGGTTTCTCCACTTCCGTGATGCCAATGGATTTTGCCGTCCTTGGCATGACCTGCATCAGGCAACGGGCCCCGGCAAATGATCTCGCCTTCGGATCGAAACGGCTTTCCTGATACATCTGCGCCACGATAAGTCTCCAGTCGAAACCGCATTGATCTGCGTCGCGTCTTTACGATGTCGTCCCAAGGCGAGAGGCGTCCTCGTGCATGGCTTTTTCCCGGCCTTTCGCCAGCTTCCTGATCGAGCCGCGATTCTTGAAATACTTTTTGTCGAGTGTGTTGTGGATCAGGCCGCGGTATTGTTTCTCGATAAAGCCGTTCAGGGCGGCCGGCAGCTTTGTGTTGTGCTCGAGCATCGCCACCGCTGGGATAAAAACAATCGTTCATCATGGGGCGTCTTAATCGCACCCCTGGACCAGAGCAACGTTTGTTGGGGGAGTTTGAGCATAACAGGCGGTTTCTTGCCCAGGGGATGGCGCGCCCTGACGCGGTGGTGATGTGGGCGGACTGTGACCCGTCAGGGCCTTTGGGTCAGGAGCGCTTCGCCGACGGACGTCGGTTTTGACGAGCCGGGACCGTGATATCCATTCCCTAGTCGGTAGGCGAATTTTTCGCCACCAGTCTCATCGCTACGGCATTAGCTTGTTGCTGTCTACTGGTGGATGGCTTCCCCGGTCAAAAGGACCGGGGAAGATCTCCGCGTCTGATTCGGCCTTGTTGTGCCGAGCCTTCGAGCCTTATTCGCAGTCTTCTTCCAATCCTGCCGAATACTCTTTGCTATTCAGTTTGCCATCGCCGTCTTTATCCAATTCCTTCATCTTTTTCGTGACTCCGCTGGCCGCGAACTCTGTGGCATCCACGGAGCCGTCGCCATTGGTATCGGCTTTGGCGAAAGTGGCCGGTGCGGCTATCGCCAGGCCGGAGACAAAAACTGCGGCTAATGCCGCGAGGGTGATATACGCCTTCTTCATGATTTCGCTCCTTTGCGAGGGTGGTAAGCTCCAACGGTATTTCCGCTCGATCGCTGTCTGTCGAGTGACCGGCGCCGATGGTGTAGTCACCACCGGGCTAGTCCGGTGCGATTGATTCCGTCACCAACCGCCAGGTCACCCGAAAGGCACCGGCAAAAATCAGGTGTACTTTCAGTCTGTACTCAAGCGATACCTGGGTCGAGGGAACGGGTAATTTTCAGGAACAGGGCTTGCTCGGGTATCTTTACGAGCCGGCATCCCGGCTATTGTCAACGAGCGCAATATTTTGCAGAAGTGTCGTGCATATCGAGCCGGTTGTAAACTGCGTTTTCGAATACTGAGATGTCCCCCGATCTTTTCGGCCAGCGCATGGTTCCATGGTTTACGCGCCGCCTCAATGCGCGGACAGTTCGACCGGCGAGTCCCGCATCTGGAAGTAAGCAATCAGGACTTCGAACATCAGTCGTCATCACCGTTCAAAGGCGGCGAGCGAAAGGACAACCGCCCCCTCCACGCCCAGCAGTCTCCCCGCCATGCGACAATGCGTCCACCTTGGTCGTTGCCGTCGGTACCATTGACCGCCCCGATCATCAACGAAACAGGCCTGTACGGGCATGTCCCGTCAACGAACGACCCGGAGTAGGACTCTGATGAGCAAGCGAAACATCGCCATTATCTTAGCCCTGGTGGCAGGTCTGGCAGTCTACCTCGACGAGCAGGGTCTTTTGCCCGGGCAAGGCGTCAGCAACGAAGCCGCCCGGATCGACAGTCCGATAGCGGGTGACAACGGCACCCGGACTATTGCAGAGGCCTATCGTGCCCAGCGCAGCGATCTGCAGGTTCAAGGTGAGGGTACGGTGATAAAGGTGCTCAAAGACGATCTCGATGGCAGCCGGCACCAGCGCTTTATACTAAGGCTCGACAACGAGCAGACATTGCTGGTTGCTCATAACATCGATCTGGCGCCACGCATCGACAACCTGAAAAAGGGCGACAGGGTCGAGTTCTTCGGCGAATACGAATGGAGCAACAAGGGCGGTGTGATGCACTGGACGCACCATGATCCCGGTGGTCGGCACGTCGACGGTTGGCTCAAGCACGAGGGGCGAACCTATCACTAGGTACGACGTCTAAGTCTCTTGAGAAGGTCGAGATGAGCCTCGCACATGGGTGCCCACTAGTGTCTACTTCTTCTTCCCCTTTTTCTTTTTCGCCTTCTTCTTCTTTTTCTTCTTTCCTTTCTTCGGCTTCCTGGTCTTCGACGAACTTTCAGAAACGGCAGTCAGTCGCTGCTTGTGTTGATCCTTGTACTGTCGAAGCAGAGCTAACGAGTCTTCGATGTAAGTGCGTGTGGTGACCTCGTCAGAGAGGTAGCGATGCAGTAGGTAGAGCCATTGTTCATGGATCTGGCAATGTTCGGCAGACCCAAAACCTTCCAGTGGACAGTCCGAGCAACGCAGGTAGATGGTGCGGCTCGCAACGGTGTTCCATTCCCAGTCGCGCCGGTATCGGGCCGCGTGTTGGCCGATCCACTCCATGGCCCTTGCGCTGTGCTCCTCTTCCGGGAATTGGGCAAGGTATTGCCTCATGACTTTGAGCTGCCGTCGCAAGAACTCTTGGTCAGTCGAGCCCGAACCTTCGGTGTCGACGACGAAGCGCAATATCAGTGCTAAAAAAGGGTCGTCAACGGAGAACATACGGATGCTTCCGGGTGCTGATGATCCGACGGTTGGTGCGTCGGGATTTGCGGATGTGGAATCTCTAGCCTTTACATTACGGGAAAATGCGACTACTGGGCACTGCTATTTTTCGGAGAGTAGCGTCAAGATGCAAGACCTCTGGGTGACGCTCGACGGCTTTCCGGGAAGCGACGTTGGAATTTGCCGATGCAATGGCGCACCCCACTACTGGGGAAATCGAACAAGTAGCCGCCGAATGAGAGCGTCGATTCCCGGTGGATAGAGGTTCAGGGGAGGGTGTCGGCGGCACGGCGGCTCCCGACGATGCTATGTCGGACGCTGTTTGCCGGCGGGGGACGCAAGGTGCAGGAAATCGCCGGTGCCAGGTGCGTGTCTCAACTCAGACCGCACATGTGGCAGCGACTCTCTCGCACAGTATGTTCTGGGAATTCTGGAACATCACGCCAATCTGCCCGGGCTTGCTATGGACAACTACAGCCGGGATCTCCCATCTTCGGCCGTCCAGCAGAAAGCGCAGAACGACGGTCATGCCCCGGGGCGGAGTAAGGGACGGCGTCTTCAGCAGCATGCCGTCCTTTGAGATGTTCCGCGCGCGGGAGACCTTGGAGCGACGTCCCCGATAGATATACTCGAGAATGAAATCTACCGGGTAACGCTTGCAGTAACGGTGTTCGACGCTCATGTCTTCGGTTCCGTCTAGATAGGCGCTCTAGGCGTATTTTTGTACTGGAATAGGACTTTCCTTTCGGTTCGCTAGAGTCTCTTTCGGCAGATCTCGACGGGAATTTAGGATTTTTTCGAGAGGTCGAAGCAGGATCAAACGGCGCTCAATCCACGGGACCTGCAGTGGGCCGGTAGCCCCGGGGTCGAGATGCGGGTTCTCTCTTAGTCCTGGTCGCTGGTCGACCTCTGACTTTTCGATGTCGGCGGCAGTGGTTCGTGGTGGTGCATCAGGAACAGCCAAAATTCTTATTCAGCGCCGAACGGCAGGTCGACGGTGGTCTATGCCGCGGCAAATATAGAAAAAGGATCTTCGTTCGATATACCCCCGGTAGTTGATCGCAGGGTGATATGTCCTATATTTCGCAAACGGACTATCGATCTCGGACCGATTCATCCGAATTGTTTGGTACCAGCAGCCGGCGGTCGTCGCCGGCGTTACCGGAGCGTTGTCGATGAACAAGTGGTTGACTGCAACAACTGGCGTAATCGTCCTGACGAGCCTAATGTGCGGCGCCCATGCCCGGGGCGGCCACAAGGTCGACGACACCGATGCCTCGACGCCGGACGGAGCGACCCCCAATCGCGCGGCTCCTTCCGCCCCTCCCGCACTGACGCCGAATGGAAGTTTCGATCGCTTGGCGCAGTTCCGGCGCGAAATCGAAGGACGGCGCCAGCAGCGCAAAATCGAACTCGAAGCGGTCCGAGAACTCAATAAAGCGGACCGTGAGGCATGGCTGAGCCGATGGGAAGAACAGCGCCGCCAGGCGAGGAAAGAGACCCTCGAGCGTGAACGTCGACAGCGGCGCGAGCTCAGCGAGCGCTCGCCCGCTCTCGCCGCATACCGTGAGCGCCATGCTGAGGAGCTCGAGCGCCGCCGTCAGTCATACGAAGAGGAGCGCCAGGCACGCTGGCAGGCCCTCGATAGACTCAAGTATTGAATGTGTGTTCAGACGCCACGCCAGGATCCGCTATGAGATGCGCGAACCGATCCTCATACAACCACTGACCAGCACCGTTTGTGCGACAGAGTCTGTAACGACTCACGACTATCGGCGATTCGGCCGATCGGTCGAACTGCTTGGCGAGATTTTCCAGAAATTCCGATCCCCTCGTGCAACATGCGGGCTAGGGCGGCCGCGCGATTGCAGACTTTTGCGGAAATTCTCCGGATGATCTCTATACTCTCTAATTGAATTGCACAACTACGAGGAAAGCGGAGTGTTTAAAGAATACAAGTCGACGCTAAAGAATTTGCGAGAAATGCAGGATCAGTTGTGGAAGGATACGATGGCCGATTTTCCCGGTTCCGTATTCCCGCGCGGCATTGATGAGTGGCAAAAACAGACCTTGGAGAACGTCAATAATCTGGTGGGGCAGGCTATCGGGCAGTCGCTCGAACTTCAGCGTGAATGGATGGAACAATGGTCCGAGAGGGCCGGCGACAAGAAACTCAAACCGGAGTTGTTTTCTGAGCTTAGCGGGGAGGCCAGAGACGCCACCCAGCGCTGGCTCGACAATCAGAATCAGTTGTGGAGCCAGTGGCTCCAGGTTCTAGGGGGGGCAGGCGGGTCGGGTACTCAGCCGGGTTTCGAGCTTTGGGAAAAATCCCTGCAAGAATACACTCAACGCCAGCAGGCCTTGTTTGATGACTGGTCGAAGAT
Source organism: uncultured Gammaproteobacteria bacterium (assembly GCA_963765415.1). Lineage (GTDB taxonomy): Bacteria > Pseudomonadota > Gammaproteobacteria > Chromatiales > Chromatiaceae > CAVXWS01. Next base: position 12,758 of record CAVXWS010000054.1, read on the forward strand.
GACAGACTTCAAAAAACTTTCGGTAAATGAAGCCACCAAGCTATCCAATCAAATTGCAAAAGTGATGGAGAAATCCATCGAGACCCAGCAACGGCTGTGGAGCCATTGGCTCGACGATATGAGCGAGTTCGGTAACGCCGGAAAGTCTGAGGAGCATGTAAGCGAAGCCAGGCCTGAGAAGAAAAAGAAGAAAGCCGTCGCTAAGACTCGAAAGGGTACGGATAAATCGTCGCAGTCCGACGACGATCTCAAGCAGATATCTGGAATTGGTCCGGGTCTAGAGAAGAAGTTGAAAGACAACGGTATCTCAGCCCTCAGGCAGATCGCGGAGTGGAGCGACAAAGATATTGCGAATATTGAAGCGGAGGTCATTCGGTTCTCTGGGCGTATCAAGCGGGAGCAGTGGGTAGAGCAAGCCAGGGCCCTTATTTCCTGAGCCAGGATCGACCGCATGTGGCTGTTCGAGTCGTCAGTCGACAGCGGGCGATCATCTCTTCCCGAGCGCAGTATTCGATTACGGTACGGCGAGTTTGCAGCGATGACACATGACGGGGGGCGCGATAATAATTATTAACGGGTCCATATTGATAATGTTTTAGTCTTACGTTCCACGAGTTGGCTGGAAGTCGCTGCATCACATCCATCGGCCAACAGGAGTCCGAGCCTTGAAACAAGACGAGTTAATCGAACACCTCCGGTCACATACTGTTTTTTCTGATCTCGAAGCTGCACATATCGAGCTTTTGGCAAGACATGCTGAGGAACAGACGTTTGCCGCCGGCAAATTGTTGTTCAGACAAGAGGATTCGGCGGAGCATTTCTATATCCTGATCGAAGGCTTGATAGAGGTCGAGGTGCCATCGATAAATGGTCCGGCACTGGTGGTACAGACCTTGGGAAGCAATGACGTTCTTGGTTGGTCGTGGTTGATACCACCCTACAAATGGACCTTCGAAGCGAAAGCTAAACGCGATTCGAGGGTGATCGTGTTTGACGGTAAATCCCTGTTGAAACTCTGTGAGAAGAACACCGATTTTGGCTATGCACTTTTGAAACGGTTTGCCGGACTGATGTCCCAACGACTGCACGCCGCACGACGGAAGATGATGGATAGCTGGGCGCCGCCGGGCTGGGCATAGACTGTAGGCTGGAATTCAGCCTTCTGACCTGACCGGGCTCGGTATCGGTGCGCGAAAAAGCGGGTTAAGAATCAGTATGACCGTGAACCACATACGGCTCGGCGGATCTACTCATTCGCTCGTATATCCATTCAGAGAATCAACTCCGCGGCGATTCTGCGCCGGTGACCGGATAATGCAGGGTATAGGGGTTGTTTGCCGTCGCATACAGCAATTGCTGGGCTCGACGCGTTCCACAGAACAGAACGACATCTACGGTATGCACTTCAAAGTGCGCAGCTGGCAGCATGTAGTCCTCGATGCCACGTGTAACGACCAAGGCTATCGCGCCCAATGTTGCACGCCTGTCCGCTTGGCCCACTAGGTCCCGTAAGAGATCGCTGATACAAACCTCGTGCGTATGGAGAAATCTCGTTCGTTGCGTGGGCTTCCGTAGGGTGCATGCCTTCCTTCAGGATGGTAGAGACACTGGTGGGCGTAGGATCAAATTAAGAATGGCGTGAACCGCTTCCTGGACTCGGAGGGCCAAAGACCTGCTCGTGTGCTGTCTACAACCGCTACCTGAACTGGGTAAAGCCGGCAGTACAGGGCGTTACAGACTGCTCTTCGGGACTACGCGAACGCCGTGGCGGCGGTCTGCGGCTGTCAGCCTATGACGGATATTGAAATGGAAGATGACAGCAAGTCGTTGAAAGGTTTATAAATGAATGCCGGGCAGGCTCTGAACATCCGACCAAGTGATCAGGAGGGTCCAGTATCGCGGCGCCTTGCGATGCCGTGGAGACTGCTACATGAGCAAGAAAGCGACGCAAGTCACAACACCGTGGCCAAATATCCAGGAGTTGATCGACAGCGGCCGCAAGGCATGGATCGGCGAAATCTCAACCGTGCGCTGTGCAGCGGTCGCCGTCGACGAAACCAACTTGCTCGCTGCCCTGCTATGTGCCAACGCCGAGAACCCGGATGGCTTGCTCGGCCGTTTCTGACAAAGCCATCGGTAAAATTTCGATCGAGAAATGTACACTGACGAAATTGATGGCTGTCCCGTCAAGACGGTCTCACTTCGACACCAAGGAGATGCCAATGCAGCTTGTATACGATGTTATTGAAGACGTTTACGACGACACAACTCAGATTAGAACCATGACGGAACAAGCAAAAATATCGTCCGGAGACTGGCTGATCAGGACCACAGTCTATACACCACATCACATCAGTATGAACGTCACCCATGTACGAGGGAAGAAAAGCAAGAAGTCCTTGTTCAAGCCGTTGCGTTAGGAATTACCGCCCGATCGTCAGACCGAGTGAAACGCTCGGGCGGTCGTCGTTCGTTTGCAGGTGATAGGCCTAAACGGTGGGCGACAGCAAAGATTCACGAAGCGGAGAATTACAACGTTTGCTCGCTCAGCAACCGCCCTTGATACAACGTGCACCAAATCTGGTCTATGGCTCCATGCGGCTGAGCTGATCAAGATGAAGCGATTCAGCGGCAGGTCATGATTCGAGATCATCTATCGGCGTTGTTGGGTAGCCGACCAATGAGTCATCTTGCAGGTCATGAGTCTTTAACTAACAGGAGGTATCTGAAACGTGGGTAGACAAAGATTGATCATCTTTAGCGCAATGCTTGCCATAGGCGGCGGCAGCCTGGCTGTTGCGCCAGGCTCCTATGCGTTTAATTTCGGTAATATTATGAACCCATCGAGATGGATGGGTGGAGACAGCGACCGGTACGATGATGGCTACGGTCGGTATGGCTATGGTGGACCTTACGGCGGATATGGAGGACCGTATGGGGGTTACGGCGTGCCTTACGGATACGGCTATCCCGGCTATGGGTACGGTGCTCCGGGTTACGGGTACGGTGCTCCGGGCTACTATCAGCCGCAGCGAAACGAGCCGGCCCCACCTCCGCTGCCACAATAGTGTCACGGTGATCTGGGTCGGAGAGGGTGGGCTGGTTCCGCCCTTTCTTACCCCTCTCTCGCTCTCTCCGGATTGTCCCCGGGCGCCAGTGCAGCCGTTGCAAGCCGACAGGGGCTCCTCATGGCAGCAAAATCTGGCGTTGCCTCTCGCCCGACGACGCGCACGCTGCCGCAAGTGTCGCGGGAGGCAGGACGCCGGGAGCGACGCCCCCTCCCGTCGCGCTTCACATTCCCGCTACGCGCGCAGGTCCAGGGCATGCCATCCCTGGCATGTCCGTTCGCCAAGCTGCGTCTGTCCCCCGGACAGACCGTCCGGGCTCACCCATAGCTGCGGCTATGGCTGTTATTCCGGGCGTCCTGCCCTCCACCCCTTCGGGGCCCGTGCTATGCACGGTTCGCATTCGCTCCCGGTCAATGGGTCAGCCGATCGGCCAAGCTGCTTAGCCGGATTTCCCGGAAATTCCGATCCCCTCATGCAACATGCGGGCTAACTGTGCGGCCAGCTTTTTCACCATGGGCCCCAACTCCTCCTGTTTCAGCTCTTTTGCCGCTTTCTCTGGAGAGACCCAGCTGCGTCCGCGATGCCTTTCCTCCCATTCCGCTTCCGGCAGAAGCTTCGTCACTTTCATGGGGTAAACGTCAACCGTGCAGACCGCGCCCCATTTTTCATACTTGTATTGGCCAATGGGTTCAGCCGCAACAACCCCCTCGACACCTGCCTCCTCCCTCGCCTCCTTGGCTGCCGACTGCCGAGGAGTCAGTCCCGGATCATTGATGCCCTTGGGCACAATCAGATGCATTTTCTTTCTCGAGGAAATGATGAGTATTTCCGGCTCACCCGATTGCAGGCGATAGGGAATAACGGATGACTGGGTGTAGTAGTACGCGGGGCGGCTTCGTAATTCGCCTCCCCCTGGGGCTGGAAACGGGAATTTCTCAGGCAGCGATCCGGGCCGCGTAATAGAATCGAGTCGCGCGCAATCAGCACCGGCTTCGACCCATTCGCAATCCAAAACAAGCCTTGCCAAAGTTGCCGTAGGCAGCAGTTTTCCATCTTCCGGCAGGGTGATGTCTGCATCGACCAAGTGTCGTAACAGCTGCTCCACGCCCGGATTGTGCCCTACCAGCATCAGCCGTGTCGTCTCGACCGGCGCGGACTGAACAACATCCATCAGATTGCCAAGACCAGCGGCATAGATGCGCTCGTCTGCGATGACCGACGAGGCACTCAACCCCATGGCCTTAACGGCCTTTTCCGCAGTGACGAACGCGCGCTTGGCCGGCGAGCTGACCACGCGGTCGGGGAGTAGATGCTGCCGCAACAACCAGACCCCGATTCGCTGAGCGCCGCGTTCTCCCCGCTCCTCGAGCGGTCGGTTAAAATCATCCACGTCGACCGCCCAGTCCGATTTACCGTGGCGCAAAATTAGCAGTTCACGAGTCATTGAGGTCTCCCCGGAAATCAACCTGCTACAGGGTGACTGAGGAGCTGCGGGAGAACGAAGTTGGATCACACCGGATTGGGTAGCCTGCATCGCCAGTTCTACCAAGCAGCCCACTAGGCTTCGATGGACTTCATATAGAAGTCGTAACAATGGTCCTTGTTTTCCATGTCGGCGCGGAACTTCATGGCTTCTCGCGGGTGTTGATTCAAGTGGCCGCTTACACCATAGATATCGTTGAAGCCCCATTCGATCTCATCTCGAAGGGGTACGAACTGTTCCTGGATGACCTTGTAAATCGGCCTCACATCGAATTTCGGGTTCTTGAGAAAGTTCAGTAACAGCTCCAGATTGCAATTCCCGGCGCCCCGGCCAATACCGTTGATGGTGGCGTCCAGCAGATTCACGCCGTCGATGATGGCCTGCTGGGTATTCGAAAAGGCGAGCTGCTGGTTGTTGTGCGCGTGAAAGCCGAGTGCCTTGTCCGGGGCGTGCTTTTTGTACATATCCAGATAATAAGTGACCTGCTCCGAATAAAAGGCCCCGAAGCTGTCCACCAGGTACAGATAGTCCACTTCCTCGGCCTTGTTGATCTCCTCCAGACCTTCCGTCAGTTCGGTTTCGATGGCTGCGGATGCGGCCATAACGTTGATGGTGGTTTCGTAGCCGAGATCCTTGCAGCGTTTGATCAGGTCGAGGCCCTTGTCAATCTGGTGCACATAGCAGGCGGTGCGGACCATGTCGATCGGACTCTGATCACGAGACATAAGCTTGCTGACGTCGACGCGACCCACGTCGAACATCACCGCTATTAGCGGCCTGTACTCCGAGTCGTATGAATCAATGACCTCTTTCAGGTCGTCATCATCGCAAAAATTCCAGGCTCCGTACTTCTCCCGAGTGTACTCGTCGCTTTCTTCAAGCTTTTTACCCAGTTCGACGACGTCCACCGTCGCGTCACAGGTTGCCCGATAGACGGCTTTCACGAAGTCCTTGGAGAACTGGTAGTTGTTGATTAGGCCGCCGTCGCGAATGGTGCAGTCGAGGACTCTGAGTTCTTTGCGGTACATGTTGGCATTCCGAATACTAGGTTAGCTCGGGCGCTATCGCTCGAATCTCAGGCATTGTGCAGCGCATCAAAGAAAAGGTAAATACCAGAAGCCCATGCGGTTGATTGCTCTACCCGTTGACGAAGCGTACCGCTTCAGTCAAGCGAGGCCGGATCCCGGAAAAGGTACCGAGTCTCGTTCGCCGACAGGTCCTGCGTTATCACGAGGAGTCGGCAGCGATTATTCTGGGAGAGAGCTGATCGACGCGTATCTGACCGAAGTCGAGACCGCAAGGTAGCCACGGCCGGGACAATCCATAGCAATGCGAGACCGTCGCCGTAGCTTCTACCGGAGATCCGATGAGCCCTGGACGCGGCCAGCAATACCGCGCGGGCTCGCAAGAATAGAATTCTGCGTGATCGACTGAAAGCGGCCTGAACGCAGCGAGGTCGACGATGATTCCCATCGAAGGGTTTGTGCCTTGGGCCACTAGTCCGCACATTGCACGAGGGCGGACACCGTGCTGAGGCTTTATTGCACGAATCACGGCTTTTGGAGTCCCCAAAAGGGGATCTGTAAACCCCTCGCCTTTAGGCGACCGATGGACCAGTTCCTCCTCCCACAGGAGAGAAGCTTAGGATGAGAGGATCAAAATTGAACGGGTTGATCCCGATCCCCTGACCCCGGCCCTCTCGACTCGGGTTCCGTACTTCGTTCTACCTCCTCCATCCCTGCGGGGCCCGTGCCATGCACGGTTCCCATTCGCTCCCGGCGAATGGGTCAACCGAAACCCGAGCCCACCGGTTTCGTCGGCGGTGTGATCAGCGGCAGATTTTTGCGGAGCGCGTGTTCTATGCGCCCTGTGCCTGGGTGATCACCCGTATCAGGTCAGTGCCCCCGGCACGCTGGTGCTGGCCTGAGGTCGCGATCAGGGTGTCGCCCGCGGCGATATAACCAAGATTTTGGGCGCGTGAAATGGCGAACTGAATACGCGCTTCATCCGTGGGTTCGCCCCCATAAAGAAACGGTATCACTCCCCAGTTCATCGATAGTTTGCGCGCCACCAGCGGCGAGGAGGTGATGGCCAGAATCGGACAGGAGGGCCTGTACTTGGAAATCAGACGCGACGTGAAGCCGGTCTCGGTCAAGCTGAGGATGGCGGTTGCCCCGAGGTTGGCGGTCATGCTTACGGCCGCTTGACTCACTGCCTCGGTGACCACGTCGGAGGGGTGAGGTTTGATCTTCTGCAGGTAGCCATACTCGCTGAGGGATGCCTCGGCCCGCAGTGCCACAGTGGACATGGTTTTGACGGCCTTCAGTGGGTATTTCCCCACGGCGGTCTCACCCGAAAGCATGATCGCCGAACTGCCGTCCAGAATCGCATTGGCTACGTCGCTGGCCTCAGCCCGGGTCGGTTTCGGATTGTGTTCCATGGAGGCGAGCATCTGGGTGGCGGTAATCACCGGTTTGCCGTTGGATACTGTGGTGCGGATGATTTTCTTCTGCGTGGCGGGCACATCGGCAAGCGGCAGCTCGACCCCCAAGTCACCGCGCGCCACCATGATGCCGTCTGCCGCTTCGACGATCTCCTCGAGATTGGCCACCCCGGCCTTGTTTTCGATTTTCGCAATAATGGGTATGTGGACGCCTTTTTCGGTCAGGATCTCACGCATCTTGTGGATGTCGTCCGCGCACTGGATGAAAGAGGCTGCGACATAGTCGACGTCGTTCTCGGCGGCGAAATTCAATTCCTTGACGACGTCTTCGCGGTTTTCCGGGCTGACGGCGCTAAGCGCCAGCTGGGTGTCGGGAAGGTTCACGCTCTTGGCATTTCCCAGGCGTCCGCCGTGAATCACGCGACAATGGATCTCGTCGTCGGTTATCCAGTCGACTTCCAGCTCCAAGGCCCCGTCGTCGATCAAGATCGGTGTGCCGGGCCGGACCTCCTCATAGAGTTTTCGGTAGGTAATGGATACCCCGTCACGGTCACCCAGACGGTCGTCGTTGTAGAGGGTGAAGCTGGCGCCCGGCGTGAGTTCTGCCACCCCGCCCGTCAGCTCGCGGGTGCGGATCTCTATACCACGCGTGTCGATCATGATGGCGACGTTACTGTTCGCTTCCTCGGCGGCGGCACGCAGGCGTTCAATCCGGACCTTGTGGTCCTTGTGTGTACCATGGGAAAGGTTTAGCCGCGCCACGTTCATCCCGGACTCGATCATCAATCTGAGCAGTTCCTGGGTGTCGCAGGCGGGTCCGATGGTCGCAACAATCTTGGTCTTGCGTACTTCGGAGTGCCTCGGGTCTAAATTTGCCATTTTGATTTTCAGTTCTCTGAAGCAGGTGGTGCTGAACCGTCAATGATGTGATCCATCGACGGCTGCGCCACATGCGTTTATCCGGTATTGCTGACCAGCTCTTTGACCAGCCGCTCAGGGGTTGTCAACTCTAGCGCCGCGGAACTTGCTCTCTGTACGTAGTCAGCTCGCTGGCAATCGTTGTCTGATTCTATCGTGCACGGCCTGTTTCCACAGATATGGGGACACTTGAATGATAAACTCAAACAATGTCGGGCTGGTCTTCCCTCGCATCGGGAGATATTACCTCTAAAATCAAGCTCGGGGCACGGTGTTGGCAGTTACTTTCCTATCATCGGCATGTGGGTAATCGAGCGTGTCTAACGCAACTTATACATGCTCTGCTCCTTGAATTCGATATCCAACTGCCTCGCAAGCAGCATCTGGCGGAAAGGGTTAAGTCGACGGTATCCCTGTTTTTTCCAGAACTCCGGATTCCTGTTGTTATTTATCAGGATAGTGAGTCCAGATTCCCTACAGATCTCTTCGTGCACAGACGATAGTCGTTTGCCGATGCCCCTGTGTCTTAACCGAGGATTGACATGGACATACTCATTGTAAGCATACCCTTTCTCAACATTGAGTTCGGTGTAAAGGAGGATGCCGGGTGGATGATAGTCGACCTTGAATACCTTATTGCCTCGAATAGTGAGGAACCCCGTATTCACGATGAATCCATGCGACCGCAGCATACTGGAAACAAGTATCTCGATGTCCATAAGATAACCGGATGTCTATGTACATGCCTTTATCAAATAACGCCAGGTTCAGACGAACAATGGATGTCATCATTCTAGGAGCTGGGATTGTAGGATTAACGACCGCCTACGAACTCACTCGACGAGGTCATCATGTATCAATTCTGGAGCGGGAAGCGGCACCCGGCCGGGTCAGCAGCTACCAGAATGGCGGTCAATTCAGTTACACTTATGCCGAACCGCTCGCATCCCCGGCGATGCTTCGCCAGTTGCCTAAACTGGTCCTGGGTCGAGACCCTGGGTTGTCGCTCCACCCGGCGGCGCTTCCGGAACTGATTCCCTGGGGTTTTCGGTTTCTGCGCGAGTGCAGTAGAGCAAAATACCTGCGCAATATACAAGCTATCCTCGAGCTTGCGTCGCTCTCACGCCGAGAGTTGCAGACTTTTGTCGCGTCGAACCCCTTGGAGTTCGACTTCCGTGCAACCGGTAAGCTTCACTTGTATGCGCACAAGGAAAAGCTGCAACAGGCCTTGTCACTACTCGAGATCAAGAGCGCGATGGGGTTTCAGCAAGTGGCGTGTACTCGGGAACAGTGTCTCGCAGCAGAACCGGCGCTGTCGTTCTATCAGGGGAAACTGGCGGGTGGGGTCTACTCGCCGCTCGATCAATCCGGAGACGCGTATAAACTGGTGGAGGGACTCAAAGTCGCCTGTCTTGATACGGGGCGATGTGATTTGCGACTTCTGACCGAAATCGTCGGCTTCGAATGCAGGTCCGGAAGGGTCTCGGGAATACGAACAGCAACCGAACTGTTAGCCGCCGATGCATATGTGCTTTGCGCAGGGACCGGCAGCGCGGCATTGCTCGAGCAACTGGGTATTCGCCTGCCCGTGGTGCCGGTCAAAGGTTACAGCATCACCGTGCCAGCCTTGACGAACGCACCACGAATCAACCTCACCGATACGGTGCATAAGGTGGTGTTCACCAAGATAGGGGATAGGTTGCGTGTCGCGGGTTTGATGGAGTTCTCTGGCTTGAACTACCAACCAGAACAGAAGAAGACAGATCAGCTACTGCGTCTGGCAAGCGAACTGATGCCCAAGGCAGGCGAATATGATGCTGTCGATGCCCGCTGGGCGGGGCTTAGGCCGATGACGCCGGACGGTAGACCGATAATCGGGCCTTCCCGGCTCGGGAAATTATGGCTCAATATCGGGCATGGTATGCTTGGAAATACCTTGGCTTTCGGTAGTGCGCGGTTGCTTGTGGAGCGGCTCGAGGGCCTTGAAAGCCCGATCGAACCATCATTGTTCCATCCGAAAAGATTTCCTTGATTGGCGAACGTGTTGAGCCTGACAGGGCTGTGTATAACCCAGTAAATCTGCCGTACAAAATGCAACACCATGTTAGTTTGAACGTCTCTCCGGCTACTTTCCGGGACAACATCCGCTTCCTGAAACGGCAAGTCATGCCGGCGAAACTCTGTGTGGTTATGAAGGCCGATGCCTATGGCCATGGGCTTGAGGGATTGGCACCAGTGGCGATTGAAGCAGGCGCAGATTGCTTGGGAATCTGCACCAATATCGAAGCTCGAACTGTCCGGGAGCACAGCACTGAGATTCCGATCCTCAGACTTCGAAGTGCGCTGCAAGAGGAGTATGAGGAATCGGCTCGACAGCTTCGAATCGAGGAGCAGGTCGGTTCACTGAAGGTCGGTGAGTTTTTGAGCGAACTGGGTCGCCGACGCGGTGAGCCGATGCCGGTTCACATCAAGATCGACACCGGCATGGGAAGAAGCGGCTTTCTTCCCGGTGATGTGGAAAACATCAAACGAATTTGCACGTTACCAGGGCTGACCGTGGTCGGCGTCATGACCCATCTAGCCAATGCCGACGACGCCGATCTAAGCGACACCAAAGGGCAGTTGGAACAGTTTTGGCAACTCCGTCGGCAATTGGACAGCGATCTGCCGAAGTCTGTCGTGAGCCATACTCACAACAGTGCGGCGACCATCCGGCTACCTGACCAGCGAGCCGATCTCGTAAGGGTAGGGGCGGCCTGCTTTGGGGTTCGTACCAGTACGGACTTTGCCAATCCCGTCGAGTTGCAACCAGTAATGTCAATGAAAACGCGAGTCATGGAGGTTCGAGCTGTGCCGGCCGGCACCTCGATCGGATACGGGGGGCTCTATCGCACATCCAGGGAGAGTCGGATTGCGACCATACCGGTCGGATTCGGTGAAGGCTATCCTCGTGCCTTGTTCAACAAAGGCGTCGTCTTAATCAGGGGGCAACGCTGTCCGGTAGTTGGTCGAGTCTCGCTGAATATCACGACGATTGACATCACCGACCTGCACGAGAGCATCAGTTGGGGTGAGGAGGTTGTACTGGTCGGGCGGCAGGGAACCGCCGTGGTGACCTTCGAGGAATTGGCGGACAGATTTCAAAGTGTGCACACTGAAATCAATCTGATGGCAGGTCTTATGAATCAGCGTTCCTACCGGGACTGAATCCGAGGTGATCGATAAGATTCTCACCCATCTCGATGCGAAAGTCGCCGAGCCGAAAGCGTCGATGTGACCACCGTGCCTGGCGCCGCCCCAGCGCGGAGTGTTGGTCTGAGCCGAATTCCCCAACGATCACAGCTTAGGGCGGAGATGCCATTGGCGCGGCAACGGTGGCAATTGGCCCGGTGGCCAGGCTAACCTGCGAATTGAATGGAGGCGGAAGGGTAAATTGCAGTTGGCAGCATTACGAAGGGCGTTTGATGAATTTCGGCCTTCGTGTTCGCAGTCGCCGTTTGTCCTGATTGGGCCAGCCTACTGGCCGTCACATCTGCGCCGATCCCCCCAAACCATAGCTACGGCTATGCCTGCTATTCCGGGCATCCCGCCCTCCACCCCGGCAAGTCCTTTCTGACCTACCGAGAGAAAACATACAAGCGGCGCCCTCGCCGCGAAATTGCCTCGAACAGGACCGCGCTCGGCCCGAGGGCGGGCCTCCCACACACGTCACGCCAGTCTGCTGGAACCCGCGCCAGCGTATAGTACGTGCCGTTCTGCTTAGCCGGATTTCCCAGAGAATCCAATCCCCTCGTGCAATATTCGGTCTAATGCTGTTCGCCGGTCAGAGCGGCGGCCAGCCGACCCGCAGTTACAACCGCTATTGACCCCTTCGATTACAGGGACGAATTATGCGCCGACTGGTGGGAATGCCGTTGCAAAGGAGGCTTGCTATGACCTACGGTCTCACCTCAGCCGTTCGGAACGTTAACAATTGAGGATCGAATGCCGTGATCAGTTTCTCCCTGGCTAAAAAATGGACGATGGGATTAGTCGTCGGTCTACTGGCGGGCTCCGTGGCCGCCGCCGACGCCTTTGTTTTTACCGCGATACCCGATCAGGACGAGGCCCGCTTGCGCGAACGCTTCGACAAGGTCGCCACTTATCTGACCGAGCAGCTGGGTGTCGAGACTCGCTATGTACCGGTCAAATCCTACGCCGCGGCGGTCACGGCCTTTCGCAACGACCAGGTCCAACTGGCCTGGTTTGGCGGCCTGTCCGGTGTGCGTGCACGGCTGCTGGTGAAGGGCTCGGAAGCCATCGCCCAGGGCGTGGAAGACCCCAACTTCCGTACCTACTTCATCGCCCATGCCAGCACAGGCTTGCAGGCGTCGGATGGTTTCCCGGCTGATATCGCCGGCAAGGTCTTCACGTTCGGTTCCAAAGGCTCGACGTCGGGACGCTTGATGCCGGAATACCACATCCGCAACCACTTCGGCGCAGCCCCCGACAAGGTGTTCGAGAAAGTCGGCTTCAGCGGCAACCACTCGAAGACCATCGCGTTGGTGCAGTCGGGTGCCTACCAGGTCGGCGCGGTCAACTACAAGGTCTGGGAACGCGAACTCGAGGACGGCACGGTTGATCCAGGCAAGGTCTCGGTGATCTGGAAAACACCGCCGTACCCGGACTACCAGTGGTCCATTCGCGGTGACGTCGATGCTCGCTGGGGAGCCGGCTTCAAGGACAAGGTACAGGCCGCGCTGTTGAACATGAACGATCCGGATTTACTGGCCTCGTTCCCGCGCAAGGGCTTCATCCCCGCCTCGAATGCGGATTTTCAACCGATCCTCGATACCGCCCGTGAGATCAAATTGATCGATTGACAGCCTGTGTTGCTGCGACTGGACAACCAGGACCTCGGTTACGGCCGGGGCCTGGTGCTGCGTGGCGTGTCGATCGCTATTCAGAAAGGAGACCGGATTGCACTGGTCGGCGAGAGCGGAGCGGGAAAGTCGACGCTGCTGTCCGCGATCCAGGAGCGTCTGCACAAGCAGGCCGCCCTCGTGCCACAGAACCCCGGCCTGGTCGGGTCATTGAGCGTGTTTCACAACATCTACATGGGACGCCTGCATCGGCATCCTACCTGGTACAACCTGCTCAATCTCGCCTGGCCACGCCGCCGCGAGATCGCGGCCGTCCAGCCGTGGGTGGAGCGCCTGGGGCTGGAAGAAAAGCTCTTCGAGCGAGCCGGGGAGCTATCCGGCGGACAGCAGCAGCGCGTCGGTGTCTGTCGCGCGCTGCACCAAGGGGGGGCGCTGGTGTTGGGGGACGAGCCGGTTTCCGCTGTCGACAGTCATCAGGCGCGCACGGTCCTGGATGCGCTGCATGAGCATTTCGAAACGGTAGTCTTGGCCATGCACGACGTCGAACTGGCGTTGCGTTTCGCCTCACGCATCATCGGTCTGAAGGACGGCGGGATCGCAATCGATCGAGCAAGCACCGGTCTGAGCGTGTCTGACCTCGACTTCCTCTACAAAGCAAGTGACGACACCCGTCACTGAAGCGCGCGACGGCCCGAGGCCTCGCTACTCGCCGGCTGTCTTTGTCAGTTTCGTCTTTGTCGCCATCGCGGTTGTCTGTCTGTCGTTCGCTGACATTTCCGTGACGACACTCGACCCGTGGTCGGAACTCCAACGCATGGCGTGGGGCATGCTGACACCGGATTTTCTTGCCGTAGACACACTCGGCACCGCGATCCTGCAGACCATCGCCTTCGCCCTGACCGGCGTCGCGCTGGCGGCCGTTGCCGGCTTTATCCTGGCGCAGTTTTTTCACATCGGCATGGTGCGCTGGGCCTGTGCCTTTGCGCGGGCCATCCATGAATTGTTCTGGGCCCTGATCTTTTTGCAGATACTCGGGTTATCGCCGTTGACCGGCGTATTGGCAATCGCGATCCCCTACGCTGGCATCTGCGCCAAGGTCTATGCCGAAACGCTCGAGGAGGCGCCTCCCGCAGCGCTGAAGATCCTCCCGGGCGGTGTGTCGACCATCTCGACCTTTTTCTATGTCCGCCTGCCGGACGCCTGGGTCCATATCAAGAACTACACGTTTTACCGCTTTGAATGCGGTCTCCGCTCAAGCGCCGTACTGGGTTTCGTCGGCCTGCCGACGCTCGGCTACTACCTGGAAACGGCATTCAGCGAGGGAAATTATTCGGAGGCCGCGGCACTGCTGATTGTCTTTTACGTGATCATCGCGACCCTTCGGGCATGGATGAAACCCAAGCTGATCGGCCTCTACCTGCTGATCGCGCCTTTCCTGCTGGCTGGCGCTTCGGACATTCGATGGGAAAATATCCGCCGGTTCTTCACCGAAGACATCGTGCCCGCGCCACTGCGAGACGCCAGCCTGATCGATCCGCAGTCCTGGTCCCGGTTCGCCGACTGGCTGATGATGCTGCTAACGGACCAGGCCTTGCCCGGTATCGTTGCGACCGTATTGCTGACCCAGATCGCGTTGGTGGCGACCGCGTTCTTGACCCTGGCTTTCTTCCCGCTGATCTCGACGCAATTCTTCGGTCGCTTCGGCCGCACGGTCGGACACATTGTTCTGGTCGTGATGCGGTCGACGCCCGAGTTCATTCTGGTCTACATCTTTCTGCAGCTGTGGGGCCCATCGATGCTGCCGGCGATCGTCGCACTGGCATTGCACAACGGCGCCATCATCGGCCATCTGCTCGGACGCTACAGCGACGAGATCCGTCTGCGCCCGGACAGCTCGACCGGTATCAACCGCTATGCATTCGAGATCGTGCCTAGAATGTACGGTCAGTTTCTGGCGTTCCTTTTTTATCGCTGGGAAGTGATCATGCGAGAGACGGCGATACTCGGCGTGCTGGGCATTGCGACGCTCGGTTTCTACATCGACAGTGCGATTGCCGACATCCGGCTGGATCGCGTTATGTTGCTTATTCTGATCACCGCGTTGCTGAATCTCGGCATCGACAGCCTGTCGCGTCAGATCCGGTCCCGTTTGCGGCTGAGCACGCGGGTCGAATCATGCCAGGGTTGACCGGATAGAAAACCCCGTCGGTTGGGCGGCAGCGGTAAGCGCCTCAACCGACCGTGCGGGACTCATCCGCCTGCGCTTTCTGCAGCCGCGACGGCGGTGGCCCGCTGTTCACCGGATGGGTAGCGCGGCACGCGAAATACCAGGCGCTTCTGCTTAACCGGGGTGTACTCATCTGCTTGCCAATGATCGCTCAGGCGCTTGAGCGGTCGTTTTGGCTGCATATATCCGCCTTGAGGCAGCGGTTATGCGGACGACGAGCCACCTGAAAATTCAGCCAGATCCCGTCGACGCATACGCCTCCCTGCGTGACAGCAGGGGTTATGCAGGCTGCTGCGAGCGCAACGTCACGGAACCGATCGCCGAGATACAGGAAGAAAGCATCGGACCCCCGGTTACGCCGCTTTGGTGCCCTTGGATATGGCGCCGATCGCGGGCTTGAGTATTTTCGCCTGCTCGGGGAAACTGGATGCCATTATGAATATCGCCATCGTCGGTGCCGGAATCAGTGGTCTCGCCACCGCCTTCTACCTCAAGCGTGCGCGCCCCGAGTGGGATGTCGCCATCTTTGACCCGGCGCCAGTACCTGGCGGCACCATGTACACGGCCGATGTCGAGGGATTTCGTTTTGAAGCCGGCGGCAACGGTTTCCTCAGCAACAAACCCGACAGCCTGCAGCTCGTCGAGGATGCAGGAGCGAACGAGCTGTTGCTCCCGAGCTCCGATGCCGCACGCCGACGTTTCGTCTACAAGGACCGCCTGCATCCGTTGCCAGAGTCGCCCCCGGCCTTTCTCAAGTCAAAGCTAATCAGCTGGCCTGCAAAGTTTCGCGTCGCGGGGGAATTCTTCGTGCCGGCAAAAAAGGCTGGCACGCCCGAGACGCTGCAGCAATTCGGCTACCGGCGTGTCGGCAAGGAATTCACCGATGTATTCCTCGATGCCATGGTGGCCGGCATCTATGCGACCACGCCCGACAGGATCTCGGTGGATGCGGCCTTCCCGCTGGTCACGGCGCTGGAGCGCGACCACGGCGGGCTATTCCGTGGGATGCTCGCGAAACGCAAGAAGGAAGCGGGGCCTGGCGGGATCCTCATGAGTTTCAAAGGCGGGGTCAGTACGCTGATACAGCACCTGCGTGCCAATATCGACGCCGACTGGCGCCTGGGTGCCGCGGTGACGGCACTCGGCCGCGACGGCGGGCGGTACAGCCTTGAGGCCGGCGGTGCGAGTCACGCAGCGGATCGGGTGATCGTGGCTACGCCCTCGGTGGTAGCGGCGGATATCTTACGCAGTCTGGATGCGGATCTCGCTGATCACATCGCGGCCATCGATTACTCGCCGGTGGCGGTCGTGGGGTTGGGTTACCGCAAGCTTGACTACGATCTCAACGGATTCGGTTTACTGACTACCACCAGTGCAAGGCTGCCGATCCTGGGCGTGCTCTGGGATTCCAGCATTTTTCCCGATCGTGCGCCGGGGGGTGGCAAGGCTCTGCGGGTCATTATAGGCGGCCAGCGCAATCCCGGGCTCGTCGACCAGAACGATGCTGAGTTGATCAGGAATGCGCTGGATGGCGTACGGACGACGATGGGCGTCAGCGCAGAGCCGGACGTGAGCTACGTGCGGCGCTGGCCTCAGGGTATCCCCAGCTACGCGCCGGGACACATCGCGCGGGTGGACGCCATCTTCGAGCGGCTGGCGGGGCATCAGGGCCTGTATTTGAACAACAATGCCTATCGTGGCATTGCCATGAACGACTGTGTGCGCAACGGTCGCGAACTCGCGAAACGCATAGCGGCGGATGTCGGCTGAGCGCGTCGAGGGGTGTTTTGACAACCTGTTTATTCTTCGGGACTGGTGTTCCGCATGTCGCCGTTTCGAATTATCGCGCCAAGAGTCGGAGCGTGTCTCTCTTCGTGGTCCACTAGACATCGTCGGCCCGATGGGGTCTGGTGGATAAGGCCGGCTACGCCGTCACTCAGGGTCCGCGTGTCGGATGGCATCGCGCTCGTGTCGCTCACGCAATTCGGCGCGGCGCATTGGCATTGCGTCGATCTGTGCGAACACCTCGGAGAGTTTGGTCGAAAGATCGCCACGCCGCTTGATGTCGCCGTCCAGGCCAATCAGGATCAACTGCCGCTGGCCCGGTGCGATGCCTAAGGTTCGCCTTAGCTGCGCCACATCGTCCGCGCTCAACGGGCGCTGATCAATCCAGCCGCTGAGCGCGAACAGACGGTAGACGCGCAGATCGCGATCTTTGACTGCGGCGCGTTCCTGCGCTACGTTCCGAAGCTGATCGGCCAGGTCGGGATCCTGCGGATCTTCGGCGACGAATACCAGCAGGCGCTCACTCCACTGGTGTTGCGACAGGTCGTAGGCGAGGGCTGGAAGCACTAGAACGGACAGCAGCACTGTGATCAGCAACTTCGTGGTCATCTCATCGACTCTCCGCAAAATCGTGCGCGTCGTTACTTATCCGCCGGCCCGCAGCCTGGGCGCGGAGTCTGAGCCACTTGGTGTGCGGGTGTGCTGACGGACCCCACGGAACGCGCTGTCCGTGAGGCCTTGTGGCGAACCGGCCACCGATGCCGGCAGTAAGTTATCACCGCATTGTTCAGAAGAAAAGTTAGCCGGTATACCGAGCGTTGCAAACGACTTGTCTCCCGCGATCTGGGCGGGTAGAGCCTACTCGCCTGGACTTCGCCGTTCATGCACGGCTCCCGCGCACTGACGTTGTCGGCGGGGTTGAACTGCGTGGGCAGGCGGACGCAATCTAAAGATCTGGCAGTTAACGGCGAGGTATCGACATATGCCCCCAGGCGTGGACCCAACTCTGCGGCGCATCCGCTGGATAACGATAGCGCTGATCGTGTTACTGGCGGCGTGGCAGTTTCTGCCGTGGATCGAACGCTACCTCGTGCGTTTCGACGCCGAGCCGCGGGAGGTTGCCGCACGCGGCGACCTTGCTGCCGACGAACGCGCGACGATTGCGATCTTCGAGCAGACGAGCCCGTCGGTGGTGTTCATCACCACCCGCCAGCGCGTCGTCGACCTGTGGACGCGCAACGTCACCAGCGTGCAGCGTGGTTCGGGTTCCGGCTTCTTCTGGGACGACCTTGGTCATGTGGTCACCAACAACCACGTCATCGAAGGCGCCTCGGAGGCCATCGTCAGCCTCAACGACGGTCGCAGCTATCGCGCGGTGCTGGTCGGGCGCAGCCCGGCACACGACCTAGCGGTGCTGCGTATCAATGTGCCCTTCGACCGCCGTCCGCCGATACCGCTGGGTACCAGTCGCGACCTGCGTGTCGGGCAGAAGGTGTTTGCGATCGGCAACCCGTTCGGTCTCGACTACTCCCTCAGCAGTGGCCTGGTCTCGGCGCTCGACCGTTCGATCGAGGGCGAGGATGGCGGCACGATCGAGCACCTGATCCAGACGGATGCGGCGATCAACCCGGGAAACTCCGGCGGTCCGTTGCTCGACAGCGCCGGCCGGCTGATCGGCATAAACACCGCGATCTATAGCCCTTCCGGGGCCTATGCCGGGATCGGTTTCGCCGTGCCGGTCGATACCGTCAACCGAGTCGTGCCCCAGCTGATCGCCGAAGGTCGCTATGCGCGACCGAGCCTGGGCATCTCGGTCGACGAAGACGTCAACCGGGCGATCGCCAGGCAACTGGGTGTCGACGGTGTGGCGGTGCTGCGTGTCGAGCGGGGTTCGAGTGCCGACATCGCCGGGCTGCAGGCGTTCGGCGTCGGTCGCAACGGTGACGTCTCGGCCGGTGACGTCATCGTGGCGATCGACGGTAGGGCTACCAACAGCGTTGCGGCGCTGCTGTCATTGCTTGATGATTACAGCATCGGCGACACCGTGTCGGTGACCGTCCGTCGTGACGGGCGCGAGCTGACGCTGCGAGCGACCCTGGGTGGGCGCGGTTGAATCCGCCAGGTGCGGCCGGTCCGGGAGCCGGCGTCAGTCCTCGGGATACACCGCCGGTGAAAAGAGGTCGATCGAGGCAGCCATGTCGAAGCCGTTGTCGAGCTCGTGGCAGTTTACGACCGACAGTTCGGCCTCGAACGCGGCGAGAGCGGGTGCTCCGCGGCGAGCTGGAAATGCAGGCATCTCTCACCGGTTCACGTTCGACCTTCGTTTGACAGCAAATTTCGGAGAACCGCTCCTTCATGTCCGTCAGTTGGAGGGGGCCGGCACAACCACGAAGGCCATCGCGGCCTGGGTCCGAGCAGGACAAACGGCGACTGCGAGCACGAAGGCGGGAATTCCTCAATCGTCCTTCTTGATGCAGCGTATGCCATACCCTGGGCGTCGCGCAGGTCCAACCTTATACCGCGTGTTCGGGCGAAAGGCTGGCGCTGTCTCAGGCTGCCGTTACGCCTCGGCATGAGCCGAGACGCAACTTGTCTGGAATGAGGAGACCATCGACGCGTTGTTTAGAGACGGGCCCGATGTCGTGACGCCCGGTTCGAGAATGCCGCTGAGGAAGTAGTCCGGTGATTGGGCAAGTTGGCTGGTAAAGAGAAGATACTGCAGCCGGCCACCGCTCCAATGGTCGCTAAACGCAGATCGACACACCCTGGGCACACATACAACAACGATGAAAACTGAAAACACCATGACTCCACTGGCCGGCCCCGCCGAAGCTCACTGCACAGTTGGCGCAATTGACATGGGAAGCAAGAACTTCAAGTTCATCATCGGGATGAAGGTTGGTGGGACCATCACCACAGAGTTGATACGGAAAGAACGCCTCGAGCTTGGAAAAGAGGTTATCGAAAACCACGGACTGATCGGCGAAAGCAAGATCGTGCAGATAGAGCAGACACTTTCCGAGTTCGTGCAATATTGCCGCGATCGCGGCGCATCCGAGGTTCTTGCAATTGCTACCAGCGCCATTAGAAACGCCAGAAATCACCAACAGATTGTCGATCTGGCTCGCGAAGCAGGATTAACGATCGACCTTGCCGACGGGGCGAGAGAAGGCGAGGTCGGATATTTCGCGGCCACCGGCGGTGAACCTAATAGGCTTGTTAGCGACGTTGGCAGCAAGAGCATGCAGATCGCATGGGAGATCAACGGCAAGATTCTTTCTCGGTCGGTACCGGTCGGCTACGAACTCGCATATGAGGGCTTTGTGGAAAAGGCATCCAGCCTGGCGGAAACGGAGGAAATGTTCCGTAGATTTCTTAGCGGCAACTTCCAGGAACTACCGGCGAACACCGATCAATTTGTCGCCCTGGCCGCCAACACCGTTACTTCGTTTGTGAGCGGGAAAACACCACGCGGGCCTCATAGATTACTAACCAGATATGACTTGGATATTCGGTTGTCCGAACTCCGGGCGCTCTCAGGACCTCAGTACGATAATTTCAAGTCGTCTCTGCCAGATGCCAAAAAAATTCTGCCCGGATTGGTTTTTCTTGATCATGTGATGAGGAATAGTGGACATGACGAAGTCCTCATTACTGAGAATGAGTTGCCTGTCGGCTTAATCGTGGAGTATTTCCTCAAACGCGAAGGAAGCGGCTTGTTTTGCAAATAAGCCAGCGATCTCATGGCCGTCCTGTTCCGGATTGCCGGTGTTACTGAGCAGTAATGACATTTCTGGTGCCGTCTGACGGGCTCCCACGCAGATAGTCCGGCAGATTGGGTCGTCGTGGTCGAGGAAGACAACACGGGCACCACGAATCCAGTGCAATGCGGTTTTCTACCCCGTTCGAACGAACAGACGACTCAGCCCGCCGAACGGCCAGCAACTCAAGACCCTCGCAGAAGCCGCCTCCGGCGAATTGACCGGAGCCACCGCACCTCGCACTGCCTTCGCGGGTGCCAATACCTTCGCATCGCCCAGTGCCTTTACCCTCACGGGTCACTGCACCGCTGGCATCAACGGTCTCGGTCCTGTCGCAAACGAGGGCGCCTCGATATACGCCAACTCGGTCACAGAGACCCTTGCCCTGATCTCTTTCCTGGCGAGCTCTATCTGACGTTTCTCGAACGCCTCGTTTGGTCAGGCCATCGCTTATACCTTGGGTTGAAGTCGTTGTGATATTAGGTGGCGCTGCGGTGACTGGCTTGGGGCGGAGGGAGGCAGCGGGCGAGTCTCAGCCTGACGTGCGCGCACCCAGCAAGCGACTCAAAGGCTAAGCCCAAGCGACCATTAGTCGTCCGGCGGGTCATGAGTAAGCCGTTGAAATGTTTATAAATGCTGAGCCCTTCAGGACTTGAACCTGCTGTCTGGCGATAATTTCGCCCATGATGAGAATCCGAGCCTTTCCCCCTCGGCGTGAGTTTTCGTTGAGGACAGACCGAATGGTCCGGCGACTCCAGTCGCTTGGCCACGCATCGACACTCAAATTGGTTGGAAAACCTTACTCTGGTCCCGAACCTCGCAAGATCGGCTCAATGTTATGCTTCCTCCCGGGATTTTTTGCATGCGGACGGAGTTGCCGATAGACGAGGATAGCTACTCCCACCAGATTGCCGCCCAAGCGGTTTCGCGGTTAGCCTCTATCGTTTATGCGGAGAATGTGTCCCGGTGGAAAGCAATAGCGAGTCGATCCGATGACGCCCGAACAATCCTTGATGTTGTCCTCGAGCCCAGCGGCGAAGTACGCTGTGAGTCGCCGAAAGAAACTGCCTAATGTTCCCCGTTGAACTCACGCCGCTGGATTGGATTTCGCTCGCCTGGTTTGCCGCCACCTGGATAGGCTACACGCTTTTCTCCGGATTCCGGTCCGGCAAGCGCCATCGGCTGCAGGATGCGCTTTACGTGCACATCAAGAACTGGATCGACGTACTGTACGAACGTGACGTGCGGATAGTCGACACGTCTGTCATTGCCAACACTGGGCGCAACGCGAGTTTTTTCGCTTCCAGCAGTCTGCTCATCATTGCCGGCTTGGTTACTGTCATCGGGTCTACGGACAAGGCCATCACTTTTCTCTCAGATCTGCCGTTTGCCCAAGACATCAACCGTCAGGTCTGGGAGTTGGGAATATTGCTGATGGTGTTGATATTTGCCTACGCTTTCTTCACCTTTTCCTGGTGCATGAGGCAATGGGGGTTCGCGTCGATCCTTGTCGGAAGCGCGCCTCTCGCCGACCGGGCTTCAGGTGACGAGAGAGATAGGCAACGCCATGGCGAGGCCCTGGCCCAAATCGTCTGGCTGGCTATCTACAATTTCAACCTGGGACTGCGCGCCTACTACTTCAGCTTGGCGTTGATGACCTGGTTTGTGCACCCCTTGGTGTTCATGGTCGCCAGTAGCTGGGTGGTCGCGGTGCTGTATCGGCGCGAGTTCCGATCGCGGACGCTGAAGGCTCTCCTGGAGGGCTTGGATTAACCTGTCGAGGCTGACATTCTCGCTTGACGGCCGGCTCTCGAGCCACACATACACCGCGTCGGTCGCTCAATTCGAAAGGGGTCGGTGACGAATGGCACTTACTTACGCGTAAACGCAGGGTGGGTTAGCGGCTTTTCGCGTAACCCACCCAGCGTTGCGCAGCAACACAACGCCGGTTGAATGAGTGCCAGTCGGCACCGCTGGTGGGTTACGGCACAAACAACGTGCCTAACCCACCCTACATTGATAGAGGAATCGTTTGAGTAAGTGCCATTTGGGTCGGTGACAAATACGAATCGTTCTAATTGTCGCTTGTCACCGACCCCTTTCATCGGTCCTTTAATCGCCGACCCCTTTAATCGCATTACTTGAACCGCGACCAAGCCTTCTTGAAGCTTTCCTCGGCCGCTGCCCACATCGCCTCGGCACCCGTGCGCATGTCGTCCCAGGCGGTGTCGCTGGCCTCCTGGAACTCCTTCAGATTGCCCTGGGCCTGGTCGCGCTGCTCGCGCATCTTCTCCAGGTTTTCCTCGTACTGCACCTTGGCATCGGCCTGGACTTTCTGCGCCTGAGCTTCCATTTTCTTGATCTCCGCGTCCCAATCGTCGATCTGCGATTTCAGCTTTTCGGTGAAGTCGTCTTTATCGGTCATTTCGAACACCTCCGGGTGAGGGTGAATGAGTTACAATATCCGCATCTTCTAACGGCAACATGATCGCATCCTTGCAAGTTCGTTTTGAACGTCAGATTAGCAAACGGACGGGGTCTCAGCCAGCGCGTGGGATGCCCCGGCATTCGTAAGCGCGTGAACTTCTGCTTAGCGCGGAGGGTTGCCGACCAAAGCCTGGCCCGGGAACGACTGCTTACGGTACTTAGCCACCGGCTGCGAACTTCAGGTTGATCGGCAGGCCCGACACCGAAGCGGCCGTCCAGTGATGTTGAGGCGACAACGCAGCGCCAATGACCGCTCTGTGCGGGAGTTGCCGGTCGCGGAACGTCGGCTCACCGGCAAGTCCCATGACGCGTTGCCGTCATTCGCCGAATGGAGTCAGGCCCTCGAGCTTGGCCGATAGCGGCCATTCAAATGTGTCCGTCCACCCGCCGGTTGCCCGCTCGGCGCTACCCATCGACGCCGCGTAAGAACTAAGGAGGCCCAACAGTTGGCCACACCCGGGTGACTACAATGGGGGGCAGGCTGGACGAGGAACAAGAACCATCCCCGGCAATGTGAATCATCGATTCCAAGGAAGGACCACCAAGCATGAGATACCGAGGCGCCCTGGTCGGCGGAGTGACTTATTTCTTCACCGTCAATCTGGCTGATCGTCGCTCCCGCCTGCTTGTTGAGCGCATCGCGGCATTGCGTGCCGCGGTACGTAAGTGAAACAGGCGCGCCCGTTCGAGATCGTCGCCTGGGAGGTCCTGCCCGAACCAACGCACGCGGTCTGGCTTCTGCCACCGGATGCTACGGATTTCTCCGTGCGCTGGAATCTTATCAAAGGCGGTTTCTCCCGCCGGATCCGAAGGTGGAACGCGTGTCCGAGAGTCGCTCCAACAAACGGGAACGCGGCATCTGGCAGCGACGATTCTGGGAACCTCTGAGCCGAAACGAGGCGGATCTGGCGCATCACGTGAACTACGTGCATTACAACCCGGTCAAGCACGACCACGTTCGACGGGTCGTCGACTGGCTGTTCTCATCCTTCAATCGCTTCGTGCGTCTCCAACGGCTCTGTGCCGATTGGGGCGGCGGCGAAGCTCCCAAACAGTACGATTTTTTCGGAATGTCATTACTGGGTCTGTTACTCGTCCGCGTCAAAATGATGTTTGCAACAAGGGTCGGTCACCAAAAGCGTCGATCCTGCTGCCTGCGGCCTATTCTAGGACAAGGTTAGATTGGAATCCCGAAGCAGGACCACAGGAACGGGCGACGCTGCTTACTACATGGTTCGGCACGGAGGCAATCGGCGAGACGGCGTTGTGGGCTCGATCGGTCTGCCGATGGTGAGGTCGCACAGGGCAGAACGACTTCTTCGAGGAGTAAAACTTAGAACCCATACAGTCGTACTACAAAGGCTGTGGGATGGACCCGAACGTTGAACCTATAGCGTCAGTATCGGGACTGAGCAACGTATCAGGCGCTTCGGAACTTCTGAAACCGCACAACAACGCTGGCGTTCATTCCCGTACACAGGTACCGGTTAGGTTCAGCGAAACGCCGGGTCCATGCCACAGCCTTCGCTTTGATTATCTTATCGTCCGGACTCGTGGAAACTTTGAGCTTTTCTGGCGCCCCTTCGGAATGACCGCTCCACTGCAGGAAGCAGTCGTTGGCGCGTCACCCGATGGACGGTGGCAAAGTCCGTGCAGCGGCCGTTCGAGCGGGGAGCGTCCAACGATTGCAAAGCGGACTGATCGGCCCAAATGCCCCGTGGAAGTGGCTGAGGGTGCCCCGTGGCTTGGGTGCCAGGGCGGCTCGGGGATGACCTGCGCGGTGCGGTCACGATAGGGTGTCTTCAGCTGGTAGCCGACATTCCCGCTCGGGGTGTTTTCGTCCGCTCGCGCCATGACGCCGGCGTGCAGTGAGAACCCAGACTCCTTGACTGCCCCGGTCATCGAGTTCGTCGCACACCGGCGGCGTCTGTAGCGTGAAAATCCTCCGGCCCTGCTGCGGCCCGACCGCGATGCGGTAGGTGTTTGCTTGATTCGGCTGGCTGCGAAAAAAACAAGCCCGAGTGCGGTCAACACTCGGGCCAATTGCTGATTACCAGTCGGACTTGGCAGATCAATCGTGCCTCACTGGTCGCCAGGCTCAGCAGTTGATCCAGGACCGCGCCGATAACCGCGACCATAGCCCGGGGCACCACTGGGGCCTCGACCGTAATCACGGCCACTGCGGTTGCCCATGCCGAAACCGGAACCGCTGCCATCACCCGGACCGCGCCCGTAGCCCGGTCCGCCAGGACCATAGCCCGAAGCACCACTGGGGCCTCGACCGTAATCACGGCCACTGCGGTTACCCATACCGAAACCGGAACCGCTGCCATCACCCGGACCGCGTCCGTAGCCCGGTCCGCCAGGACCATAGCCCGGACCACCGGTGGGGCCTCGACCGTAATCACGGCCACTGCGGTTACCCGTACCGAAACCGGAACCGCTGCCATCACCCGGACCGCGCCCGTAGCCCGGTCCGCCAGGACCATAGCCCGAAGCACCACTGGGGCCTCGACCGTAATCACGGCCACTGCGGTTACCCATACCGAAACCGGAACCACTGCCATCACCGGGCCCGCGTCCGTAGCCGGGTCCGCCAGGACCATAGCCCCGACCACCACCGGGTCCACGACCAAAACTGGACCCGCGTCCATGACCAGGGCCGTAACCGGGTCCACGCTCGGACACTGCGTCCAGACCTCTCGAATTGGAACTTCCCATCCCCATGCCATCAGCTTCGACACTGCTGACGTACATCGCTGCAGACAGGGAGATAACTGCAAAAATTTGGATACCTGATTTATTCACTTTCCTACCTCTTGTGATGCAGGATCTGGCGTGGGGAAGACAAATACGACGTCTACCGGTCTACCGCAAGCGCGGCGGCGTGGAATCACCCCCACGGGCGTTGGGACGTCCCGGACAATAACACAGCGGCAAGTACTTCAATGAAATACCCGCAGGGGCGTGGGGAAGACGCATTATCGTCCCCGACATCCTCCCCGGCAATTTGCTGTCGTGCGACGAGGCTATTGGCTCAGTAGCGTCATGACTTGCCCGTGAGCGGACGTGCCGGCAACGGCAGCTAATTCACGGAGCGGCCATTGACGCTACGTTCCCGCCTTTGTCTTCATTGAACGACCGCTTCAGGTACGGGACTTGCCGCTCAACCGCCGGTTAGAGGCGGACGGCTTAGTCCGAAACTCGGACATCGGACGGTCGCGCCTCCCTCCACTGACGACCGCACCGCAACGCGGAAACGCCGGCCGCGACAGCGAGAAAGAGGTCTTGGCAGAACCTCGTCCTGGGGCAGGTCAAGTTATTTAAAGGGTGACCGCTAGTACCCCGAAAGCATTGGGCTTGATGTGCGGAATGTTCAGGCAATACCTCAAAAACACCTTCAGCGCTCCAGATGAGTTTAATACGTGTTCTCTTAATACTGCTGATTACGGCAACCCCCCCGGTCATACTCCTGACCTATGATCGTATCGAATCCGCACTAACCGCAAGAAGTACCAGCCAGAACAAACAAACACAGTCAAGCGCGAAGGAACGGTACGAAACAGCGCTCAACGAGGGATTTACTGCCCTGGAGAAGGCCTACCACGAAGAATTCAAGGCATACCGGCAAAGTATCGAAAAGCACTGGGGGGAGTTTGTCGATCCGCCACCTTCGGTTTGGGTGAGTTACGATGAATCAAACAACATTCGCCGTAGCGTCGATTATCGAACCGGCGAGGTGCAAGTCGAGATGCTGGTCGAAAAACGCTCGAGCGTTGGCCAATCACAAAATAGATTGAACAAAGCTGTTTTTCGTTTGCTGAACACCACGGAAAAGAAGGCCTTTGAAACTGACGTTGTTGCAAACCGGGTAGAACAGAGACTTTCCGGATATACGGGGATCATGCAAAAGGGCCAGCTCAGTGATGAGCCGCTGTTCTCGACCACCGACCTTGTTTCGTTGTCGATGAATCACGACGGGTTCATTAAGGTAGCCGCCAATACCAAGAATATCGCGATAACCGATAAGAGAGCATCGGCGAAAAAGAATAAAGATATCGTCAGGGTATCGTTCAAAATACCCCACTCGATCCGCGACAAGGCGATGAAATATGCCGCAGCGGTTACAGTCGTAGCCGAAAAGGAAAAAATCGACGCCGAACTGATCTTCGCCATCATGGAAACGGAAAGCAATTTCAACCCAATGGCGAAATCGCATATTCCCGCCTACGGACTCATGCAGATTGTGCCGCGTACCGCGGGCAAAGATGCGACCAGTTACTTGTATGGCAAGGCCAAAATTTTAGCCCCCTCGTACCTTTACCAACCGGCTAACAATATAAAAATAGGCGTGGCCTATTTGCACGTACTGCACTATAAGTACCTGCGCCGGGTAAAAAATCGCCAAAGCCGGATGTACTGTACGATTGCCGCTTATAACGCAGGCGCATCAATTGTAGCGAAAGCCTTTATTGATAAACCCAGCTTCAACCGCGCCACCCCGGAAGTTAACAAGTTGTCACCGCAACAGATTTACGACAAGCTGGTTAATTTCCTGCCTACACGCGAAACACGAGAATACGTTGATAAGGTTACGTCACGAATGAAAAAGTATATTCGAGGATAAGCGATCAGCAAGAAAATTGGGGTGCGTGCCACAAGTAGTGTGATTTTTAGCTGCTGTCGAAATCGTCGACAGTCCTAATCCACTCCTCACAAGCTTCGGCCCTGGATCCCCAATATACGTCTAACAAGCAACTAAAAAGTATGTGAAAAAGAGCATGTAAGACGCTCGCATACCCCCAATTGTGCCACCTCGGCGCTTTTCTAAGGGCTCCTCGCGTGCGGTTTCGTGGTACTGGTTTATCACTCCAAGATTGTGGACAGCATCGGACGTTCTGGTGCTTTTTTGGAAGAACAAGGAGTCACAAAATGGACACGATCAACTATTCCAGCACGGTCCTTGGCGTATGTCCCTGTGCCAAAGCGCGCAACCACTGCTTCAACGTGACTTGAAGGCAATAGGCCAGGAAGGCCACAAAGATATGGGCCTCGATTCGGTCATCGCGCTGGTGGTAGATGGGACGGATATCCAGGTCGCTCTCGAACGCCTTGGGCCTGCTCGATCTCGGTCAGCTGAATGGAATATGCCATGCATGGCTCCGACATATCCTAACGTTACGCGACCTGGGTCACTGCCACGCGCAAAGCTAAGTCCGATGAACAGGAAACAACGCCGAGCCACGAAAGCGAGAGAGCGTCGAAAAACGAATTAGCGGCAACTCAATCTCCGAAGCATTCCAGATCCCACACTGCCGCGAAAATCGAAGCGACTCCAGGCCCATGACCACGCGACCAATAGTCGCCCGCTCGCCGATCCGCAAGGGATTGAATCCTATAGGAAGTGGTGGGCCTTGTAGGACTCGATTTGCGGCCAAGCGATTGTAAAAGTTAGTCGGCAGTGTTCTGGTCAGTGCCCTGGCCGGTAGTGTCCTTATCGGTGTCCGGTTGAGGTGCGTCGTCCTTGATCTTCCGCTGCCGTTTCTCCTCTTTCTTCTTTTTCTTGGCGAGATCTCTCTGACGTTTCTCGAACGCGTAGTTTGGTTTGGCCATTGATGGTCCTTTCAGTTGAAGTCGTGTATGTATCGTGCAAGGTCTTGGTTCGCCCATTGTGAGCCTGATCTTTGCCCTCTTGAAGTACCGCCCACCAAGCGACTTTTCGCCCATAGACCCAGCGATCATAAGCCGCCCGCTCGCCCATCGGCAAGGCATTGAAAGCTATGGGAATTGGTGGCCCCTGGAGGATTTGAGCATCCGACCAAGCGATTGTGGAAAGTTAGTCGGCTGTATCCTGGACGGAGTCCGGTTGAGTCCGGTCTTCCTTTGTCTTCTCGAGACGGCAGTGGGTTTGCCCCCTATAATTTGATCGCTACACTCCCGGAGAAGAACGGCTATGGCGGAAACTTCACATGACATTGGGGTGCTTACTGCCCTTATGGAACGGCTTGAGAAGCGCCGTATTCCTCGTGCCCTGGATATCAAGGAAAAAGTCGATCGCGGTGATCGTCTTGATGAATGGGATATGAATTACCTGGAAAAGATCATCGAAGATGCTCAGGACGCGTTGGCGTTGATTGTCGATCACCCGGAATATCAAGAAGTCTATGCACGCGTGGCGGACCTCTACGAAGATATTACGAGTAAGGCACTCGAGAACGAGCAGGGCGCGAAGTCTTCTGATTGAGCCGTCGCGTCCGTTTTGCTCCGATGTGCTCTCACGACACTCTCCACGAAAGGGGTCGGTGACGAATGGCATTTAACGTGAGCGTAATCGCAGGGTGGGTTAGCGGCTTTTCGCGAAACCCACCAAGCGTTGCGCAGCAACACAACGCCGGTTGAATGAGTGCCTCTCGGCACAGCGGGTGGGTTACGGCATGAACAGCGTGCCTAACCCACCCTACATTGATAGAGGAATCGTTTAAGTAGTGTCCGTCCA
>CAVXWS010000055.1:0-12134 GCA_963765415.1 uncultured Gammaproteobacteria bacterium
GCCAGGATACAATCCCCGACCTCGCATTGTGACAAGACGATTACATCGAGGGTCTTGTCTTGTAGCCCGGTAACGAACCGTGGCGGATCGCATTGGCCGCAAGGACTGCCACGCGCCTAACGCGTCGTGCGCCGTTTCGGGGTTTGCCGAAACGATTGCGGCAGCAACAGCAGACTCACACCAAGA
This sequence comes from uncultured Gammaproteobacteria bacterium, assembly GCA_963765415.1. GTDB lineage: Bacteria > Pseudomonadota > Gammaproteobacteria > Chromatiales > Chromatiaceae > CAVXWS01. The sequence continues at coordinate 187 of CAVXWS010000055.1, forward strand.
CCTTCGCCAAAGAGGTATTCAGGACTGTGCTGAGAAAGATACTTCTCCCGACCATACTGCTGGTGCTCGCCTATGGTTTCTGGGTAAGCCCGAACTTCAAGGCCATCGCCGCGGGGGTGGCGATCTTCCTGTTCGGCATGCTGTCGCTGGAGGAGGGTTTTCGCGCCTTCACCGGAGGGACCCTCGAACGCCTGCTCCGGCGAACGACCTCGACCACCGGTCACAGTCTGCTGTTCGGGATTGTCAGCACCACGCTGATGCAGTCCAGTTCCCTGGTGTCGGTGATCACGATCTCCTTTCTGAGCGCCGGGCTCATTACTCTGGCGGCCGGTATCGGCATCATCTTCGGCGCCAACCTGGGGACGACGACCGGGGCCTGGCTCATCGCCGGATTCGGCCTGAAGGTGAATATCGCCGCCTACGCCATGCCCATGCTGGCCTTTGGCGTGCTCCTGATTTTTCAGTCCAGGAAATCGCTCAAGGGCATGGGCTACATTCTGGCGGGACTGGGCTTTCTGTTTCTCGGCATTCATTACATGAAGGAAGGCTTCGAGGCCTTCAAGGACACCCTCGACCTGGCCAAGTATGCGGTGGCCGGTTACCCCGGGGTGCTGCTGTTCACGCTGATCGGGATATTGGCCACCGTGGTGATGCAGTCCAGCCACGCCACCTTGGTCCTGACCATCACCGCCCTCGCGGCCGGACAGATCACCTATGAAAACGCGCTGGCGCTGGCGATCGGCGCGAATGTCGGCACCACGATTACCGCGATCCTGGGCGCCATGACCGCCAATGAAAACGGCAAGCGCCTGGCGGTGGCGCACCTGATCTTCAACGCGGTGACGGGCATCATCGCCATCGTCTTCATCTATCAACTGGTCGACCTGGTCAATGTCTTCTCGGCGTGGGTGGGGATCGCGGAGCAGGATTACTCCCTCAAGCTGGCGGTCTTTCATTCGATCTTTAATCTGGTCGGCATCGGCGTCATGCTGCCGCTGATCGGTCTCCTGGTGAAATCGCTGGAGAAATACATCCCGGAGAAGGCCCCCGAGGTCGATCAGCCCAAATATCTGTCCTCCTCATCGGCGGCCTTCCCGGGCACGGCCCTGGAGGCGGTGCGCCTGGAGTCCCTGCGGGTATACGAAGCAGCTCTGCGCATTGTCATCGATGGTCTCGGGATGAAGCATGCGGAGGTGTTTTCCCAGGCCGACTTGGGTCAGTCGGTCGCGAAACAGACCCGAATTCACACGTTCGACATCGACGCCATGTATGAAAGACACATCAAGGGTATCTACAGCGCCATTGTCGCGTTTATCAGCGAGACCGCGTTTTCCCGCCGCGAGGAGCAGTCGCCCCAACTGCAATGGCTGAGGGAGGCCAGCACCTATCTGGTGGAGGCGGTTAAAGATACGGGCCAGCTGCAGGAAAACCTGGTTCGCTTCGTGGGCTCGGACAACAGGAACATGAATGATGCCTACAATCGGATAAGGGTGCAGATCGCGCTGTGTATTCGCGAGCTGGAGGACATGCGAAGCTCCGGCGGAGGCGTCATCGACATCCTCACTCTGGACTCCTTGAAACTGCTGGTCGAAGACGAGCAGAAGAGAGTCAACGAGGTCTCGACCCAACTCATTGCCAAGCGATCGATCACCCCCGCCATGGGATCCTCGTTGATCAACGACACCGTGTTCGCCCATGACATCGCCATCAATCTGATCAAGGCGGCGCAGATCCTCTTCGTGGCCGGGGAGGGCGACCTGAGCCAGGCCGCCAACGATGTGGTGCTGGACAAGAACGACCTGAAACAGCTCAGCGCCTGAGTGTGAGAGAACGATCTGCTCTTGTCAGTCGAGATCGGCGGCAGCAGCGAATCGCCAGGACCTGACGGTCCCAGCACCCTGACAGAAAATACCCAAAGGACATCGCGCAATGAAAAGAAAGAAGCTTTTGAAAACGCTGTCGGAGTTCTTCGATGCCGACGGACGCAAACAACGCAAGCATCGAACGGACCTGGCCGACCTCCTCAAGAAACTCAAGACCAAGGAATTCGACTTGGAAAAGAAGTTGCTGACGGCGAAGGACGACTATAAACGGCAGCGACTGAACAAAGAACTCGAGATTGTCAGGGCGCAATATCAGAAGGGCATGACGACATTGGAAGGCCTGGAAGATTCGTAGGCACGGCGTCGGCGGGCCTGTTCGTGGCCGTTGATCCCGGTGGTTTGCCTGCGGTCATGATCGGAATGACGTTTCCGGCCGAGGCCGGTCTGTAACCGTCCCTTGACCCGAAGGGCGCTGACTTAACGCTGCTTAGGGTTCCAGTACAAGATCAAGCAGGCTGGGCGTGGCTTGTGGGAGGCCCGCCGAAGCCTGCTTGATCTTTTCGGGGCATCTTCGCGGCGAGGGCAGCCGTGCCGGCAGCGCGCTTCGGGCCGGCTCGATAATCGCGGTCCTGACCAACTCCACCAATGACTTGCGCACCATCGGCCCTAAAATACCTACGAAAATACCCGCACACGGATGGCCAGAAATGGAGATTGCTTGGGGTAAAACGCCACAAATCCCAGCATGCCTCCTAAAGACCTGGAAATCGCGTTGAGCAGACCGAGACACATTGGTGAGTTTGTGACCTTATGGTAGCCGTATGGAACTGATTCTGGACAAGCAGAAAACCGGTGTCAGGCGCAAGAGCCGACTGCAGGAACGCTTCGATAAACTGCGCAGCAGGATGGAGCGGCAGCGCCGGCTCGATAACCGCTTCAGACAGGATCTGGATGAGCTGGTTGAAATCTACCAACGACGTTCGATTGAGAACGACAAGGTGTTGCTGGACGATCTCGTCGCATTGAGCGAGAAACTGATCGTCTTCGCAGGCCGCAAGAGCCTGTCCGACTGGCACCGCGAGGAGTTGGATGAATGGCTCAGGGACCTGATCGAGCGGCGGATCTCACAGGTCGACCGACCGGTGGCCGATCGGCTGCGCCTGGACTACCGCCAGGCGATTGCCCGCTCGATGGGCATCTCGGACGATGAACTCCTCGAACGTTTCGAAGCCGAGAGCGAGGACGTCGAACACGAGTTCGGTGGACGAGGCGGCGCAGAACCGGCCGAAGACAGGGACGAAGAGCTGTGGCAAGAGGATCTGTTCGGGTTCGAAGATCTGGACCCGGAGGCGGAGGCGTTCGATGCCGACTCCGAGGCGAATGGGCCGGATTGGACAGACGACGACGAAGAGGCCCACATCGGCCGAACCGTCATGGACGGTAGCTGGGCAAAAGACCTGTTCCGCCGCGCCGCCCAGGCCCTGCACCCGGACCGCGAGCCCGATCCCGAACGGCGCCAGGTCAAGCAGGAGTCCATGCGTGAACTGCTCAAGGCGCGCAAGGACGGCGACATCATGGCGATGCTGACCATCTACAGCGATCGCGTGAGTGGTGCGGATATCGTCCTCGCCGAGCGCGAGATGACAGAAATCTGCGATGTCTTGGAACACCAGTCGGAGACGTTGGAGTTGGAAAAACAGGAGTACATCTATTCCCATCCCGTCCGACACATGGTGTTCGAGCTCTTTTATCACACCACGAAGAAGGGGCGTGAACGCAGGATCCGGGAATGGGAGGAGGACTCAGAACACGAGGTGGCCGATCTACGCAGTCTTATTGCATTCCTGCGTAATCTCACCTGTCTGAAACGCGTGCTCGAGGATCGTCGTGACGAGCGGTCTGCGGTCTTTGCCGACCTTCTGTTCGAAGATATCCGGTTCTGATGTCCCAATAACCGTATCAAAGGCCATGCTGAGAGATTGAACTCTGACCGGCACTCCTACCGGAGTGCAGCAGCCTTCGCGTGCTGATGGCGGCAGACGCCGCGCGGTGGCGGCCTGTGCTATGTTGGTAAAGCGAATCCGGAACAGGCGGCGCGAACCGGTCGGAGGGCGAAATGAATCGGCTTGGCATGACACTGGCGGCATCGCTTCTTGCCGCGTCCGCAGCGGCGCAGGCACAGACCCGCGACGGCACGACCGATTTCCCGCAGCAGCTCAGCGCCAGGGAATTGCTGGTGCATTGCGCCTCGAGTTCGATGACCGAACGCGGTCGCCAGCGGCAGCGCTATTGCGAAGGGTTCATCGGCGGCGTTGAGGAGGCGGCGCGGCTGCTGGGCACTTCCTCCCTGCCCCCGAGCCGCGTATGCATCCCCTCGACCGCGACCGCGCGCAAATTCCGGGAGGCCTACAATCGCTATGGCGGGCGCCCCAGCACCAACCTCTACCGGCCGGCGGCGCTGGTCGTCGCTGAGGCGTTGCAGGACGCTTATCCCTGCAAACCGTGACGACACCGGGTGGGCACGACCCCGCCGCCTTGCGACCACGAAGAAAGATAGGCGGTCTTTTTCATCGGCGGGTGGACGGTCGAGCGGGTGCTGGATAGGCGACGAACTCATCGTCAGTGAGGCGCCTTTGTCGAAAGTTCCAGGATCCATTGACGCAAGAGGTACTGAGCGGATTGACGCGGTCTGGCTCAGGTCCAAGTAAGGATAAACAGACGCCTGCCCTGATCGCGGAAACGTATACGCCGGCGTCCTAGTGGGCTGCTCAGACCTTGATCAACCGCGGATCGAACTCGAACGGTTCAGTGGCTACCGACTCCAGCGCGCGAGCAAAGCGGGAGTGAGCCGGGCTGATGAGGACGTTGTGCTGCGCCGGAATCACCGCGCTCGGAACGGCCAGCGCCAGGGATTGACCTGAGGCGACCCAATCGTCACCGATCTTCGCGGTCGACGTCGGCGGCGGATCGGTACGCCAGTCTTTGGGGAGATCTCGCTCGTCCAGGGAGAGCAGCTCGGTTTCGCCGATCTCGATGCGGTAGAGATGATAGTGCTCGAGTACATGGTGGGAATGCAGGTGAATCAGCAGCTCAAGGGCGGCGAGGGCGATGCTGTCGGCGGCATAAACAACCGCGACGCCCTTGCTGTTCCAGCGCCCGCCGCCGAGTTTGGCCCCTTCGCCGTCAAAGGCCCGGTCGGCATAGCGCGCCTTGACCAGGCGAAAGAACGTCGGCATCAGGTGACGACACCGTGCTCGAGACGCAAGATCAGGTCGTGAACCGCTTCCGCGCCCGCTTCGGTATCCAGGTATTCGATCGGGCTGCTCCCGCCGAGCGCCTTGGCCGGTTCGGTCAACCAGCGCTGGGCGGCCGTGCGGTCGCCCTCGAACAACTGCAAGGTGCCCCGATAGGCCGCGGCCACCCGATAGAGCCGGTCGCTTTCATCCGGACTCAGCCGTTTGGATTGACGACGACGGGTGAGGGTGGACGACGGTAGGCCGATGACCTTGCCCAGGGTGGCCTGGGAGGTCCCGATCTCCGCAGCGAGCTTTGCGAACACGGCGACGGGTACCCCGATGCGCAGCACTCGCACGAGTTCCGAGCGGTCCACCTTGATGAGTCCCAGGCGCTTGTACACCTCGCCGGGGGCGAAGGTCGCGGCCGGAGAAGCCTTGGCCGACGCGCGGGGACGGTAGGTCTTGCTGACTGATTTAGATGATCCCATATGGAATATTATAAAGCGCCATATGGAGAAGTACAGCTCGTGACAAAAGACAAAAGGGGTCGGTGACGAATGGCACTTACTTAAGCGTAAACGTAGGGTGGGTTAGCGGTTTTTGCGTAACCCACCAAGCGTTGCGCAGCAACACAACGCCGGTTGAATGAGTGCCAGTCGGCACCGCGGGTGGGTTACGGCACAAACAGCGTGCCTAACCCACCCTACATTGATAGAGGAATCGTTTAAGTAAGCGCCATTTGTCACCGACCCATTTTCTACCCTTTTCTACCATGCAGTCATGCTCAACCGGTGTTGGCCAGACGGACGAAGTCGGCCGGCGATAGCCGTTCCGCGCGGTCGCCGGGGTCGATCCCCGCTCGGACGAAGGTATCGGGATCCAACGTGTGCTTCAGAGTGTTGCGCAGGGTCTTGCGCCGTTGCGAGAAAGCGTCGGCGACGACCCGGGCGAATCGCGCCGGATCCTGGATCGGCCAGGGAGGGTCTTGATAGGGCACCAGCCTCACCACGGTGGAATCGACCTTCGGCGGCGGATTGAACGCCCCCGGGCCGATATCGAACAAGGGCGTGATGGCGCAGTGGACCTGCAGCATCACCGACAGTCGGCCATAGTCCTTGTTGCCGGGCTCGGCGGCCATTCGGGTGACCACCTCTTTCTGCAGCATGAAATGCATGTCGCGAATGCACCCACGCTGTTCGAGAAAGCGAAACAACAGCGGCGTGGAGACGTTATAGGGTAGGTTGCCGACCAGACGCAGCGGCGCATCCGGCGAACCGAGTCGGCACAGATCGAACTTCAGCGCGTCGCCCTGATGCACCTGCAGTTCGCCCAGTCCGGCGCAGCGTCGGCGCAGCGGTTCAATCAGATCGCGGTCCAGTTCCACCGCATCCATCCGCCCGGCGGCGCGAAGCAGATCGGCGGTGATCGCCCCCTGTCCGGGGCCGATCTCGACCAGTCGCTCGCCCGGCTGAGGATTGACCGCAGCGACGATGCGGCCGATCACGCCCGGATCGTGCAGGAAGTTCTGGCCGAACCTTTTCCTGGGACGGTGGCTCAAGGGGTTGATCCTGGTGTTTCGAATGAATTCAGCGGATTATGAAGCAGTGGGTTGGGAATGCCCACGGGGATCAGGCAGTTAGGTGCTTGCGGGAGAAGAGAGTGGGTCGCTTCGATTTTCGCGGCAATTCTATCAACCTATTAGTTACCGAAGACCTGCAAGTTGAAGGTCGTTAAGTAATAGATTTAATTCAGAGTCCTCTTTAATTGGTATCGTCCTCACGAGTTGCGCTCGGGTGAACTCGGGGGCAGAGACTTGTAACTGCTCGATCTCCCACTGGGCATCATCCAGGCGATCTAACCTGATGTAGGTCGCTGCAAGAAACAATCGGGGTAACAACGCAAGCGCATTGTGCTCAAGCGACTTTTCGAACTCTACAGCAGCCTCGGCATAACGTCCGAGACCATAATAGGCACAACCCAAAGTCAGTGGATACTCGAAGGAATAATATGGGTTTAGGGATATCGCCTTGTTGATTGATTCGATTGCTCGCTCATACTCTCCAATGTGGGTATCAATAAATGCGGACAATCCATGACCATCGGCATAATTTGGTGCCAAATCTAACGATTTGTTCACAGCCTCAGCAGCACGAACATATTCACGGCGATAGAGATGGATAAACCCGAGTGCCCAGTGGATTTGTGGCGCCTGATCATCAAGTGCGACTGCTTTTCTTGCAAGAGTTAAAGCATTATCACGTGTTTCATTTGGGTTATCAGTAAATCCTCTCCAGTAACGATATATCTGGCTGATGCCAAGAGCACTGTAGGCCCTGGCAAAATCTGGATCCAGTATAAGCGCTTGCTTGTATGCTTCCGCTGCTGCCCTGCTTCCTTCATCCGTTCGTGAACGAAAATGTTCTAGACCCTGAAGAAGTAATTCATATGCTTCAAAACTACGGGAGGTCGGTCGCCCGAGGTTATTCTGTTCTGCCGGCGTTAGTTGGAGGGTCAGTGTATCAACGATGCGATTGGTCAGTTCATCTTGTACAGTGAAGAGGTCATCGACAGAGATATCATATCTTTCCCCCCAAAGTTGATAGCCGTTCATGGCATCTGCAATCTGAACGTTAAAGCGCAATCGATGTTCTGATTTCTGTACTGTTCCTTCAACGACGTACCGAACCCCAAGCTCTTTGCCGATTTCAATGATGTTGTGGGGTTGGTTTTTGTAGGTAAAAACAGTTGTCCGGCCAATTACCCTGAGAGACCGTAACCTGGAAAGCTCCGTTATGATGTCGGTCGTAATACCATCCGTGAAGTATTCCTCTGATGTATCTTGATTAAGATTTTTGAACGGGAGCACTGCAATTGAATATGGCTCTGCTTGAGGATGGGCAGTTACAGTAGTTTCTTCGGAAACTTCAATGCTTACCAGGAGAAATGCTGCAAGGGCTATCAGAACGAAAGCAGCGAGGTACAACCACATCCTCGAAGGGCTATATAAGGGGGGCTTGCTTACCTCAGCAATCTGGCTGTTGTTTGTCGGTTCTATCTCATGAACATCTGCAATTAATCGATAACCAACTTTTGGTATTGTTTCTATATATTGAGGGTTGCGACTGTCGTCTCCGAGGGACTGGCGAAGCTTTTTTATTGCATTTGAAACCGCTTCGTTGCCAACAACCACGTTGGGCCAGACAGAATGAAGTAACTCTTCTCTGCTCAATGGAGATCCAGCATTTTTCAGTAATTCCAGCAACACTCCAGCAACTCGTGGCTGCAGTTTGACAACGGTTTCATCTCTTTCCAGCTGCAAAAGCTCAGCGTGGAAGCGCCATTCGCCTAGCTGATAGCAGTTTCTTCCATAGGCTGGAGCTCTGTTCATGTCGATTTATTCTTATCCTAATTGAATCTAAGTTGTTGTATTTATAGCAGATATGTTTTGGTTACCAAAAAATTACGATTTGGATTTATGACCGTCATGTGAATCTTCCACTACTCGATAAAACTGTAGACCAGCAATCACGAACACCAGCGATTGCTTGATTAACGAGTAACGCAAAAGGAGAAAACCATGAAAAAACGTACTTACTTACAATCTGCCTTCACTGCCAGCGCCATGCTTTTTGCCTTGACCAGCACTACCGTCATGGCAGGCCCCCCCAAATTCCTGACCGAGTCACTGGCGCAGACGTCCACTCCGGGGATTATGCAAGGCTTCGCCGCCCTGAAAGCACCCGATGCGCCGCTGGATCTCAAAACGACCCACCTGATCGCACTGGCTGTTAGCGCCCAGATTCCCTGCCATTACTGCGTCTATTCGCAGTCCATCCAGGCCAGGGCCCAAGGCGCCACTGAAGCCGAATTGAAACATGCCGTTACCACCGCTGGCTATATGCGTATGTTCAGCACCGCGTTGCAAGGCATGAATTATGACTACGACAAGTTCACTGCCGAAGTGGATGCCAGGGCCGCTGCCGCAAAACAAAAGAGCAAATAAAAGCATAACCAGAAAGATCGTTTTTGGAACCCCCTATCGGGGGTTCTAAAAACATAATTGGCGCAAAGGACAAACCATGGAAAAAACCAGAATCTACCTGAAGGCCATCCTACTTGTACTGTTAACGGGGCAAATCTGGACGGTGATGGCCGCAGAGCGCGGCAGGGTAACGGGCGGAGTACCGCACGAAGTGCCCGGCTGGTTTAAGGACAGTTTTCTCGAGATAGCCGACGATGTCGACGAAGCATCCGAGCAAGGTAAACACGTTCTGTTGTTTTTCCAGCTCAACAACTGCCCCTACTGCGATCGTATGCTCGAAGAGGCCTTCGAAGCCGAACCCCTGGCGTCCTACATTCAACAGCATTTCGACGCGATCGCGATCAACGTGCTCGGCGACCGCGACATTGCCTTTAACGAGGAAATCTCGGTAACCGAAAAAGAGCTGTCGGAAATACTCAAGGTCAGAGTAACCCCGGCGATCCTGTTCCTGGACGAGAACAAAAAGACGGTGGTGCGCGTCAACGGTTACCGTGCACCCGAACGCTTCCGCCTGGCGCTCGAATACGTCGCCACGAAGTCCTACCAGACCACCAAACTGGCTGACTACATGCAGGCCAAACTCGATCGCAACGTTTACCAGCTGCGCCCCAATCGACTATTCAGCGATATCCGCGACCTGTCCAGCGTCGACGGTCCACTGTTGCTGATTTTCGAGGACGGCAGCTGCTACGACTGTGTCGCATTCCACGACGGCGTACTGGCACACGAACTGGTACGAAAAGAAATCGAGCCGTTTACTATCGTACGTCTCGATGCCGACTCCGACGAAAAAATCATCGACGTCATGGGTAATGAAACCACAGCGGCAGCGCTCGCGCGCGAGCACGAAATGATTTACCGCCCCGGAGTACTCGTTTTCGATAAGGGCATCCTGGTGCGGCGCCACAACAACCTGATCTATCCGTTTTACTTCAAGGAAATCTTGCGTTACGTTGCCGGCGGATTTTACAAACAAATCGACTACTGGACTTACTTGGAACAGCGCACCGAGGAATTGCTCGCCGCCGGCGTCGTCATCGACCTCGGCCGACCGAAACCTTAGTTTGACCGAGGACAACAACCGCCGGTCGGGGTTGGTAAGGATAAACGCCTTTTTTGCCCCGCCGCTGTTCTATCTGCACCCATACTGAGTTTTCAGGTTCCCGGGTGATTCCTTGCTGGGCTGCTGCACAGTGCAAAGGATCGGTTCAGGTCATGCAGTGTTGTAAGGCAATTATCTCCCGAGCGCACACTTCTCGCCGCTTGGTGTTGAAGCAGGCCATGCACTACCGGGTGCCACGGTCACTGATTCGGCTTGGCCTACCTGACATAAAGTAACTGTCGGTGAAAGTGTGCTTGCACCTTGGTCTCGCCTTTCTAACTCCGCGGAAACCGCAGAAAAACCACTCCGGGCAACACTTCTGGCCGAACCTTTTCCTGGGACGGTGGCTCAAGGGGTTGATCCTGGTGTTTCTGAATGAATTCAGCGGATTATGAAGCAGTGGGGTGGGAATGCCCACGGGGATCAGTCGAGTTAGGTGCCTGTGGGAGAAGAGAGTGGGTCGCTTCGATTTTCGCGGCGGTCGGAGTATTGTAATCTCCCATTTATAGCTGCACCTGGAAGTATAGGCTCTCGCACAGATGGAGTTCCTCCAGACGCGCGGATGCCAGTTCGGACAAGGCTATCTTTTCGGTCGCCCGGCAGCTCCAAGCACGTACCTGACGGCACCACTGAGCGTGCAGTTGCTCACTTGATCGACGGTCAATCACAATCAGGCAGATGAGGCCATCCCTGCCTGACCGGCCTGTGCCACTGAGCGGCCGTTGCAAGTCCCACCCAAGGAACGATAACCATGACACCTGTGCGGAGCGGAATCCTTGCTGTGCTGATGGGCGCAAGCCTTGCCCTGCCCGGGATCCCGGCCGCGCTCGCCGACGGCATCGTCTTTCAAGGCATCTGTGACGGCTCGGCCGCAGTCAACCTCGGTCGCGATACGATCCTCGTGGCCTACGACGAGGAGAACGCGATCTATGCATATCCCGCGAGCGGTGGCCGTGCCCTCGCACGCGCCGAACTTTCGCGCCTGCTCGGTCTTGCCCTCAGCGACGAAATAGACATCGAGGCCGCCGCCCTCGCCTCTGATCGTATCTGGTGGATCGGCTCGCACGGTCGTGACGGCAGCGGCGCCCTCGCCCCAAACCGCCGCATGCTCTTCGCCACCAACGTACCCTCTCCCCTGCTTGACGACCTTGTCCTCCTCTCAGGGGCCGCTGGACCTGACGGATACCTTCTTGGAATCCCCGCGATCGCCAGGATCCTGAACGATGCTGTCCGCGGGCGACACCCCAAGCAGGGCGGCGTCAACATCGAGGGTCTCACGGCCGACAGCGGATGGGAGCCTGCTGGTGGGTTTCCGTTCGCCGCTCGAACAAGATACCGGCCGTGCACTGGTCGTTCGTCTGTTCCGACGGGAGAATCATTCGTGGTCCGGGACAGCTACCTGGTCGACCTGGGCCACCGAGGCATCCGGGATATGACCAGCGATGGAAACGGATTTGCGATCGTGTCGGGGCCGGCTGCCGGTGATGGTGATTTTGCGCTCTACGCGTGGACACCGCCCGAATCACCGGTCCTTGTCGCGAAGCTGTCCGGCTTGAATGCCGAAGCCATCCTTGACCAAGGCACCCACTGGCTCATACTCAGCGACGACGGCAAGGTCGAGCGCAACGACCCGGAAGCGAAGAAAGGTCAGCGGCAATGTGACAAGATCCGCAAAAAGAGCCGGCTGGGCCACGAGCATCCGAGCGTCTACTTCCGCGCAGAGCGCCTCGAAAGTCACCATGACT
>CAVXWS010000056.1:0-58795 GCA_963765415.1 uncultured Gammaproteobacteria bacterium
GAAACGCCTGCGCGCTCGGCGCGGCGATACCACGCAGCGCCACCCGATGGGCCGGGGCGAGCAGCACAACGCGCGTGATCAGCTCGCGTCGCTTGGCCAGTCGACGATAGGCCGCTGCGGCGATTGGCGCGGAGTAGACATAGCCGGCGTGCGGCACGATCACCGCCTTGGGCGGTGGGCCGTCGCTCGCGGCGGCGGTGGCCAGATATTGGTTCAGCTCGCCGCGCAGCTCTTGGGGATCGGCCGGATAAAACAATCCGGCGACCGAAGGCATCTGGATCTGGCGCATGGCGTGACTCCTGGACTCGTGTCTTTCTCCTATGATAGTGGTTAGGAAAGGCGGCGTTTGCAAGGTATGGCCATGACCGATCCGTACACAATACCGACCGTATTCTGGCATGCGCTCGACGATGGGCGGGTGCAGTGTGATGTCTGTCCGCGGCATTGCAAAATGAAGGATGGTCAGCGCGGCCTGTGCTTCGTGCGGATGGCACAGGACGGCGAGGTGGTGCTGACCACGTACGGAAGATCGAGCGGGTTCTGCATCGATCCGATCGAGAAGAAGCCGCTCAATCACTTTCTGCCCGGGACGCCGGTCTTGTCGTTCGGCACCGCCGGCTGTAATCTCGCCTGCAAGTTCTGCCAGAACTGGGATATCAGCAAGTCACGCGAGATCGACACGCTGGCGTCCGATGCCTCGCCGCAGGCGATCGCGCGCGCCGCCCAGCAGTCGGGGTGTCGCAGCGTGGCCTACACGTACAACGACCCGGTGATCTTCCTCGAGTACGCTGATGACACCGCTCAGGCCTGTCGTGAGCTCGGTATCAAATCGGTAGCGGTGACCGCGGGCTACGTCAGCCCCGGTGCCCGCGAGTTCTTCTTTCGTCACATGGATGCCGCCAACATCGACCTGAAGGCCTTCACCGAGGACTTCTACCACAAGCTCACCGGCGGTCATCTTCAGGATGTTCTCGACACCTTGCTCTACCTCAGGCACGAGACCGATGTGTGGTTCGAGCTGACCAGTCTGCTGATTCCGGGTGAGAACGATTCGGAGCAGGAGATCGAGGAGATGACTCAGTGGGTGCTGCAACATCTCGGACCGGATGTGCCGATGCACTTCACCGCCTTTCACCCGGACTGGAAGATGCTCGATCATCCGCCGACACCGCCGGAGACTTTGACGCGGGCTCGAGCGATCGCACTGCGCAACGGGGTGCACTATGCCTATACCGGCAACGTACACGACAGCCGGGGCGGCAGCACCTATTGTCCGGGTTGCGGTGAGTTGCTTATCGAGCGCAACTGGTACGAACTGGGTCACTGGGGGCTGAGCGCTGAGGGTAAGTGCGGCAAGTGTGGGACCGAGATCGCCGGGGTGTTCGAGGCCCAGGCCGGGGCCTGGGGCGCCCGCCGGCAGCCGATCCGGATCGCCGCCATCGCTTAGTGCCTGAACCCGAGAATTGACGCCGGCGGTTTGCTCAGGCGCCGACTTGCCTTATGATCGCCTTGGGAAGCGAAGCAACAGACGTTCCCAGCTTGGAGCGGGACGTCTTGGAATCGAGTCAAGTAAACCAAGGAGAACGGAATGATGGTATCTATCACGCAATCGAAGTTCATTATCGCTGCCAGTGGATTGGTGTTGTTGCTCGGCGGCCAGGCCGCGCGTGCGCGAGTCGTCCTGCGCCGGGTTGATTGTCGACCGATGTGCCAGCCAGGGAGCGTCGTGTCTGTGGGTTAAGGGCTATACGCGCAAGGACGGCAAGGCGGTCAAGGGCTATTGTCGAAGCAAAAGCGGTGCTGACGCTGATGCGCCCGACAAGTCTGGTGCGGAGGCGAGAGCCTCAGGGCGGGAAAAGATCAGCGGTCGTGTAAACGCTGCTGCGACGAAACCGAAACAGGGAAGCTAGGTCCGACGGACCGCTTCACTTCCCGCTAAAGACACCCGCTTCGGCGGGTGTCTTTCATTACCACTAGAGTATCGTGATGTCACGATCACTCGATTGGGGCGGCCGGTAACCGAGTTGATATGCACGAGAGTCTGGTCTTTACCGTCTTCCTGATCTTCGCCGGTGCCGCATTGCTCGCGACGCTCGCACTGTACGCACGGCAGTCGCTGCTCGTCGCCTACATGATGCTGGGGGTGCTGTTCGGCCCCTGGGGGCTGGGGCTGGTCAGCGATGCGACTCTGATTCGCGAGATCGCCGAGTTCGGGATTGTCTTCCTGCTTTTCCTGTTGGGGCTCGATCTACAGCCGCAGGAGCTGCTTCGCCTGGTCAAGAAGACCACCCTGGTGACGCTGCTCAGCTCTCTCGCCTTTGCCGGTGTCGGTCTCGCTGTCAGTCTGAGTTTCGGCTTCACCGTGCAGGAGTCGGTGCTGATCGGAGGGGCCATGACCTTCTCGAGCACCATCATCGGTCTGAAGCTCTTGCCGACGACGGTGCTGCATCATCAGCGCAGCGGCGAGATCATCATCAGCATTCTCTTGCTGCAGGACTTGATCGCCATCGTCATGCTGCTGCTTCTGCAGGGGGCCGGGCAGCAGGATATGGCGCTCTGGACCATGTTCCGGCCGCTGTTGGCCCTGCCTTTGCTTGGCGGTCTCGCCGTGGTTCTGGGGCGCTACGTGCTGTTACCGCTGATCCGCAAGTTCGACAAGATCCGCGAGTACATCTTTCTCATGGCGATCGGCTGGTGCCTGGGAATGGCGGAGCTGGCCAATGTCCTGGGCCTGTCGATCGAGATCGGCGCCTTCATCGCCGGGGTAACCTTGGCGTCCAGCCCGATCGCGATGTTCATCGCCGAGTCTCTCAAGCCGCTGCGCGATTTCTTCCTGGTGATGTTCTTCTTTTCGCTCGGTGCGGGCTTCGATCTCGGCATGATCCCGGCCGTGTTGCTGCCGGCCGCGGTGCTCGCCGCTCTCGCGGTGCTGATCAAGCCGCCGGTGTTCCGCTGGTTGCTGCGCCGAACAGGTGAATCGGACCAGCGCTCACACGAGATCGGCTATCGTCTCGGCCAGATGAGTGAGTTTTCCTTGCTGATCGCCGTTCTGGCGCTCGAGCTGGGAGTGATCCAGCAACGGGCGTCGTATCTGATCCAGCTCGCGACACTGATCACTTTTCTTTTTTCCTCCTATCTTGTGGTGCGGCGTTTCCCGACCCCGATCGCCGTTACCGACGCGCTGCGGCGCGACTAGTGGTCCATGCGGTAAGTTCTGTAATGCTCAGAGCCCCGCTATTGGGTCAAGGCAAGGCGCACTCCGCAGGGAATGGCGCGCCCTTTCCAAGGAGTGCAACGCCGCCTTGTCCCAATAGCGGGGCTCCCTGCGGGCCGGCCCACAAGCCCCATCGGCTGTGTTTCGCTCGCTTGCATTAGCGACGGCTAGTCCTGCACTCGCGTGCCTAGCCGATGAGGCTTGTGGACCGGCTGAGCGTTACAGAACTTACCGCATGGACCACTCGCAACGGTCGCGTTAGCCCTCGAGCAATATGCGGGTTAACCTGCTTCCTTTGACCGGCCGAGCGGCGGTGTTCGGGGCACGGCTCGCAACAGGCTGCCGTGCTGTATCTCTTCACGGAACTCCAGCTCCGAGATCGGTGGTCTGGCCAGGTAGCCCTGGTAGAAGTGGCAGCCGTGGCTGCGCAGGAAGGCGAGCTGTTCGCGGGTTTCCACACCCTCGGCGATCACAGTGAGGTCCAGGTGACCGGCCATGGCGAGGATCGCCTCGACGATCGCCGCGTCGTTCGGATCGGTATTCAAGTCGCGGATGAAGGCCTTGTCGATCTTCAGGGTGTCGAGCGGCAGTTGCTTCAGGTAGGCCAGTGACGAGTAGCCGGTACCGAAATCGTCGATCGCGAAACGAATCCCCATCTGGCGCAGCTCGGCGATCTTGGCGATGGATTCGTTGACCTGGTCGATGATGATGGTCTCGGTCAGCTCGAACTGCAGCAGCTTTGGGTCGACCCCGGTCTCCATGACAATGTGCCTTACCTTGTCGACGAGGCCCTGCTGATGGAACTCCTGGTGTGAAAGGTTGATCGCAAGATAGGTCGGCGGGGCCAGGTCGGAGCTGGCCTGCAACTCGGCCAGAGTGCGACAGGCCTGCCAGAGTACCCATTCGGCGACCTCGAGCATCAGTCGGCTGTCTTCTATCTGCGGCAGGAAATCGCCAGGTGCGATGACGCCGTCTCGCGGATGCCGCCAGCGCAGCAGGGCCTCGGCGCCGACGATCCGGCCCTCGCGCAGGGTCAGCACCGGCTGGTAGTAGAGCAGCAGTTCGTCGTTGCGCAAGGCACTCCGCATGTCTTGTTCGATCTGCAGGCGCTGCGTGGCGGCCTCGTCCATCTCCGGTCGAAACTGACGCGAGGCATCTCGCCCGGCGCCCTTGGCGTGGTACATGGCGGTATCGGCATGGCGCAGCAACTGGTCGGCGTCGCCGCCGTCGCGCGGGTAGATCACGGTGCCGATGCTGGCTGTGACGTGCAGCTCGTGGCCTTCCAGCAGGTAGGGTTCGCCGAGATTGTCGCGGACCTTGCGGACGATCTCCTCGATCCCGCTGTCGGCGGCCGAAGGGTCTTTGCACAGCCCCTCGATAAGGACGACGAACTCGTCGCCCCCGAGACGCGCTACGGTATCCTCTTCGCGCAGAGATTTCTTCAGTCTGCGCGCGACCTGTTTGAGCAGCAGGTCGCCGACCGAGTGTCCGAGCGAGTCGTTGATGCGCTTGAAGTTGTCGAGGTCGAGAAATACCAGGGCGCCGGCCTCGCCGCTGCGCCGACAACGTTTCAGGGCGCGCGCGACCCGATCCAGCAGCAGACTGCGATTGGGCAGGTCGGTGAGGGTGTCGTGGTAGGCGAGATGCTGGATCTGCGAGGCGGCGGCGCGACGTTTGCTGATGTCGTGCAGCATGGTCAGCAGGGTCGGCCGGCCGCCGATGTCGATCCGTGAGGCGGAGATTTCCGCAACCAGAATGCCGCCGTCGGCCGTTCGCAGCGGCAGCTCTTCGGTCGTTCCGCGGCCGCTGCGCTCGATCTGCTCGAGCAGCGATTGCAGATGCGGTTCCTTGCAGGCCGGCAGCTCGTTCAGGCGCAGGGCCCGCAGCTGCTGTTCGCTGAAACCGAGCATGTCCCGGACGCGAAGGTTGCAGTCGACGATCCGCAGACCCTCGGGTTCGACCACCAGGATGCCATCGTTCGAACAGTCGTAGATCTGACGCATTCGTTGCCGCTCGGCAGACAGCTCCCGGATCTGACCGCGCAGGGGCTGGATCAGGTATCGGGAGATCGAAGCTGGCATTGCAACCACCAGGCCGGCGCCGACCCCGATCAGGCCCCATGCGCGGTCGAGTGGGAGACCGCTCAGCCACGCCGTGACCGTTAGCAAGGCGGTGACGCCCAGGGCAATCGGCAGCAGCCAGAGCGGGTTCCAGCCCACGGGCAGATCACGGCCCTCGTTGGGGGATACGGAATTCGACACGATCTCTCACTGTTCGGCGCTGGCGAGTCCGTTCGAGGCGTCGCTGCGCTGATGCGCGAGGGACTCGAAGGCTACGCACGGTTTATGTAGGCTGAGCGGGTTTCGACCCAGGCTGCTTGGGATCGCTCGGCCGGTTTTTATGCATCGGCCTATCGACCGCGGCAGAGACATCTTTAACGGTAGTTCCGGAGGACTTGCTGCTATGTCGGATGCCGCTTCGCAGACCGGGCGCAAGCCCTGCGAAACCATCGCAGTCGTACGCTCGCCGTTCAAGGAAAAGTTTGGCATTCCCCGGCAGGCCGGACTGGCCGAAGCCGCCCGGGGATGGGTGGACATGTTGCCCCCGTACGACGATCCGGTGATGTTCGCAGGTCTGGAGAAATTTTCCCACATCTGGCTGAGCTTTGTCTTTCACGCCGCGGAATCGGATGGCTGGCGTCGTCGGGTGCGGCCGCCCCGACTTGGCGGAAATCAACGCGTGGGAGTGTTCGCGACCCGCTCGCCGTTCCGGCCGAATCACCTGGGGCTTTCAGCGGTCGAGCTGCTTGCGATCGAGTCAGACCGAGGCATACGGCTGAGGGTCGGCGGACTCGATCTGCTCGACGGTACACCGATTGTCGACATCAAGCCCTACCTGCCCTACGCCGACGCGCGCCCTGATGCCCGCGGCGGTTTCGCTGACGAACGCCCGAAGCCGGCCCTGTCGGTGAAGTTCGCCGAATCGGTCGCTCGGTCGCTCGCAAGACGAGAGGACGGAGAAGGGTTACGGACACTGATTGCCCAGGCGTTGGCGCTTGACCCCCGTCCGGCTTACCGGGCCGCGACGGAATCGCAACGGGAATACGGCATGGCGGTGGCCGATGTCGACGTCCGCTGGCGGGTGAACGCGGGCCTCGTCGAGGTCCTCGAACTGCGCCTTACTCGGTGATCTGATCCGAGGTCAGGCTGTTGAACTGCTCGATCTGCTCCGCGCTGGCCTCGGACTGGTAGCGTTGCTTCCAGTCGCCGTAGGAGATGCCGTAGATCGCCTGCTGCGCCTGGTCCTTGCTCATTTCAACGCCGGTCTGCTCGGCGGCGCCCAGGTACCACTTCCACATGCAATTGCGACAGAACCCGGCCAGGTTCATCAGGTCGATGTTCTGCACGTCGCTGCGCTTTTGCAGATGTCCGACCAGCTTGCGCCAGGCAGCGGCCTCGAGTTCGGTTCGGGTCTGGTCATCCAGCGTGTTCATGGTCGATTTTATCTCGGCTCTTGAGGTGAGTTCAGGACCGCCGCGCTTCACCAACGGACGGCTGCACCGAAGTGGTTGGCGGAATCAATAAAGCAGGCTCGCCATTCGCCCACGATAGCGGGCCACCAGGGGGTCGTCGCCGAGCAGGTCGAACACCTTGACCAGGGTCTTGCGGGCGGCATCGTCGCCGTAGCCCCGATCGCGTCGCATCAGCTCCAGCAACTGCTCGAGCGCGGCGGCGAAATCGTGATTCATGACCTTGCGCGCGGCAAGCTGATAACGGGCCTCGTGGTCATTCTCATTGGTGTTCAGGCGCTGTTCGAGGACATCGATGGCCGGCGCGCCGTTGAGAACCTCACCGAAGAACAGCTGGCTGCGCAGCGCCGCCACCTCGGGGTCGTGCTGTTTCTCCAGAGGCAGGGCGTCCAGCGTGGCGGCCGCCCCGGCGACGTCACCGGCCTGGGCCTGGGCCTGGGCCAGCGCCGGCACCAGACGTGGATTGGCGGGATCTGTCTGCTGGACCTGCTGCAGGGCCTGTAAGGCGGCTGTGCCCTCGCCCTGGTGCATCAGCATCAAGGCCTGGTCGATCTGGGCGTCGGACTCGCGTGGGATGTGTTTGTCGAGGAAGGCGCGGATCTCGGCCTCGGGCAGGGCCCCCGTGAACTCGTCGACGGGCTGACCGTTGCGGAACAGCTTCGCCGTGGGGATGCTGCGGATACCGAACTGGCTGGCGATCTCCTGCTGCTCCTCGGTATTGAGCTTGGCCAGAACGAACTTGCCGGCGTAGTCGTCGGCGAGCTTGGCCAGAATCGGCATGAGCATCTTGCAGGGCTGGCACCAGTCTGCCCAGAAATCAACTAAAACAGGTACTTGGTAGGATGCTTGAATAATCTGCGCAAAGTTTTCCGCGCTCACTTCGACGATATACGGGGAATCCGCCATGGCTGAAAAATTGAGTTCCTTCGCAGTCGGTATGGATTGAAAGAATGCGGCGATTCTAGCCGCAATCCAGGCCGGCGGGTACGGGGGAGGGGGCGCCGAACCCCGCTTGAGATCGATTGGCGTCGACCCCATTTCCGCGGCAATCCTACGGTTACTGACGGAATTCGAGTCATGTCGGACTTCTTGCATCTTGTCTGCCCGCACTGTGCGGGCGTCAATCGGATACCGGTCGCGCGTCTGTTAGACCGGCCAAAGTGTGGACGTTGCAAGTCGGCCTTGTTTGCCGGCAAGCCGGGCGAGGTCGACAGCGCTGGTCTGGCGCAGCAGATTCAGCGCAGCGATTTGCCTCTGCTGGTCGATTTCTGGGCGCCCTGGTGCGGCCCCTGCCGGGTCATGGCGCCGGCCTTCGAGCAGGCCGCGAAGGAACTGGAACCCCGGGTCAGACTGCTCAAGCTGAATACCGAGGCGCACCAGGACCCCGCGGCGCAATTCGGCATTCGGAGCATCCCGACCATGGTGCTTTTCCAGGGTGGTCGCGAACGGGCGCGGACCTCGGGCGCGATGGATGCGGCGAGCATCGTCCGCTGGGCGAGACAGAGCGTCGTCTGAGGCGGTCAGGGGTCGCCGAGGCGTCAAGAAAGGGGACTGTCACATGGACAGTGGCGACGGGACTCGCTTAAAATCGCGCCATCGGCTCGGTTTCCTCACAGAGGTCAACAAGATCGGTCGCTGCCGGACCCCAGTTCCGCAGCCCCGGTCTTTTTATGTGTCCGCATGTCCAGTCCAGCGATTCTAGTTCTTGAGGATGGTACGGTATTCAACGGGCGCTCGATCGGTGCCGATGGTGAAACCGTCGGCGAGGTGGTGTTCAACACCGCGATGACCGGTTATCAAGAGATTTTGACCGATCCGTCGTATTGTCGACAGATTGTGACCTTGACCTATCCACACGTCGGCAACACCGGAACGACGGCGGAAGATGCGGAATCCGAGCGGGTTCACGCCGCCGGCCTGGTCATTCGTGATCTGCCGTTGCTGGCGAGCAACTGGCGGAGTCAACAGACGCTGGACGACTACCTGCTCGAGCGAGGTGTCGTGGCGATCGCCGATATCGATACCCGCAGACTGACCCGCATCCTGCGCGAGAAGGGCGCGCAGAACGGTTGCATCGTCGCCGGCGAGACGGTCGACGTCGGTGCGGCAACGGAAGCCGCGCGCGCGTTTCCCGGGCTCATGGGCATGGATCTGGCCAAAGAAGTATCGACCGACGTGCCCTATGAATGGCGGGAGGGGACCTGGCAGCTGGGCGTCGGCCATGCGACGCCCGAAGGTGCCGCCGCCTACCATGTGGTGGCCTTCGATTTCGGGGTCAAACGCAACATCTTGCGCATGCTGGTCGATCGTGGCTGTCGCGTGACGGTCGTGCCGGCGCAGACCCCGGCGGCCGAGGTGCTGGCGCGGATGCCCGACGGAGTGTTTCTGTCCAATGGCCCGGGCGATCCGGAGCCGTGTGACTACGCTATCGATGCGATTCGAGAGATCGTCGATCTAGGCACCCCGACCTATGGGATCTGTCTCGGCCATCAGTTGCTCGGCCTGGCCAGCGGCGCAACCACGGTCAAGATGAAGTTCGGCCATCACGGGGCCAACCATCCGGTGCAGGATCTCGCCAGCAAGACCGTGATGATCTCGAGTCAGAACCACGGCTTCGCGGTGGACGAGACCAGTCTGCCGGCAAATCTCGAGGCGACTCACGTGTCCCTGTTCGACGGTTCTCTGCAGGGTATTCGTCGGACCGATCGCCCGGCTTTCGGCTTTCAGGGTCATCCGGAGGCAAGTCCCGGGCCGCACGACGTAGCGCCGCTTTTCGATCACTTCATCGACCTGATGAAGGCGAACAACGCGGCCTAGGAGCCTGCGCGGCGCCCGGATAGGCTTGCGCGCTACGAAGCAACCGGCAATACGAATTCACACCTGACGGCGGATCCATGCCAAAACGCACAGATATACACACCATTCTGATCATCGGCGCGGGTCCGATCGTGATTGGTCAGGCCTGTGAGTTCGACTACTCCGGGGCGCAGGCCTGCAAGGCCCTGCGTGAGGAAGGCTTTCGGGTCGTATTGGTCAACTCTAACCCGGCGACCATCATGACCGATCCGGACATGGCCGACGCCATCTACATCGAGCCGATCACCTGGCCGACGGTAGCGCGCATCATAGAGAAGGAACAACCCGACGCGCTGTTGCCGACCATGGGCGGCCAGACTGCTTTGAACTGCGCCCTCGATCTGGTGCGTGAAGGCGTGTTGGAGGACTACGGTGTCGAGATGATCGGCGCCACCCGCGAGGCGATCGACAAGGCCGAGGATCGTGACCTGTTCCGCAAGGCCATGCGCAAGATCGGTTTGGAGATGCCGCGTTCGGCGGTGGCCCACTCGATGGAGGAGGCCTCGCAGGTGCAGGCCGCGATCGGATTTCCGTCCATCATTCGGCCGTCCTTCACCATGGGCGGATCGGGCGGCGGCATCGCCTACAACCGCGAGGAGTTCGAGGAGATCTGCGAACGAGGTCTGGACCTGTCGCCGACCAACGAGTTGCTGATCGAGGAATCCATCATCGGCTGGAAAGAGTACGAGATGGAGGTGGTCCGGGATCACAAGGACAACTGCATCATCGTCTGCTCGATCGAAAATCTCGACCCGATGGGGGTGCACACCGGCGATTCGATCACCGTCGCGCCAGCGCAGACCCTGACCGACAAGGAATACCAGATCATGCGCGACGCCTCGCTGGCGGTGCTGCGCGAGATCGGCGTCGACACCGGCGGCTCGAACGTCCAGTTTGCGATCAATCCGGACGATGGGCGGATGATCATCATCGAGATGAACCCGCGGGTGTCGCGCTCCTCGGCGTTGGCCTCCAAGGCGACCGGCTTTCCGATCGCCAAGGTCGCGGCCAAGCTCGCGGTCGGCTACACCCTCGACGAACTGCGCAACGAGATTACCGGCGGTGTAACCCCTGCCTCGTTCGAGCCGGCCATCGATTATGTCGTAACCAAGGTGCCGCGCTTCGCTTTCGAGAAGTTTCCTCAGGCCGATGCGCGCCTGACCACGCAGATGAAGTCGGTCGGTGAGGTGATGGCGATCGGGCGCACCTTCCAGGAGTCCTTGCAGAAGGCCCTGCGCGGCCTGGAGACCGGCATGTCGGGGCTCGACCCGATCGTCGACCTGGGCGCCGCCGATGCCGAGGACCGGATCCGCAGTGAGATCCGCCAGCCCGGCGCCGAGCGTCTGTGGTTCGTGGCCGACGCCTTCCGCGCCGGCCTGACCCTGGAGCAGGTGTTCGAGGCGACCAAGATAGACCGCTGGTTCCTGGTCCAGATCGAAGACCTGGTCAGCGAAGAGACGCGTATCCGGCATCAGGGAATTGCGGTACTGGACGCGGCGCGTATGCGCGCCCTGAAGCGCAAGGGGTTCTCCGACAAGCGCCTGGCCGAGTTGCTCGAGATCGGCGAAAAGAACCTGCGGCATCAGCGCCGTGAACTGGGCGTCCACCCGGTGTACAAACGGGTAGACACCTGTGCCGCGGAGTTCGCCTCGAACACCGCCTACATGTATTCGACCTACGACGAGGAGTGCGAGGCCGCGCCCAGTGATCGCGACAAGATCATGGTACTGGGGGGCGGGCCGAACCGGATCGGTCAGGGGATCGAGTTCGACTATTGCTGCGTTCATGCCGCCTTCGCCATGCGCGAAGACGGCTACGAGACCATCATGGTCAACTGCAACCCGGAGACGGTGTCCACAGATTACGACACCTCCGACCGGCTGTATTTCGAGCCCCTGACCCTTGAAGACGTGCTCGAGATCGTCGAGAAGGAGAAGCCGAAGGGGTTGATCGTTCAGTACGGCGGCCAGACGCCGCTCAAGCTGGCGCGGGCGCTCGAGGCCGAGGGCGCAGCGATCATCGGCACCTCGCCGGACTCGATCGACGCCGCGGAAGATCGGGAGCGCTTCCAGCAGATGGTCGAGAAACTTGGCCTGAAGCAGCCACCCAACCGCACCGCGACCGCCGAGGATCAGGCCGTTGGCCTGGCCGAGGAGATCGGATATCCGCTGGTGGTCCGCCCGTCCTACGTCCTGGGCGGACGGGCGATGGAGATCGTCTACGAGCGAGGAAGATCTGCGCCGGTACATGAGCGAAGCGGTCAGCGTCTCGAACGACTCGCCGGTGCTGCTCGACCGATTCCTCGACGATGCCATCGAGGTTGACGTCGACGCCATTTGCGACGGTGAGCGAGGTGCTGATCGGCGGCATCATGGAGCACATCGAGCAGGCCGGCGTGCATTCCGGCGATTCGGCCTGTTCCCTGCCTCCCTACACCCTGTCGCCGGCGATCCAGGATCGGATGCGGGAGCAGATGCGGCGAATGGCCCTGGAACTGGGCGTGGTCGGTCTGATGAATGCGCAGTTCGCGATCAAGGACGACGAGATCTACATGCTCGAGGTCAATCCGCGCGCCTCGCGCACGGTGCCGTTCGTCTCCAAGGCGACCGGGCAGCCGCTGGCCAAGATGGCGGCCCGCTGCATGGCCGGCCGCAGCCTGGCGGAGCAAGGGCGTGGGCGAGGAGATCGTGCCGAATCACTACTTCGTCAAGGAGGCCGTGTTTCCCTTCATCAAGTTCCCCGGCGTCGACACCCTGCTCGGGCCGGAGATGAAATCCACCGGCGAGGTGATGGGGGTCGGGCAGACCTTCGGCGAGGCCTTTGCCAAGGCGATGGAGGGCGGAGGCAGCCGCTTGCCGCGTTCCGGCCGCGCACTGTTATCGGTGCGCGATGCGGACAAGACGCGCATGGTGCAGGTCGGCCGAGATCTGCTCGAACTCGGGTTCGAGCTGTATGCCACGGGCGGCACCTGTGATGCGATCATCGAGGCGGGGATCGACTGTAAGCGGGTCAACAAGGTGACCGAGGGTCGACCGCACATCGTCGACATGATCAAGAACGACGAGTTCAATCTGATCATCAACACGACCGAGGGCAAACAGGCGATCAAGGACTCCGCGTCGATCCGTCGCGCGGCCCTGCAGCACAAGGTCAGTTATACGACCACCATGTCCGGTGCCGAGGCCGCGGTATTGGCGCTGCGCCAGCCCGACGAAAAGGCCGTGAGCAGCCTCAAGGAACTCTATGGATAACCGGGGAGCGATCTGACGTGAGCAACAAGACGCCGATGACCGTGCATGGTGCGGAAATGCTGCGCCAGGAATTGAACGAGCTGAAGACGGTCTCCCGGCCGCGGGTGATTCATTCCATCGCCGAGGCCAGAGCACACGGTGATCTCAAGGAGAACGCCGAGTACCACGCCGCGCGCGAACAGCAGGGGTTCATCGAGGGCCGGATTCAGGAGATCGAGGCAAAGTTGTCGAACGCTCAGATCATCGATGTCGCCTCGCTCAACGCCGGCGGCAAAGTGGTGTTCGGCACGACGGTGGGTGTCATCGATCTGGCAACCGACGAGGAACACACGTATCAGTTAGTCGGCGAGGACGAGGCGAACATCAAGGAAGGGCTCATTTCCATATCTTCACCGATCGCCCGAGCCTTGATTGGCAAGTCGGAGGGCGATGAGGTGTCGATCGAGGTTCCGGGCGGCACGCGGGAGTTCGAGATCATCGAGGTTCGTTACGAGTAGATCGGCGATGACGGGCAGCATTTCCGCCGCGCAAATCACATCCTTCGATCAGCCGGACGGCAGGGTGATCTTCGGCTTGTCGGGATTACGCCGGAACAGCACGGCGACGTGACCGATGCGCTGTACGACCTCCGCGGCCGTTCGGGTGCGAATCGCCTCGATCCACTGGGCTCGCTCTTCCCGGTCTTCCGCAGCCAGCTTTATCTTGATCAATTCGTGAGCGGTCAGGGCTCCATCGATCTCGACGAAGATCGAGTCTTTCAATCCGTGTTGACCGACCATGACTACGGGCGGAGATGATGGGCAAGACTTCGCAGATGACGTTGCTGCTTTTGAGTGAGGGGCATGGCCGAGGATCAACTTTGAAGAAGGGAGGCGTCATTCTAGCCTCGGCCGACGGGTCCGGACGAAGCTTGGTCTGATGCCCAGGAGCAAGAGCAGTCATCGCTGGATGCAGCGTCACGTCAACGACACGTACGTGAAGCGGGCGCAGCATGAGGGCTATCGCTCGCGGGCGGCCTATAAGCTGCTGGAGATTCAGAAAGCGAGACGGCGTCATCAAACCTGGGCAGATCGTGGTGGATCTTGGCGCCGCTCCAGGTGGCTGGTCGCAGGTCGCCGCAATCTGGTCGGCAGTAAGGGCGCGGTGTTCGCGCTCGACTTGCTGCCTATGGAACCGATACCCGGGGTGGAATTCATCCAAGGCGATTTTCGCGAACGCCGAGGCCTTGGCGGTGCTCGAGAAGCCGACCACCGGCCGGGTGGACCTTGTGATTTCCGATATGGCCCCCAATGTCACTGGGATGGCCGCAGTCGACCAACCGCGTTCTATCTACTTGTGCGAACTGGCCCTGGCTTCGCCGAGACCAAGTCTGAAACCGGGAGGCAGGTTGGTCGCGAAGATATTCCAGGGCGAGGGATTTGACGGGTTTGTACGGGAAGTAACGCGCCCGGTTCGGTCGCGTAGTAACCCGCAAACCCGGCGCCTCGCGCGCCAAGAGTCGGGAGGTTTATTTGGTGGCAGGGAACTAAGATTCGTAGTAGGCTTACTAAATGCTAGACATTCATGTATCCGCGTGGCATTGGACAAATACTCGGGAGCTTTAGGATGTGGCGTGCCGTAGTACCAGTCTTCGCGAGGAGGACTACGTTGAACGACATGGCCAAAAACATCATCCTGTGGGTCGTCATCGCGATGGTGCTGATGACGGTGTTCAATAACTTCACCAATCCGAAGAAGTCCGCGCCGGCGATCTCCTACTCGCACTTCCTCGAGCAGGTGAATCAGCGCAACGTCTCCAAGGTCGAAATCCACAAAGACGGCAAGATCGTCGGCATCACGGGCAACGGCAGCCGCTTCACGACCAACGCCCCGAACGACGAAGGCCTGGTGTCCGATCTGCTGAATAACAATGTCGAGATCATCGCCAAGCCACCGGAGCAGCCCTCGCTGCTGTGGAGATCCTGATCAACTGGTTCCCGCTGTTCATCCTCATCGGCCTGTGGATCTTTTTCATGCGTCAGATGCAGGGCGGCGGGGCGGGCCGTGGCGCCATGTCGTTTGGCAAGAGCCGTGCCCGGATGCTGAGCGAAGACCAGGTCAAGGTGAACTTTCCAGGACGTCGCCGGCTGCGAAGAGGCCAAGGAGGAGGTGAAGGAACTGGTGGACTTCCTGCGCGACCCGTCGCAAATTCCAGAAGCTCGGTGGCAAGATCCCCAAGGGCGTGCTGATGGTCGGCTCGCCGGGTACCGGTAAGACGCTGCTGGCCAGGGCCATCGCCGGTGAGGCCAAGGTGCCGTTCTTCACGATCTCCGGTTCCGACTTCGTCGAGATGTTCGTCGGCGTCGGCGCCTCGCGGGTGCGCGATATGTTCGAGCAGGCGAAGAAACACGCGCCCTGCATCATCTTCATCGACGAGATCGACGCGGTCGGCCGCCATCGCGGCGCCGGCCTGGGCGGCGGTCACGACGAACGCGAACAGACCCTGAACCAGTTGCTGGTCGAGATGGACGGCTTCGAGGGCAACGAGGGCGTGATCGTGATCGCCGCCACCAACCGTCCGGACGTGCTCGACCCGGCCTTGCTGCGTCCTGGACGCTTCGACCGCCAGGTCGTCGTGCCGCTGCCGGACGTGCGCGGTCGCGAGCAGATTCTCAAGGTCCATATGCGCAAGGTGCCGATCTCCGACGACGTCAAGGCCGTCGATCATTGCCCGCGGCACGCCCGGGTTTCTCCGGCGCCGATCTGGCCAACCTGGTGAACGAGGCGGCTCTGTTCGCCGCTCGCGCCAATAAGCGCCTGGTCGACATGGACGATCTGGAGAAGGCCAAGGACAAGATCATGATGGGTGCCGAGCGGCGCTCCATGGTCATGAAGGAAGAAGAGAAGCGACTGACCGCCTACCACGAGGCCGGCCACGCGATCGTCGGGCTTTCGGTCCCGGCGCACGATCCGGTCTACAAGGTGAGCATCATTCCGCGCGGCCGCGCTCTGGGCGTCACCATGTTCCTGCCGGAAGAGGATCGTTACAGCCACAGCAAGGAACATCTCGAGAGCCAGATCTCCAGTCTGTTCGGCGGCCGTATCGCCGAGGAGCTGATCTTCGGGCCGGCGCACGTCACCACCGGTGCCTCGAACGACATCAAGCGTGCGACCGAGATCGCCCGCAGCATGGTCACCAAGTGGGGTCTGTCGGACAGGCTCGGTCCGCTCGCTTACGGCGAGGAAGAGGAAGAGGTGTTTCTCGGACGTTCGGTGACCCAGCACAAGAATGTCTCCGACGACACGGCGCACGCGATCGACGAGGAGATTCGGGCCTTTATCGATCGCAACTATGAGCGTGCCGAAGGAATCCTGAAGGACAACATCGATAAGCTGCACGCGATGGCCGACGCCCTGATGAAGTATGAAACGATCGATGATTCCCAGATCGCCGACATCATGGCCGGTCGTCCGCCTCGTCCGCCCGCCGATTGGGATGACGATACGCCTCCGAAGTCCGGTGATGGCCTCAAGGTCGAGGATCCGAACGGCGAAAAGCCCGATGGTCCTATCGGTGACCCCGCCGGCCAGCACTGAGTGACCGTTGATCACGAACCGGGCGCCCTCAACGGCGCCCGGTTTTTTTGTGTCAGATTCAACCTGTTCTAAGTCATGTCATGATCTTGGATTGTGCCGGCAAGCCGCTGAATCTCGACCGCCCGGTTGTGATGGGCGTGCTCAACGTGACGCCGGACTCTTTTTCCGACGGGGGGCAGTTCTCTCGACAGGCCGCAGGCCGTGGATCAGGCCGGGCGCATGGCCGAGGACGGTGCGGCGATCATCGATATCGGTGGTGAATCGACCCGTCCCGGCGCCCCGGCGATCGGCGCGCAACAGGAGATGGACCGGGTAGTGCCGGTGGTTGAGGCACTGCGCAAGGAGTTGGACGTTCCGCTTTCGATCGACACCAGCAAGCCCGAGGTGATGCGTGCCGCGGTCGCGGCCGGGGCGGGAATGATCAACGACGTCACGGCCTTGGGGGCGGACGATGCGATGGAGGTCGCCGCCGCGACCGGAGTGCCGATCTGTCTTATGCATATGCAGGGCACGCCGCGGACTATGCAACAGGACCCGGAATACGATTCCGTCGTCGACGATATCTTTGCCTATTTGAAAAATCGGATCGCAGTCTGTGAGGCTGCCGGGATCGCGCCGGAATCGACTTATAATCGACCCGGGATTCGGCTTCGGCAAGACGCTCGAACACAATCTGGAACTGCTCGCCGGTCTGCGGTCGTTTCAGCCGACTCGGTGTGCCGATCCTGGTCGGAATCTCGCGCAAGTCGATGTTGGGCGCGATTACCGGGCGAGCGGTCGACGAGCGCCTGGCCGCCAGTCTGGCTGCAGCGGTGTTGGCTGCCGAACGGGGCGCCAATATCGTCCGGGTTCATGATGTCAGAGAAACGGTCGATGCCCTGAGAGTCCTGGAGGCATTGACAGCCCTGACCGACCTGAATGGCTGACCTCGGCCGAGTCGTGCTCATGAGATGTTTGGCCGGCTGGGGTCCACGATGAACGGACGACAGGAGAAGAGCTTGACGCGTAAGTATTTTGGCACCGACGGCATCCGTGGCCGGGTCGGGGAAGGCAACATCAATCCGGAATTCGTCCTCAAGCTCGGCTGGGCTGTCGGTCGGGTGCTCGGCCGCGGCGACCGCGGCATGGTCCTGATCGGCAAGGACACCCGGATCTCCGGCTACATGTTCGAATCGGCGCTCGAGGCCGGTCTGGCCGCAGCCGGCGTCGATATCCGACTGCTCGGACCCATGCCGACGCCGGGTATTGCGTATCTGACCCGGACCCTGCATGCCAACGCCGGAATCGTCATCAGTGCCTCGCACAATCCGCACCAGGACAATGGCATCAAGTTCTTCTCCGGCGGCGGCAGTAAGCTGCCGGACGAGATCGAGGCAGCGATCGAGGCGGAGCTGGACAAACCGCTGACCACGGTCGATTCGGCCCGGTTGGGTAAGGCCAAGCGGGTAGAAGATGCGGCCGGGCGGTATATCGAGTTCTGTAAGAGCACCATACCCGCCGCTTTGAATTTCCGTGACTACAAGATCGTGGTCGATTGCGCCCACGGCGCCACCTACCACATCACGCCCAGCGTGCTGGACGAGATCGGCGCTGAGGTCATCACCCTGGGCGCCGCGCCCAACGGCTTGAACATCAACCAGGGGGTCGGTTCGACGCATCCGCAGGCCTTGCAGAAGGCGGTGGTCGAGCACGGCGCCGACCTGGGGATCGCCATGGACGGCGACGGCGACCGGGTGTTGATGGTCGATGCGCAGGGGGAGTTGGTCGACGGTGACGAGCTGATCTATATCATTGCCCGCTCGCGTCAGGCAAACGGCGGGTTGCGCGGCGACGTGGTCGGTACCCTGATGAGCAATCTTGGGTTGGAACTGGCCTTGAGGGAAACCGGTGTCGGGTTTGCCCGTACCAATGTCGGGGACCGCTATATCCTGGAAAAGCTCAACTCCGAGCAATGGTCGATCGGCGGCGAGCCCTCCGGGCACATCATCTGTCTGGACCGCACCAGCACCGGCGATGGCACGGTCGCCGCGCTGCAGGTGTTGGCCGAGATGCACAAGACCGGGAAATCGCTGCGCGAGCTGTGCAGTGGTATGGCGAAGTTTCCTCAGGAGTTGGTCAATGTTCGGCTCGGCTCGGTCCGGGCGATGGAGGTTATGGACCTGGACGCGGTACGGGCGGCCGTTACCGAGGTCGAGCGCGAGCTCGGCGCCGAAGGCCGCGTATTGCTGCGCCCCTCCGGCACTGAACCGCTGATCCGGGTCATGGTCGAGGGCCGCGAGGCCGGGCAGGTCGCTCGTCTTGCGCAGCAGATCGCTGCGGTCGTCACCTCGGTCACCGAGTAGCCCGCCATGCGAGTAGGCCACGGGTTCGATGCCCATAGCTTCTGCGCCGGCGACCATGTGGTGATCGGTGGGGTGAGGGTCCCCCACGAACGCGCGATGGAGGCCCACTCCGACGGCGATGTCCTGGTCCACGCCTTGTGCGATGCGCTGCTGGGAGCCGCCGGGCGAGGCGATATCGGCCGACACTTCCCGGATACTGACGAGGAGTTCAAGGACGTCGACAGTCGGGTTCTATTGCGTCGGGTTGTCGCAGATCTGCACGAACGGGGTCTGACCATCGGCAATGTCGATATCACCGTGGTGGCGCAGCGACCCAGGCTCAGCCCGCACATCGAGGCCATGCAGCACAATATCGCTGCCGATCTGGGCATTCCGCCGGATCGGGTCAATGTCAAAGCCACGACCACCGAGCGCATGGGCTATGTTGGCCGGGAAGAGGGCATCGCCGCGCATGCGGTCGCCCTAGTGAACGAATGAGCGCCGGCGCCGAGTCCGATCCCACCCGAGACCTGCCTCGGGCTCAGGGCGAGCCGCTGGGGCGAGGGCAGATCCGCTCGAAGCCGGAAGACTTCCAAGTCGAGGAGGTGCTCGGCTACGGCCCGGACGGCAGCGGCGAGCACGCCTTCCTGGTCATCCGAAAACGCAATCTCAACACCCACGATCTGGCCCGGCGCATCGCCCGGCGCGCCGGCGTGCCGCAGGTCGGTGTCGGCTACGCGGGACTCAAGGATCGCAACGCGCTCACGACCCAGTCGTTCACGGTACATCTGCCCGGCAAGCGCGACCCGGACTGGAGCCGCCTGGAGGGCGACGAGGTAGAAATCCTCGAGGTCGGCCGCCACAGCCGCAAGATCCGCCGCGGCAGTCTGCGCGGCAATCGCTTCGTGCTGCACGTCCGTGGCTTGGCGGGCGACGACAAAGAACTCGAGCGGCGTCTCGAGGTAATCGCCGCCTCTGGCGCGCCGAACTATTTCGGCGCCCAGCGTTTCGGCAATCGTGGCGATAACCTCAACCGGGCCGAGGCCTTGTTCGCGGGTCGGCTGCGCGTCAAACGCGAACAGCGCAGTATCCTGCTCTCTGCCGTGCGCAGCCAGTTGTTCAACCTGGTGCTTGCCGAGCGGGTGGCGCAGCGCACCTGGGATCAGGCCCAGCCCGGCGACGTCATGCTGCTGGACGGCACTAAGCGGCAGTTCGCCGCCGGCCAGATGGACGACGCCCTGCAGGCCCGTTGCGAGGACCTTGATATTCACCCCAGCGGCCCCTTGTTCGGCCGGCCGAGCCGCTCACTAAGGCCGACGGCAGCAATCGCCGATCTGGAGGCGAAGGTGCTGGCGCCGTTTTCATCCTGGCGCGAAGGGTTGGAGCAGGCCGGTCTGGACGCCGATCGACGGACCCTGCGAACCCGGATCAATCGGCTCGAATGGCAGTTCCCGACCGATGAGGAACTGTTGCTCTCGTTCGAACTGGGCTCGGGCAGCTATGCCACGGCGGTATTGCGGGAATTGATTCATCTCGACTGATGCCGGCCTCCGGCGATGCGCTGTTTTCCGTCAGATATCGAGCCGGTGCTTGCGCGACAACAGCACATAGGTCGCACCGGTTCCACCGTCCCAGCGGGGTGCCGAACAGAACGCCAGGACCTCCTCGCGTTGGCGCAGCCATTGATTCGTCTTCTGCTTGAGAACCGGCTGCTGATTGTCCGAACGCCGGCCCTTGCCGTGCACGACTCGAACGCAGCGTCGGCCTTTCTCGGCACTGTGCTGCAGGAAGCGGCAGATGACTTTGCGGGCGGTGACGACTCTCAATCCGTGCAGATCGAGTGTCGCCTCTGGCTCGATCACACCTCGTTGCAGATCGTGGTAGACACGATGCTGGATGCCTGGGCGCTGGAATTCAAGAAACTCAGGGGTATCGATCGCCAGGTCGGCCAGTTGTTCCTGTTCCTCGTCGCCGACCGGGAGATTCAGTCGTTCGGGTTTGCGCCGTTTGCGATAGGGCGCGACCTTATCCTGGGCGATCGGCTGCACGTCTCCCATGGCGGCACGAAAGCTGTCGTCGTCTGGATCGTCGCGTTTGCCCTTGCTCATATCCCCATTTCAACCAGTATCGAGCGTGCGATCAACCTGGCTTCAGGTGAGCTTCGACCGGCTTTCCAGTAGAATCGACAGATTGACGCTACCGGCTTTAATCGGTAGGCCGGACAAAGGTCTTTATGCATATTCTCCTCAGCAACGACGACGGCTATCAGGCGCCGGGGTTGGCGGCGCTGGCAGCGGCGCTGTCAGAAATCGCCGCCATCACCGTGGTCGCCCCGGATCGGGACCGCAGTGGCGCGAGCAATTC
The DNA here is from genome assembly GCA_963765415.1 of uncultured Gammaproteobacteria bacterium. Classification (GTDB taxonomy): domain Bacteria; phylum Pseudomonadota; class Gammaproteobacteria; order Chromatiales; family Chromatiaceae; genus CAVXWS01. The sequence continues at coordinate 21,112 of CAVXWS010000056.1, forward strand.
GTTGACACTGGAGATGCCGATCCGTGCCCGCGAGGAAGACAACGGCTTCATTCGCGTCGAAGGGACCCCGACGGATTGCGTTCACCTGGCGATCACCGGTCTGCTCGAGGAGGAGCCTGACATGGTCGTCGCCGGGGTAAATGCCGGTGCCAATATGGGAGACGATGTCATTTATTCGGGCACGGTCGCGGCGGCGACCGAAGGACGCTTTCTCGGATATCCGGCGCTGGCGGTATCCATAACCTCCCATACCCCACGCTATTTCGAGACCGCGGCGAGGGTCGCCAGAGAGCTGATCGAGAGGATGCAGCAGAGTGGCCTGCCGCCGGAGCTGATTCTCAACGTGAATGTCCCGGATCTGCCCTACGACGAGTTGCAGGGCCTGCAAGCGACGCGCCTGGGACACCGGCACAAGGCCGAGCCCGTCATCAAGGAGACGGATCCTCGCGGCCGACCGATCTACTGGGTGGGCACCGCCGGCCCCGAACAAGATGCGGGCCCGGGTACCGATTTTCATGCAGTGCGCAACGGCTATGTGTCGGTGACTCCGCTGCAGGTCGATCTGACCCGCCACGGCGTCCTAACCGATCTGCACGACTGGCTGGATCGCTGACCAGTGGTGTCGCTGCACAACATGGGCATCGGCATGACCTCGCGGCGAACCCGCGAGCGTCTGGTCGAGCGCTTGAAGGCGGAGGGAATACGAGATCGTCGCGTTTTGGACCGGATCCGTGATCTGCCGCGTCACCTCTTCGTCGACGAGGCCCTGGCCAGCCGCGCCTACGAGGATACCGCCTTGCCGATCGGACATGGTCAGACCATATCCCAACCTTACATCGTCGCTCGTATGACTGAAGCCTTGTTTGCCGGTGGCCCGCTGAGCGATGTGCTCGAGGTCGGCACCGGCTCTGGTTACCAGACCGCGGTGTTGGCGCCTATGGTGCGTCGGGTGTACACGGTCGAACGTGTCGCCGCGCTGCTCGATCAGGCCCGTGATCGGTTCCGACAGATCGGGGTTCGAAACGTCCGCACCAAGCACAGCGACGGCGGACTGGGCATGCCAGAGTACGCGCCTTTCGATGGTATTATCGTCACGGCGGCGCCAGAGGGCATTCCGCGGGCGCTGGTCAATCAATTGAAGATCGGCGGGCGGATGGTCTTGCCGATCGGCAGTCGCGAGGAGCAGGCCCTGGTGCGGGTAACCCGTACTGAGGATGGGTATGACAAGGAATTGTTGGAACAGGTGGTCTTCGTTCCCCTGCTGGGGGGAACGCGGTAGATGAGGCTGTTCTCACCCTTGTATGCCCGAGCCATGCAATGGGCGCGGCATCCGCATGCGCCCTGGTATCTGGGAGGCTTGAGCTTCGCCGAATCGTCGTTCTTCCCGGTGCCGCCGGACGTGATGCTGGCACCGATGAGCCTGGCGCGCCCGAACAAGGCCTGGCAGTTCGCGGCACTGACGACCGCGGCCTCGGTATTGGGCGGTATCCTCGGCTACCTGATCGGTATGTTCGCGTTCGATCTGATCGAGCCCTGGTTGCTCACCAGTCGCTATCACGCGAAATTTATTCAGGCGACCGAGTGGTTCGATCGCTGGGGTTTCTGGGCGGTATTGCTGGCAGGCTTTTCGCCGATCCCTTACAAAGTCTTCACCATAACAGCCGGCGTAGTCGGTATGCTCTTCGCGCCTTTCGTGCTTGCGTCGGCGATCGGTCGGGGGACGCGCTTCTTTTTAGTGGCAGGGCTGATGGCCTGGGGCGGAAAGTCGATGGAAGATCGATTGCATCGCTGGGTCGACGGACTGGGGTGGGCGACGGTAATACTGATCGGGGGAGCGCTCGTGATCAGCCGTTTTGGATAGCACGGCGGGCGCAAGACGCGAGGCGTGGCGGGCATAGCGTTCAATCGATTCTTTACTTGTCGTGGTGCTTGTGTGGCGCCGATCGCTGCACGTGCGCTGATGCCGGTCGTGCTGGGTCTTTCTTTGTCTCTCAATCTGATCGGCTGCAGTCCGAAATGGAAGGCGCCCGTCGAAAGTCGAACCTCGCACAGCTACCCGGCAAGCTCGAAACGCCCCGCCCACTATCATGTGCGGCGCGGGGATACCTTGGCCGTGATCGCCTGGCGCTGGGGGATGGACTGGCGCGCGTTGGCCGCCTGGAACGACATTCGCTCTCCGTACACGATCTTCCCCGGCCAGCGACTGCGTTTGACGCCGCCAAAACGGGTGGTTCGTAGCCGCATGCCAGTACCCGCAGGGCGCAGCAAACCGGGGCCAGGGACGATCGCGACAGTTCCGAATTCGAAGCCGAATGCGAACAAGCCATCGCGAACTGAGCCGCTTCCGAGCCCTTCGGTAGTTCAGGAAAACTATCCTCAGCGACTGCGCTGGACCTGGCCCGCCAAAGGGCAGATTCTATCCACTTACGTGCCAGCCAATGAAGCGCATAAAGGAATTAAGATCGGCGGGGCGAAAGGGCGATCGATCGCTGCGGCCGAAGCAGGCAAAGTCGTCTACAGCGGGAGTGGACTGATTGGATATGGCCGGCTTATTATCATCAAGCACAACAATGAGTTTCTCAGCGCCTACGGCCACAATCGAAAGTTGTTGGTCAAAGAAGGCGACTGGGTAGCCAAAGGAGACAAGATTGCAGAGATGGGTTTGGCCAACAATGGCCAAGCGATGCTGCACTTTGAGATTCGACGGAACGGTAAGCCGGTGAACCCCGTGGCCTTGTTGCCGCGCCGCGCCGGCTGAGCGACGCCGGTTCAACAAGGCCAACTTGCTTTCGATTTTGGAGATGTCCATGCCGCCCAAGCAACCCGAGGGTGATACTGACCTGCTCGAGGAACTCGATGAGGAAGAAGTCGCCGACGACGATGAGGTCGAAGCGCCGGTTGATGACGGTAAGAAAGATGTCTTCAGCGAAGATGCTTCGGGACGCTATGCCGCCGGGGAGATTCCCGAGAGTCAGCTTGATGCGACTCGGCTCTACCTGAGCGAGATCGGTTACTCGAAGCTGCTGACCGCCGAGGAGGAGGTGCATTACTCCCGGCTGGCGCAAAAAGGGGACGTGCCGTCTCGGCAGCGGATGATCGAGAGCAATCTGCGTCTGGTCGTGAAGATCGCTCGCCGATACATGAACCGTGGATTAGCGCTGCTCGACCTGATTGAAGAAGGCAATCTCGGCTTGATACGGGCCGTGGAAAAATTCGATCCCGAGCGTGGTTTCCGGTTCTCGACCTACGCGACCTGGTGGATTCGTCAGACTATTGAACGGGCGATCATGAATCAGACCCGAACGATCCGATTGCCGATCCATGTCGTCAAAGAAATCAATGTTTACCTGCGCGCCGCGCGTAAGCTGGCACAGACACTCGATCACGAACCGACCGACGATGAAATCGCCGAATTGCTGAACAAGCCCATCAACGAGGTCAAGCGCATGCTCGGTTTGAACGAGCGCGTGACCTCGGTGGACGTGCCTTTCGGCAAGGATGCGGACAAGCCCTTACTCGATACGATTCCCGACGAGGGCGCGGCGGATCCGACCGACCGCATTCAGGCCGACGGCATCAGCGCCCACCTCGATAGCTGGCTGAGCAAACTCAATAGTAAACAACGCGAAGTGGTGGAGCGGCGTTTTGGACTGCACGGCTACGAGAATTCCACCCTGGAGGAGGTAGCCAACGAACTGGGGGTGACTCGCGAGCGGGTGCGGCAGATCCAGATGGATGCGCTCAAACGTCTGAGAGGCATACTGGAACAAGAGGGTTTTTCGCTCGAGGCGATATTCAAGTAGGCGGCCCAAACCCGAACGAAAGGACCCCGCCGACCGGCGGATTTCCTGGTTTCTTGCTCTTCAGTGCGCCTTCTTGACCTCTTCGAACGGGTCAGGCTCCTGTTCCTCGGGCACGACTTTGTGATCCCGGGGGCTCCACATGCCGTGGCAGCGATCCTCTTCGACACCCTGAATCGTGAGCAAGGTCCAGGCGGCAGAGATTCCCCACATCGCCAGCCCCAATCCGATGGTGTACCAACTGATGCCTTCCTGAGCGGTTGGACCACCGAAGAAACCGAAGACCACACTGACCAGACCGAACAACCAAAACACGGTGATTGGCGCCGCGCAATTGGTGCCGCAGCCATAGCGACAGGCGCCGACCGGCGGCATCATCGCCGCAGTTAAAAACCGTTTCATGCCAACTCCTCTTGAACCTGCACTTCAATTTCTTGTAATTTCCTACCACTATCACAGCCTTACCGGCATGCCAAGCGGTGAAACCCTAGAGGCAAGCCGAAAGTAGCGACTCAGACAAGCGACTATCGGCGGCTTTTCCAAGGGTCGGCGATTTCAGAACCTGAGATCGTCATTGAGAAACGGGCTTAGCGTCTTGCGCATCTCGGCGTGCACCTTCATGCCGCCGGCGATGACGTTGCCGGTCTCCATATGTCGATCGCCGCCGCTCAGATCGGTGACTGTGCCGCCGGCCTCGATTACCAGCAGCACGCCGGCGGCGAAGTCCCAGGGCGACAGACCGAGTTCCCAGAAGCCGTCGAGGCGCCCCGCGGCGACGTAGGCGAAGTCCAGCGCCGCAGATCCCGGGCGCCGGATTCCTGCCGTATCGCGCACCATGGCCTTCATCATCTGTAGATAGGTATCCAGGTGCGATTGATCGCGAAACGGGATGCCGGTGCCAATCAAGGCCCCTGGCAGTCCCTTTTGGCCGCTGACCCTTATACGATGATCATTCAGATAGGCCCCGCCGCCCTGGTCGGCGAGGAAGAGTTCCTCGCGCAGCGGGTCGTAGACCACGGCGCTTATGGCGCGACCTCGGTGTTCCAGCGCAATGCTGACTGAGAATTGCGGGAAGCCGTGCAGGAAATTTGTCGTCCCGTCGAGGGGGTCGATCAGCCAGCGATAGTCGCTGCCGGCGTGCAGACCGCTCTCCTCGGCGAGGATGGTGTGATCCGGATAGGCCTTGCGAATAATCTCGATGATGGCCTGTTCCGCGGCACGGTCGACCTCGCTGACGAAATCGTTGGCCGATTTCTCGGAGACGCTCAGGCGGTCAATACGACCATGGTGTCTGAGGATGACTTTGCCGGCCTTGCGGGCGGCGCGAACGGCGATGTTGGTCGTGGGGTTCATGGCGCGCGCAGCATACCGGATGGCCGCGCAGGGCGAAAGCCGGGGGGGCTGGGAAGCCGGCATCGGAATGGCGTAAGCTCAGCGCCCATGCGGCAGGACATACGAGTGGTACTGGTCGAAACCTCGCATCCGGGAAATATCGGTGCGGTTGCCCGCGCGATGAAGAACATGTGTCTCGAACATCTGGTGCTGGTCGCACCGAAACGCTTTCCCTGCGACGAGGCGGGTGCCCGCGCCTCGGGCGCCGACGACCTGCTGGATCGGGCGAGCGTAGTCGATGATCTGGAGGCGGCGGTTGCCGACTGTCAGCTGGTGATCGGCGCCAGCGCGCGGCTGCGCAAGGTCGAATGGCCGCAACTCGATCCCCGCGAGTGTGCCGAACGGGTGATTGAACAGTCCGCCGGTGGCCCCGTAGCCCTGGTGTTCGGTCGGGAGAACTCCGGCCTGACCAACCGGGAACTGTCGCTGTGTCGTTATCTGGTGCACATCCCATCCAACCCGGAATTCAGTTCGTTGAATCTGGGAATGGCGGTGCAGGTGATCGCCTACGAACTGATGATGCGGGCGGCCGTCAAGGAGGTGCCGACAAGGGAGCGGGTCGTGTCTTCCAGCACGACGGAGCAGATGACCGGCTTGTTCGCCCATCTGCACCAGGCCCTGGTCGACATCGGTTTCATGGACCCGCGGCATTCCGACAAGCTGATGCAGAGGCTCAAACGCCTGTTTCATCGGGCCGAGCCGGATCCGGAGGATATCAATATCCTGCGCGGTATTCTCAGCGCCGCCCAAGGTCGTAAATCAATGCGCCGCGAGTCGCCGCCGTCCCGGTAATTCCGGTCATCGGTTACACTGACTGTTTTTCCGCAACCGGTCCAGAGCTGCAGACTTAAAGATGTTTGAGCGCGTGCGCGAAGATGTAAAGGCGGTGTTCGAGCGCGATCCGGCCGCCCGCACCACCTGGGAGGTCGTCACCACCTACCCGGGGTTGCACGCGGTGATGCTGCATCGACTCGCTCACCGGGTATGGTGCGCGGATTTCAAATGGCTGGCGCGGGTGATCTCGAACGTCGCTCGTTTATTGACCGGCATCGAGATCCATCCAGGCGCGCAGATTGGCCGACGCTTTTTTATCGATCACGGTATGGGTGTGGTGATCGGCGAGACCGCGGTGATCGGTGATGACTGCACCCTGTATCACGGCGTGACTCTGGGTGGTACCAGTTGGCAGAAGGGCAAGCGTCATCCGACCCTGGACAATGACGTGGTCGTCGGCGCCGGAGCCAAGGTGCTCGGCCCGATCGAGATCGGGCGCGGGGCGCGTATCGGCTCCAATGCCGTGGTTGTGAAGGCCGTCCCCGAGGGGGCGACGGTGGTCGGGGTTCCCGGGCGCCTGGTCGAGGCCAAGGGTCCGCGCGACGCGGGGCATCGGGAAAAACTGGCGCAGAAGATGGGTTTCGACGCCTACGGTGTGACGAGCGACGCGCCGGATCCGGTCGCCCACGCGATCAACTGCATGCTCGATCACATCCACGTGGTCGAGGCGCGAATGGAAAAAATGTGTTTTGTCCTCAAAGAGATGGGTTACCAGCCGGATCGGGATGACCTACCTGATCTCGACTCCTGCGAGATCATCTCCACCGCTGAGGAGTTGCACAAGCTGCAGATCGACGAATCGCCGCCCACGGTCGGCGGGGAATCGGAATCGTCCAGCGGTAATACTTGACTAAATTAGTCGGTCATGTATGATTCGGCTCCACCGTAACGTTTGGAGCAGTTAATGTGAGGCTGACCACGAAAGGGCGTTATGCGGTCACCGCGATGCTGGACCTGGCGCTGCACCACGGCGAAGGGCCGATCACCTTGGCGGACATCGCCCAACGGCAGGGTATCTCGTTATCCTACCTTGAGCAGCTTTTTTCACGCCTGCGGAAAAAACAGCTGGTCGCCAGCGTTCGGGGCCCGGGTGGTGGTTACACCCTGAACCGGGAGGCCGCGGATATTTTTGTCGCTGAGGTGATCACCGCGGTGGACGAAACCGTCGATACGACTCGCTGTGGCGGGGCCCACAATTGCCACAACAACGGGCGCTGCCTGACCCACGACCTGTGGCAGGACCTGAGTAGTCAAATCTTCGACTACCTCAACCAGATCAGCCTGCAGGATCTGATGAACAGACAAGGGGTCCGCGAAGTCGCGGAGCGGCAGGATACAGGCAAGCAAATGCCCTCTGAAGATGTCGGTCTACCCAGCCTGGTCGAAGCAGCGGTCAACGCAGGTGGGGCCTAAGGCCGCGGGACGCAACCATATTCGTGCTTTGGTGTGTTGAATGAAACTTCCTATCTACCTCGATTACTCCGCGACCACCCCGGTGGATCCACGCGTCGCGGAAACGATGTGCCGGTTTCTGACGCCAGACGGCGTTTTCGGTAACCCGGCTTCGCGCTCGCACTCCTTCGGTTGGGCGGCGGAGGACGCAATAGATCGCGCGCGCTCAAACGTTGCGGCCCTGATCAACGCCGATCCGAAGGAGATCGTCTGGACCTCCGGGGCAACGGAGAGCGACAACCTGGCGATCAAGGGCGCGGCGCATTTCTACCGCAAGAAGGGCAAGCACATCGTCACCTTGAAGACCGAGCACAAGGCGGTCCTGGACACCTGCCGCCAACTCGAGCGCGAGGGTTTCGAGGTCACCTATCTGGACGTCCGGCCCGAACGGACTGCTTGATCTCGACAAGCTTAGCGCGCGCTGCGCCAGGACACCATTCTGGCTTCAGTGATGCACGTGAACAACGAGATCGGCGTGATTCAGGATATTGCCGCGCATCGGCGAGATCTGCCGCGAGCGCGGCGTGATCTTCCATGTCGATGCGGCCCAGGCGCCCGGCAAGGTGCCGATCGACCTGGCCAACACCAAGGTCGACCTGATGACGCTTTTCGGCGCACAAGATCTACGGCCCGAAAGGGATCGGCGCTCTGTACGTGCGGCGCAAGCCGCGCGTGCGCATCGAGGCGCAGATGCACGGCGGCGGCCACGAGCGCGGCATGCGCTCCGGCACGCTGCCGACCCACCAGATCGTCGGCATGGGCGAGGCCTTCCGCATCGCCCGCGAAGAGATGGCCGCCGAGAACGAGCGCCTGATCGGTCTGCGTGACCGCCTCTGGAACGGCTTGAAGGACATGGAGGAGGTCTACCTCAACGGCGACCTCGAGCAGCGCATTGCCGGCAACCTGAATATCAGCTTCGCCTTTGTCGAGGGCGAGTCGCTGATCATGGCCCTCAAGGACATGGCGGTCAGTTCCGGTTCGGCCTGCACCTCGGCCAGCCTCGAGCCCAGTTACGTGCTGCGTGCCCTGGGCCGCGAAGACGAGCTGGCGCACAGTTCCATGCGGTTCACCATCGGCCGATTCACCACCGAAGAGGAGGTGGATTAGGTCATCGACAAGGTACGCGAGCAGGTGACACGGCTGCGCGAACTGTCTCCGTTGTGGGACATGTACAAGGACGGAATCGATCTAAAATCCATTGAATGGGCGGCGCACTGAACAATAACTAGGCGTTTCACCGATTCGGAAGCTGCGGCCCGCAAGAGCGTGGGTCCCGACCGGTAAATCTAAGAGGTAGCACGGCTATGGCATACAGCGATAAAGTTATCGATCATTACGAACATCCCGCGCAACGTCGGCACGTTCGACAAGGACGCATCCGAATGTCGGTACCGGCATGGTCGGCGCGCCGGCCTGTGGCGACGTGATGCGTCTGCAGATCCAGGTGGGCGACGACGGCGTTATCGAGGACGCCAAGTTCAAGACCTATGGCTGCGGTTCGGCGATCGCCTCGAGTTCGCTGCTGACCGAGTGGGTCAAGGGCAAGACCCTGGACGAGGCGCTGCAGATCAAGAACCAGGAGATCGCCGACGAGCTGGCGCTGCCGCCGGTCAAGGTGCACTGCTCGGTGCTTGCCGAGGACGCCATCAAGGCGGCTATCAAGGATTACTCCGACAAGAACAAATCGGACGCGGCCTGAGAGATGGCGATTACGCTCACGGAACCCGCGGCCGAACGCGTTCGAAAGTTTCTCGATCATCGAGGTAACGGTCTGGGTGTGCGCCTGGGTGTGAGAACCTCTGGATGTTCCGGGATGGCCTACGTACTGGAATTCGTTGATGAGGCCGGATCTGACGATGTGGTCTTCGAGGATCAGGGCGTCAAGGTGATCATCGATCAGAAAAGCCTGCTCTATCTCGACGGCACCGAGCTTGACTACGGCAAGGAGGGGTTGAACGAAGGGTTCAAGTTCAACAACCCGAACGTTAAGAACGAGTGCGGCTGCGGCGAATCCTTTACGATCTGAATCCTGCCCCAGCGCGAGCGAATGACCTGCAGCCCGGTGTCATCACCGGGCTTGCTTTTGTTTAGGCCCACTTCGAACTATGGTCGATTTCTCCAAGAATCATTTCGAGCTCTTCGGGCTGCCGGTCGGTTTCATCATCGACACGGAGGCCTTGGCGAGTCGCTACCGTGATCTGCAGAAGGTCGTGCATCCGGACCGCCATGCCGCCGCAACGGAGCACGAGCGGCGCATCTCGCTGCAGCAGGCGACCCATGTCAACGAGGCCTTCGAAACCCTCAAGGATCCTCTGCTACGCGCCCGTTACCTGCTGCAACTGCACGGCATCGAGTTCGATGCACTGCGAGAATCTACCACCGACGCCGCTTTCCTGATGCAGCAACTGGAACTGCGCGAGGCCCTGGTCGAGGCGCGCGACAAACCCGATCCGGTAGCCGAGCTCGACGGCTTGATGGCGACCATCACCGGGTTGATCAACACCCAGGTGGCACAGATGGCGGTGCAGTTCGAGCACCCCGGGGCCGAACAGTTGGAAGAGGCCCGCGAGTCGGTTCGCAAGATGCAGTTTCTGCGCAAACTGCACTACGAGGCGGAGGTTATCGAAGCCGAACTGGAGGATGCGCTCTGATGGCCTTGTTGCAGATCACCGAGCCGGGCGAATCGGCTGCGCCGCACGAACACAAACTGGCCGCGGGCATCGATCTGGGCACCACCAACTCCCTGGTCGCCAGCGTCCGCAGTGGTGCTGCCGAGACCCTGCCTGATGACCTGGGTCGCCATATTCTGCCGTCGGTGGTTCGCTACACCGAGCAGGCTGTGGTGGTCGGCCAAGAGGCCAAGGCGGCGGCAAGCGGCGATCCACTCAACACCATTGCCTCGGCCAAGCGCTTGATCGGCCGTGCGGTCGACGACGTCATTACCCTGGGTACGCGTCTGCCCTATGAATTCACCGATACCAAGGGTGCGGTTCCGCGCATCCACACGGTTGCGGGTGAGGTGAGCGCGGTCGAGGTCTCGGCCGAGATCCTCAAGGTGCTCGCCGAGCGTGCCCGGCGGACTCTGGGCGGGGAACTGAGCGGCGTGGTAATCACGGTGCCGGCGTACTTCGACGATGCCCAGCGCCAGGCGACCAAGGATGCCGCCCGACTGGCCGGATTGCACGTCTTCCGTCTGCTGAACGAACCCACCGCCGCGGCCGTCGCCTACGGTCTGGATCGCAATGCCGACGGGATACATGCCATCTTTGATCTGGGTGGCGGGACCTTCGACATCTCGATCCTGCGTTTGCGCAAGGGCGTGTTCGAGGTCATGTCTACCGGCGGCGATTCGGCGCTGGGCGGGGATGATTTCGATCGCGTGGTCGCGCAATGGATCATGCGCCAGGCGGGGATCGAGGATGACGCCAGCCACGGCGTATTGCGGCATCTGCTCGATGTCGCCTGCGCGGCAAAGGAGGGGCTGAGCGACAGTGACAGTGTGAAGTTCGAGGTCGAACGCGGTGACGGCAGCCACTGGCAAGGTATGCTGGACCGGGAAACCTTTGTTGGACTGGTCGATCCTCTGATTGGAAAGACGATCTCGGCCTGCCGCCGGGCCCTGCGCGACGCCGGCGTCAGCGCCGCCGAGATCGAGGACGTGGTCATGGTCGGCGGCTCCACGCGGGTGCCGCGGGTACGCGAAAAGGTCGGCGAGTTCTTCGCCACCGAGCCGCTGGTCGATATCGACCCCGACCAGGTGGTGGCGGTCGGCGCCGCCCTGCAGGCCGACGTGCTGGCCGGCAACAAGTCCGACGACGAGATGCTGCTGCTCGACGTGATCCCGCTGTCGCTCGGCATCGAGACCATGGGCGGTCTGATCGAAAAGATCATTCCGCGCAACACGACCATCCCGGTCGCCCGCGCCCAGGAATTCACCACCTTCAAGGACGGCCAGACGGCGATGGCGGTGCACGTGGTGCAGGGCGAACGTGAGCTGGTCAGCGATTGCCGCTCTCTGGCGCGTTTCGAACTGCGCGACATCCCGCCGATGGTCGCCGGCGCAGCGCGCATCCGAGTCAGCTTACACGGTCGACGCCGACGGTCTGCTGAGTGTCGAGGCCGAGGAGTTGAGCCAGGGCAAGAAGGCGAGCGTGATCGTGAAACCCTCCTACGGGCTGACCGACGACGAGATCGTCGACATGATCCACTCGTCGATCGCTCACGCACAGGACGACATGCACGCCCGCAAACTGGCGGAGGAACGGGTCGACGCACGACGGACCATCGAGGCCCTGCAGGCCGCCCTGGCCGCCGACGGCGACGTCTTGCTCGGCGGCGCCGAACGCCAGCAGATCGATGCCGCCCTGCTGAAGTTGCAACAGGCCGCCGAGGGCGACGATGTCGACCGGATCAGCCAGGCGACCAAGGATCTCGAGTCGACCTGCGAGTTCTATGTCGAGCGCCGCATGAACGAGGGAATTCGCCGGGCGATGACGGGGCGAAAGCTAGAAGATTTTGAATCGACTGAACCCGAATAGAGCCAATCTTGGAATGACACAGATTATTTTTCTTCCCAACGAAGACCTCTGTCCCGAGGGCGCCGTCATCGAGGCCGAACCCGGCGTCAGCATCTGCGACGCCGCTTTGCACGGTGGCCTGGAGATCGAGCATGCCTGCGAAAAATCCTGCGCCTGCACCACCTGTCACGTGATCGTTCGCGAGGGCTTCGATTCGCTCAGCGCGGCCGACGAAACCGAGGAAGACCTGCTCGACAAGGCCTGGGGGCTGGAGCCCGAGTCACGGCTGTCCTGCCAGGCGCTGGTCGGATCCGAGGATCTGGTGGTCGAGATTCCCAAATACACCATCAATCACGCGAAAGAGCACCACTGACGGGCGTTTCAGCGAATCAATCCGAGGAGCACCTATGAGCCTGAAATGGACCGACGTCCTGGATATATCCATCGAGTTGGATGAGGCCTACCCCGAGGTCGATCCCAAGCGGGTCAACTTCGTCGATCTGCGTCAGTGGATCCTGGCGCTGCCGGATTTCGACGATGATCCCGCGCACTCCGGAGAGAAGATTCTCGAGGCCGTGCAGATGGCGTGGATCGAGGAGCGCGAATAGCTCTACGACCGGGGATACAGCCGTCCAGCCGTAGGCTGATCGCACCCACGACGGTTTCTGCCGAATCCCGGGCTTCTCTACGATCACCCAGAACGACAGCAACTGCAGGTCCTCCGCCGGCAGCCCGGCAAATCGTTCGATCAGACAGTCGCGTACCCGATCGACGTCCTCTGAATTCGCTTGACCGGTGCAGTCGTCGGCAGAGACCAGGTAGCCGATTACCGCAGGGTTGAGTCCGGAGGCCGGCTCACCGGGCAGATCGCCGGGGCCGTACTCCAGCAGGTGCTGGCCATCGATTAGGGATTCGATCGGCCGAGCCTGGGCGGCGAGTTGGGTACGATAGTCGTCGAAGCAGCGGCGGAAGTACTCGGCGATACTCGAAACGGACTCGTCTTCGGCGCCGCGCCCGGTCTGCGCCGTCAGTTTGAGATATGCTTTGGGCGCGAAACGCGCGATCTGATTGGTGACCGCTGCTCGGGCCAGCACCTTGACATCGGCGATGGAGCTGGGCTTGGACATAGTATTTTTCGGGCTAGGCGGGGGCGAGTATCTCACAACCAAACGGAGACGTTACCGATTTGGCCGCACGACCTCTCCCAGGTTGAACCCTGGTCGGCCTTTCGATCGCCTGTCAAATGGCATCATTATTGCCAGAATCATCGGAGCTTCCCCCGTCGCCGTGATCAGCGTCTTTCAGAGAGTACCCATTGGTTTCTCCCGTAAGTAGTCTGCCGCGCACCGGTGCCCTCGAAGCCACCGCCATCGAACACTGGTTGGCCGGCCTTGCCGGTCATCGCAGCACCGAGGACATCGAGCGCCTGCGAACCGCGATCGACGAGATGGTGCGTCGACACGACGGAGACCAGACCCCGGACGGCGTCGAATGGCCGCTCGCGCTGCTGCAGACCACCGATATTCTCGATCAGTTGCAGCTCGATACCGACACCCTGGTAGCTGCCCTGCTGTCGGAAATGGCGGCGGACCTGAAGACCGAACGAAAGCGCCTGGAGAAGGGCTTTGGCACCGCCGTGGTACGAATTTTGGAGCTGGTCTGGCGCATCCGCGGCTACTCGGCGGTCGGCTCACGGATCTCGGCCAGCGAGGGCATAGAGAATCTGCGGCGAATGCTGCTCGGCATGGCGAACGATGTCCGGGCGTTGTTGGTGGTGCTGGCCAAGCGGGTCCGGCTGATGCGCGGCCTGAAGCGTCTGCCGGTCGAGCAGCAGCGTGCGATCGCCCGCGAGAGCCAACTGGTGCACGCGCCGCTGGCTAATCGACTCGGAGTCTGGCAGATCAAATGGGAACTCGAAGACCTCAGCCTGCGCTATCTCGAGCCCGAGGCCTACAAGGAGCTCGCGAGCCGCCTGGACGGCAAGCGCAAGGAGCGTGAGGACTTCATCCAGGTGGTCATCGACCGGCTCAACGGTGAGTGCGCAGAACACCATATTCTCGCCGAGATCACCGGTCGGCCGAAGCATATCTACAGCATCTGGAAGAAGATGCAGCGGAAAAAACTCGATTTCGATCGCATTTTCGACGTCCGTGCGGTCAGAGTGCTGGTCGAAAGCCTGGCCGAATGCTACGAGGTCTTGGGCATCGTACACGGGCTGTGGCGGCCGATTCCGGGTGAGTTCGACGATTATATCGCCCGGCCCAAGTCCAACGGCTACCGCTCGCTGCACACCGCGGTCATCGGCGACGACGGTAAATCGCTGGAGATCCAGGTTCGCACCCGGGAGATGCACGAAAAGGCAGAACGCGGCGTGGCCGCGCATTGGCGCTACAAGGAGAGTCGTGGCGAGGACCAGGAGCTGCAGCGGCGCATCGAATGGATGCGCCAGTGGCTGGAGCAGCAGGAATCCGGGCAGACGATGGAAAGCGTCGCGCTCGAGGATATCGAGGGCGGTTTCGAATCGAGGCGTATCTACGTACTGACACCGCAGGCGCGCGTGGTCGAGCTGCCCAAGGGGGCCACCGCACTGGACTTCGCCTATGCCATCCACACCTCGGTGGGGCATCGCTGCCGGGGGGCGAAGATCGACGGCCGCATCGCCAGCCTGACCCAGCCGCTGGAAAGCGGCCAAACTGTCGAGATCCTGACAGCCAAGCACGAGGCGCCGAGCCGCGACTGGCTCAATCCGCACGCCGGTTATCTGGTCACCGGTCGTGCCCGCAATCGAATCAAGCATTGGTTCAAGGAGCAGGATTATGACCAGCACCTGCAGGCGGGCCGATCGATGTTGGATCGCGAGATCTCCCGTTTGGGCATAGGCCGGCCGGACCTGGAAAAGATCGCCCCGCGTTTCAACTTCCAGAGCCCGAACGACCTCCTCGCTGCCGTCGGACGTGGCGATGTCTCATCGGTCCAGATTGCCAATCAGCAGGCCGAGCGAGTCAAGCCGGTATCCGAGGAGGAACCGCCGTTGGTGGCGCCGAGGCGGCGTTCGCGCAAGCTCGGGGTCAGCGCGCAGGTGGTCGTCGAAGGCGTCGGGGATCTGATGACCCAGATGGCCAAGTGCTGCAAGCCGGTGCCCTTCGATTCGGTCATCGGCTATATCACACGCGGTCATGGGGTTACCGTGCATCGGCGCGACTGCGTCATGGTGCGTAAGCTGCAGAGCGATCCGGCGCAGCAGGCCCGCCTGGTCGATGTGCGTTGGGCGGACGAGCAGTCCGCGGGCCGCTATCTGGTCGACGTGCATGTATTCGCCGGCGATCGCAAGGGCCTGCTGCGTGACATCACCTCGATTCTGACCAATGAGGAGATCGACGTGCTGGGGGTCAACACCCAGTCCGATCGGCGCAAGGAAAAGGCCAATATGCGCTTTACCGTCGAGGTCAGCGACATGTCCCAGCTCAGTCGGATCCTGGATAAGATCGCTCGGGTGCCGGACGTGCTCGACGTCCGCCGTCAGGTTTGAACCCGTGTGCGACTCTTGGCTAGCCAGAAACGATTGTCGCCGCTAAACTAAACCCCCGATTTGTAAAAGAAAACTGTTGGATCTGCGTTGCGCCGCCGCAACTTCTGTGGCGTGAATGAGACATCGGGCCCAATCTCGCGGGCAGCCGCCTTCGACGCGGCCCGATCCTGACCCTAAACCCCTAACTGAATTGAAGTCTCTGGGAGCAATTGATGGCCGTTGAAAGAACCCTTTCCATCATCAAGCCGGATGCCGTGGCGAAGAACGTGATCGGCGAGATCTACAGCCGATTCGAAAAGGCCGGGCTGCGCGTTGTCGCCGCCAAGATGCTGCATCTGAGCCAGGAGCAGGCGGGCGGGTTCTACGACGTCCACAAGGAGCGCCCCTTCTTCAAGGACCTGGTCGAGTTCATGACCTCGGGCCCGGTGGTGGTGCAGGTCCTCGAAGGCGAGGGTGCGATCGCCAAGAACCGTGAAGTCATGGGTGCGACCAATCCCAAGGAGGCGGCACCCGGCACCATCCGCGCCGACTTTGCCTCGACTATCGACGAGAACGCCGTGCACGGTTCCGATGCCGCCGAGACCGCCGAACGGGAGATCGGCTTCTTCTTCCCCGACGGCGTGTGCGAGCGCACGCGCTGATCGTTCGCTGAGCCGAACCTTTCGGCCACGCCCATGACCAGTGAACCTGTTCGATCTCGATCGCCAAGGGATGGAGGCTTTGTTCGTGGAACTCGGCGCCAAGCCGTTCCACGGCCGCAAGGTGCTGAAGTGGATCCACAAGCACGGCGTGACCGATTTCGAGGCGATGACCGATCTGCCCAAGGCGCTGCGCAGCAAACTGCAGCAGCTTGCCGAGATCCGCTTGCCCGAGATGATCTTCGAGCAGCCCTCCTGGGACGGCACGACCAAGTGGCTACTCGAACTCAGTGATGGCCAGCGGATCGAGACCGTGTTCATCCCGGAGACCGAGCGCAGCACCCTGTGCGTCTCGTCGCAGGTCGGCTGCGCGCTGGATTGCTCCTTCTGTTCGACCGCTCAGCAGGGCTTCAACCGCAACCTGAGCGTCGGCGAGATCATCGGCCAGGTCTGGTTCGCCACTCCGCGAACTGCGGCACGGCCGCCGACCAACGTGGTGATGATGGGCATGGGCGAGCCGCTGCCAACTTCGACGACGTGGTCAGCGCCATGGACCTGATGCAGGACGACCTCACCTACATGCTCTGCGAAGGCGCGGGTCACCCTGTCCACCTCCGGCGTGGTACCCAATATTCATCGCCTGCGCGAAGTCAGCGATGTCAGCCTGGCGGTATCCCTGCACGCGCCAAACGACCAGCTGCGCGACCAACTGGTGCCGATCAACAGGAAGTATCCGCTCGAGGAACTGATTCCCGCCTGCCGCGAGTTCATCCGCAACGACAAACGGCGCAAGATCACCTGGGAGTACGTGATGCTCGACGGGATCAACGACACCGACCGGCACGCCAAGCAGCTGATCCGCCTGCTCGAGGGCACGCCCTCCAAGGTCAACCTGATCCCGTTCAACCGATTCCCCGGCACGCTGTACCAATGTTCCCACCCGGAGCGCATCGAGGCCTTCCGCCAGCGATTGATGCGCTCGGGGGTGATGGCCATCACCCGCAAGACCCGCGGTGACGACATCGACGCCGCCTGCGGTCAGCTGGTTGGTAAGGTTCGGGATCGAAGCCGTCGGCAACTGCGGCGCGACGATTGGCAGGGGGGCGGTTAGTGCGTTTGCTGCGCCTGTCGGTCCTCTCACTCTCGGTGCTCCTGTCTGTGATCCTGATCGCCGGCTGTGCCAGTCGTGAGGGCCGGCCGAGTAGCGATGGCGAGACGACCGGCCGTCTCGGGCAGCTGCGCGGGCCGAGCCCGGGCGATGTCTACGTCCAACTGGCGGCGGAATATCTGCGTGAACGCAATTATGGCGAGGCGCTCAAGAACAGCAAGAAAGCGGTGATCGTCGATTCCGGTAACAGCGATGCTCAGACGCTCCTGGCCCTGGTTTACGAGCGTCTGGGGGAGAAAGAACTCGCGGAGAAGCACTATCGCGAGGCGCTTAATGTCGATGCCCGCAACCCCTACGCACTGAACGCCTATGGCGCCTTCCTGTGTACCGACCGGCGCTTCAAGGAAGCCGACCAGCAGTTTCTCTCGGCCGTAGAGAATCCGTTGTACGAAACCCCTTGGATTGCATTGACCAATGCCGGGGTGTGCGCCGATGATGCAGGCGATCCAGTTATGGCTGCCAAGCGCTTGCGCGGTGCGCTGCAAGTCAACAGTCGCTTTGCACCGGCGTTGCTGCGTATGGCCCAGGTCAGCCTGGCCGGGGGCGAATATCTGACGGCCCGGGCCCATCTGCAGCGTTATACCGAACAGGCATCGCATACCGCGCAGTCGTTGTGGATCGGTATTCAGACCGAGCATCAATTGGGCGATCACGGTCAAGCAAAAGTTTACGAACGCCTGCTCAAGTCCAGGTTTCCGGATTCCGAACAGGCCCACTACATGAAAGAGTGACACGCATAATGAATGCCGTGGTGAATGATTCTCGAGAAAACTTGGCGGAATTCCGGGCGCCTGGCCCCGGCGAGCGACTTAAGGCGGCGCGAGTGTCCCTCGGCCTGGAGCCGGCCAAGGTCGCCGCGCAACTGCACCTGAGTAGCGACATGGTGCATGCGATCGAACGGGACGATTATTCGGCCATGCCGGCGCGGGTTTTCGTGCGCGGCTACATCAAGAACTACGCCCGGGTCGTCGGCCTGCCGACCGAGGGTCTGCTCAAACAACTGGAAGAGCAGTTCCCCGACGAAACCGCGCAGAGCGGCCTAACCCGCGTCGGCACGGATATGCGCCGCGAGTTACGCAGTAGTCACGGAATCGTGCGTCTGATGACCTGGATGATCGCTCTGGGCCTCGGGGTGCTGTTTGTGCTGTGGTGGTACGGTTATCTCGACTGGAAGCTGCAGAGCAACGGCGCGTCGATTTCGGTTGCCGAAGACCCCGGGTCGATGCTGACCGCGCCCGATCAGGATGGCGTTCTCACGCTGCCGGGCGTCTATCCGGATGATCAGCCGGGCGGATTGATCGACCGGCGCCGAATTACCGATCACCGGTGTAAAGGCTGCGTCAACAGCATCCTCGGCGGGTACGGAGACGCCGGCGCCGGCGTCCCTGCAGCCCGAAGTCGAAGATTCGCCGGCCATGGCCGAGCCAGCGGTTGGGGTCAGCGTTTCGGTTGACGACAAAGCGCCGAGTGCTATGGCCGCCGCAGCCGCGATTGCCGATCTCGCCGAAGAGAACGTGTCGACCAGTACTTCGGCGGCCGCCGATGGCTCCGGCGTCGAGCCGACGGGCGGCAGCAGCATAGTGATTGCGTTCAGCGCCCCGTGCTGGGTGGATATTCGCGACAGCAGCAACCGCTTCAAGTTATATGGCGAGATGGCCGGCGGCCGGACGGAGACACTCGGCGGCGAACCGCCTTACCGGCTCATCATCGGCAACGCCAATGCGGCGAGTATCCGGGTCGGTGGACAGCCGTATGATCTAGCGCCGCACACCAGTGGAAACGTCGCCCGCTTGACCCTCAGTCCGAACTAACCCCGGATCGCAGCCCCGGCGTGACATCAGCCGATGCCGGTGACCGTGCCAGGTCGTGCCGGCGCGGCGAGAACCTCGCAAGTATCTATGGCAAAGAACATTCAGGCGGTGCGCGGTATGCGCGATATCCTGCCGGAGCAATCGGCGCTCTGGCAGTGGGTGGAGGCGACTGCAAGGTCGGTGCTCGAGGCCTATGCTTATCGTGAGATCCGCATGCCCATCGTCGAACAGACCGAACTGTTCAAACGCTCGATCGGCGAGGTGACCGATATCGTCGAAAAGGAGATGTACACCTTCGCGGACCGCAACGGCGACAGCCTGACACTGCGTCCGGAGGGCACCGCCGGATGCGTCCGAGCCGTCGAGACACGGGCTGCTGCACAATCAGACGCAGCGGCTCTGGTACCAGGGACCGATGTTCCGCCATGAGCGGCCGCAAAAGGGCCGTTACCGGCAGTTTCATCAGATCGGGGTCGAGACCTTCGGTATGCCGGGGCCCGACATAGATATCGAGGTCATTCTGATGTCGGCGCGGATCTGGCAGGCGCTCGGTCTGGATGGCCTGGAATTGCAGATCAATACGCTGGGCACCATTGACGAGCGCCAGGCTTATCGCGCCGAACTGGTTGAGTATCTGACGGGTCACGAGGCGCAACTCGACCAAGACAGCCGGCGCCGATTGACGTCCAATCCGCTGCGCGTGCTGGATTCCAAGAATCCAGAGCTGGCCGAGATCCTGGCCGCGGCCCCCGGGCTGCTGGATCACCTGGGCGAGGACTCGCGTAACCACTTCGAGGCGGTCAAGGCGGGGCTTGATCGCTGTGGTGTCGCCTACCGGATCAATACCCGTTTGGTGCGCGGCCTCGATTACTACTCCCGAACCGTATTCGAGTGGGTGACCGATCGGCTGGGGGCGCAGGGCACGGTCTGCGCCGGGGGGCGATATGATGGCCTGGTCGGGCAGCTCGGCGGCCGGTCGACCCCTGCGGTGGGGTTCGCCCTGGGGCTGGAACGATTGGTGGCGATCCTCGACGATCAGGGTCGCGGCAAGGGTCTGGGGGGCGCTGATCTCTACGTGGTTCTCGCCGGCGACGAGGCGGAGAAACAGGGCCTGATGATTGCCGAAGACTTGCGCAACGGTCTCCCGGGCTTGAAGATTCAGGTCAATTGCGCTGGCGGCGGCTTCAAGGCTCAATTCAAACGGGCCGATCGCAGCGGTGCCGCCTGGGCGCTGATCATCGGTGACGCCGAACTCGAACGCGGCGAATTCGGGCTGAAACCGCTGCGCGGTGACGGTGAACAGCAGGCGGTGAGACGAGACAGATTGGTCGCCCACTTGGCGGCCTGTTTTTCAGCAGAGTAGGCGTCGGCTGGCGCAGAGTCACAGGGCAAGACAATGAATGAATTATTAAATGACGACGAACAGGTCGAAGTACTCAAGAAATGGTGGAAAGAAAACGGCATGTCGGTAATCGGCGGTGCTGTACTCGGCCTGGCGGCAGTCGGCGGTTGGCAGTATTGGCAGCAGCACACCCAAAGCCGCGCCGAGCAGGCCTCCGCGCTGTTCGAGCAGTTTCGGCAGACCACTCTCAGCGGCGACCAACTGGCGATCGAGGCGCAGGGCAAGCAGTTGTTGGAGATCTTCCCCGGTTCGACCTACGCGGTGTTTACCGCCCTGGAAATGGCGAAATCGGACTATCAGGCCGGTCGCCCGGAGGTCGCCGAGCAGTATCTGCAATGGGCCCTGGACAATGCCGACGACGAGGCCCTGAAGCAGGTGGTGAAACTGCGCTTGGCCCGCCTGCGGCTGGATACGGGCAACATTGACGGCGCCGCGCGTTTGATCGGCGAGGCGGGAGGAGACAACTTCGCTGGTGAGTTTGCGGCGTTACGTGGTGATATCGCCGTCGCAAAGGGTGACAAGCAGGCGGCGCGCAGCGCCTATAACAAGGCGCTCAAACTGGGCATTGGCACTGCCGCGCTGGTTGAAATGAAGCTGGCAGAACTGGGCGACGAACCCTCGGCATCATGACGTTGAAATTCGAATATCGCTTTCTCTGGGTAGCCCTGCTCGCTCTTCTACAGGTCGGATGCGGCATGTTTGGCGGCAAGACCGATGAAGAGCTGCCCTCCGATCTGCCCGACTTCACCGAACAGTTCTCCCCGCGTGAGCTGTGGAGCCGCGACGTGGGCGTCGGTACCGAAGACCGGGACCTCAACCTGCGACCATGGGTCGAGAAGGGCGTGGTCTACGCCGCCGACAGCAGCGGCGAGCTGATGGCGCTGGACAGCCTCAGCGGTAAGGTCATTTGGCAAGTCGATACCAAGGCGCGTCTGTCGGGCGGCCCGGGCGGTGGGCTGGGTTTGGTTCTGGTCGGCACCGAGGATGCCGAGGTGATTGCCCTGGATGCGGCCAATGGCAGTGAGCTTTGGCGCGTACGGGTCAGCAGTGAGGTCCTGGCGACACCTGCGGTAGGGCTGGATACGGTGGTCGTTCACACCATAGACGGCAAGTTGATCGGTCTCGAGGCGGCCACGGGTCAGGAGCGCTGGCGTTTCGATCGCAAGATTCCGGTCCTGACTCTACGTGGCAGCAGTTCGCCGATCATCGAAGGAACGGTCGCTTATTGCGGCCTGGCCGGTGGCAAGCTGGTGGCGGTCGATATTCGGACCGGGGCGCCGGTCTGGGACGCCAGCGTTTCGGTACCCCGGGGGCGATCGGAACTCGAACGCCTGACCGACATCGATGGTGATCCCTTGCTATTCGGCAATGACGTCTTCGTCGCCACTTATCAAGGCGCGGTCGCTTCAGTGTCGCTATTCAACGGCCAACTGAACTGGAAGCGGGAACTGTCCGCCTACAGCAGCCTGGATGCGGACTGGAGGCACGTCTATGTCAGTGATTCGGACGGTGTGCTTTGGGCCCTGGATGCTGACAGCGGCAATGCCCGTTGGCGCCAGGAGCAGCTCAAGCTGCGCCGGCTGTCAGCGCCGGCGGTATTCGGCGAATACGTCGTGGTCGGGGACTATGACGGCTATTTGCACTGGGTCTCGCCCAGGAACGGGGAATTGGTCGCTCGACAGCGCGCCGGGCGCGGGCCGATTACGGCTCAGCCGCGGGTGGTCGGCGAGACGCTCTACGTGCTGGGTGCCGATGGGGAATTGACGGCAGTCGCCATGCCTCAGCTGCCCTGATCGTTTTGAGGTGCTACCCGTCATCGCTCTGGTCGGGCGCCCCAATGTTGGTAAATCGACGCTCTTCAATCGCCTCACCCGAACCCGCGATGCCTTGGTCGCGGATCAACCCGGGCTTACCCGTGACCGGCAATACGGGGTCGGTCGACTCGGTCCACGGCCCTATCTGGTCGTCGACACCGGGGGGATCAGCGGCGACATCGAGGGTGTCCAGGCGCTTATGCTGCAGCAGGTCCAGCGGGCGATCGGTGAAGCGGACCATGTGATGTTCATGGTCGATGCGGCCGAAGGGTTGAACAGCGGTGACGAGGCGATCGCTGCCCAGCTGCGCCGCACCGGTAAATCACTGACCCTGGTCGTCAACAAGAGCGAGCGCCTGGAGCGCGAGGTCGCGGCCGGCGAGTTCCATCTGCTGGGGCTCGGCCAGCCCGAGCCGATTGCCGCGGCTAGCGGGCGCGGCGTCAAGCATCTGATCGATCTGGTCCTGGAGCAGCTGCCGGAGGCCGAGTCGGACGAGCCTGAGGTAGAGCAGGGCATCAAGATCGCCGTCGTCGGCCGTCCCAATGTTGGCAAATCGACCCTGGTCAACCGGCTGCTCGGAGAAGAACGAGTCGTGGTCTTCGATCTGCCGGGCACGACCCGCGACAGCATCTACGTGCCGTTCGAGCGCGACGGTCGGCGCTACACCCTGATCGATACCGCCGGTGTGCGTCGTCGCTCCCGGATCAGCGAGGCGATCGAGAAATTCAGCATCATCAAGACCCTGCAGGCGATGGAAGAGGCCAACGCGGTGCTTCTGGTGCTGGACGCGCACCAAGGCGTGGCCGAGCAGGACGCCACGTTAGCCGGCCACGTGGTCGAGAGCGGACGGGCTCTGGTGGTGGTGATCAACAAATGGGACGGGCTTGATTCCAGCGAGCGAGAGCGGGTCAAGAGCGAGCTGCAACGCCGACTGCCCTTCCTCGACTTCGCTGACTGGCGTTTTGTTTCGGCCCTGCACGGCAGCGGCGTCGGCCACCTGCTGGCCGCGGTGGATGCCGCCTACGGCGCCGCAACCCGTGATTTGAAGACTCCGGAGCTCACTCGCATCCTCGAGCAGGCGGTGGCGGAACACCAGCCGCCGCTGGTGCACGGGCGCCGGATCAAACTGCGTTACGCCCACCAAGGCGGACGGAACCCGCCCCTGATCATCATTCACGGCAATCAGACCGAATCTGTACCGAGCGCCTATCATCGCTTCCTGGTGAATCGCTTTCGCAGCGCCTTCAGGCTGCAAGGCACGCCGGTACAGGTCGAATTTCGGACCGGTGAGAATCCCTTCAAGGGCAAGAAGAACCCGCTGACCGCGCGTCAGCAGCGCAAGCGACAGAGACTGAAGAAGTTCGTCAGCCGCAGGAAATAGCTGGAGCGCAGACCGCTCACGGACCACGGTTTCAGCATCTTGGGGTTCGGGATTTCAATCCAACGGGATACGGATCTTCTGTCCCGGATAGATCAGATCGGGATCCTTGATGACTTCACGATTTGCTTCGAAGATCTCGGGATAACGATTGCCTTTTCCCAGATGCTTTGCCGCGATCGCCCACAGTGTGTCACCCTTTTCGATCACGTAGTAAGTCACCTTTACTTCCGATGGCTGCTCAACCTCCAGTTGATCGGCCTGCACCTCTTTGATGCCGAGGACGTTACCGGCCATCAGAATCGCCTTCTCGAACACCGACTGGTCCTTGGCTTTGCCGGATACTTGGGCGACCCCATCCCGGACTTGCACCTTCAGTTCGTCGACCCCAGGATTATCCGCTGCGATGTGCTCCTGAATTTTTTCTGCCGGGTCGTCTTTGTCGCCAAACAGTTTTTTGCCCAGGTCGGCTGCGAAATCAAATAGTCCCATTCATCTCACCTCGTTGTTGGACGTTAATTTGCGCTATCTCCGTGGCTTCGGCAGTACCGAAACCCAGGAGAACCGCAATCTGTGAATAGTAGCGAGTTTATGGTGTCCTTGCTGTTGCGTATTCGACGCCCGGAGCCTTGGCCGCTCGAGAAGATGTTCGCAGCAACAGGTCCGTACGTGTCTATCGGACAGGACGGTAAATCTGCAGGCGGGGGCGATTGTCATCTCATCTCGATTTCCTGAAGTGACGGCGATCTACCGTGCAGTCCAGTCGCCCGGAGCCGAGCAGCAGCTCAATCGATTCTCCGACCTTGATCTGGCCTGCGCGGTGTATCACGACGCTGCTACCGCTGCGCCGGGCGACGGCATACCCGCGTTCCAGGACCTGCAGTGGGCTCATGGCGTTCAGGTGGCGGACGCCGGCTTCGAGTCGGGTGTGACATTTGTGCACAGTGGTGTGGATCTCGACGCCGAGCCGTCTGCGGTCCTCGATCAGACGCTGTCGAAGGCGTTTTACCTGTCGCTGCGGCGATTGAACCTGCAGCCGCCGTCGAAGTACTGCAGAGGCTTTGTTCTGTCGCTCGAGATTCAGTCGCAGAGCGCGGTTGAGACGCAGTTCGAGCTCGTCGCTGCGCTGTTGTTGCTGACGCAGGCGCACCCGGGGGTGTTGCAGTTGCAGCCGTCTTTGCGCGCTGAGTAGATGGGTTCGCAGCTTTGCCAGGAGACCGCTTGCGGCACGTTTCAGGCCGGATTCGAACCGGTACAATTGAACTCCCAGCTGCTCGATCTCCGGCGTCGCCAACTCGGCTCCGGCCGAGGGCGTCGGGGCACGCCGGTCTGCGACGAAGTCGGCGATGGTGAAATCGATCTCGTGGCCGACCGCACTGATCAGCGGAATGCGCAATGCGGCGATGGTCCGCGCGAGGGTCTCGTCGTTGAATGCGGCCAAGTCCTCGGGCGCGCCCCCGCCGCGGGCCAGAATCAACAGGTCGCAGTCCCGGCGGCGGTCGGCAAGCTTGAGGGCGGCGGTGATCTCGGCGGCTGCCTCGGGGCCCTGCACCGGTACCGGGTAGATCAGCACCGGCAGGCCGGGGAAACGTCGCCGCAACACCTGCAGGATGTCGCGAATGGCTGCTCCGCTCGGTGAGGTGATCACGCCGAGCCGGCGCGGGAAGGCCGGCAGCGGTGTCTTGCGCGCGGTATCGAACAGCCCCTCCTTGTCCAATTTGGCCTTCAGTGCGTCGAAGGCCCGGCGCAGGTCGCCCTCGCCGGCGGGTTCGACATGCTCGACGATCAACTGTAGATCGCCGCGTGGCTCGTAGACGGCAAGCTTGGCGCGCAACACCACCTGGTCGCCGTCTTTGGGTTGGAAGCGGAGCAGGGTGCGCCGGTTGCGGAAAAGCGCGCAGCGGATCTGCGCGTGGGGGTCCTTCAGGCCGAAGTACAGATGACCCGAGCGGGGGGTCGACAGACCTGAGATCTCGCCGCTGACCCAAACAAGCGGAAAGCTGCCGTCGACGACGGCGCGCAACTCGCTGTTGAGCCGACTTACGGTGTAAATGTCGCGATCAGTAAAGCCGTCAATAGGGGGCATTCGGACGAGGACACAAAGGCCGGGCATGAGCCCGGCCTTAGATCAACGAGCGGCGCGATCGGTCAGTATAGATAGCCCGGGTTGCCGACGTTTTGTTCCTGCATCGCCTGGCTCTTTCCCGCCTCGGCCTGGTACTTGGCCGTATTGGCCAGATTTATGGCCTTTTCATAATCGCCCGCCTCGGCTGCTTTCTCGGCGCTTTTAAGGATCTTGCCGGTATCGCGCCATTCGCCGCCGTGGCTGCCGGCTTCCTTTATCGCTGCTTTTGCTGCGCCAAGGGCCTGATCGTAGGCCGCATTGCCAGAACTGGCCGGCGCAGCGGATTTCGCGGCCATCTCAGGGGCCGAGTCGCGCGTAGCCTGCTGTTGACAGCCGGCCAGTCCCAGGCCGCCGACCAGGGCGGCACTCAGCAGCAGAATCGTCTTCTTCGTCATTTCTCCACCTCATTTGTCTACATCTTTCTAAAGTGTGCGCAATCGAGATCGAGTCGCTCGCGATGCTTCCTTTTCGGGGGGTGTGACGGGCTTCCGATTTGCCCAAACGGTACTCGAAGCCGATTGGCCGGGTCTCTTTGGTGTCGCATTCTTCTCGCCCGGGTGCGCGGCAGACGCCGCCGGACGTTGATGCTATTCATGCAAGACTAGCGAGTTTACCGACGGCTGGTCAAATCCTATAATCCGCCGATTACCCCGCAGCCTCCGGAATACCGCATGCGTCTAGCCCAGACACAAGAAGCCCTGACTTTCGACGATGTGCTGTTGGTGCCCGCCCACAGCACGGTTCTACCGAACGAGGTTGATCTCACCACCCAGCTGACCCGCGGGATTACGTTGAATATGCCGTTGGCGTCGGCGGCGATGGACACGGTGACCGAGTCTCGCCTGGCGATCGCCATGGCGCTGGAAGGTGGAATCGGTATCGTTCACAAGAACATGAACTACGAGGATCAGGCGGCCGAGGTTCGCGCGGTAAAGCGCTATGAGAGTGGGGTAATCAAGAGTCCGATTACCGTGGCGCCGACAGTCAGTGTTGGTGAGGTTCTGGAACTCACCCGGGCGAATCGCATCTCCGGGGTGCCGGTGGTGGATGGTACCGAGTTGGTCGGAATCGTGACCAGCCGGGACCTGCGCTTCGAGACCCGGCTCGATCAACCGGTCGCTGCGATCATGACGCCGAAAGACCGACTGGTCACGGTACGCGAGGGTGCGAGTCGCGAGGAGGTCGTGCGCAAGCTGCACGAACACCGAATCGAGAAGGTCCTGGTGGTCAACGACGCGTTCGAACTCCGCGGCCTGATCACCGTCAAGGACATTCAAAAGGCGACTGACTACCCCAAGGCGTGCCGCGACGAGCTCGAGCGCCTGCGCGTCGGGGCGGCGGTCGGGGTCGGCGAGGGCACAGATGAGCGGGTTGAGGCCCTGGTGAAGGCGGATGTCGATGTGATTGTCGTCGACACCGCGCATGGGCATTCCCAGGGCGTTCTGGATCGGGTCGCCTGGATCAAGAGACGTTTTCCGGAGGTTCAGGTTATCGGTGGGAATATCGCCACCGGATCGGCCGCCACTGCGCTGGTTGAGGCCGGGGTCGATGCGGTCAAGGTCGGAATCGGCCCGGGTTCCATCTGTACCACCCGTATCGTTGCCGGCGTGGGCGTGCCGCAGATTACGGCCGTGGCCAACATCGCGGAGGCCCTGAAAGACACCGATGTGCCGCTTATCGCCGACGGCGGTCTGCGCTATTCAGGCGATGTCGCCAAGATCCTGGTCGCAGGTGCCTATTCCGTCATGATCGGCGGGCTGTTCGCCGGTACGGACGAATCGCCCGGCGAGGTCGAGATCTATCAGGGACGTTCGTACAAGTCCTATCGGGGTATGGGCTCGCTCGGCGCGATGCAGACCCGGCACGGATCGAGCGACCGCTACTTTCAGGAAGCCACTAAGGCCGAGAAGCTGGTCCCCGAAGGGATCGAGGGGCGGGTGCCGTACAAGGGTCCACTGGTCAATGTGATTACCCAACTGATCGGCGGAATCCGCGCCAGCATGGGTTACACCGGTTGCGCGGATCTGCACGAGATGCGCACCAAACCGGAGTTTCTGCGGGTATCCGGCGCGGGTATGACCGAATCGCACGTGCACGATGTCCAGATTACCAAGGAAGCCCCCAACTACCGGCGCGACTGATCCGATCGCCTGAGCCGAACCAGAACTCAAGGGTTGGAGTCGTATCCGTCTCCGACCCGGATGTCGGTGCGCAGAGCGCATCCCAAAACCTTATGTAGACGTCGTCTGTGGGGTCCGCCGGGCGCACGGGCCGACCGAAGCGACTTTCATTATTCGGAAAACCGCCATGCCGCACTCAGCTAGCCAGCATAACGACATTCACTCCCATCGTATTCTGATCATCGACTTCGGTTCCCAATACACTCAGCTGATCGCCCGCCGGGTGCGCGAGGCCGGGGTTTATTGCGAGATCTGGCCCTACGATCATTGCGAAGAGGTGATTGCCGAACATCCGCCGCGCGGCGTGATCCTCTCCGGGGGGCCGGAGACGGTCACCTCCGAGGACACTCCGAGAGCGCCCGACAGCGTCTTCCAACTCGGAGTGCCCGTGCTTGGGATCTGCTATGGCATGCAGACCATGGCCGCGCAGCTCGGTGGTCAGGTCGCGTCTTCGGAGCGGCACGAATACGGCTATGCCCAGGTCCGTGCCCGCGGCCATTCACACCTGTTGCGTGACATCGAAGATCACACCAGCCCTGAAGGCTACGGCCTGCTCGACGTGTGGATGAGCCACGGAGACCGGGTCGAGGCGCTACCGCCGGGTTTCAAGCCGATCGCGACCACCGACAACGCACCACTGGCTGGCATGGCGGACGAGGAGCGTGGCTACTATGGCCTGCAGTTCCACCCGGAAGTTACCCACACCCGCCAGGGTCAACGCATCGTCGATCGTTTTTTGTTCGAGATCTGTGTCTGCGAGGCCTTGTGGAACCCGGTCAACATTATCGAAGACAGTATTGAGGCGGTACGCGAACAGGTCGGAGCACAGGGCAGGGTGGTTCTGGGCCTGTCCGGTGGCGTCGACTCTTCTGTGGTTGCCGCGCTGCTGCATCGAGCGATCGGAGATCGCCTGACTTGTATCTTCGTCGACAACGGGCTGCTGCGCCTGCACGAGGGTGATCAGGTCATGGCGACCTTTGCCGAGCACATGGGCGTGCACGTGGTGCGCATCAATGCCGAGGACCGCTTTCTCAAGGGGCTGCGCGACGTTGCCGATCCGGAACTCAAGCGCAAGATTATCGGTAACCTGTTCATCGACATCTTCGAGGAAGAGGCATCGCGCCTGGCCGGTGTCGACTACCTCGCGCAGGGCACCATCTATCCGGACGTGATCGAATCGGCCGGGGCAAAATCGGGCAAGGCGCATGTAATCAAGTCGCATCACAATGTCGGCGGGCTGCCGGATGTGATGAACCTGGATCTGATTGAACCTTTGCGTGAGTTGTTCAAGGACGAGGTGCGCAAGATCGGTGTCGAACTCGGCCTGCCGTACGAGATGATCTATCGCCATCCTTTCCCGGGTCCGGGTCTTGGGGTGCGAATCTTGGGGGCGGTGAGCAAGGAGTACGCCGAAGTCCTGCGCCAGGCCGATTACATCTACATTGAAGAACTGCGTAACGCGAATCTGTACGACGAGGTCAGTCAGGCCTTCGCCGTGTTCCTGCCGGTCAAATCAGTGGGTGTGGTCGGCGATGCCCGGCAGTACGAATATGTCATCTCGTTGCGCGCAGTAAAGACCATCGATTTCATGACCGCCAGCTTCGCGCATCTGCCGTTTGATTTTCTCGAGAAGGTCTCGCGGCGGATCATCAACGAGGTCAAAGGGGTGTCGCGGGTAGCTTACGACATTTCCAGCAAGCCGCCGGCTACGATTGAGTGGGAGTGACAGGAATTTTTAACACATTGAATTATAACGATTAAAATAATCCAATCGATAATATAATCTGCATCATCAATGGTATTTTTCATGGTATTTTCGGCGTGCTGTAAGGCAGAAAGCAGCGATACCATGAGTGGCAGATTGGCGTAATCATGGTATCAGCGGTCGGCATTCAGGATTTCGTTCTTTCGAACAAGTGTGGCGTGATTATGCTGGTGGATGCGGTTGATATCGTTACATAACCCGCTTTCCGAAACTCGTCTCATTGTGTTATTCCAATGCCTGCCAACCAGGCACGGCTTTAGCGAATTCTTCTTGAAAAGCCGGACGTTTGATGTTGTCCTGTTTGACTTTGATGGCGAAGTCGCGCCAGCGCGGCGCATCGCGCAGCACGGTCGACCAGCACGTGGTGGACCTTTTTCATTACCTGTGCCTTGCGGGTGTATTCCTTGCGCGGGGCGTTGGTCTTGAGGTTGCCCAGTCCTGATAAATAGTATTTTAAAATCGCCTCGGGATATCTGCCTTCAAGGCGCCTGGCGGTCTGCAGTTCATAGGCGCTGTCCCATGCGTAGAGGGGATAACGGCTTCGGGTCAGTACGGCCACCGCTTCCTCATACTCCTTGCGGTGCATGCGGATGCGAAGTTGCTCCGTGTCCCAGGCGTTCTCCAGCCGTCGCAAGGATTTTCGCTTCGTAACACTTCCACTCAGTGACCGTGCATAGTTTCCGAAATGTCTTGTACTTGTCGCAGGTCAGAGAATCGATCGCCTGATCGAATTGTAGTGCCAGGTAGCGTTCACGATTGCCGGCGGATTTGACACGCTTGGCAACGAACTGACGCAATTCATCCATGCGGCCTTTTCCCTTGACGTAGTCCTGTTTCCGCGACCTCCATGGCCTTCTGTTTTTCACCGGCCTTCCAGTGGAAATCCGCCAAGTCGAAATAGTCGGCGCCAGTGGCCAGTTTACGCTGGCGCAGCTCGAGATATTTTCCACGGTCACCGAGTTGGCGATAAATGCGGCGGGCATGGTCGATTTTCCAGTCCCCGCCCATGGTCTCGAAGGCTTCCGCCAGCGCCCGCCAATCGTCGTCGGTGTAACAGGCCGCATAGGCCACCTCGTAGAGATCGTCGTCAAGGCCGGCATTGCCGCTTTCGATATAGGGCAGGACTTTATCGAGAAGTTGTTTTCGGTAAACCGTCTCGATCTTTACTCGCGAAAGCGCCTGTGCGATCTCATGCAACAGGCTCGAAACATGGAAGTCGGCGTCATAATCGCCGCCACCGTATGCGTCCAGCTCGTCCAGATCCGGCACAAGTTCGGTCCACAGGG
This sequence comes from uncultured Gammaproteobacteria bacterium, assembly GCA_963765415.1. Classification (GTDB taxonomy): domain Bacteria; phylum Pseudomonadota; class Gammaproteobacteria; order Chromatiales; family Chromatiaceae; genus CAVXWS01. The sequence continues at coordinate 52,203 of CAVXWS010000056.1, forward strand.
CCAGCAGTTTTTCACCATCGGATTGCTTCTTCCGGTTGGATGACAGGGCAGTATGCCTGTTCAGGTAGTCGAGGCATTCGCGCCGGACAGCGGGGCGTGTGCTGGCCACGCGGACGAGCAGATCGACCAGCCTTGCTTTCGATGCTGTTTCGAGCAAGGCAGCCAGAGGATCATCCTGCTTGCGTTTTTTCGCCATCAGAACTTTACTTGGGGAGTCGGAATTGAACGATCTGGCCCAATAATGGCAGGGCCTTCACCCGGTACTCGTGACACAGGAGTTCGTCGGAAACCGGCTCCACCGTCGCCAGACCCAGAAAGCCTGCGAAGTGCACCAGCGAGCGCCAGGTGTAACCACGGCGCACTGTCTCATCGGGGGAAATTACCTGGCTCGGTGGCACTTCATCCAACAGCCGCGGAAAGGCGCCCAGGAAGGCATCTTCATAAAATACCTGTGGCCGCCAGGCGTCACCGTAGCGGGTGAGCAGGTAAAGTGTGAACAGGAAGGCGCTCTGCATGAATCGCAACTCAGGATAGCCGTCCCTGTATGCCCAGTTGAACTGTTCGACATAGGCCCTGAACAGTTTGGGATAGATGGTGGTCATGCCGTCCCCGGCCAGCAGCCGGCGACAATCGCGGCTGAGGATGAACCGGCCCTTGTATTTGCGAATCAACCCCGCCAGTTCGGCCACAAGGCGGGTGACATGCAGATCGTCAAAATCCTCCTCCCGATTGATGCCACGAAAACGGGTGTTTTCCCGATATTTATGTTTACCCCAGTAGGTCAGGGCGGCCTCGCGGCAGAAGTTGCGCGGCAGGTTGCCCTTGGCGGTCGGTTTGAGGCCCTGTCCGCCGATCGCGTCCGTCAGTAGCTTGAACAGGGTCAGTACCGGTGCGACCGGGTTGGCGTCGAGCACATCCTCAAAACGTACCAGTCCCTGTGATGCGAATGGAAAATTCAGTATCCGGTGCATCTGCTCGGGCGATAAACCGTGAAATTCGTCCAGCTGCCGACGGTTTTGCTGTTGGGTAATTTGGTCTAGAAATGCCTGCGCCTCTTCCAGCGAGTTGAATTGCCGGCCTTCGAGTGCTTTGCGCAAGGATTCGGACATGCCCGCCGCGCCGTGGCTGGATGCCGTGCTGTTCTCCTTGCCCAGGCAGCAGTGCTTGAATTTCTTTCCGCTGCCGCAAGGGCAGGGATCATTGCGTCCGATGCCCGATGTTTTCATATCACGATCTGCTCAGAGTCGATTACATACCACGGTAGTACAGTGACATCAGAGCGTATCTGTCGACTGTCACCGCCGTAAACCAGCCACGCCTTTCCGGCGGTTTCACCTGCCAGCTTTTTCCAAAACTCCAGCCCCTTGAAGTAATCCTTGTTGATGGTTTGCCCGGATTTGATTTCCAGTGGTGACAGATGGGTTCCATGGTCAATCAGCAGATCCACCTCGTGTCCCGAACGATCACGCCAGAAGTAAAGGTTCGAGGTTTCGCCCGCGTTATAACGGACCTTAAGCAATTCACTTATGACCCAGGATTCGAACAAGGCGCCCCGTTGAACATGGGTAGCCAGTTGCTCGCTGTTTTGGATGCCGAGCAGCCAGGTGGCAAGACCCGTATCCAGAAAATAGAGTTTGGGTGTTTTGACCAAACGCTTGTTGAAATTCTGGTGATGCGGTGGCAACAGATGCACGATATAACTGGCTTCCAGTACGGATATCCAGGCTTTGGCTGTGTTGTGTGTAATGCCACAGTCATTGGCCAGCGAGGAAAGATTGAGGAGTTGTCCGGTCCGGCCCGCGCACAATTTTAGAAAGCGTTGAAATGTGCCCAGATCCTGTACCTTGATCAATTGCCGGACGTCTCGTTCCAGGTAAGTGCGAACATAGTTTCCATGCCAGGGGTGCGGTTCGAGTCCGCGGTCGAAGATAGGGGGGAACGCACCATCAAAAAGTATCTTGTCGAGGTTCTGACCGATTTTTCCTGCGCGCTGCAATTCGCCGTAGGTCATGGGTAACAGCGTCAGCAATGCGGCCCTGCCTGCCAGACTTTGCGTGATGCCTGATAACAGGCCAAACTGCTGGGATCCCGTCAGGATAAATGCGCCGGGTTGTTGCCGTTCATCGACGCGTGTCTGGAGATAAGAAAACAGGGCAGGGCAGCGTTGCGCCTCGTCCAGGATGGCGCCCCCGCTGAATTGATTCAAAAAACCATGCGGATCCGTTTCAGCAAATTCCCTTTGGTCGAGATCTTCAAGCGATACATAATGGTGATCGGGAAAGGCATGCCTCACCAGAGTGGACTTGCCGGACTGGCGAGGCCCGGTGACCACAACCACTGGATAGCCGCTGGCGAAGTGTTGAAGCCTGGATTCTGCGTTCCGGGGGATGTAGGTCACGGTGGTTTCTGGTTGCTTTACATGCCTGCATTATGAGAGAAAATGGCTAATTGTCAATGTTATTGCCAATTAGCCAATATCGCGTCTGGTACGTTGATCCGTTACCTGTAGGAGCAGGAGGGGATACACTTGGAAGTCAAAGCCCGGAAGGTGGCCTGGGGTGCTGTGTTGAAGTGTTCAATCGGCAATTTTTTCGAGTATTTTGAAGGATTTTCTGAGCATGGTATTTTTCATGGTATTACCAATTAGCAGGAAAATAAGCCTTTAGATCATCGGTGTCCGTACGTAGTCTTTACTATGTAGATTTACTTTTCCTCAGAGCCTCTTATTTCGCTTGTAAGGGCCGCAAGCATCGAAGGCGGGAAATTCGGGTAAAGATGCTAAACATCAAAGATGAGAGGCGCAGTAAAAAATCTGTCGAAAATCGCAAAATAATGCTTGACATGGGTTCTTCAATATGGCCGCGCTTTTGGTTGATAAAACAACCACTTGGAGCTGCTAACCATGCACGAAAATCGCCTTGCCGCATTGATGAATAAGCTGACCGATCATACCGTGTTCGCCGATCTGATAAAGCCCGTCGAGCGGGTCCTGAACAAGATTCGACTCGGCCACGCCGACGGGCGCGTCCTGCCGATGCGGGACTTCGTCGCACTCGGCGTCCTGCGCCACCTCAAGGGCATGCACACGCTACGTGAGCAGATCCAGGCGCTGCTGCATCTGGACCCCGGTGAACCCGACAGGCCACCGCTGGCGCGGTCGACCTGGTCCGATGCCCTGTCGGCGACGTCACGGCGAACGGCGATGCAGGCGCTGGTGCCGGAACTGGTCGCCGCAGCCAAGACCGTGCTACCCGATCGGCTGGCGGACCTGCCCGGGCTTGGCCAGCGCCCGGTTCGGGCGATCGATGGCACCTACCAGCACGAAAGCGCCCACTATCGGCGCCGTACGCCCAAAGACGGCGGCACGGACAACCCCAAAGGCCATGCCTTGTTGAGCTTCTACAATCTGCGCCTGGGGGTCCCGGAGGACGCGCATGTCGATACGCGCAGCCGCCATGAGAGCCTGATGCTGCGCGACTACGATCGTGAGGCCTCGGCGTTGACCAGACAGCGCAACACGCTGTGGTTGGTCGATCGGGCCTTTATCGATGGCCGCTTCTGGGATCAGAAAAAGGCCCAGCTCGGCCAGACGATGATCACGCGCATGAAGAGCAACCTGCAGTACGAGGTCCTGCAAGCGCGCGTGATCGATCACGACAACCCGGTCAATGCGGGTATCGTGTTCGATCAACAGATCCAGCTCAACAGCGCCGAACAGCCTTGGCGGCGGATCTGTCTGGTCAGCCGTCGCGGCTCGCTCGGTCGAGTTCTTGACCAATGAGCTCGAACTGGAACCGGGCGTCATCGCTTTCTTGTATTCGCGACGCTGGGAAGAGGAAAAGTGCTTCGATACCTGGAAGAACGACTTCAGTCAGGCCAAGGCCTGGGGCAAGAGCCTGACCGCGATCGAGAACCAGGTCCTGCTCGCCATCGTCACCAGCATCTTGATCGTCATGCGCCTTCACCAGGTGCTCGGCGATGAACCGCCCCGTGATGAGAAGGCGTTGCGCAAACAGGACAAACGCCAGGCGGCACGCTACCGTGATCCCGACGGCACCGATCGCCCCGACTGGGCGACGCCCCTGTACCGCTACACGACCAAGCTCAGCCGACAGGTGTTACGCTTCTTTCAGAACTGTTTCGACAAGACCGCTTCGCCTGGACTCTATGAGCGCCAGCTACGGCCTATGTTAATGGCATACCTGTGATGCTGGAAGAGGGCGTGTCCGGACAAGGGCACATTATCCAGTCGGTGAAAGTCCGACCGAGGCCAAGAGACTCAAGCCTCGTAGCTTGGGAGGCACCGTGGCGCGAAAGCAAGACGGTGAAGCCCTCCGACAACGTACTCGCATTGGAGTACAGCAACGTACCAGGTTGTAACGTGCAGTGAACGTAGATGTAGCCTCGTTACACGCAAATTCCGGTGGCCGAGACGGTCTATAACGCGCGAAGGCAGCAAGGGCCGTGCGAAATGAGTCCGATACGGCGGTCCTCACCGGCGGGGTATCAGCGGCGACATGGTACGAAGGATGATGTGTCAACCGGAGAAGCCCTCGGTGCCCGGCGAAGAAAGCTCGTCGAGGAGGTCGGTCCTATAACCGTGAGTGGGAAATGGACCGGTAGGCACCAGGGTGGCGGATCGGGTCGTAGTACTGATGATCGGCGTGCAGCAAAACGCGCCGGGAGGGAAGGGCCCGGACCGGTGGGTATTTCGTTGGACAAGGTGAGGCAGGGGTGAGATGACAAAGGCACCCATCAGTCTGCAGGATCTGCGACGGCGGATATACCGGAAGGCGAAGTCTGAGAAGACGCATCGCTTCTGGGGTCTCTTTGTGCATATTGCCAAGATCAGAGACCCTCCTGGAGGCGTACCGTCAGGCCAAGAGAAACGGGGGTGCCCCTGGCATCGACGGGCAGACCTTTGCTGATATCGAAGCTGAAGGGCTGGCCGCAGTTTCTCGCAGGTCTACGGGACGACCTCCAGACAGGCAGGTATCAACCCCAACCGAACCGACGGGTCGATATCCCGAAGGACAACGGCAAGGTCCGTACGCTTCAGATTCCCTGCATCCGCGATCGCGTGGTGCAAGGGGCGCTGAAGCTCATTCTCGAGGCTATCTTCGAGGCGGACTTTTGCCCGAACTCCTACGGGTTTCGGCCCAAGCGGTCACCGCACCGTGCCCTGGCGGAAGTCAGGCGCAGTGTGATGCGGCGCATGTCCACAGTGATCGACGTGGATTTGACGCGCTACTTCGACAACATTCGGCATTCGGTGTTGTTGGAGCAAGATTGCCAAGCGGGTCCAAGACCCCCAGGTCATGCACCTGGTCAAGCAGATCATCAAAGTCGGCGGGAGTCTCGGTGTTCCGCAAGGAGGTCCGTTCAGCCCACTGGCGGCGAACATCTACTTGAACGAGGTCGACTGGTACTTCGACGCGATTCGTCGCAAGACCGCCGAGGGTCCTTATGAGGCGGTGAACTATCATCGGTTCGCCGATGATATCGTGATCACCGTCAGTGGACACTCCAGCAAACGGGGCTGGGCCGAACGTGCCCTGCAACGGCTTGCAGGAACAGCTTGTGCCCCTTGGGGTCGAGCTGAACCCGGAGAAGACCAAGGTGGTGGATACGCTCAAAGGGGAGGCCTTCGGGTTTCTGGGGTTTGACCTGCGCCGTGTACCGAAGCGGAACGGGAACGGATACTTCATCCAGATGACACCCAAGAAGAAGGCCCGCAAAGCCATCAAGGCCAAGATCCGCGACATCATCCGCCACGGGGGTGCAACTCCCGCCAAGGTGCTGGTGGCACGGATCAACGCAGCGCTGGCTGGCTGGGTCAACTACTTTCGGGTGGGCAACAGCAGTCGTGCCTTCAGTGAAGTGCGGGACTATCTGGAGATGAAGGTTCGGACCCTGCTGACGCGACGGAAACGGCGGCGAAAGCGCAGTGTCGGCTGGCGGCGGTGGAGTAACGACTATCTCTACGAAGTGCTCGGGTTGTTCTGGGACTGGAAAATCCATCCCCTCCCGAGCGCAGAGGCGTATGCGTGAAAGTGGCTGTCAGAGACGACAGGACTCATAACCCTTCCGACGAAACCTACTGGGTGAGCCGCTTGAGGGAAAACCTCACGAGCGGTTCTGATGGGGAGGGGCTGGAAACGGGCCGAGCCATGAGGTCGGTACCGCGCCAGTCCTTTACCCGACAAAAGTGCTTCGACACCTGGAAGAACGATTTCAGTCAGGCCAAGGCCTGGGGGAAGAGCCTGACCGCGATCGAGAACCAGGTCCTGCTCGCCATCGTCACCAGCATCTTGATCGTCATGCGCCTTCATCAGGTGCTCGGCGACGAACCGCCCCGTGATGAGAAGGCGTTGCGCAAACAGGACAAACGCCAGGCGGCACGCTACCGTGATCCCGACGGCACCGATCGCCCCGACTGGGCGGCGCCCCTGTACCGCTACACGACCAAGCTCAGCCGACAGGTGCTACGCTTCTTTCAGAACTGTTTCGACAAGACCGCCTCGCCTGGACTCTATGAGCGCCAGCTACGGCCTATGTTAATGGCATATCTGTGATATTGGAGCGGACACCGT
>CAVXWS010000057.1:0-40994 GCA_963765415.1 uncultured Gammaproteobacteria bacterium
GCAGGGTACGAAGCGCACCGCCGTCGGGCGGCCCGTGAGATCGATCGGTACCTGAGGCTCGGCGAGGTGCCAGCGCTGCGGACGGGTGTGATCCAGATTCCGCTGCCCTGGCCGTAGGGGACGAATAGGCCGCGGTCTTCGATCGGGGAGGTGTCACCCTACCCGTAGGCACCAACCCAAAGTTCGACGTGTCCGCTCGCTCCGGGTCACCGTTGGACTGGTACTGGGGTGAGGCGGTCCGTGGTCGTCGCGTCGCCAAGCTGTCCGAAGGTGTTGAGGCCCCAGCAGTACGCCGTCCCGGTGCCCCTTGTTCTTAACTGACTGTGACATAATTATCTCCTTTGCATAATTACCCTGTTAAAAAATGGGTTCACACCCCTACCCCATAAAAGCTAAGTTATTTTGTGAGCATTCACAGGTTGCATTTATGCCATATGAAAGATGAACATCGAACGTCCACCATTGAATGAAAAAACAAATATCCAATACTGAACATTCAATCACGCCAAGGCGTGATTTGATGTTCATTTTCCTCAGTCCGTTCTAGGCAAAAAAACCTTAACGCTTATCCCCTACACATCCCATCAGGGGTTCCGGGATCTCCATCAGCAGCAGCAATTGCCCCTTATTGATCTTGTCGCCCGTCTCGACCTTGACCTCTTTGACCGTACCGGCGTGCGGCGAGGGGATCTCCATGGTCGCCTTGTCGCTTTCCAGCGTGATCAGCGAGTCCTCCGCCTGAACCGGATCCCCGGCAGAGACCAGGACTTCGATCACCTCGACATCGCTGAAGTCACCGATGTCGGGCAGCAATACTTCGTATTCTGTCCCACGTTCGACTCCCGGTCTTAGACGGTGATCGGATTCGGTTTTTCCGGGTCGATCTTGTAGGCCCGATCGCCTGACTGGACCATGCTCGATTCGACCTCACCCTCGTCGGCCAGCGCCTTGAGCGCCGCAACCACCACGTAGTAGCGATTGACTTCGAAGAACTTGCGCAGCTGGGCACGCATGTCGCAGCGGCCGTAGCCGTCGGTACCCAGGGTCACGTAGTGCCGATCACCGAGGAAAGGCCGAATCTGTTCGGCAAAGGTCCGCATGTAGTCGGTGGCGGCGATCACCGGGCCCTTGCGCTCGTGCAGGCAGCTGCGCGACATAGCTGCGTCGCGGGTTCCTCCGCGGGATGCAGCATGTTCCAGCGCTCCACGTCCAGGCCATCGCGGCGCAGTTCGTTGAAGCTGGTGACGCTCCAGACGTCGGCGGCGACGTTGCAAATCCTTCTCCAGCAGATCGCGCGGCGGCGATCACCTCCCGCAGGATGGTGCCGCAGCCGAGCAGCTGGACCCGCTTTTTCTTGCTGCGACCCGGCTTGAACAGATACATGCCCTTGACGATGCCGTCCTCACACCCTCCGGCATGCGCCGGCTGCGGATAGTTCTCGTTCATCACCGTGATGTAGTAGAAGACGTTCTCCTGCTCCTGATACATGCGCGCGCAGACCGTCGTGCACGATGACGGCCAGTTCGTAGGCGAACGTCGGATCGTAGGAGACGACAGTTGGGAATGGCCGGCGGCCAACAGGTGACTGTGGCCGTCCTGGTGCTGCAGGCCCTCGCCCGCCAGGGTGGTGCGGCCGGCGGTGCCGCCCATCAGAAAGCCACGGGCCTGCATGTCGCCGGCGGCCCAGGCCAGATCGCCGACCCGCTGGAAGCCGAACATGGAGTAATAAGATGTAGAAGGGGATCATGGTGATCCCGTGGTTGGAGTAGGAGGTCGCCGCGGCGATCCAGGACGACATGGCACCGGCTTCGTTGATCCCTTCCTGCAGGATCTGGCCCTTCTTGTCCTCGCGGTAATACATGACCTGATCGGCATCGACCGGGGTGTACAGCTGGCCGACCGAGGAGTAGATGCCGAGCTGACGAAACATGCCCTCCATGCCGAAGGTGCGCGCCTCATCCGGCACGATGGGGACCACGTACTTGCCGATGTTCTTGTCGCGGATCAGGCTGTTGAGGAAGCGCACGAACGCCATGGTGGTGGACATCTCACGCTCGCCGCTGCCTTCCAGCAGGGCTTTGAAGACCTCCAGCGGCGGGATCTCCAGCGGCTGCACCTCGGTTCGGCGCGACGGCACATAGCCGCCGAGCTCCGCCCGGCGCTCGTGCATATACTTCATTTCCGGACTGTCCCGGCGGGTTGTAAATAGGGCGCCGCACCGATCTGGTCATCCGGAATCGGGATGTTGAAACGGTCGCGAAAGTGTTTCAGCGACTCCTCGCCCATCTTCTTCTGCGAGTGGGTGATGTTCTGACCCTCGCCGGCCACGCCCATGCCGTAGCCCTTAACGGTCTTGGCGATGATCACGGTCGGCTTGCCGTTGCCGTTCATTGCCGCGTGGTAGGCCGCGTAGACCTTGACCGGGTCGTGGCCGCCGCGATTCAGGCGCCAGATGTCCTCGTCGGTCATGTTGGCCACCATGGCAGCGAGCTGCGGGTACTTGCCGAAGAAGTGCTCGCGGGTGTAGGCCCCACCTTTGGCCTTGTAGGCCTGATAGTCGCCATCGAGCGCCTCTTCCATGCGTTTGACCAGGAGTCCGTCCTTGTCGCGGGCTAACAGCGGATCCCAGTAGCCGCCCCACAGCACCTTGACGACATTCCAGCCGGCGCCTCGGAAGACCGCCTCGAGTTCCTGCACGATCTTGCCGTTGCCGCGCACCGGACCGTCGAGCCGCTGCAGATTGGCGTTGATCACGAACACCAGATTGTCGAGCCGCTCGCGCGCCGCCAACGAGATGGCGCCGAGCGACTCCGGCTCGTCCATTTCGCCGTCGCCCATGAAGGCCCAGACCTTGCGATGCTGGGTAGTGGCCAGCCCCCGGTCCTCGAGATAGCGCATGAATCGCGCCTGGTAGATCGCCATCAGCGGGCCTAGTCCCATCGACACCGTCGGGAACTGCCAGAAGCCCGGCATCAGCCAAGGGTGTGGATAGGACGACAGGCCCTCGCCATCGACCTCCTGGCGGAACTTGTTCAACTGCTCCTCGCTCAGCCGACCTTCCATGAAGGCACGGGCATAGACCCCCGGCGCCGAGTGACCCTGAAAGAAGATCATGTCGCCCTCGTTGTCCTTGGTCCGGCCGCGGAAGAAGTGGCTGAAACCGACATCGAACAGGGTCGCGCTGGAGGCGAAGCTGGCGATATGGCCACCCAGCTCGGTCGACAGACGATTGGCCTGGACCACCATCGCCATCGCGTTCCAGCGAACAAACGAGCGGATTCGGGTCTCCATCGTCTGGTCACCGGGAAAGCGCGGCTGGTGGGCCAGAGGGATGGTGTTGACATAGGCCGTATTGGCGCTGAACGGCAGGTAGGCGCCGAGACGGCGGGCCTTCTCGATCATCTTCTCCAGCAGGAAATGCGCACGGTCTACGCCCTCGTTCTCGAGCACGCTTTCGAGCGCATCCAGCCACTCCTGGGTCTCTAGTGGGTCGATATCGGGTCTGGCGGCCATTCGAAATCTCTCGCTGGATGGCACCGGTCGGACACCATGCCCGATGGGTGATTTGAATCAGGGTTTCCGGGCAGACACCCCCTCGGGGCGCCCGCACACGGAGCCACGGGATTCAAGCAGAAATCCCGACCAGTTTCCAATCTATCTGTATATTTAGTTAAAATACAGTTAGTTACAATAATTTATAATAAAGACAAACGTCTTATTTTTTACGAATCCGCAGGCGTGTGGATCGGCGCCGCGGGCGCCATGTTCAAGAACGGGGCACAATCCGGGAGAGCTCAGCCTCAACTTCGGCAGGATATCAGCCATACTGGTGGCAACTTGCGAAACGGCGGATAAGCGCGCTTAATGCAAACTGCTAAAATAGAAAGTCGGCACAATCAAGACGCCCGCAAGCCCGACGTGTAGAGGCGCCAGCCATGTCGATCACCAAAGGAACAACACCAAGACCGTGACCAAGACCGTCATGAGAACGGCGACCGAACACCCGGTACGTTCGTTTGTTGCCAGCAGTATTGCTGCAAATACCTGGACAGAGATCGAGTGGGAGCAGGCTGCCCGCGCGCTGAAGATCCTGTCCAATCCGGCCCGAATTCGCCTGCTGTGCGTGCTCAAGGGAGAGGAGAGAACCGTCAGTCAACTGGTCGAACTGATGGAGAACGTGTCGCAAAGCGGCGTCTCGCAGCATCTGGCTCAACTCCAGAGTTGCGGGATCCTCAGCAGTCGGCGCGAGGCAAACAAGGTGTTCTACAAGATCGCATCCTTGCGTTACCTGGGATTTATCGAGCAGGTCCAAGAGGTTTTCTGCCCCGATCTTCCGCGTGACGACTGATTCGCTCTCGGCAAGTCCAGCGGCCCGACGCCCAAAGCTTACTCGAGTACCACGGCGTAACGACTAGCCCGCAACTCTCATCAGACAAAAAAACGCGCGGGAGCAAACGTTCCCGCGCGTTTTCCTGACTCAGCGGCGTTGCGCCGCCGGATGTGCCGGGTGTGCTCGGACCTCTTGTTCAGGCCTCTTTGCAGCTCGTTGTGTGGTTGACACGACGGGATTCCATTTCTTTCTGGATCTCGGCACGGCGAGCCTCGATCTCTTTCATCCGCTCGGAGCGCATGGCTTCTACGTCGGCCCGACGGCTTTCCATATCCCTGGTCCGATCCGCGCGGTCAAAGCTGGGGGCTTCGAAAGAAACCGGGCGGTAGGCCGGGCGCTGGATCTCGAAGGTAGGCGCGCCGACGCTGTTGATCGGCAGCTTCGGCAGGCTGGTCTGGAACTGCTCGGCGGCCTGGCGCTGGGCCTCGACGGCCTGCTTGTAGCCCTCGGCCTGGCGCGCGGCCATTTCCTCGGCGGTCTTGCGCTGGGCTTCGATTGCCTTGGCGTACTGGTCGGCCATAGCCTTTCGTTGCTCGGCAACCGCCTGCTGTTGTTCTCCGGTGGCTCCACAACCGGTCACTGCTGGCATCGGAGCGCCGTAGCCCGGTGCGGCGGCGTAAGGATAGCCACCATGGTAAGGATAGTCGTAGCCATAGCCGTAGCCGCGCAGACGCGTGCTGGCACGGGTACTGAAGCCCATGGAGAAGTCACCGTAGCCATCGCCCAGGAAATCACCCAGACCGTTGGCGGGACCACCCCAGCCCCAGAAGGCGGAAGCGGAGGCGGAGGCTGCAGCCAGTGTGGCTGCCGCGGCAAAGCTGCTCAGTTTATTCATTTTGCACACCCTGAAGTTCTTGATCGTTGGAAAAGAGAATTAAATTCCTAGCCGGCATCCCGAATGAGCACGTCCCTGTGCCGATAGTTATTCCCTGAACGACTCAGACCATTACTTGCTTTCTGCAGCGGGAGCCTGAGGAGCAACCGGAGCCGCATACGGGTACGCACCGTAAGGAGCGCCGTAGCCACCGTAAGGAGCGCCGTAGCCACCGTACGGGTAGCCGTAACCACCGTACGGGTAACCGTAACCGTAGCCACGACCGTAGCCACGGCCGTAGCCGCTTCCGCGACCGCTCATGCTCATGTTGAAATCACCGAACATGTCGCCCCAACCATCACCCAGGCCGTTCCAGGGACCACCGCCCCACCAGGCAGAAGCAGAAGCAGAAGCAGCAATCAGAGCGGCAGCAGCAGCAATTTTGATCAGTTTCATGTCATGTCTCCGAAAAGTGTCTTTGGCGAAAATATTTCGTCGTCTCGTCAAGAGCGGAACAGCCTTCGCCGCCCTTGGTGCAATAGTATTTAAGCAATTACTGAATTAGTCAAGCCGAAATTACCTCACGATCGATTACTTCTCATAGGCAAAGTCTATCGATCCATGCGCAGAATGGTAAGGATCGGCCCTATCGGCCGTGCGGAGCACTCAGGTCGAGAGCTTGGTCAGGATCAGAAACTGTCTTCGGGTAACGGCAGCGGATTACCGTCGTAGACGTCGTTCCGACGGCGCTGCAGGTAGGCATTGCGGAGGAAGGCATAAGGATCCAGGGCCGCCTCTTCAAGCACTCGGCTCGCTTCCAGCAGGTCAGCGCGGGTATCGACTATGTCCAGCCCCTTGAGGCTCCAACGAACCTGGTCATCTTCGATGTAGTTGACCGGGTCGGTGAACCAATCGGCCACCAGACCGATGGTGTCACGACCGGTACTCGGACCCAATACGGGCAGAACGATATAGGGGCCAGGACCAAAGCCCCAGGTACCGAGCGTCTGGCCGAAGTCCTCACCGTACTTGGGCAGGTTCATGTTGCTCGCGACATCCATCACTCCGAGCAGACCGACGGTACTGTTGACCAGCACCCGGCCGACATCGCTCGCTGCCCGGGTCAACTTGAACTGCAGCAGGTTGTTGACCGCAGAGGTGATGTCATCGATGTTGTTGAAGAAATTGGTGACCCCCTTGTTCACCGGCGCCGGCACAATCGCTTTGTAACCACGCGCCAGCGGTTTCAGCAGCACAGTGTCCAGGCCATCATTGAATTGGTAGATGGCGCGGTTGAGGCCCTCGAGCGGATCGCGCGGGTCGTCGTCGTAGGTCGCGACACTGGCGCATCCCTGCAATAGCAGCGGCATCGAAATCAGGGCCACCGATAGCAAACCGCGCAGTCGCATCGACTTCATTGTCTCGTCCTTTTGTTTTCCGGTCGCCGGGCGGACCCGGCTGATCGATTGTTGGTCTTGTCACGCATCAGGGCCGAGATTCCCCCAAACATGTGTACAGGATACCCGCCGGAATCAGCCGCCAGCAATTGCCCCTCGACTCAATGCAGAGATCGAAGCTGGTAGCCGCTCGCCGCCAGTCCCTGCAACAGCCCACTCGGTCCGGCCAGATGTAAGGCACCTACGGCGATCAGAATGCGGCCCCTCGTCAGCAACTGTTCGATACGTCCGAGCATTTTCGCATTGCGTCGCTCGATCATCGCCTCGGTAAACCAGGCAACCAGTTCAGGATCGTGTCCCGCTTGCTGGTCGACCGACACCTGCTCGAGATAATCCAGGTCCCCGCGCCGATAGGCGTCGACCATCTCCTCCATCAGCTGCGGCAGTTCATCCGATTGCTCGGCTGTGTGACGCAACAAAGCAACCTGATGGGGCACACTCAATTGCTCGAAGAGGTCAAGCTGCTCCTCGATCGTCTCCAGACCCTCGATCGGCAAGCCCAATTCCTCGGCGCGATTGTACAGACGCAGATCGAGAAACGCGGTCTTGTCACCGGCCGGCAGACTCAGGTTGACGGCGACGGTCCAGGGCTTCATCCGACGCAACACGGCTTCGGGCACGCCCCGTTGCGCCATAATCTCCACGACCTGTGCATAAAACGGCGGTTCCAGATCATCCTTGAGCGATCGGCCATCGACATAGAACCCTGCAGCCGCGGCTTTCATCATCGCCAGTCCGTCGGGCACGGCCTCGATGACCAGTCGGTCCACCTGTGACAACAGCGGCTCGACCCGATCGAGATGGCCGAGCACCTTGGGATCGTCCAGATGCATGGTGCCGAACAGATAGCTCGTTGGGCCTCCCGAGCGGCTGACCTCGAACAACACGCCGGTCGACGGCGCGGCGTGGCAGGTCGTCGACAGCCAGACGCAGCACACGGCCAGCATCGATAAAGCAATCGAAACTTGGCGCCTCATACCGTATGCTCCTCGCGGTGGAACAGCCGACTGAAAAGAGTCTGATCGCCCGCCGATTTCGTGGCTATTTGCCGGTGGTGGTCGATGTCGAAACGGCCGGGTTCGATGCCCGGACCGACGCCCTGCTGGAGATCGCCGCGGTCATTCTGGGGATGGACGAAGCCGGGCACTTGCACAGCGGCGAATCGATAAGCTGCCAAGTCCAGCCGTTCGAAGGCGCGAACCTCGACCCCAAGTCCCTGGCCTTCAACGGTATCGATCCGCACCACCCGTTTCGCCAGGCTGTCGGCGAGACCGAGGCCCTGCGTCAGATCTTCACGCCGGTTCGCCGGGCGGTTAAGGCCGCCGGCTGCAAACGAGCGATCCTGGTCGGGCACAACGCCTTTTTCGATCTCGGATTCCTCAACGCCGCGGTCGAACGCACCGCCAACAAGCGCAATCCTTTCCACCCCTTCAGCACCTTCGATACGGTCAGCCTGGCCGGCATGGCATACGGCCAGACGGTCCTGGCACGCGCGGTGATCGCCGCGGGGATGGACTGGGACTCGAATCAGGCCCACAGCGCCCTGTACGACACCGAAAAGACCGCCGAATTGTTTTGCGCCATTGTCAACCAGTGGCACGACTCGGTCAGCAATCCGGCCTTGGCCGTGACGGATATCGACGCCCCGATCTGAGTGCTTCGACGGCGCCGAAAACATTTCGGGGCGCGCCCGACCCGTTCTACGAGTCAGCCTGTGCCGGCCACTTGTCGGCGACGGCCTTCACCGCCTTCTCCAGATCACCATTGGCCTGCATTTCCAGAGTGATGTCGCAACCGCCGATCAACTCGCCGTCGACATAGACCTGGGGGAAGGTTGGCCAGTCGGCGAAGCGCGGCAGGTTTTCGAAGATCTCCGGATCAGCGAGCACGTTGACGTAGGCAAAGCGCTCACCGCAGGATTTCAGCGCCTCGGCCGCTCGGGCGGAGAAGCCGCACTGGGGAAACTGCGGGGTGCCTTTCATGTAGATGATGACCGGGCTTTCGTCGACCTGGGCCTTGATGCGATCCAAAACGTCCATACTCGTTTTCCTCTAGATTTTGACTGTCCGGCCTGAATATATGCGGGCGACGCCGGCCGGTCTCAATGAATTTGACCCGAGTGTATCCAGGCCGTCCGCCGGAATAAACCACAACCGACGACCGAGAATACGTCGACGAGCGACCCGCACTACGCGGCGGGTCGCCTCTCAACCGACCGGGTCGACATTGCGCTGCAGCCAGAACTCCAGCAACGCCAGATGCCACAGCTTGCTGCCCATGATTCGGGTGTGATGCATCTCCGGTGCGGCCAGCAACATCTGGACATAGTCGCGATCGAACAGCCCGCGTTCGCGGCAGGCCCGGGAATCGAGCATGTCGCGCATGAACTCAAGAAACTCGCCGCGAACGTACTTCAGCGCCGGCATCGGAAAATAGCCCTTCGGCCGATCGATCACCGCATCGGGCAGGATGCCACGCGAGATCCGCTTCAACAGATACTTGCCGTCGGATGCGCAGTTTCAGCTCCGGCGGACAGCGCGCCGCCAGTTCGACCAGATGGTGATCGAGGAAGGGTACCCGCGCCTCCAGACCCCAGGCCATGGTCATGTTGTCGACCCGCTTGACCGGATCGTCGACGATCAAGGTGGTGACGTCGAGCTTCAGCACCGCATCCAGAAACTCGCTCGACGAGGCGTCATCGAGGCGCGCGGCAATGAACTCGCCGGTATGATCGGCACCTCGATAAGCGGCCGTGACCATGTGCAGGAACTCGTCGTGATCGCGGTCGAAATAGTGCTTACGGAAGCGCTCCAGAGGCGTGCCCTCGGTCTCGGCCGTCATCCGCGGGTACCAGAAATAGCCGCCGAAGACCTCGTCCGCCCCCTGACCGGACTGCACCACCTTGATCTCTTTCGAGACCCGCTCGGAGAGCAGATAGAAGGCCACCGCGTCCTGGCCGAACATGGGCTCGGCCATGGCGTCGACCGCCTCGGGCAGGCGTTGCAGCACCTGCTCGTTCGGCACCAGGAACTTGTGATGCCGCGGCGAGTACATCTCGACCACCTGATCGGAATACTCGAACTCGCTGCCCTTTTCCTCCGGCTGGTCCTCGAAGCCGACCGAGAAGGTATGGAAATCTGCCACCCCGGCCTCGGCCAGCAGGGCCACCAGCAGGCTCGAATCCAGGCCGCCGGACAGCAGCACCCCGACCGGCACGTCGGCGATCGTCGTTGCGCTTGCGCACCGCCTCGCGCAGGGCGTCGTGGGTCGCCTCGACCCATTCCTCCTCGGCTGCGCGGCTCGCGGCTCTCGGGTCGCATCCAGTTCCCAGTAGCGCCGCAGCCGGGTCTCGCCGGCCAGATCCAGGGTCAGGCTGTGCGCCGGCTCGAGCTTGCGCACCCCGCGCAGAATGGTGTGCGGCGCCGGAACCACCGCGTGCAGGGTGAACTGGAAATGCAGCGCGATCGGATCGATCGCGCGTATCCACGCCGCCGCCGGCCAGCAGGGCCTGGAGGTTGGAGGCGAAACGCAGGCGCTGTTCCGTCGCGGCTCCAGTACAGGGGTTTGATGCCGAAGCGGTCGCGGGCCAGGAACAGGCGCCGGGCGCGCATATCCCAGACGGCGAAGGCGAACATGCCGTGCAGATGCGCCGGGCAGTCCTCACCCCACTCCCGATAGGCCTTGAGGATGACCTCGGAATCACCGTCGGTGAAAAAATGGTAGCCGCGCGCCTGCAGGTCGCGGCGCAGTTCGCGGTAGTTGTAGATGGCGCCGTTGAACACCAGGGCCAGGCCGAGTTCGGCATCGACCAGCGGCTGATTGGATTGCTCGCTCAGATCGATGATCGACAACCGCCGGTGGCCGAAGCCGAGCGAACCGTCGCTGTAGCTGCCGCCGTGATCGGGACCGCGCCGCTCCAGCCGGGCGGTCATCCGCGCGATCGCCGCCAGATCGGCCGGCGCGCCGTCGAACCTCAATTCACCACAGATTCCGCACATGTCCTGCTCGTTCGTCCATTGTCGCTATTCGGCTTCGATCCCAACCCCTTAGCTCTTGTCCATGCCGGGCAAGCAACAGACCCTCGGTTGGTGCCAGCGCCGGCTTAAGTCGCCGGATTGGATCAGATCGACGAGCTTACGCACCCAGGTTGAAACGGGAAAGGGCTCGGGTAAAGGAGATTTCTCACTGAGACTCTACGCTCGCAATCAGATCGGGACTTGCCGCCGGTTATGGCGGCGCTGGATAGGTCGTGCTCGGATTCTATATTTTCGCCAGGCCCGCAGATGATCAATGCTCGCAAACCGCTGACCCTACCCCAGTAACTCCGTCGTTAATCCGACCCTGTAATGAACGAGGATCGAGCCTGGATCTTTTCGCTCTCCAGGCTGTACGCTGGTGTCCTATCAACGATCGGCGTGATTCCCGATGGACCTAACTGTCGACAAGGCCCAACGATTGCAGTTCTGGACCGAGGATCCCCGTGTGCTGGGCATCGTCCAGAATGTTGCGGATGGCGTGGTTGGAATCGATACCCAGGGTCAGATCGAGCTGTTCAACACCGCGGCTCAGCAGCTGTTCCTGTACGACTCCACCGAGGTGATCGGGCAGAACGTGAAGATGCTGATGCCGCCCGATTACAGTGTGCATCACGACCGGTACCTGCAACACTATCTGGATTCCGGCGAGCGACACATCATCGGCAGCGGCCGCGAGGTCGCCGGCCGGCGCAAGGACGGCAGCACTTTCCCTATGTACCTGTCGGTCGGCGAGGTGAAGCTGCGCGATTTCCGGGGCTTCATCGGTATCGTGCATGACCTGACGGCACAAAAGGCCGCCGAGCATCGACTCGCCGACGCCGGCGAGCTGCTGCAGGCCACGCTGGATTCCATGCCCTCGGGCCTGGTCGGTGTCGACGCCCGCGGGCGGGTCACGCACTGGAACCGGACAGCCGCGAAAGAGAGCGGGGTCGAGGCCGGAGCAGCGCTCGGGCAGTCGTTTTCGAAGCTGTTTCCGTTTCTCGAACTCGACACCGAGACCATCGTCACGGCGGTAATCGAAGGCAAACCGCTGCACAGGCAGCGTCTGCCCGTACCCGCCAACGGCGATACCCGCTTCATCGATCTGATGGTCTGCCCCCTGCGCCATGCCTCAAGCGGTGCGGTCATCCGCATGGACGACGTCACCGAGCAGGTACGGATAGAGGAGATGATGGTGCAGACGGAAAAAATGATGTCCGTCGGCGGCTTGGCCGCCGGCATGGCGCACGAGATCAACAACCCGCTCGGTATCGTCACCCAGGCCTGCCAGAATCTGAATCGACGCCTGGCCGGTGATCTGCCGGAGAATGCCCGGGTGGCCGAGGAACTCGGCCTCGACCTGGGGCGCCTGCGCGAATACCTCCAGCGACGCGGCATCTTTCGCTTTATCGACGGCATGGGTGAGGCGGCCGAGCGCGCCAGCCGCATCGTCAATGACATGCTGACCTACAGCCGCCGCAGCGCCTCCAGCTTCGTCTCGGTGCGGCTGAACACAATAATCGACACCGTGCTGCGCCTGGCCGGTCACGATTACGACCTGAAGAAGAGCTTCGACTTTCAGCGCATCGAGATCGTGCGCGAAGGTCTGGATACGCCCGACGAGGTGCTGTGCGAGGAAATGGCTGTGCAACAGGTCCTACTCAACCTGTTGCGCAACGCCGCTCAGGCGATGGCTGCCGATCAGACCAACGAAGCGCCGCAGATTCGCCTCGGGGTTTTCGACGAAGGCCCCTGGGTGCGCCTGGAGGTAGCGGACAACGGTCCCGGTATGAGCGACGACGTGGCCCGCCGACTGTTCGAGCCCTTCTTTACCACCAAACCCGTTGGCATCGGAACCGGTCTCGGACTCTCGGTCACCTATTTCATCATCACCGAGCAGCACCGCGGATCGATCAGCGTCGAAACCGCCCCGGGCGCGGGCTCGCGCTTCGTCATCCGTCTCCCGCGCCAAGGCCGACCCTATGCCGCCGTCGATTCTGATCGTTGACGACGAGCAGGCCATCTGCGACAACCTCGCCGCCTTCCTGGAGGACGAGGGTCTTCGGTCCATGGTCGCGTATTCCGGCGAAGAGGCCCTGCGCCTGGTGACCGAAGGGCTAACGGTGGACGTGTGCATCATGGATCTGCGTCTGCCGGGGATGACCGGCAGCCAGGCCATTATCGCCATACACGAGATCGCCCCACGGACCCACTTTCTGGTTCACACGGGTTCGGCCCACGAGAAGGCGCTCGCGGAACTCGAGCGTACCGGATTGAAGGACGTCCCGGTGTTCCACAAACCGGTCCGCGACATGACTCGATTCGCCGACGCCATCAAGGCCCTGCCGCGGCCCCGATGAACGAATCGGACCGATTGACCAAGCATTCGCCGGATCGCTCGGCAGACGCCCCGCCCGCGGACCGGGTCAAGACCCGCATCCTGATCATCGAAGACGACCCGGTAATTCGCTTCAACATGGTCAGCTACCTGGAAGACAGCGGTCACGACGTCTCCGAGGTCGACGACGGCGAGGCCGGAATCGCGGCGGTGCAGACATCACCACCGGATCTCGTACTCTGCGACTTGCGCATGCCGGGGATGGACGGGCTGGAGGTCCTGCAGCGGCTGCGCAGTGAACATCCGGAACTACCGGTGGTGGTCGTCTCCGGGACCGGCATACTCGGCGATGCGGTGGAGGCCCTGCGCAATGGCGCCTGGGACTTCGTCACCAAGCCCATACAAGACATGGCCGTGCTGGAGCATGCCATCGGCGGGTCGCTGGAAAAGGCTCGACTGCAGCGGCAGAACCGACAGTTCCAGACCGAACTGCAGTGCGCCAACGAGCAACTGCGCCGCCATCTGAGCCAACTGGAGGACGATGCCGATGCCGGGCGCAAACTGCAACAGCAGTTGATGCCGCCGAGCGAGCGGGTGCTCGGCGCCTACCGCTTCAACCGTGATCTTCTGCCTTCGCTGTACCTCAGCGGCGACTTCGTCGACTATTTCCTCATCGACTCCAGCCACATCGGCTTCTACCTGGCGGACGTCTCGGGCCACGGCGTGCCTTCGGCGCTGGTGACCGTGCTGCTGAAAAGCCTGGTCGACCACCAGGTGGAACTGCATCAGCATGAGGGGGAACACCTGATACTGGACCCGGCGGGGCTCCTGGCCCGACTGAGCGCCGACCTGTTGGCGCAACAACTCGACAAGTACCTGACCATTTTCTACGGCGTGATCGACACCGAGCACAACCGCCTGACCTACAGCAACGGCGGCCATTTCCCCCCACCTCTGTTGGCCGACGGGCAAGGCGCTCAGGTCATCGAGCAACGCGGCTACCCGGTGGGGATGTTCGACTATGTCGGCTATGAGAACGCGAGCCTCGATCTGTCGGCGCGGCATCGACTGGTGCTGTTTTCCGACGGCGTTCTGGACGCAATTCCCGGGCCGCGTCTGCGCGACAAACGGGCCCGGCTGCAGGCCGTCGCAGCGCGAACCGACCTCGATGCCGCCGGGCTGCTGTCCCAGCTCGGTCTGAACCGGGACAGCGCCTACCCGGATGACATCACTCTGCTGACCGCGGAACGGCTGGTATAGCCGTGGCTCCGGGCAACGCGCGCTATGCGAGCGAGAACGGGATCTGGTTCCTGGAACTCAGTGGCGACCTTCGCCACACCCTGGGGCCGGCCTTGAATGCCCTGCTCGACCGGGCGTTCGCCAGCGACGGCGCCCGTCGTTTTCTGCTCGATCTGTCGGCCGCCGAGGCCATAGACAGCACCTGCCTGGGGGTAATCGCAAGAATCGCCAGCTGGTCCAGGGAGCGCGACGCGCCCCGTCCGATTATCGTCTCGTCGAACGAGGACATCATCGAGACCCTGAAAGCCGTGTGTTTCGATCGGCTGTTCGAGCTTCGGGCCGAGCTCTCGACCGAAGCCGCGGACTGGAGCGACCTGCCCTCGAGCGGCGTGGACCAAAGCCAGATGATCAATCTCATCCTCGAAGCGCACCGCCGACTGTCGGCCGTTGACGACAGCAACAAAACGGTCTTCAGGGACGTGATCGAGGCCCTGGAGCGCGAGCTCGATCAGGACGAGTCCGGCGGCAAACCGTCCTGAGCCGGCGACCTCAGTCGGCTCCCTCCTTCGGCGCGGCCTCGCCATAGCCGCCCCCACCCGGGGTCTCGATCACCAGCCGATCGCCGGGGCTCAGATTCAACTCGCACTTACCCGGTAGAAGCTGACCGTTGAGCCGATTCTCACCGGGGCGACCGGCGGCCCCACCGGCCACGCCCCAGGGCGCATGCCGGCGCCGCTCGGTCAGCAGTGAACCCCGCGCGTGACCGAGGAACTCGAACTCCCGGATCAGGCCGTCGCCGCCGGGCCGCCGCCCGCCCCCGCCGGAGCCGCGGCGCACCGCATAGCGACGCACCCGCAGCGGAAACCGCGTCTCCAAGACCTCGATCGGCGTGTTCAGGGTATTGGTCATGTGGGTCTGCAGCGCCGACAGCCCGCCGCCGTCGCGCCCTGCCCCCATACCGCCGCCGATGGTCTCGTAGTAGTCCCAGGAGACACCGGGCACATCCGAGCCGAGCGCGACATTGTTCATGCTGCCGTGCGAGGCGGCCGGGATCAGCTCGGGCAGCGCCTGGGCCAGGGCGCCCATGACCACATCCACCACCCGGGTACTGGTTTCGACATTGCCGGCGGCAACGGCGGCCGGCGCCCGGGCATTGAGCAGGCAACCCGGCGGTGCGAGCAGTTCGATGGAGCGAAAGGTCCCGGCACAGGCCGGGGTCTGCGCCGGCATCAGGCAGCGAAAGACATAAAGAACGGCCGCCGCAGCGACCGACAAGGGGCAGTTGACGTTGCCCGCCACCTGCCCGACGGTGCCGGTGAAATCGGCCCGGATCCAACCGTCGCGCACCGTCAGGCGGAGCCTGATCGGCAGATCGGTGTGGCCCTGGCCGTCGTCGTCCAACAGATCGGTAAACGGGTAGCACCCGTCCGGTACCCGCCGCAGCGCACTGCGGGCCAGGCGCTCGGCATAGTCGTTCAGCGCCGCCAGGCCGCGCAGGAAGCGCTCACGGCCGTAGTCGGCCAGCAGCCCCTCGAGGCGGGCGATCCCGGCCCGATTCGCGCTCAATTGCGCCGCGAGATCGCCCTCGGACTCCGACCGGTTGCGGGTCGCGTCGAGCAGGCGGTCGATCACCCCCTGCTGCCACTCGCCGGCCCAGACCAGGTGGGTCGGCTCGATCACCACGCCCTCCTCCTCGAGCTGGGTCGAAACCGGCATAGAGCCCGGCGAGGTCGCACCGATATCGGCGTGATGGGCGCGATTGACCACGAACAGGGTCAGCTCGCCCTCGCAGAACACCGGCGCGATCAGCGACACGTCCGGCAGATGGGTGCCGCCGAGAAAGGGGTCGTTGAGGATCGCCTGGTCGCCCGGCTGCCAGTCGAGGCGGCGGACGATGTCGCGCATGGCGAAGGCCATGCTGCCCAGATGGACCGGGATGTGCGCCGCCTGGGCACAGAGTTCGCCTGCGGCGTCGAACACCGCGCAGGAAAAGTCCAACCGATCGCGGATATTGGGCGAGAAGGCCGCATTGCGCAGGACCTCGCCCATCTGTTCGCAGACGGCCTCGAGCCGGCTGTTGAACAGACTCAGCTCGATCGCGTCAAAAGCGTTGGCGGGTACGGTAGACATTCGGCCGTGGGAAGACTTTACCTTTGGTGCGGTTGCGCCGCAGGCTCGGGCACGCTTAGAATCCGCAACCGTTCGTTCCCTAGTATCCTACTTGGTTTTTTCGACCGACATTCTGGGAATACCTGGCTCAACCAAAACCACCCGCGAGGGTTAAAAGGAGACGCTGTCATGGCACACGAACTGCCCCCTCTACCTTATGAGAAGAATGCCCTGGAGCCGGTGATCTCGGCCGAGACCATCGAATACCACTACGGCAAGCACCACCAGACCTACGTCAACAACCTGAACAATCTGATCCCCAACACCGAGTTCGAAAAGTCCGACTTGGAAACCATCATCACGAAGTCCAAGGGTGGTGTGTTCAACAACGCGGCCCAGGTCTGGAACCACACCTTCTACTGGAATTGCCTCAGCCCGAACGGCGGCGGTGCGCCCAGCGGCGCCCTCGCGGCGGAGATCGACAAGGCCTTCGGCTCTTTCGACGCCTTCAAGGAGGCCTTCAGCAAGTCGGCCGCCACCAACTTCGGCTCGGGTTGGACCTGGCTGGTGAAAAATGGCCAGGGAGCACTCGAAATCGTCAACACCTCGAACGCCGGCACCCCGATGACCGACGGCAATACCGCACTGCTGACCGTCGACGTCTGGGAACACGCCTATTACGTCGATTACCGCAACGCCCGGCCGAAGTATCTGGAAGAGATCTGGAAGATCGTCAATTGGGATTTCGTCGCCAAGAATTTCGGCGCCTAAGCGAGCTTGGAACGACCCCGAACCCGGCCTTCGCGGCAGCGAGGGCCGGGTTTTTCTATCCCAGCCGCACTTGCAATCGACTGCAAGTAAAGATATTTTTCCGCCTTTGGCCTCGGCCAAATCAGAACTCGGCGGAGGTGGCCTCGTCTTGCGGGACCGCCTCCGAATTGTTTTTACAGGATCGAAACCGACGCGCCTCGTGCGTTCTTCAGGGGCGCCGGCGCCGATCCTGACGACCCCACGGAGCGATCAGGGAAAGGCACCCATGTCCAGCGCCATCATGGCCACTTACACGCGCTTGCCAGTCAACTTCACCCGCGGTGAAGGGGCTCGTCTGTGGGATGACGAAGATCGAGAGTACCTCGACGCCCTGTCCGGGATCGCCGTGTGCGGCCTGGGTCATGCCCACCCGGAGATTCACCAGGCGCTGTGCGACCAGGCGAAGATCCTGATCCACACCTCCAATCTGTACGGCATCCCTCACCAGGAGGCGCTCGGCTCGGCCCTCGCCCACGTCGCCGGCATGGACCGGGTATTCTTCGGCAATTCCGGCGCCGAGGCCAACGAGGCCGCCATCAAACTGGCCCGGCTCTACGGCCGCTCAGCGAGATCGAGTCACCGCACATCGTCGTCATGGAAAACAGCTTCCACGGCCGCACCCTCGCGACCCTGACGGCCACCGGCAACCGCAGCGCGCAGGCCGGTTTCGAGCCGCTGGTGAAGGGTTTTATCCGCGTGCCCTACGGCGACATCGAGGCCTTGCGGCATCTGGCCGACACGCGCAACGACGTCGTCGCGGTGCTGGTCGAGCCGATCCAGGGCGAAGGCGGGATCAATATCCCGCCCGAGGACTATCTGCGCCAGCTGCGCGAGCTGTGCGACGACCGGCACTGGCTGATGATGCTCGACGAAATCCAGACCGGCATGGGCCGCAACGGGCAAGATGTTCGCCCATCAGCACGAGGACCTGCGCCCCGACGTCATGACCCTGGCCAAGGCCCTGGGCAACGGCGTGCCGATCGGCGCCTGCCTGGCGCGCGGCCGCGCGGCGGAGATGTTCGGCCCGGGCAGCCACGGCTCCACCTTCGGCGGCAACCCGCTGGCCTGTCGGGTCGGCTTGAGCGTGCTGGAGATCCTCGAACGCGAACGGATGGCCGACCGGGCCGCGCAGCTCGGCGGACACTTGCTGGGCGGGTTCCGCGAGGCCCTGGCCGACACCCAGGGCGTGGTCGATATTCGCGGCCGCGGCCTGATGATCGGTATCGAACTGGATCGACCCTGCGCCGAGCTGGTCGGCCAGGCACTGGCCGCCGGCCTGTTGATCAATGTCACGGCCGACCGGGTGGTTCGCCTGCTGCCGCCGCTGATCCTGAGCGACGCCCAGGCCGATCATCTGGTCGGCACCCTCTCCGACCTGATCGCGTTCCTTCCTGTCGAATCCCTGAACCCCGCCTCCGCCGTTCGGGAGGAGTACCCAGTCATGCAACGCATCCAATCAGCCCCGACATTTTCTGACCCTGCTGGACCTCAGCAGCCGACGAGTTCCGCGCCGTCTTGCGACGCGCCGTCGAGCTGAAGGCCATGCACCGTCGCCGCGATCGGCATCAGCCGCTGCGAGGGCCGGGTGCTGGGCATGATTTTCGAGAAGTCGTCGACCCGCACCCGGGTCTCGTTCGAGGCCGGCATGTCGCAACTCGGCGGCGCGGCCCTGTTTCTGTCACCGCGCGACACCCAGCTTGGGCGCGGCGAGCCGATCGAGGACACCGCGCGGGTCATGTCGCGCATGGTCGACTGCGTCATGATCCGCACCTTCGAGCACGAAAAGGTCGAACGGTTCGCGGAACACTCCTCGGTGCCGGTCATCAACGGCCTGACCGACCGCTTCCACCCCTGCCAGCTGCTGGCCGACATGCAGACCTGGTTCGAGCACCGCGGCGACATCGCCGGCAAGACCGTCGTCTGGGTCGGCGACGGCAACAACATGTGCCACTCGTATATCAACGCCGCCCGGCTGCTCGACTTCAAACTGCGCATCGCGTGTCCCGAGGGCTATGACCCGGAGCCGGAGCTACTCGCTGCCGCAGCCGACCGCTGCGAGGTCTTTCGCGACCCGATGGCGGCGGCAACCGACGCCGACCTGGTCGTGACCGATGTCTGGGCCAGCATGGGCCAGGAGGAGGAGGAGGCGCGGCGACGTCGCGACTTCGCCGACTTCCAGGTCACCCCGACCTTGATGGCCCAGGCGCACAAACAGGCCCTGTTCATGCACTGCCTGCCGGCGCATCGCGGCGACGAGGTCGCGGCCGAGGTGATCGATGCGCCCGACAGTGTGGTCTGGGACGAGGCGGAGAATCGGCTGCACGCCCAGAAAGCCCTGCTGGAATACCTGTTGACCGGGCACTGAGTCTCTTCGGCCACCGCTCCCCGCCTCGCTTCGATGCCCCTGCTCAAAGTCGATAACGTCAGCTGCCGCTACGGCGGTCAGGTGGCGGTCCGGGACCTGAGCTTTCATGTCAATCACGGGGAAGTGGTCAGCCTGCTCGGGCCGAGCGGGTGCGGCAAGACCACCGCTCTGCGCGCGGTCGGCGGATTCGAGCCCATCGTCAGCGGCAGCATCCTGATCAATCGGCAGCCGGTATCCACTCCGGATTTCACCGTGCCGCCGGAGGAACGAAACTTCGGCATGGTGTTCCAGGACTATGCCCTGTTTCCGCATCTGACCGTCGCCGACAACATCTCCTTCGGCCTGAAAGGCCGCAGCGCTGCGCAACGCCGCGAGGCTGTGCGGCACATGCTGGCGGCAACCGGCATGGAAGGGATGGCCGAACGCTACCCGCACGAACTCTCCGGCGGCCAGCAACAGCGTGTCGCCCTGGCACGGGCCCTGGCCCCTCGCCCGGCCATGCTGCTGCTCGACGAGCCCTTCTCCAACCTCGATATCGAGCTGCGCGAGCGCCTGAACCTGGAGGTGCGTGATCTCCTCAAGCGCGAGGGCATCACCGGCATACTGGTGACGCACGACCAGCACGAGGCTTTCGCCGTGAGTGACAAGATCGGGGTGATGCTCGACGGCCGCATCCTGCAGTGGGACACCCCGTACAACCTCTACCACGAACCGAGCGAACGCTTCGTCGCCGACTTCATCGGCCAGGGGCGATTCATCCCGGGTCAGGTCCTGTCGCCCGAGACCTTCGAGACGCCCCTGGGCGTCCTGCGTGGCAACCGCTCCTGCACCGAGAGCATTGGCCGAAAAGTCGATATATTGCTGCGCCCCGACGATATCGTGCCGAACGATGCCGGCAACATCGTCGCGACCGTCAGCAAAAAGGCCTTCAAAGGTGCGCTGACACTGTATACCCTGCAGATCGACGCAGGACCGATCCTGTTGTCGTTCTTTCCCAGCCACCGAGACCATGCCATCGGTGACCAGGTGCGGGTCAGTCTGGCGGCGGAACATCTCATCTGCTTCCCCAGGAAAGATTGACGCAATTCCTGGATTCACGGGCCGGGTTTTGCAAAAATCCGCAGCCATTGCCCGCCGCTCAACAAACTCTACGGACGATCCAAGTGAAAACCCCAGCGCTGTTGCTCTCTGCATTTCTTTGTCTCACCGCCGCTCACCAACTGGCCGCCGAGACCCGCTATGTCACCGACCAATTCAAGATCACGCTGCGCAGTGGCGAGTCCGCCAGCCACCGGATCATGAAGATGATCCCGACCGGCGAGGCGCTGAACGTGCTGTCGAGCAATGCCGAGACGGGCTACAGCCGGGTACGCACCCAGGATGGCAAGACCGGCTATGTGCTGACCCGTCAGCTCGAACAACAGCCGGTCGCCCGCGATCGTCTGGCGGCGATGGAACAGCGCCTGCGCGAGCTGGAGGCGGCCCCGAGCGAGTTGCGCAGCCGACTCAACTCGCTGCTCGAAGAGCACGAGACCCTGCAGGGCGCGCACAAGGCGCTGCAGGAGGCCAAACGCAACGTCGACACCGAGCTGGCCACCCTGCAGCGCACCTCGGCCAACGCCGTGCGGATATCCAACGAACGCAACGAACTGCGCAAACAGGTCGCCGCATTGACCCGCGAGGTCGACGAGCTCAAGCAACAGAACCGCGAGCTGGAGAACAGCTCGGCCCGGCGCTGGTTCCTGATCGGCGGCGGCGTGCTGGCCGGCGGCATCGTGCTGGGATTGATCCTGCCGAATCTGCGGGTGCGGCGGAAGCGGGATTCCTGGGGATCGCTCTAAGAGCCGACAACACGGCTCCGAACCTATGTCGCCATAGGATGCGGCGACGAAGGAACCGCATCGGTCGCGTCGCCCAAAGCAAAACCCCGGCCGCATGACCGGGGTTTTGGGTAACAGGTGACTTCCCTGTCTACGTCCGCTGTAGCAGTCGTCGACGTCCTGTCGAGATCAACCTTAACGAACCCAAATCCTCCCGTCTGTCAGAAAATTCTGAAAGTCTTGTCAGAATCCCTGAACCTTTATAAGGAAGCGGTAATGGAAAAACAGGGTCCGACATGGATTGGTGGTCGAGTCCAGTCGGTCGAGGCAGCTGCGCGATCGATGTGGTGAGCCTGCGAACCGCATCGATTGCGTGACGCCAGTTCAAAGACTCAAAGGATTGGCGGGATCTATCCCCTTCATGAACGGCAGTTTCCGATCGCTGTTGGTGATGCTGGTATACCAGGCCGATCCAGTTGGCGACCACCATCTGCGCGGTATCGTGCCAGGTGTTGTCCAGCCGCGACGAGACCAGGGCCTCGGGGAACTCCGGGGCCTCTCCCCCTCTGATCCGCGCCTCGGCCAACCGCGCCCGGTATTCGTTCAACATCGCCTGCTCCTGCAGCGGGATATAGTGCTCCGGGAATGGCGCATAATCGTCGATCTCGCCCTTGGCGAAGCGCAGCACCTCGCGCTTGTACTCTTTCAGCAGGGACACCGTGTCGTATTCCGGATGACCCTGGAACAGCACGAAGCGCAGCCCGTCGGCGCTGGTCGCCAGGTGCACGCCGATGCCGTCGCTCTCGGCCAGCACGCGAAGCCCGGCCGCGTCGAACTGTGCTCGCGATACATCGTTCCAGCGCGAGTGAGGTACATCGAAGCGGGTGTTGACGTCATTCACCAGCGGGTGGCGCTTTTCGACCACATGATGCGGAAACACGCCCCAGGTCTTGTCCGGTCGCGGCACGCGCTTCTGGCCGTAGACCAGCTGCAACACCGAATGGGTCGCCAGGCAGGAGCAAAGGGTCGAGGTCGCCGCCTCGCTCGCCCATTCGATCACCTCGGCCAGCGGCTGCCAGAATGGTTGCTCCGACAGCTCCGGACCGACCACGTTGGCG
The DNA here is from genome assembly GCA_963765415.1 of uncultured Gammaproteobacteria bacterium. GTDB lineage: Bacteria > Pseudomonadota > Gammaproteobacteria > Chromatiales > Chromatiaceae > CAVXWS01. Next base: position 22,477 of record CAVXWS010000057.1, read on the forward strand.
CCGGTGATGATCAGCGCGTCCAGCCCCTCTTCGCGCAGTTTGTCGAACGGCTCGTAGTAGCGCTCGATGTGGGCTGCGCGCGGCCGCGCTGCGCGGCAGCTCCGGCAGGGTGAACGGGTGCACGTAGAACTGCGCGATCGGGTTGCTCTCGCCGACCAGACGGAAGAACTGCCGCTCGGTCGCCGCCAGCGCCGCGTCCGGCATCATGTTGAGCAGACCGATGTGCAGCTCGCGGATGTCCTGGTGCAGCGCGCGGTCGGCCGGCAGCAGATCATACCTTCTTCACGCAGGCGTTCGAAGGTGGGCAGATTGGTGTGTGCGACCAGGGGCATGGATTTAGTGTCCCGCCGCGCGGGCGATCGCGGTCTCGAGCAGGGCGAGGAGATCGGCCTCGTCGCGCACCTGGGCGACCTCCTCGGAGGTCACGGTATAGCCGTGCGGTTTGGCGATCGCCTCGTAACGCGGGATCCGCGAGCGGAACAGGCGCGGGAAGATCCAGCGGGTGAACTCGTCCGGGTCGATCTGGGCGGCGAACTCCAGACCGTTCTCCTCGAGATAGACCTCGAGCTGTTCCTGGAGGAAGGCCGGGCGGTAATAGAGCGGCTTGGGATCGCTCTGCGCGCGCTGGATCAGGGTGTCTTCCTCGTCCTGATCGGTGACCTGGATGTACAGGATCAGGGTGCTCTCGGCCAGGCCTTCGATCACGCCGGGTTCGTCCAGCTCGCACAGGCTGCCGCCGACGTCGTTGACGAAGTGCTGGTAGCCGTAGATCTGCTGGGCCTTTCTGATGAACTCGGGCACGTCTCGTCATGGCGGCGATCTCGCCGTCCCGGTATTGGGCCTGGCGACGGTTGAAGTCCTCCAGCGGCACGCCCCCCAGCTCGGGGTTGCCGAGCTTGCCGACGAAGGACAGCACCGGCCCCAGGTCATTGACCTTGATGTTGTTGCGAATATGGATCCAGTCGTTGCGCAACAGTTCGCGCAGAAACGGCGCCTGCATCGCCTGCGCCTTGATCAGATCCATGATCGGCTCGTCGAGATAGCGGGTGCCGATCCGATAGTCACCGGAATAATGGAACCAGTCGTGCCGGCGCAGCAAAGCCGAGAGGTAGGTCTTGCCGACCCCGGACATGCCGAGCAGGGTGATCTTCTTGCGCTCCCAGGCGCGGAAACTGTCTACCGTGAAATGCACAATGGCTCCAAAGGAACGACTTATCAGAGTCATGCATTATGAGACAACGCCGTTGGATGACGAAACCGGCGCCTCCTTCGACCCGATTCTGACCCGTATATGTGGCATCACCCGCAATCCGAAACACGGCGAAAACTCGACCGATGCGGTTCGCAGGCTCACCACGCCCTATGCATTCTCAATCTAACGATCAGCGCCGGAAGACCAGGCGCTGTCCGTTCGGCCCGCCGAGAAACTTGCCGTTATCGTATTTCAACTCGCCGTTGACGAAGGTCTTGCGCACCTGGGTGCGCAGCGTGTCGCCCTCGAGCGGGGACCAGCCGCATTTGTACAGCACCGACTCGCGGGTGATCTCGGCCGGACTGTCGAGATCGAGCAGCGCCAGGTCGGCCCAGTACCCCTCGCGCAGGTAGCCACGCTCGGGGATGGCGAACATCCGCGCCGGGGCATGGGCCATCTTCTCCACCGCCTGTTCCAGGCTCAGCACGCCTTCGTGTACCAGTTCCATCAGCATGGGCACGGCGTGCTGCACCAGGGGCAGGCCGGCCGGGGCCTTGAAGTAGGACGGTTCCTGCTTCTCCTCCCAGGTGTGCGGGGCGTGATCGGTGGCGACCAGGTCGAGCACGTCACCGACCAGGGCGCGGCGCAGGGCATCGCGATCGGCGCGGGTCTTGATCGCCGGGTTGCACTTGATCTGGCTGCCCTTGGTCTCGTAGTCGGCCTCGTCGAAGAACAGGTGGTGGATGCAGACCTCGGCGGTAATCGGCTTGCCCTCCAGCGGACCGGCGGAAAACAGCTCCAGTTCACGCGCCGTGGTCAGGTGCAGCACGTGCAGCCGGGTGCCGTGCTTGCGGGCCAGCTCCACCGCCATGGAAGACGACTTCCAGCAGGCCTCTTCGCTGCGGATCAGCGGATGGAAGCGCATCGGGATCTGGTCGCCGTACTGCTCGCGATAACGGGCCTCGTTGGCGAGGATGGTCGGGGTATCCTCGCAGTGGGTCACGACCAGGGCCGGGGCGTCGCGGAACAGCTGTTCCAGAACGGCCGGGTCGTCGACCAGCATGTTGCCGGTGGAGGCCCCCATGAAGACCTTGATGCCGCAGGTCTGGTTCGGGTCGAGGCGGCGGATCTCCTCGATGTTGTCGTTGGTCGCGCCCAGGTAGAAGGCGTGGTTGCCCCAGGCCCGGTCGCCGGCCAGTTCGAACTTGGCCTCTAGCGCCTCGAGCGTCACCGTCTGCGGCTTGGTGTTCGGCATCTCCATCCAGCTGGTGATGCCGCCGGCCAGTGCCGCGCGTGACTCGCTGGCGATGTCGGCCTTGTAGGTGACGCCCGGTTCACGGAAGTGCACCTGGTCGTCGATCATCCCCGGCACCAGGGTGAGGCCGGCGGCGTCGATGACGGTCGCACCGTCGGCGGGGATCTCGCCGCCGATTCTGGCGATGCGACCGTTATCGATCAGAAGATCGTCTTCGCTGCGGCGGTCTTCGTTGATCAGCGTGGCGTGCTTGATAAGTATCTTGGTCATAGCTTGGGGCCTTGATGGTGTCTATGAATGCGTGCTTGAAGATATCTATCCCTGTTACTCCCCTCATCCTAGCCTTCTCCCTGGGGGATAAGGTACCGGGCTGGGGGATAAGGTACCGGGCTCCCTCGCCCGCCGGGAGACGGGCGGGGTGAGGGGATCAGGAAAAACAAGGCCTTGGCCTTTCGGCCCCTCACCCTAACCCTCTCGACTCGGGTTCCCAACTTCGTTCCACCTCCTCCATCCCTGGAATCGTTCCGGAATGGGGGAGGGGACTTTTTCAACACCCCCCGGAAGAAGGAGCCGCGCATATTCTATTAGGGGTAAGAACTCAGCACCCGAAGGCGAGGGATCTCCGGATGTCATCAGGGAACTTTGCACCGTAGACAAGTCGCTCAGTCGTAGTCGCGGTCCTTCCAGGTCCGCACGGCGCGGAACACCGCGGCCCGGGTGGGCAGTGGTTCGCCCTGCCAGCGCTCGGCGGCGGCGATCACGCCCGGCCGGTCGGTGCGCAGGAAGGGGTTGGTCTGCAGCTCCAGCCCCAGCGTCGAGGGCACGGTGGGGAGATCGTGCGCCCGGCGGGTCTGATCTGCCGCCAGCCGTTCGGCCAGGGCCGGGCTCTCGGGCTCGACCCACTGGGCGAAGCCGAGGTTGGCCAGGGTGTACTCGTGCGCGCAGTACAGCAGGGTGTCGGCAGGCAGCGCGGCGATCTTCTCCAGCGAGGCGCTCAATTGCTCGTGAGTGCCGCTGAACACCCGACCGCAGCCACCGGCAAACACGGTGTCGCCGCAGAACAGCCGCCCGTCGCCGTAGTAGGCGATGTGCCCCTCGGTGTGGCCCGGCACGTCCAGTACCCGAAAGCGTACCCCGATCTCGGGTAGCTCGATCTCGTCGCCCTCGCCAAGGCGCCGCTCCAGGGTGCGGATCGGCTCGCCCGCCGGGCCGTAGACCGCCGCCTGCGGCCAACGGGCCTTCAGCTCGCGGATGCCGCCGGTGTGATCGCCGTGCTTGTGGGTAATCAGAATGGCCGACAGCGACCAGTCCTCGGCCTCGAGGCGTTCAATCACCGGATCGGCATCGCCCGGGTCGACTACGGCGCAGCGCGAATCGGCGCTGTCGCGCAGCAGCCAGATATAGTTGTCATCGAAGGCCGGGATCGGCAGGACCTCGAGCACGCCGCGCACCTCTATTTGCCGTACAGCTGTTCCGGGCTGATCAGGGGCTCGCTATCGACCACGACCCGCTCGCCCTGCACCAGATTGTAGAAGCAGTCGCGCCGGCCGGTGTGACAGGCCGGACCGGTCTGGTCGACCTTGAGCAGGACGGTGTCGCCGTCGCAGTCGAAGCGCAATTCCTTCAGTTGTTGAACCTGGCCCGAGGACTCGCCCTTGCGCCACAGCTGCTGCCGCGAACGCGACCAGTAACAGACCCGTCCGCGCTCCAGGGTCTCGTCCAGGGACTCGCGGTTCATCCAGGCCATCATCAGCACCTCGCCGGTGTCGAACTGCTGGGCGATGGCCGGGACCAGGCCGTCGGCGTTCCACCGCAGGCCTTCGAGCACCTCGGCCAGCGCGAGCCCCTGGCCCAGCTCCATTTTCTCGGTTTGTTTCAACACATTCATCGCGGAAAAGATCCGTAGGTCGGTGTTTACGGTTTATATTGTCATCATACCGCAGCGCGACGAGCAGACCGCCGGGAAAGGCGTAAGATGCGGGGTCGAACGAGAGCCAGGTACACCGATGCAGATCTTCAGAATCTCCTTCATCAATCACGGCAAGATCTTCCAGTTGCATGCTGAACGGATCGATCAGGGCGAACTGTACGGCTTCATCGAGGTCAGCGGTCTGCTGTTCGACGAACACACCACTGTGGTCATCGATCCGGCGGAGGAGAAGCTCAAGGACGAGTTCGGCGGGGTGACCCGCCTGCTGCTGCCGATTCATTCGGTCATCCGGATCGACGAGGTCGAAAAACGCGGCCAGAACAAGATCCTGGAGACCGATGGCAGCACCAATGTCACACCCTTCCCGCACTATGGCCCCGGGCCCAAGAGCGGCGACTGAGCGATAGCCGAAGACGCCCGGGAAGCAGACCCCGTTGGACGCCGAGAATCCGAACCAAGACAGTCCGCTGCACCGGCGCATCGTGCGCCAGCGGGCGATGCTGCACAACATGCTGCTCGACCCGATGCAGCGCACCGCACACCGCTGTGCCCAGAACTGGGACGACCGTACCGCGCTCGAGCAGGTGTTGCTCGAGGAGATAAAGACGGTTCCTTACTGCACCTATCTCTACGCCCTGGACAACGACGCCCGCCAGATCAGCTCCAACACCACGCATGAGGGTCTGATCGAAAAGGACTTCGGCCGCAACCGCTCGCAGCGTCCCTACATGAAGGAGATACGGACGGACAAGGACATGACGCTGTCCGAGGCCTACATCAGCCTGCGCGCCAATCGCCCCTCGCTCACCGCCGTGCAGAGAGTCTATCGCGACGGTGGGCAGATCGGTTTTGTCGGCGGCGATTTCGACCTGCGCGGCCTGCCGATCACCAAGGATCTGTACGCCGAACCGGGCCGCTGGCGGCAGATCAAGGGCGACCCGGCGATCCGAGGTCAGCTGTTCCAGCAATGCCGGGTGCAGAGCCGCCTGGACAGTACGATCGACCTGGTCATCCCGGTACTGGAGGAGTTGGTGTCGGAGAACGGCGTGTTCCACGTCAAGATCCACTTCTCCAGCAGTCGGGCCACGCTGTGGCTGCTCGACGATCCCTACCGCTATCAGATCCTCGAGTTCGACGACTTGGTCGACCCCGATGTCTGCCTGGCCTTTCCGCATCACGCCTATCCGGGCGATGCCGTCGTTCCGCAGAGCCAGATCCGACCCATCCTCGACACCTTCAAAGTCCTGCGCTTAGCCGACGAGACCATCTATCTGCGGGCCGGTTCGGTCAATATCTTCAACGGCGTCGTCGGACTGAACTTCTCCTGCGACGGCTCGCACTATGTGCCGCACGATGACTTCCTGGCCAAGAACTCGTCGTTCTGGGAAGGCATGGGCTGAGCGATCTCAATGCGCCAGCGGCCGTTGCGGCGGCATGGTGGGATGATGTCAAAGCTTATTCTGCTCGGCCTGCTGTCGGTGCTGCTCGGCGGCTGCGGGGACCGCATTCCGCGCGACCGCGACGGCACGCCGCATCTGGTCAGCGCCGCCGAGCGCGGCGACCTGGGACAGGTGCGGCAACTGCTCGCCGAGGGCTCGCCGGTCAACGTCCGCGATATCTGCCTGCGCACGCCGCTGATGCTGGCTGCCCAACAGGGTCGGCTCGAGGCCGTGCGCGAGCTGCTCGATCAGGGGGCCTTCCCCGACCTGCACGAAAAGGGCAACTACACCGCGCTGATGCTGGCCGCCTCGAACGACCACCACCAGGTCGTACGGCTGCTCGCCGAATACGGCGCCGACGTCAATGAGTGCGAACGCACCCGGGGCTGGACGGCGCTGATCTGGGCCGCCAAGCGCGGTCATCGGCTGACCGTAAAGACCCTGTTGGAACTGGGTGCCGATCGTTCGATACGCGACAACGACGGTCGAACCGCCGAGACCTGGGCCCGCACCCGACGGCACGATTCGGTACTGGCGGCGCTCGAGTGAGACCGGTGTTCGAAGCACGATCAATCTGTCGTTGCCGGTGATCGCGTACTCGATCGTCAGCGAATCCGGGGGACCAGCCAAGACCCGATTCTCGACCGCTCATTCAACAGGGGTCGAACAGGGGTTGATTGCCGCTCGCAGGGGCACAAGAATAGCCGGTATTCGCAAATACCCGGTGTGCCCATGTCCCTGAAATCGAGCATCGAACAAAAGCTGCAGACCGAGTTCGAGCCGCTGCACCTCGAAGTCGTCAACGAGAGCCACATGCACAATGTTCCGGAGGGCTCGGAGTCACACTTCAAGGTCACCCTGGTCGCCGATCGGTTTTCCGGCCAGGGGTTGATTCATCGCCATCGCGCTGTCAACCGCCTGCTCGCGGAAGAGCTGGCCGGCGGCATTCACGCTCTGGCTCTGCACACCCTGACGCCGGAAGAATGGTTCGCCAAGGGCGGACAATCCCCCGACTCGCCGGAGTGTCTCGGCGGCTCGAAAGTCCCCCACTGACCCATGGAAGCCATTCGCTGGTTACTCGCGCGTCTGGTTCTGCTTTACGATCGCCTGGCCAGACCCGCCTGGCCGCAACGCAGCCCCGGACTTCAGGCGCAGATCGATCAGGCCACGGCCGGGCTGGCCTTGTATCAGTTCGAGGCCTGCCCCTTCTGCGTCAAGACCCGCCACGCCATGCGGCGTCTGGGACTGAACGTCGAGCTTCGCGACGCCCGCAACAACCCGGACTTTCGTCAGGAGCTACAGTCCGAGGGCGGCAAACTGCAGGCGCCGTGCCTGCGTATCCCCCAACCGGACGGTTCGGTCCGGTGGATGTACGAGTCGAACGACATCATCGACTACCTAGAGCAATTCGTGGATGTTCGCCCCGGAGAGCCAGCCGGGTGAGACTCCGTCCTTCGGGCCCACGCCAATAATGGCTGGGGCATTGGAGCCGGTCGTCACGTGCTCGTTGTCTCGGCGACACGGCCTCGACAGGCCCGGGGTCGGGGTCGCTTGCGACTCCGACCCCTCGCCAGCGACTACCGCACATCCCCGGGCCGGCTATGATGACCCGAGATCCACAATTGAATGGTGGCCGGCATGCCTCGACCGATTTTGAGTCTTTTACTGACGGTCACGCTGACCAGTCTCGCGCTGCAGGCCGAGGCCGGGCAAGCGCAACCGATCGCCGACGTGCATCTGCACTGGAAGTGGAACCAGAAAGAGGTGACCACAGCGGAGCAGGCCATCGAGGCGCTGAACGCCCAGCGGGTGGAACTGGCGGTCGTCACCGGCACCCCGCCCGAGCTCGCCCTGGAACTGGCCGATCTCGCACCGCAAAAGGTCGTGCCAATCTATGGCCTGTATCGGATACCGGGCGATTGGTCGCGCTGGTACCACGACCCGAACCTGCTCGACCGGGCCCGCGCCGCACTCGAGACCGGCCGTTATCGCGGCATCGGCGAGGTGCACATGATCGGCGGCTTCGTCGCCGATTGGCGCACCCCGGTGATACGCGGCCTGTTCGAACTGGCCGCCGAGTATCGGGTGCCGGTCCTGGTGCACACCGAGTTCTCCCGGGCCAAGTACATGCTCGGGGTCTGCCGGGCTCATCCGGAGACGCGTCTGCTGTGGGCGCACGCCGGCTCGGCACTGCCGCCCTCGGAGGTCGAGAAGGTGCTGCAGGCCTGCCCGAACGTTGCCGTCGAGCTCTCGGCGCGAGACCCCTGGCGTCATGTCGCCCGCCAGATCGGTGACGAAGCGGGCCGACTCAGGCCCGAATGGCGGAAACTGGTGCTCGACTATGCCGATCGCTTCATGGTTGGCTCGGATCCGGTCTGGCCGGTCGAGCAGCTCGACGCCTGGGACCAAGCGGATACCGGCTGGCAGGAGATCGGTCGGTTTCTCGATTTCCACCGCGGCTGGATGGCGCACCTGCCCGCCGACGTCGCCGAGCGGGTGCGCCTGCGCAACGCCCAACTGTTCTTCGCCAAATGATTTATCCCCTGGTCTTCTCCCGGGACAGGCGCTGATTTGGGGCCACATCGACCAGATCGCTTGGAGTCTTCAATGACCAGCTTTGACCCCGAGGTCGTCCGAGACCAACGGGAGGCGCTCAACCGACACCCGGTGTACGCGGCGCTGCGCGATATCGACGATCTGCGCCTTTTCATGGCGCATCATGTCTTCTCGGTCTGGGATTTCATGTCGCTGATCAAAACACTGCAGAACGTGATCGCGCCGATTCAGGTGCCCTGGACGCCGAGCGAAAACGCCGCGCTGTGCTATTTCATCAACCAGCTGTGCCTCGAGGAAGAATCCGACCAGATCCCGATAGAGGGTGGCGAGCCGCTTCACGCCAGCCATTTCGAATCCTATTGCGAGGCCATGCACGAGATCTGCGCGGATGCGAGTATCCCGAGTCGTTTCATCGAGCTGATACGCACCCAGGGCCTGCAAGCCGCACTCGCCGCTCCCTTTGTGCCCGAACCCTCGCGCCGTTTTACCCAGACCACGTTTGAAATCATCGACAGCGGCAGGCCCCATCAGGTCGCTGCCGCCCTGGCGCTCGGTCGTGAAGCGATCATCCCGAGCATGTTCCGCAGCTTTCTCGCCGACATGGCGCTGACGCCGAAGCAGGCCCCCGCCTTTCACTACTACCTGAACCGCCACGTTCATCTCGACGAGGATTTCCACGGTCCCCTGTCGCTGCGGCTGATCGATTCCCTGTGCGCCGGCGACCCGGTCAAGATTCGCGAGGCCGAACTGGCCGCGAAGGTCGCGTTGGACGCACGTCTGGAATTCTGGGACGGCGTCTTGGCGGCCCTGCGCCGTCGTCGCTCGGCCGACTGACGACCGGACAACCCAGGCCCAGCGCCCGTCCAGCGTTGAGGTAGAATCCCCGCCCTTGCAGCAGCCATTACGGCTGCAGCCATGGGGACATTCGCTCCGACGCCGAATCGGAGCCGGCGGGGCAGAGACGGTTGCCGCGATCGCCGCTGTCGAGCAGCCGGCCAGCCACTACCATCACGAGGATCACCACGACCGACCATGAACGCCGAACACCGCCAAGACTCCGAACACCAGGCCTCGTCCGCCCGCCAGCTCTGGGCCGGCGGTTTCGTCGGCGTCTTGTCGACCCACTCGCTGGACCTCCCCGGTTATCCCTTCGGTTCGGTCGTGCCCTACTGCCTGGGTGCCGACGGGGCGCCCCTGTTTCTGCTCAGTCACCTCTCGCAGCACACCAAGAATCTCGCCGCCGACGGGCGCTGCAGTCTCACCGTTTCAGCACGCGGCGAAGGCGACGTGCAGCAGCTGGCCCGAATCGTCGCCATCGGGGATGTCGAGCCCCTGCCCACCGAGCGCGGTCAGCGCTATCTGCGCTACTTTCCGCAGTCCGAATTTTATCTGCGCGAGCTGAACTTTCGCTTCTACCGTCTTGAGCCCCGGCGATTTCATTTCAATAACGGTTTCGCCACGGCGCGCTGGTTCGGCATCGATCGAATCGTGCGAGCAAACCCGCTGGCGGCGGACGAGGAAACGGCCATCCTCGATCACATGAATCAGGACCATCAACAGGCGCTGCAAAGCTATTTTCGGCAAACCGGCGTATCCTTGGAACTGGCGGACGACTCGATCATCAGTCTGGTCGGAATGGACGCCGAGGGCATCGACCTGTTGCAGGGGGAGCGGCTACGCCGCCTCGCCCTGCCCCGGCCGATCAGCGATCGGCAGGCCGCGCGCGAGCTTCTGATCGAGATGGCAAGCCGCGAGTGAATATTGGGTGCTCGCCCGGTTAGCGAATGCGGGTTCGAAACGGCGGCCGATACGCGCCTGGTAAAGAGCAAGAACCGACTGGAGTCACCAACGATGAGCGAATCCCGTCCTATGCTGGACCGCGAAGAATTCAAGATCCACGACAATGTCCTGAAAATGGCCAAGGTCACTCAGGAGGCCATGGAGAGTGTCATGGACAGCCTGAAGAGCCAGGACGCGGTACTCGCTCAGCAGGTGGTCGACCAGGATAAGCAAGTCAACGAGCTGTTGCGCATCATCGAAAACGAGTGCCTGGAGACGTTGGCTCTGCAACAACCGAAGGCGCATGATCTGCGTGATATCGTCTCGAGCATGCAGATCGCGACCGAGATCGAGCGCATCGCCGATCACGCCAAAGACGTCGCCAAGATCGTCCTGGGCATGGACCCGGCCGATTTCTCCGGCCCGATGGATCGCATTGCCGATATGGGCGATATCTGCATCAACATGTTCACCCGAGTAGTCGAGGCTTACGAGAATCGCGACGAGACCCTGGCGAGAACGGCCGCCGCGGAAGACGGCGAGTTGGACGATCTCGACGAAGCCGCCAGTTCCAGCCTGCTGATGCAGCTGATGAGCGAACCCGATCGCAACATGCACGCGACACACCTGTTGTGGATCGCCTACCACCTGGAACGGGTCGGCGACCGGATCACCAACATGGCCGAGCGAGTGGTCTTCATGGCAACGGCCGAGACCCCCGAACTGGGCTGATCCGCTCGATTACCCCGTATTTATCAGGGTGAAATTCGGCCCTCTCCCGAGCACCATTACGCTCAATCCCAAGCAAATTACTAGGTTTGATTTCCACGAGGTAGTAACAATGGAATTGCAAGTAGACGGCGAAGGCTTCCTGGTCGACCGAGACGATTGGACCGAGGAGGTAGCCGCACAATTGGCCGCCGGTGACGGCTTCGATATGAACGACGAGATCATGGGGTACATTCGCGAGGCCCGGGCGATGTACAGCGACGACGGAGTCGTACCGCCGATTCGCAAGTTCTCGAAAAAGGTCGGCACCGACAGCAAGCATCTGTACAACGTGTTCAAGAAAGGCCCGATGAAGCTGATCTGCAAATGGGGTGCGCTGCCGAAGCCGACCGGCTGCGTTTGAGCGCAGCGACAAAGCGAACAAGGGGCGCACCAGCGCCCTTTTTTTGGGCGCTGTCACCGTTAAGTGTTGGCGGGTCTAAAATTAAAGGTGAAGACTCCAGCAGGAGGACTCACCATGGACAAACGAACGTTCACAGCTTGGTTGGAACAGCTGCAGCAGCTCTCGCCGAGTCAGTGGGAGCAACTGCATACCCGCATCGAACAGTCGGACGCATCGGTGGCAGATCGACTCCTGGAAGCCCATCCGCCCGCGCGTTGTCCCCACTGCGATGCTACCCACCTGATTCGGTGGGGATCCGCGCATGGCCTTCCTCGCTATCGCTGTACGACCTGTGCTCGCACCTGCAACGCCCTGACCGGCTCGCCATTGGCCCATCTGCGCCAACGCGCGCATTGGCTCCGTTTCGCCCAGGCCCTGATTGATGGGGTGACGATACGCCAAGCCGCGACGCAATGCGGGATCCATAGGAACACCGCCTTGCGGTGGCGGCGACGTTTCCTGGTAGCGCCGGCGGCACAGCAGGCTTCGCAGGTCCATGGCATTGTGGAAGCGGATGAGACGTTTTTCCTCAAGTCATTGAAAGGACAACGTCATTTGCACCGCCCGCCGCGCCAACGCGGTGGCGTCGGGCGGACGCGAGGTGCAGGCCCGGATCATGTGCCGGTATTGGTGATCAGAGACCGCAGTGGGGCGATGGCCGATGTGATCTTGGAGAAACTCGATGCGTCCCACATTCGCCAGGCATTGCTGCCGCGGGTCGATCCCGATGCCGTGTTGTGTACCGATGGGGCTTCCGTTTATACGGCATTTGCCCAAGCCACGGGTATCGCCCATGAAGCCTTGCCCATCCGCGGCCCACGGGTGCGCGGCGCTTTCCACATTCAGCACGTCAACGCGTATGACAGCCGATTGAAAAACTGGATGCGGCGTTTTCATGGTGTGGCAACGCGCTATCTCGCCCAATACCTTGGATGGCGCCGCCTCTTGGAACGCAATCGCTCGTCGCTTACCCCACAGGCCTGTCTGCTTGAGGCAGTCGGTTACCAACACTCAACGGTGACATAGCCTTTTTTTGTGCCCGGGCCGCGGCACAGAACGAACAGACCCCCGGTGCGGCATCGGGCCAGCCTGCGGCAGGCGGCAACGGCGGCCGAACGGCAATCCCCCGACCGGCCTGAGATTGATCGTTCCTCCCCTTTGGTCGCCGGAAAGGGAAACGCAATCACGGGCTCGGTCGACTGGTTCACACCTTGCGCCCATTACCGTCAAAGCCCGGACCATCGTGCCGTTAACGCCATCGGGTAAGAGGGTTTACGGCAATGATTGGGAAGATCTTCGGCACCGCTACTGTTGGTATTCAGCGAGCCAACGCCGGGCTGCGGAAGAACGCGATGGAGATCGTCACCGCGACGACCGCGACCGATAACCAAACGGCGAAGAACGTCGAGCGCTCGCTGGTCGAGCTCAAGCAACATCAGCAACAAAGCGCCGCCACCGTGAAGGTCCTGAAGGCGGCGGATCAGATGCTCGGCACGCTGCTCGACGTGAAGGCCTAGGAGTCTGCGAACGCAGGCTCCTAGCCCCGACGGGCTAGGCAAAACGCATCGAATAGTCGACCGCCCTGACATCTTTGGTCAGGGCACCGACGGATATGTCATCCACCCCGGTTGCGGCGATCGCGGCGATCGTGTCCAGATCAACTCCACCCGAGGCCTCCAAACGGGCGCGTCCGACATTGAGTGCAACCGCTTGCCCGAGTTGTACGAGATCGAAGTTGTCGAGCAATATCCGCTCGCCCCCGGCGGCCAGCGCCTCCTGCAACTGCACCAGGTCCTCCACCTCGACCTCGACCTCGAGGTTCGGATGTTGCTCCTTGGCGACGCGAAGCGCGGTCGTGATCGAACCGGCCGCCTCGACGTGATTTTCCTTGATCAGAATCGCGTCGTACAAACCAACCCGATGATTGTGTCCGCCACCGCAGCGCACGGCGTACTTTTGCGCCAAACGGAAACCCGGCACCGTCTTTCGAGTGTCCAATACCCGAACCTCCGGGTTCGCCGCGGCCTCGACATAGCGCGCCGAGATCGTCGCCGTACCGGAAAGCATCTGCAGAAAATTCAGCGCCGTACGTTCGCCGCTGAGTAACACCCGCGCCGAACCGTTCAAGCGGCATACGGTCTGGTTTGGCGACAAACGCTCGCCTTCGGCGGCAAGCCAATCGATCATGACGCCCGGATCGAGCTGACGAAACACCTCGTCGAACCACGGACGACCACACAGAACCGCGGTTTCACGGCATATGACCGTCGCCGTACTCCGGCGCCCGGCCGGAATCAGGCCAGCCGTCTTGTCCCCGTCACCCAGATCCTCCGCCAGGGCGGCCGTGACTTGGAGACGTATGTTCTCAGAGGTGAGATCCACTCAGTCCACAGCCAATAATTCGACTTCAAAAATCAGCGTGGCGTTCGGCGGAATGACCCCTCCGGCCCCGCTTGGTCCATAGCCCAGCTGGGGCGGAATCGTGAGCTTGCGCTTACCACCGATCTGCATTCCGGCGACGCCCTCGTCCCAGCCGCGAATTACCTGGCCCTTGCCGAGAATGAAACGGAAAGGATCGTTACGATCCAGGCTGGAATCGAACTTGGTCCCGTTCTCCAGCCAACCGGTGTAATGGACGGTCACGCTCTGACCTGTCTCAGCGGTCGCGCCGTCACCAATGCTCAGGTCCTCGTGCTTCAGGCCGGAATCCGTGATCTTTTCGGACATGCTAATCCCCTTTCAATCGCTGTATGAAAACCAGTTGGGCGCCGACCAGGTCGACGCCCAACGGATACTACAACAGGAATTAGGCGATCAGGCCGGTGACGGATGGCTGGGATCGCCGTCGGCATCACCGGTGTTCTTCAATACGTCCAGCATCGCCCCCAAGGCCCGATCCATCAGCGGCTTGTCAACGTTATCCAGGATCTCTGCGTTACCGCCGCGCAGCAATGCAGCGACGCTGAACCCGGTCATCTCCGCCAACTTGGCTCCCTTGCGGTTGACGAAAACGTAGGTTCCCGTTACTTCACTGCGCCAGGAAAGCTTGCCGCGTTGGCTGCCGCCGTCCCTGTCCTGCCATTCCAGCCATTGTCCTACGGCCATATCGTTGGCAAGACCAGTGAATTCGTCGTCGATCTGCTCGGGTTCGGGAATGGGCTCCTCGCCGCCCAGGATGACTTCTTCCACCTCAGCGGGCGCGTCCGCGCCCTGCTCGCGCATTGACGGCGGCACTTGCCCGCCGCGCAAGGCCGCGATATGGCAGGCCTGCAGATCCTTGAACAGCTGCGCGGCCTTGTGCTGGTCGTAAGAGATGTTGCCCAAGCCCTCTCGCAGCGACTTGAGTAGCTCCGGGATGAGCTTCAGCAGCCGTTGCCGTTCGGTCTGGTCCGACTTGGGCGACACGCTCCAGATCAATTGCTGAGCGATACCCACCGATTTCTTCCAGGTCTCGCTGTCCTCGCCCTCGCGCAGGAAGGCCAACAGCAAGACGTCTTTCCAGGCCTCGGAAAGGATCGCGCGAACCGGATCGGGCACGGCGGTCGCGGAATCGAGCAGCAGCTTGATCTGATCATGGACCCGCTGGCGGGCAAGCTTGAGTTGTTCCTGGCCGCGCGTGACTTGATTGATCCGCTCCTCGGCGACTTCCGCGCCACGAACCTCACGCTCCATGAAACCGGTGAATTCGTCGTAAATACTCTCGAACAGCGAGATGTCGTCGGTGAAGTCGGTCAACACCCGAACGACTGCGGATTCGATCCGTCCGTACAGGCTGCCCTCGGAACGGTCGCCGTCATCTACCCAACCGACCGCCGCCTGTGCCAGGGCGTTCAGCAAACGCCGCGCCGGGTGGCCCTTGGATCCGAAGAAGCTCCGGTCCTGCATCGCGACCTTCAGCATCGGGATCTGCAGGCGGCTCAACAATGCCTTCATCGCGTCGGGCAGATTCCGGTCGTCCAGGATGAACTCGAACAGCATCGAGATGATGTCGATGACATCCTGATCCGGCTTGTCCAAGCGCTTGGTGAAGTTGTCTCCCGAGCCCATGTCGAGGCGCTGCACCAGATTGCCGCGAAATTGCTCCCGAACCTTCTCAGCCTCGCCGAGGTCGGCCGGAGCCATACCGATGGTGCGTTGCTGCAGCTCGTGCAATGCACTCAGAACGTCGTTGGTCTGAACCACGGGCAGGTGCGGGTTGGAGACCCCGAAGCCGGACATTCCGGTGGCGCTTCGCCAATTCGACAAGAGATCACCGAGCATGTTGAAGAACTGCGCCGGTGACTCGGCACCAAACTCCGTACCGCCTTGCTCGACCTGCGGAACTCCCGAGGCCTGCGGATCCTCGTTTCGCGCCCGCAGCACCGAAGGCGCGACTGGATTGCGGCGGGCCCGCTGGACGATCTTCGGCAGGATACCGCCTTCGACCAATACGTCATTGACGTCGTCGTACAATCCGCCGACGAAACTCATCACGTAGCGATCGAACATCTTGTAGATGACCAGCTTTACCGGTACGTCGCCTTCCCAGAGGCTCAGCGCCTCCCCGAAGCGCGACACCAGTATCGATGGACCGAGAGGATTCTCTCCGTTTTGCACCTCACCACGATCGACCAGATGCGCAAAACGCATGTTCAGCGCAAACAACTCGCGGCGAAAACGGCTTTCCGCCTTACTGACCACGCCCGACATGGCCAGTTTCTCTTCCAATTCTTCGTCGGCTATCAGAGACAGTTCGTCGTTAGAATCGTCCGCGGTCAACGCGATCCCGCTAATTTGGCGCCCCGCCCAGAAATCATCGAAGGCCTGGAGTACGGACTTCTGGAACTGTGCTTCGATCGGCTGTCGAAGCTTGCGCAACTCGCGCATCGCCTCGAAGTACCGGGTTTGCACGAGATCGCTTTCAGATTTGTCCGCGAGTTCGTAGAGATCGTCGTCGAGCCGCTCGAACATCTCCTGCGACAGACGGGGTAGCGTCTCGGCGATCAACTGACGACAACGCGCCACTATCTGACCGCCACCCGCTACGGATCGACGTCGAGAGTCACCAGCCGAATTTTCAAAATTTACAACGTTGTCTCCAACCATAACCGTTCAGCCTCTTGGAGGGCTTGTGGCCATCCTGGCCGATTTATTAGAAACCCATTTTGTGACCTTATATCTTTGCGTTTCGACACGTTCCTGCGTATCTTCACACAAATTCTCACTTAGGCATGCGCATCTTGCTGATTTGAGACAGCAAACACATGAGCTCAAGCCTGAGTAACCCGTTTCTAGGTGACTGACCGAGGCCGGTCACCGCTTAGCAGTGAGAACATCCACTCAATTCGCTCTGATTCTGGCACTTTGAGCGCTTTATCGCGACCTTTTTCGCTGCTGTTACAGGGGTTTACTTCTCGAGTTTCCCGCCAAAGGCCCGACACCGACCTGAAGCCAGCTTGCTTTTCTTTTACTTTTCATGAGGTTAGACCTGCATCCTTGGCGCTTCTTGAAATCGCAGCCGACTTTCAGCGGGGTCGTCCGATATCCAAACGCCGATCCATGCGCGGCGGGACCGTCGACACCATGAAGATCGAGAACGGCTGGCTCGACCCGGCCCGCTCCTGCCCATCGCCCAACTGCGACGAGCGTCCGCCCGGAGCGTCGATCGATTTGCTGGTCATCCACAGCATCAGCCTGCCACCGGATCGGTTCGGTGGCCCCTGGATCGAATCCTTGTTTCAGAATCGGCTCCCGGCCGACGAACACCCCTACTTCGCCGGCATCTCCTCACTGCAGGTCTCGGCCCATCTGTTGATCCGGCGTGACGGCGAACTCATCCAGTTCGTTCCCCTGGACAAACGGGCCTGGCATGCCGGGGAATCCGCGTTCGGCGGCAGAACCCGATGCAATGATTTTTCCATCGGAATCGAACTGGAGGGTGCGGACTCGGTCGCTTTCACCGCGATGCAGTATCGAGTGTTGAGTCAGGCGACCCGGGCGATTCGCGAGCGTTACCCCTCGATCACCGACGACCACATCGTCGGCCACAGTGATATAGCGCCGGGAAGAAAGACCGATCCGGGTCCGCTCTTCGATTGGGTGGGTTATCGACGCTCCCTGAAGCACCGCCGCGCAGATGGGCGCGATGAATAGATTCGTACATCCGGCCGGGCCGGCCGATGCGACCTTCCGCAAATCAACTCTAGTCTCTCAGGGTCGATAAAGATGAAACACGATCAATCGGGCGATAACGTTAGGGAATGAGCACCGGAACCTCGACCATCATCGACCTGCTGCGTCATGGTGAACCCGCAGGCGGTAGGAAGTATCGCGGCTGGACCGACGACCCGTTGACCGACCTGGGCTGGGCCCAGATGCGCAAAGCTGCCCGCCCACCCTATCCCTGGGACGCCTTGATCACCTCACCCCTGCTGCGC
Organism: uncultured Gammaproteobacteria bacterium; assembly: GCA_963765415.1. Lineage (GTDB taxonomy): Bacteria > Pseudomonadota > Gammaproteobacteria > Chromatiales > Chromatiaceae > CAVXWS01. The sequence continues at coordinate 40,215 of CAVXWS010000057.1, forward strand.
TGCCGGGAATTCGCCGAGGACCTCAGTCGCCGCGCCAAACGCCGGCTGAGCGTCGACGACCGCCTAAAGGAAGTTTGTTTCGGCGAGTGGGAAGGCAAGATGGCCGAAGAAATCGAAGCCATACACCCGGGGGCCCTGAAGCGTTTCTATCAGTCCCCGGCAACTGCTCGGCCGCGCAACGCCGAGCCGCTGAGCGACTTCCAGGCACGAGTATCGATCGCACTGAGCGACATCGCGCGCGAACACGCCGGCCGGCACGTCCTGGTCGTCACTCACGCCGGCGTGATCCGGGCGGCGATCTGCCACACGCTGCACGCGCCCCTGCACGCCACCTACCGAATGATCGTCGACTACGCGGGAATGACTCGCCTGAAGCAGGCCGAGGAGCGGCCTCTGTCACTGGCATTTCACAACCAGAAGCCCTGAGCGGCGCCGGCAGCGGCGTCTTGCCGTGCAAGGATTCGCCGCTGCGCGCGGGCCTCAGCAAAACGCGCGTTCTTCCCCCTGCTCACCGAGATTCTCGACACAGCGACTGCAGAGCTCGGGGTGCTCGGCGACACTGCCTACATCGGGATGGTGGTGCCAGCAACGCACGCACTTGGGGTGCTCGCTGGTCGTGACGCGGACCGCGAGTCCGGCCAAGGTCGTATCGACGGCGTCCCCGGGTCGGGCATCCATCGTCTGAACACGGGCCGCCGAGGTGATGGTCGCGAAACGCAGCTCCTCACCCAGGCGCCCCAACGACTCGGAAAGGCCCGCTTCGCAATAGAGTTCGATCTC
>CAVXWS010000058.1:0-39786 GCA_963765415.1 uncultured Gammaproteobacteria bacterium
GAAAGCATCCTGGTACGCGTCCGGTTTGAACTCCGGGAATAAGTCTTCATAGGTGTACTGGACACCGTCTGATAGCGACGGATACTTCGACCAGAAAGCCTGACTTAGGCACTTTTTGTTGCATAGGTTTTATTCATTACATAGGTTGCCAGCTTATATACCGCTGCAGAAACCAATAATGCGCCTATAAATATCAACATAATATATCTCCTAAAATGAAAAAAATAACGCCCAGAAGAAGCCGACCCACCGTAATGGCTTCATGGCTTCCCTGGGACGTGACAAGTAATAACTATTGAGCTATCGATGAGACGAGTAGATTGACTCAGGCTGACTGCCTTCATAGCAGTCCGAACAGCATCCTGCCATCAGGTGCGCCTGAGCATTCGTAGCCTCGGCGATGTCTTCGTCTGGCAGACCCCACGACTGGACTTGTTCCAGGGCATCGAATAAGTACACGGAATAATCTTGCATAATGTTTACCTCAAATAGATGTAAATGGGGAATGAAGCACTGCCAGAGTTAGCAGCGACGGTATTGGGTTTGAATAAATGAGCAGCAATAGAAAAATCACCGCCAGGACTTTGGCTGGGTTATACAGAAGCGATAACACGGCCAGGACTACCAGGGCAGCTACAATAATAGGCACCTCCTTAACGTGAAAAAGAGTTGAAAGAAAGATCGGTATAGGCTCAGTATTAAAAGAGCCTCAGTAAGGTTTGTTGCGGGGGTTGGCTATGTGGAGATCGTTACGGGGAAAGAAGATCCCCGAGACAGTTACGGGGACAGAGTCATTAAGCCTTGGTTTTCTTCAGCTTCTCGACCTTGGCCATGAACTTGTCCAGACCCGATTCGCTGAGAGCGTACTGCCGCTTCTTCCCCTGGAAAGGTTCCAGAATGCCCTCGCTTAAAAGCACGGCCAGCAGGAAGCCCGGCGTGTTGCTGCTCTTCCCTTTGAACAGTTTGAAGAGGTGTATGGACGTGACCGGCTTGTCATCGGGGACCGCTTCCAGTGCCGACACGATGTGATCGAAAGGCACATACTCCTTGCTCCAGTAGCCACCGCCGGTGTTGTCGGTGATGCTCAGCTGGACACTGTCGTTGTCATCGAGGGCGATGTTGTAGGTCAGCTCTGATCTTGTCCGAGAGGGTTCGGCATTTCGATGTGGCGAGGATTTGATGGACTGGTTGTTGCTCTTCTGCTGCGGTTTCCTGCTTGACCACCTTTTTTGCAGGGGCCTTCTTTGCGGCAGCCTTTTTAACTGCCGCTTTTGGTGCTGCTTTGACTGTTGATTTGATTGTCATTTTGGTTCTCCTAAAAATAGTTGAATTGTTGCTTGATAGTTATTGGTCACTCGTCCAGGTGTGCTTCGATACATTCCAGTAGCTCGCCGTAGATCCAGTCTGCATCCGGGATCACGAAGACGAGGCCGTACTGGTTATTTGCGAGAAAAGTAGCGATGAAATACTTACCGGATTCATCCTTGGTGATACTTTCCCAGGGCACGTCGATGAGGCTGTACGCATCGTCGCCCCAGATCTCGGTCAACGGACGGTCTGTGTCGCCTTCTTCCACCAGCACGATGTAGCCGTCGTTTTCGGGGTCGTATGGATATTCCGTCTTGTACGATTGAGTGATGATGCGGTTGATGAGATCTGCCAGGACCGGCAGTGCGGAATGGGCGGGATTGAGGCGCAATAAATCGGTCTCCGATTTGAACTTCAGCATGGGTTTTCTCCTATGTTGTTGAAAATGGATTACTCGCCGCTGCGGATGCGGCTATGAAAGGAACGGTTTGATAGTTATTGCGGGGTGGGATGACGAATCGGGACAGCTTCGTCGTGATGGATCGATGGTTATCAGCGGGGACTGACGGTCAGGTCATAGACGCCCATCTCGTAGTAGGCTCGGAAGTTGGCCGCCCAGAGCTGGAACAGTCCCTGCCCGACCACGAGCTCGTGCATATCGTCGAACTGGCGGAAGTAGCCACTCTCGAAGCTCCAATCAAGTTCGATGTCGAGCTCCACGAAGGTGGTCTACCGAAATAGGCGAAGTCGGTGACGTACTGAAGGACACCTGCACCGTCAACGCAGATCTCCACCGGATGGTAGCCGCCCGTTTCGGCTGAATAGCTGGGGTCGCGGAAGTTGAGGACAACGCCGTCATCCGCTTCGATGTCATTCTCGGACAGCAACTGGTTGATCAGCTGGGTGAATCCGGGCTCCAGGACGAAGGGATAGAGTTTGGGGTTTGGGTTAATGGTCATGATGTTCTCCTTTTGTTGCGGGCATAAAAAAGCCCGTCACGGGGACGGGCATAATGAATTGGCTGATGAGGGATCAGCCGGGAAAACTCTTAAAGAATATCGGTGATCAGTACAGCGGCTGCGGCTCGGACAACCCACCACCGGGAGGTCAGAACCCACTTCAGGTCGGGATGTGCCTCAACATAGTCTTCGGGAATGTATATCCAGTAGCCGTCCTCACCGCAGACCAGGAACAGGACTTCATAGACTTTCAACTGCGGCAGGTAGCTGACCCACTCGTAGGGCCGGACGAATTTCGGGTGTCCGGGTTCGTGCTCTTCCCACAGATCTGTGAGCAGTCCCTTGGGCCGACTATGGAGAAGTCCGGGCCGGTGATGTCGTCGTCGGGTTCAACGAGCAGGAAGATGGGCGGTATGTCTTCTGACTCTTCGATGATCTGGTTGAAACGGTTTTGGATGTGGGTTTTGAGTGGACTGTTGGGGAGGGCGTTGATGTGGTTCTGGTGTGAGATGAGTTGCATGGTGCGGTACCTCTTATGAGTTTATTCATATAAGATACCGTTTGTTGCGCGATGGATGACTTTGCGATGCGTAGAAAAATGACTACGATAAACAACCTAAGTTACCCAACTTGATGAATTGAAGTCTCTCTTAATTCAGGACACCATCTGTCCAATCTAGTTTGACCAAATATACTGTAAAGCAGTCTTTATTCAGGTGTCACTGGCGGACTCCTTGGGGTACTGCTCGTAAAGTTTGATGACCTTGCGTATATAGGACTGCGTTTCGATAAAGGGCGGGATCTGATTGCCGTATTTTTTCACCGCATTCTCACCCGCGTTATATCCAGCAAGAGCCAGCTCGAGATTGTTACCAAAACGCTCAAGCAAGTCCTTTAGGTAACGGGTACCGCCGGAAAGATTAGCAGTAGGGTCACGCCGGTTAGTTACACCGTAGCGCCGCGCGGTTTCGGGCATGCTTCCCGGCGATGTGGTACCGTCAGCTTGTACGGTATGTGTATTTGTGAAAGGTATTGCAGGACTCACGACAGCGCCTCCGAGCGAAGTCAGCCACTGCTGGTATTTTTGGAAATGCTTTTGCCCCTCCTCGGGGCTGGACGGGTACTCGCCTCCCAAATAAGCGAAAATAAACTGCGGCATACAAAGTGTTCCTTCGGTTAAGCGTGGGGAGATCGTGATGCTGTTGATACTAACGGAGATCGCGGGCAAAAGCAGAAGCTTGAAGTCATAAATAGTGTTTATAGGTAGGTAATATCGAAATGGCTAAGATTGCTGGTTGCAAAAGAGCGTCTGCTATATAATTTAAGCGTTCGGAATTGCATCGTTTCAACGTCGTGGAAGTTTTTTAGGCTGCAGCCTGCCGCAGCCGGATTAACCGACAGTTAACCATAAAGGTGAATTATGAGTGGACAACCTCGCAAGCGACCGAAAGTACCCGAAGGCAAAGCACGTTTCTTGCTGACTCGCCAGAAAGAGCCCAACGATAAGGGTTTCGTGGGTTACGAGACGATTTGGGAGTCGTTTCAGAAAACAGCTGAGTACAGCAAGCCCAAGCGCCCGTAAGGAAAACGGCCGCGCGACGAAGTCGGCGCGCAGCCGTTTTCCAAGCTCTACTGCCGCCCGACTGCATCCATCTCTGCCGACTCGATAGGTGTCGTAGCGTCTCAAACCGCGTTTGTTGACGGTGCGGCTTGCGAGAGGATCGTGAGTTTCTACGGCAGCGGTTTCGCGTACCGCTTCTTGTGAGTCTCCTCTCCAGTCATCCCTCCCGAGCGCCGAAAATCCGAGCCGCAGGACGACTCCGCAAGGATGCGATCACGTTCTCCTTCACGTTCTTGACGGTCAAGGTCGTCTTTTCGTAGCTGCTCATCCTCAGCAGTGTCGGGTGCTTGGTGGTGGCCATGGTGGTCGCGCGCATCCTCGAGCCCGACAGCAAGCTTGCCACGACCCGTTGGTGGCACATCACCACCTTGCCTTCCCTGCTCGCAGTCAGTGACGCCGATGAGGATGAGCTGTACCAAGCGCTCGACTGGCTGCTCGAACGCCAAGAGCGAATCGAGAGCAAACTCGCCGCGCGCCACCTCCACCACGATGCACTGGCGCTCTACGACCTGAGTTCGAGCTACTTCGAGGGCGGTCACCTGTCCGCTGGCCGCCTTCGGGCACAATCGCGACGGCAAGAAGGGCAAGCTCCAGGTCAACTACGGCCTGCTGACTAACTCTGCTGGCATCCCGGTGGCGGTCTCGGTGTTCAAAGGAAACACCGGCGATCCAAAGACGCTACTGCCCGAACTCGCCAAAGTGCGAGACCAGTTCGGCCTCGAGCGTTTCGTCCTGGTCGGCGATGGAACTTCAGCTTAGCGGGAGCATACCTTGGCGCCGGTCCGCGTCCGGTTGTTGCCAACGGCGCTATTCGACGTCGAGGCTGTCGATCCAGTCGTCGAGCTGTTGCGGCGGCAGTGGTCTGGAGTAATGGTAGCCCTGAGCGAATTCGCAGCCGAGTTCTCTGAGCGCGTCGAGGGTGCGCAGATCCTCGCCCCCTTCGGCCACTACCTTCATGCCGAGATTGTGCGCCAGTTCGACGATGGCACGAATGATCTGACGGGCATTGCCTTCGCCATTGAGCTTCTGCACGAAGCTCTTGTCGATCTTGAGCACATCGAAAGGGTATTTGTGCAGGTAGCTGAAAGACGAATAGCCGGTCCCGAAGTCGTCGATCGACAGGTCGACCCCCAACTCCTTCAGTGCGGTCAATCGACCGCGGGCCCGCTCCGGGTTGCCGATGAGCACCGATTCGGTGATCTCCAGTTTCAGGCAAGATGTCGGTAGGCCGCTTTGCTGCAGCGCCGCCCGCACCGTGTCGACCAGGTCGGGCTGGGCGAACTCACGGCTGGAGAGATTGACCGAGACATAGGCGTCGCCGAGTCGCGGATTGCGCAGCTGCCAGGCGCGCATCTGGATGCAGGAATTGGTCAGCAGCCACCGTCCCATGGTGACGATCAGACCGGACTCTTCGGCGATCTCGAGAAATCTGCCCGGTTCGAGCAGGCCCTGCTCGGGGTGCTGCCAGCGGATCAATGATTCGAATCCGATCAGCCGGTTACCACGCAGGTCGACGATCGGCTGGAAGTAGACTCGCAGCTCATTGCGCGCCAGGGCGTGCCGCAGCTCGGTCTCGATGCGCAACAGTTCCGACACCCTGGCGTGCATGGTGTTGGTGAAGATCTCGTAGGTCGCCCGGCCCTTGGCTTTGGCCCGGTACATGGCGGCGTCGGCATCGCGCAGGATGTCCGATCCTCTCTCGTATTGCGCGTCGGACAAGGCCACGCCGATGCTCGCAGTGACCGTGATCTCCCTATCCTGCAGCTGAATCGATTGCGTCAGGCTGTGTTGTACGCGCTCGATCAGCGCCAGGAAACCGCTGTCGAGATCGATGTCATCGAACAGGATGGCGAATTCGTCGCCACCGAGACGAGCCAGGGTGTCGGATTGGCGCAATCCGGTCTCGATCGCGCGGGCGACCTTTATCAGGAGTTCGTCGCCGGCCAGGTGACCGAGGCTGTCATTGATGTTCTTGAACCGGTCGAGATCGATGAAACAGACCGCAAAGCGGTAATCGTGCCGCCGCTCGCGGATCCTCAGGCTGTGACCGACGCGATCGAGAAACAGCTTGCGATTCGGCAGTCCGGTCAGGCTGTCGTGCAGCGCATCGTGCAGGAGTTGGGTCTCGGCCCGCTTACGCTCGCTGATATCGCTGAGTGAGCCGGCAATGCGCATCGGAGCCTGATGTTGGTTGCGAACGCATATCCCCCGAGCGAGTACCCAGATGTAAGGGCCGAATCGCGTTCGGAGGCGATGTTCGACCTGAAAGCGATCCGAGTCGCCAACGAGGTGATCGTTCAGCGCCGCATGCAGGGCGTGACTGTCGTCCGGATGCACCCGGTCGAACCATTCGTCGACATGGTTTCCGACCCGCTCCGGGTGCAGTCCGAGCATCTGACACCAGCGTGGCGAAAATAGGGCTTGGTCCTTGTCGATGTCCCAGTCCCAGATCCCGTCACCGCTGCCCCGGGCGGCGAGCGCGTAGCGCTGTTCGCTGGCCTTCAGTCGGGCGCTTTCGCGCCCGTTGCGCAGTATGAAAGGAAGACGATCGATCAGCCGGTCCCAATCGACCGGCGAGGGAACGATATCGGCGGCGCCGGCATCATAGGCGCGGCGTATCGCCCCGGCGTCGCTCGGTTCGCTGGCGACCAGTATCGGGGTCGGGGTGCCCGACTCGGCGGCGCGTAGATCTGCACACAAGCGAGTTGCCTCGAGTCCGGCCGCAGCCGGATTCAACAGCACCAGGTCCGGCCGTTCCGAGACGAATCGCTCGACTGCGGTCGCGGTCTCGGTGACGATCATCACCCCGTATCCAGCCGCGGCCAGGGCATCGGCGGCGCTGGCTGCAGCGGGATCGATAATCAGCAGCTGGGGAGCGGGCGGATGCGTCTCGGTCCCGCCCTGGCCCGCCGTCTTGTCATCCTGGCTCACCGCCGCGCGCCTCTGCGGCCGGCGGGCGAGGTTCGGCCATCAGTGCGTGCATCGTCTTCAACCATTTCCATGCCTAGTTCGTGGCGTTGTCATAAAGACCTCCAGCCCGTTCGCGGCGCGCCCGGTCGGGCGCAGACCGCTCCGGCATGGGGCCAGAGCCCGCTTGACAGGCTCCATTGTCCCGGCGAACCAATTGCTCAAACGAATGCCTGCGGCGCGTTCACGACACTAGCGGGTATCGGCCGCGAAAGAAATTCCTTGATCTGCCGGGCAGGCAAAGAAAAGGGGCCCGTCAAGGGCCCCGTGGCGGAACGTTGAGCGGCTTCGATCGGAAAACGCCCCGCCGAGGCTAGGAGTCTGCGCGGCAGAACATGATGGGCCTGCGGCCTCCCCACTAGGTGGCGTTTTCACGGCGAACGGGCGACCACGGATGGTCACCCTGGAGTGCCTCACAGGGACGTGTTACTGCTACTTTGCTGCGATCTCCTCGAGCTTCTTGGCTGGAATCACCTGCCCGTCGAGCGCCGCGTCCCTGGCCGAGCGGCCGTAGGCCACCGACATCAGTGTCGAGTAGTAGACCACCGGCATCTTGAACTTGGTGCCGTGGGTCTCGTTGATCTGATCCTGATAGACCTCGACGTTCATCTGGCAGACCGGGCAGGGGGTGACGATCATGTCGGCGCCGTGGTCGTAGGCCGACTCGATGATGTCCTTGATCATCTCCTGGGACTTCTCCGGTTCGGAGAAGGCCAGCGCGCCGCCGCAGCACTGCACCTTCTTGTCGTAGTCCTGTGACCGGGATCCGCGCCCAGGGTCTCGACCAGTTTGTCCAGGTACATGGGGTTTTCGAAGGACTCGCCGGCGATGCCGAACGGCCGGTTGGTCTGGCAGCCGACGTAGCCGGCGATCTTGATCCCCTCCAGCGGGCTTCTTCACCTTGTCGCCGAGCGCCTCGTAGCCGATGTCCTCGATCAGGACCTCGGCCATGTGCTTGATCGGCGTCTCGTTCTTCAGTATCAGGCCGGCCTCGGCCAGGGCGGTGTTGGTCTCGGCCAGCAGGCCCTCGTCTTGCTTGAGACGCTCCTGGGTCTCGCGGGTGGCGAGCCAGCAGGCGGCGCAGGTGGCGACGATCTCCTGGCCGGCGTTGTGCTCCTCGGACAGGGCGATGTTGCGCGCCGACAGGGCCAGTCGCGGCAGCTCGCCGCCGCCGGCGTAGCCGATCGAGGCCGAACAGCAGTTCCAGTCCGGGATCTCGTTGAGCTGAATGTCCAGCTCCTCGCACATGGTCTGTACCGAGACCCGGTAGTTCGAGGCGGTCGAGCCCTGTTGCGACGAGCAACCCGGGTAGAAAGAGTACTCACGTTTCGCCATGGGTCTCGTCTCCGTCTCGCTCGCGGTGCCGGGCGATGCGCCTGGCCTCGAGCTCCTGCGCCTTCTTGATTATCTTCTGCAAGCCCGACAGGTCCTTGACGGCATGGCCGCCGAACAGCGCCGTCGGCGTCATGCGCTTGGCCTTCCACAGGGCCATGCCGATGTCCTTGTGCCGCATCGCGGTCTTCATGCCCTCGCCGACCTTGAAGTACAGGTCGATGCCGAGTTTCAGCTCGTTGACCCGGCCCTTCTTCATCAGGTTGTCCCAGAACAGCTGGGCGAACTTGGCGGTCGGCTGCTGCTTCGGGGCGACGCCGAGGCGTTTCGCGTAGTGCGCCAAGCCGTGCATGATGTGGGTGATGGGCAGCTCGCTCGGGCAGCGGACGATGCAGTTGTAGCAAGAGGTGCACATCCACATCGACGAGGAGGTCAAGACCTCGTCGCGTTTGCCGGCGCGGATCATCATGAAGAGTTCGTGCGGCGGATGTTCCCAGGCCTCGCCCAGCGGGCAGGAACCGGAACACGCGCCGCACTGTATGCACATCTTCACCCATTCGCCTTCTTCGACGTTGGTCTCGACCTCTTCCAGGAAGCTGTTGCGGTATCGATCGACCATCGCGGTGTTCGTCTCGCTCATGGCTACGCCCCTTTAGAACTTGAACGGGTTCATGCCGAGCTTCTCGACGACATCGGCCATATCCCGGATCAGTTGCGGTGCGCGCTCGATGTCGGTGATCGCGACCTCGTGGACAGCGACCCGTTCGGGCTCCAGGTTCAAGACCTGCAGGGTGTCGCCGACCTGACCCATGCGCTCGGCCGCCATGGCGGAGCCGCGGACGAAGTGGCATTGGTAGTCTTCGTCGCGGCGGCAGCCCATCAGCACCACGCCGTCGTAGCCCGAGTTCACGGCGTCGGTCACCCAGGACAGGGACACCGAACCCAGGCAACGGACCGGAATGATCCGGGCCCAGGGGCTGATCTCCCGACCGCTCATGGTCGCCTGATCGAGCGCCGGATAGGCGTCGTTCTCGCAGGCCAGCACCAGGATTCGAGGTTTCTGGTCATACTCGTCCGGGACCTCGCAGTTCTTGATCTGGGCACTGACGGTCTCGACCGAGTAGTTCTCGAACGAGATGACCCGCACCGGGCAGGCGCCCATGCAGGTGCCGCAACGGCGGCAGCGCGACTCGTTGAAGACCGGATACTTCTTCTCGTCTTCGTCGATCGCACCGAACGGGCACTCCACGGTGCAGCGCGTGCACTGGGTGCAGCCTTCCTTGCGGAAGCTGGGGAAGGACAGGTCGCCGACCCTTGGATGCACGCCGGAACCGCCGGCGGCGTTCTCGATCGACTGGATTGCCTTCATGGCGGCGCCGGTGGCGTCGTCGACGGCCTGCTTCATGTCCATCGGACGACGGACCGGGCCGGCGGCATAGATGCCGGTGCGCCGGGTTTCGTAGGGGAAGCAGATGAAATGGCTGTCGACGAAGCCGTGCTTCAGGTGCGGCAGGTCGGTGCCCTGGCGGTAGTCGAGATTTAGGATCGAGTCGACCGATACGGTGACCTCGGCGGCGGCCTTTTCGTCTTCCTTGGCCTCCACAGGCACGGCGTAGGGATCCGGACCGGCGTTGGCGACCATGCCGGTGGCGAGCACCACCAAGTCGGCCTGCAGCTCGGTGTCCTCGTTCAGTATCAGGTCCTTGAACTTGACCGTCAGGCCATCGCCGCCGGGGGCCACTTCCGAGACCTTGCCTTTGCAGAAGATCACCATCTTCTGCCGACCGGAGCGATAGAAGTCTTCGCCGGCCGCGCCCGGGGTGCGCAGATCGTCGAACAGCACGGTGGTGTCGCAGTCCGGGTTCTGGTCCTTGAAATAGATCGCCTGCTTGATCGACTCGGTGCAGCAGAAGCCGGAGCAGTAGGCCAGGCGGCCCTCTTTCTCGGAGCGCTGTCCGGCGCACTGGACGAAGGCGACGCTCTTGACCTCCTTGCCGTCGGACGGACGCTCGATCGGCCTCCCATTGGCCTCCTTGGCCAGCTTCTCCAACTCGAAGTTGGTGACCACGTCCGGGGTTCTGCCGTAGAAAAACTCCGGCAGCTGGTTGGCGTCGTAGGGCTTGAAGCCAGAGGCCTGGATGACAGCGCCGAAATTCTCGGTGGCGGTGCCGCCGGACTCCGTGGTGATGTCGGCGGAGAAGCGCCCCGGAGCGCCGGAGGTCTTGGTGACCGTGGCGTTCAGGTGCACGGTGATGTTGTCGGCGTCGTCGACCTTCTCGATCAATACATCGACGCCCGGGTCTTCCGCTTCGGGCAGGGTCTCCCGGGTGCCGTTGCCGGTGCCGGCCGCTGCGGCCTTGAACGGTACGCGCTTGTACAGCGTGGCCGCGTGGCCACCCAGGACGTCGGTCTTCTCGACCAGATGGACCTCGTAGCCGGCGGCGGCTGACTCCAGCGCCGCGGTCATGCCGGTGACGCCGCCGCCGACGACCAGGATGCGCCGGTTCAGGCCTTGTTCGCCGGAGGGCGACGGCTTGTGCTTGGTCCGGAGTTCGGCCGCCGCCATGCGGACATAGTCGTCGGCCATGTCCTGGGTGGTCTCCCGGTGCTCGTCCCCTTCGGGTCGGGCCCAGATCACGCCCTCGCGCAGGTTGGCGCGGGCCAAGGCGACGTCGGTGAAGTTGAATGCCTCGACCTTGGCGCGGCGCGAGCAGGCGGCGATCAGGACGTGGGTAACACCCGCCGCCGGCGATGTCGTCGCGGATCGTTCGCAGGCCTTCGGCGCTGCAGAGCATCGGGTGCCGCTTGCAGGACTCGATCTTGCCGTCGCGGGTGGCGATCAATCCAGCTGCCCGGGATCCAGGCGCTCGCCGATCCCGCAGCCGGTGCAGATATAAGCAGCCGTCTTTCTGTCAGCCATGTGCTCGCGTCTCCGCGCCGGCGACCCGGTTGACCACTCTGGATCGCCCTCAATGCTGCCGCCGTCGCATGCTGGACCGCTCGGTTGACGTCCAGGGCGTCGCTTGCCGAACCGGCGGCGAACACCCCGCCGTTGACCTGGTCGGCCTCGATGAAACCCTCGCGGTTGACCACGAATCGGCACCGGGAAGCTGTCGGCATCGACCGACGGTTCCATGCCGATGGCCAGCACGACCAGGTCGTGCGGCGTCGCGTAGCGGTTGTATCCTTCGGTGTCCACGCCGTTGCAGACGGGGTTGCCTGTCCTGGTCCTGGGTGATCGAGGCGACCTTGGACTTGACGAACTTGACGTCGTCGTTGGCCTTGACCTTTTCGTAGAAGTCCTCGAAGCGGTCGATGGCGCGAATGTCGATGTAGTAGATCGTGACATCGGCCTCGTCGCCCCAGCTGTCGGTGACATAGGTGGACTGTTTCAGCGACGCCATGCAGCAGATGCGCGAGCAGTGATACAGATGGTTGTGGTCACGTGAGCCGGCGCACTGGACGAAGGCGACGTTCTTGGCCTCCTCGCCGTCGGAGGGGCGGATCAGCTTGCCGCCGGTCGGACCCCTGAGGTCGGCCATGCGCTCGAACTCGACGCTGGTGATGACGTTCGGATAGCGGTCGTAGCCGTAAGGCTGGATCCTGGCGGCGTCGTACGGCCGCCAGCCGGTGGCCCAGATGACGGCGCCGCAGGGGAAAGAGATCTCCTTCTCGGCATCGTCCAGGTCGATGGCGTTGTATTGACAGGCTTCCTTGGCCTTCTGCGCGTCGTCGGTGCCGATGATGGCCGGGTCGATGACGTACCGCATCGGGTGCGCCATCAGGTGCGGCAGGTAGGCGCCCTTGCGCTTCGACGGCAGGCCTTTGGCGGCCAGTCCGTAGTCGAACTCGTCGTCGAATTCGGCCTCGACCGCCTTCTCGCACTCGCCGCAGGCGGTGCAGTTGTCGTTGACATAACGCGGGCTCAGGGTGACCTTGGCGGTGTAGGCGCCGGCCTTGCCGGCGATGTCCGTCACCTCGGCCATGGTCAGGATGGTCAGGTTCCGGTTCATCTTGGCCCGACGCTGATTGATCTCCAGCCCGCAGGTCGGATGGCAGAGCTTGGGGAAGTACTTGTGCAACTGCGTGACCCGACCACCCAGAAACGGCCGTTTCTCGACCAGCACGACCTTCTTTCCAGTCTCGGCGGCCTCTAGCGCGGCCGTCATGCCGCTGATGCCGCCGCCGACGACCAGGATGGTCTCGTTGGTGGCTACAAGCTGCTTCATGGGACGTCCTCCGTCGCGGATTGGAATGAAAAGCCAAAGCTGAAAAGGCCGGCGTCGACGCTTAAGACCGGTCAGCGGCTTCCGGAATCTCTCGCCGTCTATGCCAAGGCTGGGCATGCCGCGGGATGCACTGTTTTGGCGCCCCTGAGCCGTTTCGGACCGGCGAACATATTCTCGTTCCGGCCGGGTAGCCATGGACCCACAATCGAATTTTCGAATCTGATGATAGAAGCCCCGGATGTAAAAAGGAATTGTCGGCGCGCGGTGAGATCGCGACCGGACGTCGGGCTCGATGCGGTCGCCGCCCTGACTGACGAGGCCGACATGCTCTCGGTGGTCGATGAGTTGGGCGCGACTCGATCCTGGCTTTCACCCGAATTTCGATCCCAACGCGGGATGCGCCGTTCCCCTTCGCGCTGCTTTCCGACATCATGACGGCCGAGTTCGTCGATTGCCCACAAGCTAAAGGAGATTTTCATGCAGATTCGCACCCCTCTCATCGCTGGCTGGAGAGCGCTCGGAGTCGCCGGTCTGGCTTCCCTGGTGTTGCTGTCCGGTGCCGCGACGGCACAGACCGAACAGACCTACAAGGCGTGGACGGTTCGCTGTCAGGACGAGGGCGGTCGCTGCGTGATGTCGCAGCTGTTGAAGAACCGTGAGGACGATGAACCCATCCTGTTGATCGAGGTGGGTTATCTCGATGCGGGCCCCCAGCCAATGGCCCAGATCACCGTGCCCCTGGGCGTGTTTCTCCCGGCCGGTGTGCAATTGCGGGTCGACGATGCCGAAGAAGCGGGACGCCTGCCCTACACGGTGTGCGACAAGATCGGCTGCAAGGCGATCGCCAGGCTGGACGACAAGGTCCTCAGCTCCATGAAGGCGGGCAGCGAAATGATCACCACGCTGACCAGCCCCTCGGGTGATACCGCGACCATGGCCATCTCGCTCTCGGGCTTCACAGCCGCTCTCACCTCGCTGAAATAGCCGGGCTGAACAGGGGTGAGCCGCGGCCCGCGCTCCAGCGGGACTATCGTGACTTGCCGCGTCGGTGCAGTTCCACCCGGCGGTTGGCCGCCCGGCCCTCGGCGCTGTCATTGCCCGCCACGGGCCGTTCCTGGCCATAGCCACGCGCGGTCAGGTTCGCTGCGTCGACCCCTTGTCCGATCAGGTAGGCGCGCACCGATTCGGCGCGGCCTCGTGACAAGGCCATATTCAAGGCGTTGTTGCCGCTGCTGTCGGTGTGCCCGGCCACCTCGAGACGCAGGGCTGGATGCGCCGCCAGCGTCGCCGCCACCGCATCGAGTATGTGCTCGGATTCCCCGGTCAGCTCGGCCGAATTGGTGTGGAAGTTGACGCCCTCCAGACGGATGGGCGCGGTCACGGCACAGCCGGTTGCATCCACCTGGGTACCGGCGACAGTACCGGGGCAAAGGTCACGCTTGTCAAGCACGCCGTCGGCGTCGCTGTCGAAGGGGCAGCCTCGATCGTCGACCACCAGGCCGGCCGGTGTGGCCGGGCAGTGGTCGAGCCGGTCGACGATGCCGTCGGCGTCGGCGTCGAGTTCACAACCGCCGGCGTCGACCGCCGACCCTGCCGGGGTCTCCGGACACCGGTCGGCGCCGTCCGGGACGCCGTCGGCATCTCCGTCGAGCGGGCAGCCGTGCGGGTCGACACCGGTGTCTAGGGCGGTGCGCGGACATCGGTCGAGGCTGTTCACCACCCCGTCGCCGTCGCAGTCGGTCTCGCAGCCGGCCCGGTCGACCACCGCACCGCTGGGTGTGTCGGCGCAGGCGTCGCGGCGGTCGAGCACGCCGTCGTTGTCCTGGTCGGTCTCGCAACCGTGCTCGTCGACACTAGTGTCGCCATGGGTGGAGGCGCACCGGTCGAGCCGGTCGACCACCCCGTCCGCATCGCTGTCGAGCTCGCAGCCCTGGCTGTCGACCCTGGCGCTGGGGTCGGTCCCGGGGCATTGGTCCAGACCATCGGTCACCCGGTCGCCGTCGCTGTCCAGCGGACAGCCGCGGCCGTCCACGGCATGCCCGGTGGGGGTCTCCGGACAGCGATCTAGATGGTCGAGCACGCCGTCGGTGTCGACATCGAGCTCGCAGCCGACCCGGTCGACCAACACACCGCGTTGGGAGTCCGGGCAGGCGTCGATTCCGTCGGCGATCTCGTCTCCGTCGCGGTCGGGTTCGCAACCGTCGTCGCCGATCGTGATGCCGGTGGCCGTTCCGGGGCAGCGGTCCCGACTGTCGGCCAGGCCGTCGCCGTCCTTGTCGCGGAAGCGGATGGTGAAGGTCAGGTCGTTGACCTGTTCGGCGAAGAAGGTCAGGGCGTTGTTGCGCTTGACCCATTCCCCCTCTCGGTTGCTCCGGTAGTCGACCAGTTCGAGGTTCGGCGGCAGGATCCAGGCGTGGACGAAGCGATCGAAGTCCCCCGGTGCATACCAGCTGCCGAAGTGACCGTCGGCGCGGGTCTTACCGTCCCAGCTGTCATAGACGTGCGTGCCGTCGGTCTGATGTCGCAGCTGCGTCTCGGGGATTCGACCGGGGTACATGACGACGAAATCGCCTTGGGCGAAGCCCAGGGTGTTGGCCTCCGCGGCGCTGTCAATCCATTCGTACTGGTTCGGGTCGATGTAGACGAAGTCCTCGAGTTGCGTGCCCTTGTCGACGTAGAACCGGTGGCGGGGTGCGTCCGAGCGCAGGGCGCGCTGCAGCAGATAGCTGCGGGCATCGGGGTTCAGGAACATCAGGGTCTCGCTGACCACCTCGGCCAGGGCCTTGTCCGACAAGGTGCTGAGCCAGACGAGGAGCAACAGAGTCAATCGGGCCGGTGCGCGGCGCGGCAATCGGGGAAGGGGCATCGGCAAAGCTCCGGGTACTTCGCTGGAGGCGGCATTATCAGAGTCCGTCGGAGGTGCTTCAATGGCGTATTCGAGGCCGCCATTGCCCTTTTTCCGCTGAGGTCATGCGAACGGACTGGATTCGGCATCCCTCCGCGATGAACCCCGAAACCCCCTTGAGCGCCGATCGGCTGACCATGGCCACGATCGCCAATGTCATGGCGAATACGGCATTGAAGATACCCGCCAGGCCTTGTTCTAGGCCCGGCTCGGGCGCGTGCAACCGTTCCGCGTCACCATCGACGAGGACGGCTCCGATTATCTGCCCCATGTGTGCGGCGCGGCCAATTTCGTCGTCACCAATGACGTCGCCAAGCTGCCGCCGAAGCTGTCCGACGTCTACCGTGGCCTGACCCGTCGAGCCGGGCCTGCCTCATGGGAGGTTAGGGTAGAATCCCCCGAATTGATTTCCGCCGCGCGGCTTGCCACGCTTCCCGGCGGCTATACTGCCCACACAAATATATCGATCTCGATTTGGAGGAAGTATGAGGACACACCTGACTCTCTCGCTGTTGCTGGTTGTCGCCGCGAGTACCGTCGTTGCCGCTCCGCAGTACTACGGATCTGCGCCTGGATACGGTTCCGGGCCGGGTGCGATGACCTACCCCGGTCGTCCGGGTGTCGGACCCTACGGCCGTCGCGGCGCCCCGACTGCGAGCGGGCCGGCCGCCGAGTTCAAGCGGGGAATGAAGCAGATGCTGAGCTTCCTGCAGGGCAGCCCAAGTCCTTCGCCCGAGCAACTCGCCGGTTTCGTCGAGAACAAACTTGCGCCTTACTTCGACTTCGAATACATGGCCAAGACCGCCGCTGGTCCTCGTTACAGTGCCATGGGTGCCAAGGGAAAGGCTGAGATGACCGAACGGTTGAAGCGCTCCTTCCTGACGGTCATGACGGCGAAACTGGTCAATTACGGCGGTCAGGGGATGCAGTTCATCAGCACCCGAACCAACCCCGACGGTCGCACCGCGACCGTGAACGTGGCGATCGCCAATCCGGGCCGCTATCCGGCCCGACTGACGTTCCGTATGTACCGGGGCAAGCAAGGTTGGAAGGTCTATGACGTCGCAGCCAACGGTCAAAGTGCGATTGTGCACTACCGTCGTCAGTTCAGTCAGAGCATGCCTGGCGCTCGCGTTCCGGCGGATCTGCGCCGCCCGACGCGGGTGATGCCCGGCTATCGCTGATCGGCAGATCCTCAGTCGATATTCTGAACATACACCGGGCCCTGCCCGGTGTTTTTTTGCTGCACTTTTTGGCTTTTGGCTTTTGGCTTTTGGCTTTTGGCTGTTGGTTGCGGCACTCCGCGCCGCTTTCCGGGTCTGAGAGCATGCAGCGGAGCAAACGACGAATGAATTCAGACGACACCAACAAACAGAACCGGGGCCTCGGTCGAGGCATGTTGCTGGCTGCGTGGGTCCTGACGATCGGGCTGTTGACGCTGTTTTTCAGCGATCTGCTCGAACATCAGTACAACCCGAACCAGCGCCTGGCCGGAATGGTCGATGCCGATGGGGTGCGCGAGGTGGTCCTGCAGCGCAACAATCGCGGCCACTATGTCGCGTCCGGCCGGATCAACGGTGTACCGGTCAAATTCCTGCTCGATACCGGGGCCACGGATGTCGCCTTGTCCGATATTCTGGCCAAACGGATCGGTCTGACGCGCCAGGGGGGCGGTTTCAGCAATACGGCGAACGGCCTGGTTGCTGTTTGGAATACACGATTGGACCGCGTCGAACTCGGCCCGATCCGGCTCGGCGATGTATCGGCGTCCATCCTGCCCAGTATGGGCAGCAACGATGTGCTGCTGGGCATGAGTTTTCTCAAGCAATTGGAAATCATCCAGCGCGGAGATCAGCTGACCCTGAGACAATACCCGTAACCCGGTGCCTGATGAGGCCCATCGGGGTAAAGAAAAACGCCGTGGCGGAGGCGCCACGGCGTTTCACGTCGTGCCTTGTCGGTCTGTAATCAGCTGTTGACCGTGTCTTTCAGGGCCTTCAAAGCGGTCACTCGAACCACCGTTTGGGCCGGCTTGGCGGCGATCTTCATCGCCTCTCCGGTGGCCGGATTGCGCCCCATCCGGGCCTTGCGCGCCGGTTTCTTGACTCGACGGACCTTGACGCCCGTCTCGGGAATCGTGAATTCGCCGGAACCACGACGCTTCATGTGCCCCTCGACCAGATTACCCAGGGCAGAGAAGACATCCGTCACGTTCTTCTTGGTCAATTGGGTTTGCTCAGCGATGCTGGCGATAATTTGCGTCTTGGTTTGCTTGGTGGTGATTGCCTTTATCCTGATCGCGGCGGGTGCTGCCGCTTTCTTTACCGTCTTTTTAGCGGCTCTCTTTTTGACTGCCATGCTCAACTCCTGGTTTCTCGGTGGAATAGCCGGGAAAAACATAGCATAGAAAACTAAGCTCACCTATACAGAAATGCGATGTATAGGCGACGAAACGCCGATTCCGATCAAGTACCCGATAATCTGTATACCCTTTGGCGGCAGCAGTCCGGTATGGAACGAATCAGCGAGGCGACAATTGATGCGTTATCGGGATGCGAAAATCCTGCTTTGCGCCGCCTCGTTATCGCCGTTACCGAATCTCTCCTGCGCCCGCGAGATTGCCGGGGCCTTAACCTGCATATTGAATGAGGGGATCGGAATTTCCGGGAGATCTGGCTAAGCAGCTTGGCCGATCGGCTGACCCATTCGCCGGGAGCGGATGGGAACCGTGCACAGCACGGGCCCCGAAGGAGTGGAGGGCAGGACGCCCGGAATAACAGCCATAGCCGCAGCGATGGGTGAGCCAGGACGGTCTGTCCGGGGGACAGACGCAGCCTGGCGAACGGTCATGCCAGGGATGGCATGCCCTTGACCTGCGCGCACAGCGGGGACGCGAAGCGCGACGGGAGGGGGCGTCGCTCCCGGCGTCCTGCCTCCCGCGACACTTGAGCCTCCGTGCGCCTCCGTGCGCGTCGTCGGGCGAGAGGCAGCGCCGGATCTTCCAGAAAACCGATCAGGACAAAGCGTACCGTCGAAGCCGGTGACCTCAACGAACTCTAAAACCCGTGATCCGTGCAATTAGACCTCAGCACGGTGTCCGCCCCCGTGCAATATGCGGGTTAACCGAGAGCCAGGTCTTGCGGAACGGCACTCGTTGGATGTTGAGCGGAGTCCGGCCGCCATATCAATTCCTCCTCCCCGTCCACGGCGCCGACCTCTACATCCCGGATCCGCGGAATGATCCGAGACTATCCTCCCGGTGGAGCGACTTCGGTGGCTATTGATGCAGTTTGTCTTTTCCATCGTCGGGCGTGCGAAGATAACCGCCTGGAGTCGGGAGGGACTCGCCGGCAATCGCGATGCGCGCGACCTGGCCGGTTTGGCCGGCTGTCTCGGCAAGTCCGCGGCCCGATAGGGCGATCTGCACCAGGGTGGCCGGATGCGGATCGACCCGATTCCCGGTCGCGGCGCGACCGTGGCGATCAGCGGCGAGATCTGGGAGGCCACCCAGGGGTAGAATTCAGCGCCGCGCCGCTGCCAGGCTGGCTCGGTGGCGGGCCGATCGACGGCTTGCTCGAGCACCTATTTCTAGCGCTCTGAACGGGAATGGAAGGTAAAGGTAGGATGAAATCGACCGATGATCTTTCGAGACACATCGACAGTGCTGCCGAGACGGATTCGGGGCAGCTCGACATACCGTCACCCGAGACTTCGTTCACCATGCCGGCTGGAATGACTGACAAAGATCTGGAACGCCTTCAGGCGCTGGTGCCTCTGCACACTTTGCCCGAGGCGCGCTTTGCCGAATTGGTCGAGGATCTGAGGTTAGTCAAGGCCTCGCGCGGCGAGGTGCTGTTCGGCCAGGGCGATACCGACCACGAACACGTCTACCTGCTCGAGGGCAGCATCGCGTTGCTGGACAAGGGTCGCGAGATCGACCGGGTCGATGCCGGTTCGGACACCGCCCGCTTCCCCATCGCACACCAATTGCCGCGTCGCAACGGCGCCCGCGCCGCAGTGCCCTCGCGCGTGGTGCGAATCGACAGCCGCCGCCTGAGCGAGTTGCTGGCGCGCAGTGAGCACGTCGATTACGAGGTCAGCGACCTGCAGGACGAGGTCGAAGGCGACTGGATGGGGCAGATGCTGCGTTCGCGCATTCTGCAACAGATCCCGGCCTCGAATATCCAGAACGTGATGATGCGAGTCGAGCGGGTCGAATTTGAAGAAGGCGACCCGGTCATTCAACAAGGCGATCCGGGCGACGCCTACTACATGCTCAGCAGCGGCCGGGCCTTGGTCACGCGTGAACTGGACAAGGATAAAGAGCCGCTCGAACTGGCCCGACTCGGCCCGGGAGACGCCTTCGGCGAAGAGGCGCTGTTGTCCGATGCGCCGCGCAACTCGACCATCACCATGTTGACCGACGGTGCGTTGTTGAGGCTGAGCAAGGACGATTTTCTCGAATTCATCAAGCGCCCCTTGCTTAGCACCCTGACCTTTGACGACGCCGAGGCCAAGGTCGAGAAGGGTGCGGTCTGGCTGGATGTGCGTTCCCGTGCCGAGTACGAGACCCGTCACCTGCCGAACAGCGTCAACCTGCCGTTCGAGGCCCTGCGCTACCAGGCCTCCAGCCTCGATCGTGACCGCCAGTACATCGCCTGCAGCAACACGGGTTCGCAAGCGGTTTCGGCAGCCTTCTTGTTGACCGAGCGAGGTTTCGAGGTGCTGGTGCTGCGTGGCGGCTTGAGCGCGGCCGAGTTGGAGCGCCGGCAACGCGAGGCTTCAGAGAACGAAGGCGAGGTGACGAGCGAGGCTCAGTTTGCCCGCAAGACGGCCGAGGCGGTCGCCCGGGCCCAAGCGCTCAAGACTCGACTGGAGGAGATGGAGCGCGAGCAAACCGCCGTCATCCTCGCCAACCAGCAGCGAGAGGATGGGCTGAAGAACAAAGTCGAGCGGCTCAATCTCGAGCTTTCCCTGGCCAAGCGGCAGAGCGACGCGCTCAACGAGGTCCAGGAACACGGCAAGGACGAGCTGGTCGATCTGAACGAGCGTTTCGATCTCGAGCAAAGCGAAGGTCGCAAGGCACGGGTGCGAGTTTCCGAGCTCGAGGTGATCGAGATCCAGCTGCGACAGAAAGCAGAGAAACTCGAACGCAGCCTGATCGGCGAACGAGAGCGGGCCGAGGCTGCGGACGAGGCGCTGGACTCACTCAATCGACGTCTGTCCGATGCGCAGTCGGAGCGCGACAGGGAGCGCGATCGTTGGCAACACCAATCGGGTGAATTGAAAGAGCAGGTCACCGATCTTCAGGCGCAGGTCGAACTCGCCCACCAGGACCTTCAGGAGGTGCGCTCCGATCAAGCGTTCCTTGACTCGGACGAGCTCGGTGAACTCAAACAGAAGCAGCAAAGTCTGCTGGCCGACCTCGAGCAGCACGGCAGCCATTTGCAGCAGACCCAGGAAGCCTACGACCAGGCCCAGCGGCGTATTGCCGAGCTCGAGCAGTCGCTGCAGGATTTGAACGCCGAACACCAACAACTGCTGCAAGAGAAGAGCGAGCTGATCGAGGTCGCCGCCTCGTCCGGTGAGCAGACCGAACAGCAGCGGGAAGACTTGCGGGCCGCCCAGACCCGGATCGCCGAGCTGGAACAGGCGCTTGCCGAGGCGGGTGAGACGCGACAGCGGGTCGAGCACGAGCAGGCGACGCTGCTGCGGCAGCAGCAGGAAGCGGCCGCCCAGACCGCGGACCTGCAGCAGCGGATCGAGGCGGCGCAGAATTTGATCGCCGACTTGAAGCAGGCGCTGACCGAACTCAAGGCTGAGCGTGAGCAATGGCACCGGGATCGGGCCGAGCTGCTCGAGCAGCAGCAGCAGCTCGACACCGAGCGCAACGATAACCGGGAGCGTGCCGACAGCGCTGAAGCACGTATCGCCGAACTCGAGAACAACGCCGCCGAAGGCGAGTCAAGGATCGCCGAGCTGCGAAGCGAACGGGAACAGGCTGGGGCCGAACTGGAGAGCCTCAACGGCGAGCTCGTCGCCGCCCGTCATGAACTCGACAGTCTCCGCGAGGCGCATCAATCCCTCGGTCTGCAGGAGCAGGAGTACGCCGAACGCCTGAGCGCCGAGACCCATGCCGCGGCCGTAGAACGCGAAAAGGCGGCACAACTCGAACAGCGCGTCACCGAGCTGGAGCAGACCCTCGCGGACGCCCAGTCGGAGTTGCAGGATCGTACGGCCGGTCAGGACGAATTGAATCAGACCCTTAAGGCGCTGCAGGAGCAGTTGACGGCGCTTGAGCAGGACAAGAAGACGCTCAGCGAAGAACTCGCCAGTGCCCGCCAGAGCGGTGACGGTGAACGCGAACTGCGCACCGCCGGTGAGGCTCGAGTCACTGAACTCGAGCAGACGCTCGAGAAGCTGCGCGTAGAGTTGCAGACAGAGGGGGATCGACAGCTCGAACTCGGCGCTGAACGTCAGGCGCTGGCCGACGATCTGGCAGGCCTGGAACAGGATCGAGGTGCTCTGGCCGAGCAGTTGAGCAACGAGCAGCAGGCGCTCGCCAGCGAGCGCGAGCAACGCGCCACGGCCGAGCAGCGCGTCGCGGAGTTGGAACGGCTGCTCGATCAATCGCAGGTCGAGCTCCAGGGGCAGACGCAGCGTCAGGAAGAACTGGATCGCGAACTTCAGGAGCTTGCCGAGAAGCTGGCGGCGTTGGAGCAGGAGAAGGCCGACCTCAGCGATCACCTGGGCGTCGAACAGGATTCGGTGCTGACCGAGCGCGAACAGCGTTCGGCGGCCGAGCAGCAAATCGCCGAGCTTGAGCGAACGCTCACGCAGCTGCGCTCGGAGCTCGAGTCGCTGGGCACCGAACACTCCGAACTGCAAGGCGAGCGGCAATCAGTGGGATCCGATCTGGAGCGCCTGCAAAAGCAGAAGACGGCGCTCGAATACCAAGTCGCCGCCGAGCAGCAGGGCGCCAACGTCGCGCGCGACCGGGTGGTGGCGCTCGAATCGCAAATGGTGGCGCTCACCGCGCAGCTGGAACACACGGGCCAGGTCAAGCAGGGTTTGACCGCCCAGACGGAACAATTACAGGCGGAGCTCGAGGCCAGGAACGAACTGCAACAGCGGCTCGAGGAACTGGAGCAGGTTCTGGCCGGCGAACGCGAGCGTAGTTCCGGCTTGCGCGACGAGGCGGCCGATGCGGCGACTCGCCTGCAACAGGAGCTGGAGCGTTCCGAGACCAATGAGCAGCGTCTGCGCGCCGAGCTCGATCAGGCGCAGGGAGAGCGCGACGGGCTGCGGAGTGAATTGGCGTCGGTGCGCAAGCCGCCGTCAACGGACGGTCTGCTGGATCAGCTCGAGCAGGCGCTCGGCGAGCGCGATCAGGCCCGCCAACAGGCCGAAAAACTCAGCCTGCAGGTCCGCGAACTGCGCGCCGTAATGGAACAGTACGTCAATGAGATCCAGGGTGTGCAGGCCGGCGGGGAGCGGGTCGAGGCCTTGCAGGCCGAACTCGAGATGGTGAGAGAACAGGCGGCCCGTGACGTCGCCAGCCTGCGTCGTGAGTTGGCGATGGCGCAGGGCGATCAGCGCCGCAGCAACGTGCAATAGTGCCTGGCCGCATTCTCGCGGTCGGGATCGCCACCTTGGACCTGATCAGCCGGGTCGATCGCTATCCTGCCGAAGACGCCGAGGTCCGCGCCAATGCCTCCTGGCGCTCACGTGGCGGCAACGCCACCAATACCCTGGTGGCACTCGCTCAGTGGGGTCACGCCTGCGCCTGGGCGGGAACCACCTCAGCCGACAGCGATGGCGACCTGGTCTTGGCCGATCTGCATCGCTGCGGAATCGCGACTGATGCGGTGCGGCGGATCCCCGGTTCCCGCCTGCCGACCTCGCAGGTGACCCTCAGTCAGGCCACCGGCAGCCGGACCATCGTGCACTATCGGGATCTGATCGAATACACGGCCGGGATGTTCGCCGGGGTCGATCCGGCCGAATACGACTGGATCCACTTTGAAGGGCGAAATGTCCCCGAGCTGTCAGGCATGCTGGAACGGGTGCGTGAAACGGGCGGCCCCGGTTGCTCGGTGGAGATCGAGAAGCCGCGCGAAGGTATTGAGACGCTGGTTGAGTTGGCGGATCTGGTGCTTTACTCGCGCCAGTACGCAAGGAGCAGAGGATTCAGCACTGCCGAGCGCTTTTTACGGCAGTTGCCGAGCGGACACCCGGAGGCCTACTGCGCTTGGGGCGAGGCCGGTGCGTGGGGGCGCTCGAGGGATGCCGAGATCGTCCACGCCCCGGCTTTTCCACCCGACCGGGTGGTCGACACGCTGGCCGCCGGTGATGTCTTCAATGCCGGGGTGATCGATGCACGACTGCGCGGCTTTTCCTATGCACGCGGCGTCGAATGGGCCTGCCGGTTGGCCGGTTACAAGTGTGGACAACAGGGCCTGGATCGCCTGGCCGAGGCCATTTCGCCATGACCCCACGGGTTCTGTGTCGATGGCAGGATCTCGACGATGGCAGTTCTCGGGGATTCGCGGATGTGTCGGCCGAAGACGGCGGGCATGGCGTCTTCCTGGTGCGTCAGGGCGATAAGGTCTACGGTTACCGCAACCGCTGCCCGCATACGGGCGCGCCGCTCGAATGGCAGACGGATCAGTTTCTCGATTTCGACCGCAGTTTCATCCAGTGCGCCCTGCACGGCGCGCTGTTCCGTATCCGCGACGGTTACTGTCTGCGCGGGCCGTGCGCCGGTCAGAGCCTGGACCGGGTCAGCATTCGAGTCGTCGCCGATGAGGTGGTTCTGCAGCCCGAGTAGAGTCGATCAGTAACCGGAGAAACGTGCCAGAATCCGGTCGATCGATACGCCGGCCAGATCGGCGGGCATGATGGAGGATGTCGCGGGGCTGTCCAGGGCCTTGGCCTCGTCGAAGCTCAGTAGCCGTGTCTCGACGGTCTGACGAGCGCTCCACGAAGCTGGGGCAGATTCCTCGTCGGCCGCTACAACCCTGCCGGTTGCTAAATCGAAGTGTGTGATCATCGGTGCCTCCGCAGCCGGGAATGCTCGATCGATTTCGCCGTTAAGCCCTCTTTCTCGACTTATCGACGCCTGGTGAAGCTTCTTGAGCAAGCCGCGTACCAAGTCCAGCAGCTACGCGGTTTCGGGGCGGTTTGCTGAATGTCACTGCATCGCAAACGGACTTTTGTCGAGAATCCGGGTCGAAACTGCACCAGTGCAGTGCAGTCGTGGAGCCGCAACGGCCGAATTGTTCGACGACTTCTGTGTCGTGGTTCGCGTCGTTCTCGCTTCGGGTCGTGCTGAGCGGGACGAGTGTCGTGGTCCCGGTACACTGCAACTCGGTGCGAGTGGAGACGATGTCGCATGGAACTCTCCGGGGAACTCTTCAGTGGCCGTTGGTTGTTGGCCTTTGCGGTCTTATACGGATTCGCCGCGTTCAAGGCAGTGCGCTGGGCCGATTGGCAGCGCTTTGGCCGTGGCCGACAGGTGCATGTCTTTTTCGGCGCCTGTGTCGCCCTGATGCTGCTTTGGACCTTGCGCACCGAGGTGCAACCGGGATTCAGCTGGCATCTTTCCGGTCTGGTATCGCTGACCTTGATGTTCGGTTGGTCGCTGGCCCTGCTCGGCGGTAGTTTGGTCCTGTTCGGTATCACGCTTGCAGGCCTGAACGACTGGTCGGGGTTTCTCCCGTCGGTCGTGCTGCATACTTTAATGCCCGTGAGTCTCACTCAGGTGATCTTGGTTCTGGTACGGACCTATCTGCCGAAACACTACTTCGTCTACGTCTTTATCAACGCCTTTCTCGCCAGCGGTCTGATCGCGATCGTTGCGGCGCTGGTGACCACCGCGACCCTGCTGGCCTCCGGTGCCTACGCGCTGAGTGAACTGCAGGAGACCTATCTGCTGTTCCTGCCATTGATGTTCTTCCCCGAGGCGGTGTTGAACGGCTGGGTGATGGCGATTCTGGTCGGTTTCCGGCCCGATTGGGTGGGTTCGTTTCGCGACGAGGAATATCTGAACGGCAAGTAGGCGCTGCAAGCACTTCCGGCGGTTACAATTCGACCTGGTTCCGTAATCTGGCTGGGAGTCGGCAATGAGTTGGTGGGGGAAACTGGTCGGCGGCGCATTCGGTTTCATGCTTGCCGGTCCCTTGGGTGCTCTGTTGGGGGCGGCACTGGGGCACAGATTCGACAAGGGCCTGATAGGTATAGGTACCGGCGGTAACGGCGCGGCCTGGGAGCCCGGCGATCAGGAGCGGGTGCAGACGGCTTTCTTCACCGCCACGTTCTTCGTCATGGGCCGGGTGGCCAAGGCCGACGGTCAGGTCTCGCGTGACGAGATCCGTCTGGCCGAGGCGGTGATGGCTGAGATGGATCTCGATGCCGCTATGCGCAAGACGGCGATCAACCTGTTCCACAAGGGCAAGTCCGGCGATTTTCCGCTCGATGACGTCCTGGCGGATTTTCGCCGCGAATGTCACGGTCGCAGCACGCTGTTGCGGATGTTCATCGAGATTCAGTTGCAGGCCGCCTGTGCCGACGGTCGACTCAACCGCGAGGAAGACGAGCTACTGTGGCATGTCTGCGCCCGGCTGGGCTTCTCCGAACTGGAGTACCGCCGCCTGCGACGGATGGTCGAGGCCGAGCAGCGCTTCGGCGGCTCGGCCGGAGGCGGTCGTGCATCCCAGCCGAAACAGCCGACCCTGAGCGACGCCTACGCGGTGCTCGGGGTGACCTCGTCCGCGAGCGACAGCGAGGTCAAGAAGGCCTATCGACGTCTGCTGTCACAACACCATCCCGACAAACTGGTGTCCAAAGGGCTGCCCGACGAGATGATGAAGGTCGCCGCGCAGAAGACCCACGAGATCAAGTTGGCCTATGAGCAGGTAAAGCAGGCCCGCGACCTCTAAGGCTTGAGGCTCGGCGCCTGCCCCCCTAAGCTTAAGAGATACCGACGCGCCGGCCCGCTGGTTGGCGCGGAATCACAACCATAAGCACAACGGTATCCACCTGGAGGACGCAATGACCGATTCTGTCGACCCGATGCTGCTCAATCTTCTGTATGCCTGTGTCGGTGGGGCGCTTACGCTGCTGTTCATGTGGCTGGGCTGCAAGGTATTCAGCCACATCGTGAATTTCAGTATTCCCGACCAGCTGTCCAAGGGCAACCAGGCGGTCGGGCAGATGATCATGGGAATGTTCATCGGCATAGGTACTGCCATGGGCCTGGTGATCGGCCTGGGTTTGAACTGATGATCCCGCCGGCATGGCGATGGCTGGCGCTGGCGGCAGTGCCCGCGGTGGCCCTTGCGGGGGTGCACAAGCACGTCAAGCACGATCACTGGACGACCGAGTACGACGGTTATTTTCGCAAGTACACAAAGCACTATTTTGGTCCGCACGTCGACTGGTATTGGTTCAAGGCCCAGGCGATCGCCGAATCCGGACTCAATCCGAATGCCCGCAGTCCGGTCGGTGCGCGCGGCATCATGCAGATCATGCCCGCCACCTATCAGGAGATTAAGGACGATAATCCTCTGATCGCCGCCGGGATCGAGGATCCCAAATGGAACATCGCTGCGGGCATCTTCTACGATCGCGGCCTGTATCGGAAATGGAAGGCCAAGAAGGTCGCCAGCAAGGAGCGACTGAGCTTCGCCTTCGCCAGCTACAACGCCGGTTATGGCAATGTACTCAAGGCCTTCAAGCGGGCGACGCGAAAACACGGTTCGGTCCGGGAGTGGCAAAAGGTAGCTCCCTTCGCCCCCGGTGAGACGCGCGGTTACATCAAACGCATCGATCAGCTCATGCAGGTCGACAACTAGTGTGGTGAGTCAGAAGTTCGTTGCATTTCAGAGCTGCACCCATGAGCCAAGACAAGGCGCAGACCGCAGGGAATGGCAGGCCCTTTCCAAGGGCTGTAACGCCGTATTGGCTCATGGGTGCGGCTCCCTTCGGGCGCGGCGGTACGGGCTTGTGGCGTTGTTGTCCTTGCTTGAAAGGGAATCGGCCATTCCTGCGCAAGGCCGCCTAGCCACAAGCCCGTACCGCCACGCTGAAAAGTAACGAACTTCTGACTCACCACACTAGAGTACTGCGCCAGTTTGTTCACAACGTTCCGTGGGCGCTGTCATTGGGCGATGGCCCCGCAAGCGGGGCCGAGGGCCTGTCAGGCGCAAGCGGCAACACGCCTGGCAACCGCGGGTGGGGCGCAATAGGCCGTCAATCAGGGCGCATGACACTACTGCCCCATGCCGCGAGGGACCGTCAGCGCGGCGGAGCCCAGTAAGGATTCGGGTAATACGGATAGGCCGGATAAGGTATGGCCGGATAGCGTGGATAGGGCGGTTGCCGGTAATAGCCTCTCGCGGGCGCGGGCGGTCTCGCAGCCGAGGTCCCGATCTTGTCCTTGTCCGTCGCGGCTGGGACGCCGCCACCGGGATCTCCGGCCGTGGCGGCGGCAGCGGGTTCGATTTCAGCCGTCCCGGCCGCCTGTTCGGTCGGCACCGAGTCCGGCGCCTCGAGGGGTGCGCCGGGAGCGGTCGCCTGTTTGGCAGGGTCGACGGGCTTGGCCGCACGGTCACCTTGACGGTATCTCAGGGCCTCGAGTTCGGCCTTTTGCCGGGCGATCCGTTGGTCGGCTTGGTCGCGAAGTTCTTGCCGTTCGGCGGCGTTGGCCTCACGCAGACGCTTGAGCTGCTCGGGAACCCGTCTGTCGCGCGGGTCTTCAACGACATTGGCCTGGGTCGAGCGTGTTTCGGGATCGGTGTCGGATGTCGGTTTGGCGGCATTGGAACGCAGCTTGAGTAATTCCTCCTGGCGTTCTTCGGCGGAGCTTCGGCCTGAGCGTTTCTCTCCTGCATCTCCGCTCGGTAGCCCTCGCGCCGGGCCTCCATCTCCGCTTTGCGTTCTTCCATACGTGTCTGTTGTTCGGCACGCTGTCCGGCGGCCGATTCGCGCTGCTCGGCCAGATGTCCGTCCACGGGAACCGGGGGACCGCCAGGCGGCCGCGTCGCGGCTGCATCGGCGCGGCGCTCAGCGCGTTCTTCCAGATAGCGCTCGAAACGCTGTTTCATGGTCGCGCGGTAGGCCTCGCTCGGCCCCAGCCCGGGGGGCGGGGCTTCACCCGTGCCGGCTGCGGTGAGCTGTATGCCGGCCGCTTTACTGTCTGCGGACGAGGCCTCGGTCCAGGGCGGTTCGTCCGGGAGGCGATAGCCTTCCTGTTCGGCACGATCCTTCAGCTTCTCGTACTCGGCGCTGCGGTAGGCCTCACGCGCCGCTTCCGAGAGCTTGGCCATCCGCTCACGGTGCTGCTGCACCTCCGCATCGCTCATGATCTTGAACTCGGGTGCGGCGTGTGTTGACTCAGTCGCTGCGGTTTCACTGTGGGCGATTCCGGCGAGAAGGCCGGCCATCAGTCCAGCCAGCAGGGTGTTGGCCTGGTTCATGTCGACTCCTGGTCTGTCGATTTCACTTGCTCGGCTCGAGCATCCATCCCCCGGCCAGTTTAGCAGGACGCCGCATCAGTTCGGTCGCTCGATGCCAAGCTTTTTCATTCGAGAGCGCAAAGTGCTGGCGGGGAGGTCGAGTATATCGGCGGCGCCACCTTTGCCCGCGATCATCCAGCGGGTGTGTTCCAGAACGTGGCGCAGATATTGCGCCTCGTTCTCGGCGAGGGTCGGTAGTTTGTTCGTGTCATTGGAGAACTGCGGTTCGGTATTGGCGTTGACCGTCCCCGGCGAGCTGATTCCCGATTGAACCAACTCAGCGCCGATATCGACGACCGGCGCACGGGTCAGGATGGCGGCGCGCTCAAGCACGTTCTGCAATTCGCGAATATTACCCGGCCAATGGTATTCCATCAGCCGAGTCATCGCTTCGTCCGAGACCCGCTCGAGCGGCTTGCCCAGGGCCCGGCTCTGGTCAGACAGAAACTTCTCGACCAGCAGAGGAATGTCGTCCTTGCGCTCGCGCAGCGGCGGCACCCGCAGCGGGAAGACATTCAGACGGTAGAAAAGGTCCATGCGGAACATGCCGGCCTCGACCATTTTCGCCAGGTCGCGATTGGTTGCCCCGATGACGCGCACGTCGACCTGGATCGGTTCCTCGCTGCCGACGCGGGTGAACTCCTGCTCCTGGAGCACGCGCAGCAGTTTGGCCTGGGCCTCGAACGGGAGTTCGCCGAGCTCGTCGAGGAAGATGGTGCCGCCGTCGGCCAGTTCGAAATGACCCTGACGTTTCTTCAGGGCCCCGGTGAAAGAGCCCTTTTCGTGGCCGAACAACTCGCTTTCGATCAGCGTCGGGGTGATCGCGCCGCAGTTCACCTTGATCAGCGGTCGATCGTGGCGCGGCGACAGGTCATGGATGGCGTGCGCCAGAGCCTCTTTGCCCGTGCCGGATTCGCCAAGAATCAGCACCGAGCTGTTCGTCGGTGCGACCTGTTCGATCTGGTCGAGCGCGGCGCGCAGGGCGCGGCTCTCGCCGACGATGCCGCCGAAACCGCCCTCGCTGCGAACCTCCGCCTGCAGGTACGCGTTCTCGGCCTCGAGCCGATCCTTCAAGGCTTTGACCTCGTCCAAGGCCTCTCGCAACACGCGCTCCTGGCGCTTGCGCTCGGTGATGTCCTGAAAGGCCAGCACGGCGCCGGTAATCCTGCCGTCCCTCAATATCGCTGAGCAGGTCCAACTGACCGGGAAGTGATCGCCGGCCCTGCGCCAGAACACGTCGTCCTCGCTGTGTGTGGTTTCGCCGTGTTTCAGGGTGACGTAGATTCGGGTCTCGATGAAGAAATACGGACTGCCGTCCCAGCGGGCGTAAAGGTGCAGTTCGTGCAGGGACTGGCCGATCAGTTCCTCCTCCGCGTAGCCGGTCAGTTGCACGGCGGTGGGATTGGCGAAGCTGATCCGGCCCTCGGTGTCGAGCCCGTAGATCCCCTCTCCGACGGCCTCGAGGATGTGTTGATTGGCGGATTCGAGCTGTCGGTTGCGGTCGGCCAGCTGGCGTCGCAGGCGCTGAATGGTGAGATGGGTGTTGACCCGGGCGATGACCTCCTGGGCCTGAAACGGTTTCGAGACATAGTCCACCGCACCGAGCGAAAGACCCTTGACCTTGTCGGTGGCATCGTCCAACGCGGAGAGAAAGATCACCGCGCATTCGGCGGTCTTGGGATCCGACTTCAGCCGACGGCAGGTCTCGAAACCGTCGATGCCTGGCATCATGATATCGAGCAGAATCAGATCGGGCTGCACCCGTTGGGCGATTTTCAACGCGTCTTCGCCGGTCTTGGCGACCAACAGTTTGTGCCCCAGTTCTTCAAGCGTCTGGTAGAGCACCTGCAGATTGGTGGGGTTGTCGTCCACCAGCAGTACGTTGGCGGGCTCTACTTTCTCGACCGGCAAGGTGATGTGACCTGGGAAAATTCCAATAACAATTAGGGTAAGCGTGCACGCATACTCTAGCCGAGTTTGTATCTCTCGGTCAGTCGCTTGTCGCGGCGTTCACGGCGCTGCTGACGTCCATGAACAGCGGAAAGACCTTGTCGAGTCGCGTCAATTGCAGCACTTGCATGGGGGCGGCTTTGACACCGGCCAGGGAGAATCGCTGCGAATGCTGTTTGGCGCGCTTGTAGCCTTCGACCAGGATCGCGATCCCTGAGCTGTCGATGAAGCTGACCTCTGACATATCGACAATCAGGCCGACAGGCTGCTGTAAGGCCGCCAGCAGCCGTTCGCGCAGGCCGGGGGCGCTGTGCATGTCGACCTCTCCTTTGAGGACGATCACCTGGATGCCTTGTTCGTTGCGCAGTTCGATCTTCATCAGCCGGTCCCCAGTTGTTTGATCATTTCCATGTAGTTGCCGCCTTCAGTGGGCGGTGCTCGGTATTGCAGTTGGTCCACGCCGCAATGCATCAGATGCAGTCCCAGGCCGCCCGGGCGCAGTTCGTCCAGTGACCGGCCGCACAGTCGGTCGGGTTCGACGATGGTCGGTGCCCAGTCGCGGATGCCGATCCGCAGCTCATTGCCGCTGTGATCCAGGGTCACGGCAATCGGTCCGGTGTCGCCACCGTACCCGTGTTGGATGATGTTGCTGCAGGCCTCATCGACGGCCAGGACAATCAGCTCGATCTCCTCGGCGAGGAGCGGTTGGCCGCTCAGGGTCTGCCGCAGTTGCTCGCGCAGTCCGGCGAGTTGATCGCTGCGCGCCGGAAACTGCATCGCCAGCAGCCGCTTGGCTGCGGCCGCGGGATCGCGCCGGGCCACGGCTAACAGAGCCATATCGTCACGATGCCGATGGTTGCCGCGCCACGTGTTGAGTTGGCTCAACAGGTGATCGAGCCCCTGCTCGAGCGGCAGACTGGCCGATTCGGCGGCCAGTTGGGTCAGTCGAACGCTGCCAAAGACGTCACCCTCCGCATTGCGTACCTCGCTCAATCCATCACTGAAGATCAGCAACTGATCGCCGGCCTCCAGCCGCACCTGATGCTCTTCGAATCGAGTGTCCGGGAACAGCCCGATGGGCATCCCCGGGGAGCTCAGATCGTCGGCCTGGTGCCTGCTGACCCTAATCGGTCCGGGTTGACCGGCGCTGACATAGCGAAACAGACCATCGCGGGTATCCAGTACGCCATACAACAGGGTGAAGTACAGCGGCTGAGTCTCGCTCATGGGATAGAGCCGGTTCAGCCGCTCGGCAACCGTCGCCGGCGGCGTGATATTGCCGTGTTCGTCGGTAAGCAGGGAACGATCGTCGGCGACACTGGGCGTCAGGCGGCGCGCCAGGGTGAAGGCAATCAGCGCCGAGGCTACGTCATGGCCCGAGACATCGAACACGTACAAGGCGATATGGTGCTCGTCCAGGGGGACGAGATTGAGGAAATCGCCGGCCAGGTATTCGCACGGCTGGTAACGCCAGGCGGTTTCTATGTGTGGACACTCGGGGAGGCGTTCGGGGAGCATCGCCTGCTGCAGATGCGCGGCCGTCTGCAGGTCGATCTGGCGCTGATAGAGAATGTCCTCGAGTTCTCGGTTGCGGCGAGCAAGGTCGGTCTCAAGGTGATGCAGCCGCAGGTGGATCTGCACCCGCGCCAGGATCTCTTCGGCGCGGAAGGGTTTGTCGATGAAATCCACCGCGCCGGCGCGCAGGCCGCGGACCTTGTCCTGACTGTCGTTCAAGGCCGAGAGGAAGATTACCTTGATTTGACTCGTCGCAGGATGACTCTTGAGGCGCTCGCAGACCTCGAAGCCGTCCATGCCGGGCATTACCACATCGAGCAGGATCAGGGTCGGAAGAGACTGTTCGGCGATGCGCAGGGCATCGGCGCCGTTACGCGCGATCAGCAGCTGGAAGCGTTTGGCATTGAGCGTCTCCACCAGCAGGCCGAGGTTGGTGGGGTCGTCGTCGACCAGCAGCAGGGTATCGGCCGTGGTGCTCATCCGATGTTCCTTTCCAGTTGCTTGGCGAATTGGGTCAGGCCATCGAAGTCGAACGAGCGGCCCAGACGGGCAATGGTGTCGATGTCGGTCGCCGGCGCACGGCCGTCGATTCGCAGTTTGTCGGCCAGATCGGCGAGCGCGGTGATATCGCCAAGTTCGACGGCCGAGCGAATTCGCTTGATCGCGGCGCGCGCCAAGGCGGTCGGCCAGCTGGTCTGGGCGCCTTCGGGGGCGCTGCCGGGGTGCTGCGTGCCGTTCGGCTCTTCCTCCTGCTGCAGCCCGACGTAGCGCAACTGCAGCACCTCGCGGATCTTGTGGAACAGCTCACCGGAGCGAAACGGTTTGCCGAGAAACTCGTCGAACCCGGCGGCCTTGATCTGTTCGCGAAACTCGGGGAAGACGCTCGCAGTGACGGCGACGACACGTTGGCTCTTGGTCTCCGGCTGTTCGCGAATGATGCGGATCGCCTCCATGCCGGACATACCGGGCATACGGATATCCATCAGAATCAGATCGAACTTCGCATCCTGCATCATTTGAATCGCCACTCGTCCATTATCGGCTTCCTCGACGGTGAAACCGGCGTCGCTCAGCAGACGCCGCAGGATGTCGCGGTTTTCCCTGCGGTCATCGACCACCAGCACGGCGACCTTCTGTCCCGGGGCCAGTCGGACGTTGGCCTCGTCGGAAAACATCAGTTCCTGAGTCTCCGGCAGTTCGTTCTCAGGCACCGCCTCCAATGGCAATTGAAAGGTGAAGCGACTGCCGCGGTCGAGCGCGGTGTCGACCTCCAGCGGCTCGCCGCCGAGCAGCTCGATCAGGCGTTGGTTGATGGCCAGGCCCAGGCCGCTGCCGCCGATTACCATTCCGGCCTCGGCCTGTTTGAACGGATCGAATATCATGTCGACCTTATCATCCGGTATGCCGATACCGGTGTCCTCCACCTCGACACGCAGATTGCCGTTGCCGGCGTCGTGGGCGCGCAATGCCACCCAGCCCTCGTGCGTGAACTTCACGGCGTTGCCGAGCAGATTGAGCAGTATCTGGCGCAGCTTGGTGCCGTCGGTCCGGATGACCCGCGGCAGGGTCGGATCGAGTTCGACCCGCAGCGCCAGGCCCTTGCTCTGCGCGCGCTGCATGACAATGTCATAGACCTCCTTGATCAGCTTTTGCAGATCGGTCGGTCCGATATCGACGTTCATGCGTCCGGCCTCGATCCTGGAGATGTCGAGGACGTCGTTGATCAGGGTGAGCAGGTGCTGGCCGCAGCTCTCGATGGCGTCGAGACTCTCGCGTTGACGATCGGTCATGCTCCGATCGCGGCGCAGGATCTGTGCGTAGCCCAGCACGCCGTTGAGCGGGGTCCGCAGTTCGTGGCTCATGTTGGAGAGGAATTCCGACTTGGCCTTGCTGGCGAGTTGCGCCTCGTCGCGCGCCTGGCGCAGGGCCTCCTCGGTGGCACGGGTCTCCGCAATCAAATGCTCCAGACGCCGCTGTCCTTCCTTGTCTTCCGGGGTGGGTTCGTGTTGCTGTCGCAATGGAACGATGCCGGCCCGCGCCGGTTTCCCGTCCCGGGAATACGATTCGGGAACCGCGTCTGGATCGCCACGGGTGATCGCTTCGATCGACGCATCCGTCGCGCGAAGCGGGCGGGTAAGGCGCTGGGCGATGAGCCAGGCGATCGATAAGATCGAGACGAGCGAGGCCCCGAGCGCCAAGGCAAGACGGCGAGCAGAGTCGCCGACCTCGTTATCGATCTCTTTTTCGTCGACCAGGAGGCCGAGACGCCAGCCGGTTGCGGGCAAGTCGGCGAGAAACAACCTGGCCCGCGAGTCGTCTGAACCTGCGGGGTCGGCAGGCACGTCGGGCAGGTCCTTGGGTATGTTCGCCGTGCCCGTCCAGGCCCGGGCGGCCGCGGTGCGTACCCGGCCTGCCGCATCGACCAGGAGCAGTTGTAGAGGGCCAGATTTGTGCTTGCCCGTCAGGCCCGGAAATGTCAGTTGCAGGACGATGCGCGACATGTCCGCGCCCCCGGGGCTCGCGAACAGCAGCTTCGTGCCATGCTCGTCGCCATCTTCGATCGTCCAGCCGTCTCCAAGCGATCGCCATTGCGCCTTTATTCCGGCATCGATCGTAGGACGGACGATTTGTCCCTGTTCTCGGGCCGTCAACGCCAGATCTCCCGCGCTTTGAGGATCGATCACGGCAGCGACGTCCACCTGCGGCAGTTGCCTCAGCAGCCGCGTCGCCAGCTCGTCGGCAAACGCGGCGCCGACCGCGCCGGCTTGCTGAGCGGCGTCGACGATGGTCGCAATGGATCGGAACTGCTGGTCGAGTAAGGCCGCGCGATACTCGACGGTCTCGCTCATCCGCCGGTTGTGATCTTCGGCCGCGCGGACGCGCAGCCCGCGCTCACCATAGAACAGGAGTGCTATGTGAGTCAGCAGAACAGGAATGGCGGTAAAGAAAACGATCTTGGCGCGAAGCGAAAAGCGCACCGACTCTCCCCGAGAGTAAATGCCAGATCGCCTGTATAGAAGAATTCCCCGTCGCTGTCCAAGCCTAGCGGCTGTTCAGCACTCGCAATCGCCACCAAATGACCCCATGACCCGCTTCAATGGCAGCGGGTGCCGCCGCACAATGCCGCGGGATCGGAAGCCTATTCGCCGTGAGGCGGGTCGCGCCTTGTGTCGTGAGAGTTGGTGCTGAGCAGGCGGGGCAGCGAGAGGAGCGAAAACAGGCCCGAGAACAGGACCAGGCCGATGACCGCCATCGGCGGCACTGGTAGACCCACGATCGGGCTGAGGACCGCGAGCAACATCGCGGCCAGCCAGACCCCCAGGCTGATGATGCTCAGCGTGGTGCCGGTACGATCAGGAATCTTGTGGAAATCTTGAGTCATGCTTTCGTTGGTCATTCAGTCAGGTCCCTATAACGTTTAGTGCGCTACGATAGCACTGGTCTCCCACTGCGTTGCAAACGCCATGCCCGCGAAATAAAGATAATAAAAAACAATAGGTTAAAAAAAGTTTCTTGGGAAATAAACGCTGTTTTTCCCCGTGCGTTCGACAGTTCGCGCCAAGCCGCGATATTTCGTGGCTAGTGGGTGCACGAGGTTCGGCGCTGCTGTTGATGCAGCAGCCATTGCAACCAAAGCTGCCGAGCGGGATGTCGACGATCGTGCGGGTGATCCAAGTTCATGATCCGGGTCTTGTAGTCCGTTTCCCAAAGGTTGTCGCCGACATGCCAAGTAGCCCCGGGAATGACGCCTGACGGGCGTTCCAAGTCAGTGTCTGAGGCAAAGGGTTCGATGAATCCAACCCCGTCCGAGTGCTTGAAGACCTGCGTCGCCACGCGCCATTGGCCGTTGGCGAAGACGATCAGAAATGGCGGTGCGGCTGCAAAGATATCTCGATTCAGGTCATACATTGCCGGGTGAACGGTCACAGTCGGAGAAGGCCAAAAAAAAGGCTATGTCACCGTTGAGTGTTGGTAACCGACTGCCTCAAGCAGACAGGCCTGTGGGGTAAGCGACGAGCGATTGCGTTCCAAGAGGCGGCGCCATCCAAGGTATTGGGCGAGATAGCGCGTTGCCACACCATGAAAACGCCGCATCCAGTTTTTCAATCGGCTGTCATACGCGTTGACGTGCTGAATGTGGAAAGCGCCGCGCACCCGTGGGCCGCGGATGGGCAAGGCTTCATGGGCGATACCCGTGGCTTGGGCAAATGCCGTATAAACGGAAGCCCCATCGGTACACAACACGGCATCGGGATCGACCCGCGGCAGCAATGCCTGGCGAATGTGGGACGCATCGAGTTTCTCCAAGATCACATCGGCCATCGCCCCACTGCGGTCTCTGATCACCAATACCGGCACATGATCCGGGCCTGCACCTCGCGTCCGCCCGACGCCACCGCGTTGGCGCGGCGGGCGGTGCAAATGACGTTGTCCTTTCAATGACTTGAGGAAAAACGTCTCATCCGCTTCCACAATGCCATGGACCTGCGAAGCCTGCTGTGCCGCCGGCGCTACCAGGAAACGTCGCCGCCACCGCAAGGCGGTGTTCCTATGGATCCCGCATTGCGTCGCGGCTTGGCGTATCGTCACCCCATCAATCAGGGCCTGGGCGAAACGGAGCCAATGCGCGCGTTGGCGCAGATGGGCCAATGGCGAGCCGGTCAGGGCGTTGCAGGTGCGAGCACAGGTCGTACAGCGATAGCGAGGAAGGCCATGCGCGGATCCCCACCGAATCAGGTGGGTAGCATCGCAGTGGGGACAACGCGCGGGCGGATGGGCTTCCAGGAGTCGATCTGCCGCCGATGCGTCCGACTGTTCGATGCGGGTATGCAGTTGCTCCCACTGACTCGGCGAGAGCTGCTGCAGCTGTTCCAACCAAGCTGTGAACGTTCGTTTGTCCATGGTGAGTCCTCCTGCTGGAGTCTTCACCTTTAATTTTAGACCCGCCAACACTTAACGGTGACAGCGCCAAAAAAAAGCCCCCGGTATTCTCGGGGGCCAAGCGCCTTGATGCACAGCGGAGAGATCGTTTCAGAGTGATCGGCCGAATTCTGGGCGCCTCGTTAGACTAACGATAACTGGTCTCGGTCGAACTGCTGCACTCTGTCATAATTCGTTGCTATTTCAGGGTCGGCTATACGGCTGTCGGAGCCCTGTTCCTGTTCTTAAAGCCTTGCTTCAATTACCGTTTTGGCGACTTTCTGTTGATTCAAGTTTGACCCGTTTGAATCACTTGCCAAAGCCCTTCCACCGATCAGTACCCAGCCGGCTAGACCGACGAAAGCAAGCAGCTTGAACATCTTGTAAAGCATCGAATCCATTTAGTGTCATCTGTCTTTTGGTGCCCGGTTATTACGTTGCAGTTGCTGTGCCATCTTTCGTATATCGTTAAATAGTCTTTTATAACAATAAGTTATATTGTTCTTCGATTCACTGTAACCATGCCTGAATTCGTCTCCGAAGCGAAATGTCGTGGCGTAGGCGAGATCTCGCGGAGACTCCTGTTGGTGGGGCCGAGGTGGAGCGATCCACTCCGCTGCGCCAGCCGGCAATACCGTGCGCCGTTCCTCCTGGGTACAATCCCGAGGGCGTTCGCGAACAACAGACCCATACATGTCAGACAAGACAGAATGCTTGGCAATCGGCGATCTGATGGGCCAGAGTGGCGTTGGCTTTGGCACCAGCGGGGCGCGTGGCCTGGCCGATGCGATGACCGACCGAGTCTGCTACGCGTATACGGTGGGATTCCTGCAGTATCTGGAGCGGGCCGGCCAGATTCATCCGGGCGAGTCGGTGGCGGTGGCCGGCGATCTGCGTCCGAGCACCGGGCGGATCCTGCAGGCCTGTGTGCGGGCGGCCAGTGACCTCGGTTACGTGCCGCGGTATTGCGGTCGCATCCCCAGTCCGGCGGTGGCCGCTTACGGCATCGCGGAGCGGCTCGCCAGCCTGATGGTCACGGGCAGTCACATCCCTGACGACCGCAACGGGATCAAGTTCAACACCCCGTCGGGCGAGGTGCTGAAATCAGACGAATCGGGGATACGGGAGCAGACGGTGTCTTTGCCCACCGAGATGTTCGACGAGAGCGGTGCCCTGGCAGCGTCGGCCGAAAACCCGACCGAAGACTCGGTCGCTTATCGCCGCTATGTCTCGCGCTATCTGGAATTCTTTCCGGCCGGTTGCATGGCCGGCGTGCGGGTGTTGCTCTACGAGCATTCCACGGTCGCGCGCGAGGCCTTCGCCGAGATCCTGCGGGGTCTAGGCGCCGAGGTGATCGCGCGGGCCCGGTCCGAGGCCTTTGTCCCGGTCGATACCGAGGCCATTCGAACCGAAGACATCGCCCTCGCTAGGTCCTGGGCCGCCGAGGAATCATTCGACGCCATCGTCTCGGCCGACGGCGACGGTGACCGACCGTTGATCGGCGACGAGCGCGGCGACTGGTTGCGCGGCGATGTGGCCGGTATCTTGACGGCCCGCTTTCTCGATGCCGATCAGGTGGTAACACCGGTCAGCAGCAACACGGCTTTGGAAAAGTCGGGTTGGTTCGAACGGTGTCGGCGCACCCGGATCGGCTCCCCCTTTGTGATCGAAGGTATGCAGCAGGCCGCGGCCGACGGCGGTGAGCGCGTGGTCGGGTTCGAGGCCAATGGTGGTTTCCTCACTCAGACCGATATCGAACGCGAGGGTCGGCGGTTGCCGGCCTTGCCAACGCGTGACGCGCTCATCGTCGCCCTGGCGGTGCTGTTGTCGGCGCGATCTCAGGGCCTGAGCGTGTCGCAGTTGCGGGATACGCTGCCGCGGCGCTTCACCTTCAGTGATCGGTTGCAGAACTTTCCCACCGAGCTGAGCCGCGAGCAGATTGCCCGATTGCGGGACGGCGGGGCCGCCGCGATCGAAGCGATGTTCTCCAGCCTGGGTCCGGTTGCGAGCAGTGACGATACTGACGGGCTGCGCATCACCTTCGCCAACGATGAGATCGTCCATCTGCGTCCGTCCGGCAATGCACCGGAACTGCGCTGCTATAACGAGGCGGCGAGCCCCGAACGGGCGGCCGAGCTGAATCGACAATGCCTGGCCTGGCTGGCGACCTGGCGGGAGGCCGGACATGTCGGCTGAGCCGGGGCAGGCAGCGGGCGATGACCCGCTGGATCGTACCCTGCAGCTGATCCGGTCCGCACCGCATTCGGCGCCGGCCCTGACCCTGTACGCCCTGATCAGCACGCTGGAATTCGAGCAGGCTGGTTGTCTGTTCAAGCTCACCAAGCTGCGCGACGTCGATGAGGAGGTCCGTAAACTGGCCTACCAGCTCATGGAGTTGATGGTCCGCGGTAAAAATCAGGGGGAACGCTGGCAGGCGGTCAAGCAGGCCATGGACGAGGCCGTGCGCCACGGCTGACGAGCAGGCCGGCTCGAGCGGGCCGGCAAAGTGCCCGGTTCATCACGGGCCCGTTTCGACCTCGGGCGGCAGCTCGAAGCGACTCGG
>CAVXWS010000059.1:0-69695 GCA_963765415.1 uncultured Gammaproteobacteria bacterium
CAGTTCGCCCGGGACGCGCGCCGCATGGAGATCCGTGGTTCCCAGCTGAAACAGCGGTGAGTGGGTGCTGACCCCGGCGGTTTCCACCGGGATCTCCGGCGGGAAACGGGCCCATTCACTGCCATCGGGCAAGAGAATGCGCAGCTGCAAGATGTCCGGGTGCTCGGCGACGAACTCTCGAGCCCGCAGGACGAAGGACTCGCCGTCGCTCGTGGCCAGGCTGGGCGCCAGGCGAACGGCGGCCAGTCTGGCCAGTAGTCGGGTTTCCGCCAATCGCTGACGTTCGCTGTCGGCCAGGTGTTGGCTGACCAGATGAGCGCCGGAAAGGCCGACGATCAGCCAGACCGGAAGGAGGGTGATCAACAGAATCGTCGTGTGGATTCGATCCAGGGCGATGAACCGCCGCCAGTGCTGCAGACGAGAAAGCGTGTGACTTTCGCGACTGCGTCTCTGAATCGTCGGTTCGGTCAGGTTGCTCAGTTGATCGCTCCATGGCGAGGTTCAAATCGGCGTAAGGCTCCCGCTGGCCTGCCGGACCTGGCTGCCGTCAGGACAAGCGACGCCGCTCAGCCGAGATTCTATCTCGTTTCGCCAAGTCCGATTGAGTACACTGGGCAACCATGAAATACCCGACCATCGAAGATTTCGTCGGCAACACGCCGCTGGTTCGACTGCAGCGCCTGCCCGGCGACACGCCGAATACCATCCTGGCCAAGCTGGAAGGCAATAATCCGGCCGGTTCGGTCAAGGACCGCCCGGCGCTGTCGATGATCCGGCACGCCGAAGCAGCGCGGTGAGATTCAGCCCGGCGACACGCTGATCGAGGCCACCAGCGGCAATACCGGCATCGCGCTGGCCATGGCCGCGGCGATGAAGGGCTATCGCATGGTGCTGATCATGCCGGAGCACCTGAGCGTCGAGCGGCGCGCGGTCATGAAGGCCTTCGGCGCCGAGATCGTGCTGGTGACGCAAGGACGAGGGCATGGAAGGCGCGCGCGACCTGGCCGAGCAGATGGAACGCGAAGGCAAGGGCAAGGTGCTGAACCAGTTTTCCAATCCGGACAATCCGCTCGCGCACTACGAAGGCCACCGGCCCGGAAATCTGGCGCGACACCGACGGCAAGATCACGCACTTCGTCAGCTCCATGGGCACCACCGGCACCATCATGGGCGTGTCGCGCTTCCTGAAGGAACAAGAACTCCAGCATCCAGATCATCGGCGTGCAACCGACCGAAGGCTCGCAGATTCCCGGCATCCGTCAGTGGCCGGAGGACTACCTGCCGAAGATCTTCGACGCCAGCCGGGTCGATCGCGACATGGACGTCACACAGGCGGAGGCCGAGGAGATGACGCGCCGACTGGCGCGGAGGAGGGCATCTTCTGCGGCATCTCCTCCGGCGGCGCGGTCTCGGCCGCGCTGCGTCTCGCCGGCGAGGTACGCGATGCCGTCATCGTCACCATCATCTGCGACCGCGGCGATCGTTATCTGTCGACCGGCGTGTTTCCCTACGAGTAGTTTCTTGTGCGCGGCGCCGATCTTCTGCGGCTTTGAATTCGAACCGGAGCTGCGACTTACGAGGCCGTTGCCAGCCTAAACCGGAGTGCTATCCAGGACACCAGCCTATGCGTTTCAGCGCCATCTGCCTGACCGCGGTACCCGATGTCGAGATCGGTCGTCGCCTGAACCAGCTGTCGGACCTCAACGACAAGGCGGTTGGCAATGTCCTGTTTCATCGTCGAAAGGAAGAGATCGGCGAGCAGGCGGATGTACGCCTGGTGCAGAAGCGGATCGCCGCCGCCGGGGTGATTCAGTCGACACCCGAAGGGCTGTCGGTGATGACCCTGGATGCCGAACCGTCGGGCGAGTCGAAAGTCCTGCAGACGCTTTTCAACGCCGCGACCGGTAACGATCGGCTGGTCACGTGGGGCGGGACCGCAGAGGGCTTGCCGCTGCTGCACTTTCGCGCCCTGCGTCATCGGGTTGCCGCGCCGCGTTACTGGCAATTGCACCGCGACCACCCCGAGTACCATCTCGATCTGCAGGAGATCCTCTGTGATCAAAACCCTGAGGCGGCCACCAGCCTGGACGAACTCAGTCGCATCCTCGGTCAGCCCGGCTTGTTCGACTTTGCGTCGCTCGATCTTTGGGAGAACTGGCTGGCGGGCCGTCGTGAGCTGCTGCTGCAGCGCACCGAGATCGCGGTCTTCAATCTTTACCTGCTCGCGCTGCGAGTCATGGCGATGGCCGGTGAACTCAGTCAAAGCGATGCCGCCCGCGGTGAGCTGGCGCTGCGCGAGGAATTGCG
The DNA here is from genome assembly GCA_963765415.1 of uncultured Gammaproteobacteria bacterium. Classification (GTDB taxonomy): domain Bacteria; phylum Pseudomonadota; class Gammaproteobacteria; order Chromatiales; family Chromatiaceae; genus CAVXWS01. Next base: position 2,308 of record CAVXWS010000059.1, read on the forward strand.
CGGCGAGCAGCCGCCGCATCGCCAGCGCTTTCGTGAGCTGTGGCAGGCTTGATGCGCGGATGGCTGGGGTGCCTTGAGTCGTAGAAGACGCCATCGCAGGGCCCGACCGCCCGAGACTCCGGTCGAGGCGCAGGTCGAATCGCTCAGCCGCGAGGGGCGCGGGGTGTGCCGGGTCGACGGCAAGACGGTGTTTGTCGACGGGGCGCTGGCCGGCGAACGGGTGCGTTTCCGCTACACCTCGATCCGCCCCCAGTTCGACCAGGGCGAGGTGATCGAGATCCTCGCGGCCAGCCCCGAACGGGTCGAGCCGCACTGCCCGCACTTCGGTATCTGCGGCGGCTGCCGTTTGCAGCACCAGAGCCCGGCAGCCCAGGTGCGGACCAAGCAGCAGGCCCTGCTCCAGACCCTGGCGGATCTCGGCAAGGTCGAGCCGGACGAGGTCTTCGCCCCGCTGGTCAATCCAACGCCCTGGGGCTATCGGCGCAAGGCCCGTCTCGGGGTCAAGTATGTCGTCAAGAAGGGCAGGGTGCTGGTCGGCTTTCGCGAGCGAGGCTCAGCCTTCATTGCCGACCTGAGCGTCTGCCACGTCCTGCATCCGAAGGTCGGCGAGCTGTTGCTGCCTTTGGCCGAACTGATCGAGGGTCTGAGCATCAAGACCCGACTGCCGCAGATCGAGGTGGCGATGGACGACGCCCGTCTGGCGCTGATCTTCCGTCTGCTCGACCCGGCGACCGAGGCCGACCTCGACAGGCTGCGCGAGTTTGGACAAGCGCACGAGCTGCATGTCTATTTGCAGCCGCAGGGCCCGGACTCGGTCGAGCCGCTGAGCGAGCCGATCGACCTGCACTACGAGCTGCCGGGGCTGGGTCGGGATCAAACCGATCTGCGACTCGATTTCCTGCCGGTCGACTTTACCCAGGTCAATACCGAGATCAACCGGCAGATGGTGCCGCGAGCGATCGAACTGCTCGACCCTCAGCCGGGCGAACGCATCCTGGATCTGTTCTGCGGCATTGGCAATTTCACCTTGCCGCTGGCCGTCCGTGCGGAGCAGGTCACCGGGGTCGAGGGCGACGCCGGCCTGGTGCAGCGGGCTCGCGACAATGCCGGGCGCAACCGGCTCGAGAACGTCGAGTTCCGGGTGGCGGACCTGTACGAAGACCTGACGGCCGAGGCTTGGATTCAGGGGCCGTTCGACAAGGTCCTGATCGACCCGCCGCGCAGCGGCGCCCCGGAGATACTCGAGCATCTGCCGCGTATGGGTGCGCGGCGCATCGTCTATGTCTCCTGCTATCCGGACACCCTGGCGCGCGACGCCGGCGAACTGGTGCGGCAGCACGGTTACCGGCTGCGCGGCGCCGGAGTCATGGACATGTTTCCGCACACCGCGCACGTCGAGTCGATCGCGGTTTTTGACAAGGTTTGAACGGAGGAACGCCATGGGCGTGGAGATCGAGCGCAAGTTTCTGTTGATATCGGATGACTGGCGGACGGAGATTGTACGCAGCACCGAACTGCGTCAGGGCTATCTCAGCCGGGGCAGCAACTCGGCGATTCGGGTGCGCGTCGCCCCCGGTAAGGCCGAACTCAATGTCAAGAGCAGCCGCGACGGCATTCATCGGCTCGAATTCGAGTATCCGATCCCGGCGGACGATGCCGAGACCCTGCTCGACGAGATCGCGCTGCGGCCGCTGATCGAAAAGACCCGGCACATCGTCGAGCACGCCGGACACACCTGGGAAATCGACGAGTTCTCCGGTGAGAACGCCGGACTGATCGTCGCCGAGATCGAACTGCAGGCCGTCGACGAGTCTTTCGAGCGGCCGGTGTGGTTGGGCGAGGAGGTCTCGACCGACCCGCGCTACTACAACAGCAGCCTCAGCGAGCGGCCCTTCAGTCGCTGGTGAGCCGGCTTCGGTTCCTGTCTGCCGTCCTGTGCCTGGCCACGGCAGTCGGCTGTGAGCAGGCGCCGCGCAGCGAGATCCGTATGGGCCTGGCCAGCGCCGCGCTGACCCTGGATCCGCGTCTGGCCAGCGACGCCGCCTCCACCCGGATCAACCGACTGCTGTATCGGTCCCTGACCGACTTCGACACCAACAGCCGGCCGATTCCCGAGCTCGCCGACTGGCAGCGCCTGGCCCCGGATCACTACCGGTTCCGGCTACTCGTCCCGCGCGCGACATTCCATGACGGCCACACGCTGACAGCGCAAGACGTGCGCGCGACCTATGAGAGCCTGCTGCGGCCGGAGCTCGGCTCGCCGCACCGCTCGGCCCTGGCGCACATCGCCCGGATCGAGGTGGTCGACGCCGACACCCTGGATTTCCACCTGACTCGCCCCGATTCACTGTTCCCCGGCTTTCTCGGCATCGGCATCCTGCCGACGGAACGTATCGCCGCCGGGCACGATTTCAGCCACGAGCCGATCGGCAGCGGTGCCTTTCGGTTCGTTGACCGGCCTTCCGCCGATCGGCTGCGGGTCGAACGCCGCAGCGACGGCCAGCGCTTCGAGTTCAGCAGGATCCCCGACCCGACGGTGCGGGTGCTGAAGCTGCGCCGCGGCGAGATCGATCTGCTGCAGAACGACCTGCCGCCGGAGATGATCCGCCACCTGGAAGACAGCGCCGACATCCAGGTGCAGCGCGGCCCGGGCATCACCTTCGCCTACCTGGGCTTCAATCTCGACGACTCGCTGACCGGGCGGGTCGAACTGCGCCGGGCTATCGCTCATGCGATCGATCGCCGGGCGATCGTGCGTTATCTGTTCCAGGACAACGCCCGGCCGGGCGAGTCCATTCTGCCGGCCAGTCACTGGGCCGGCGCGCCGGGGCTGAAACCGTATCGCCACGACCCCGAACTCGCCCGCGCGCCGGTCGAACAACTCCGGGCCGAGACCGGCCAGCCGGTCCGGCTCGTCTACAAGACCTCGGCCGATCCCTTCCGCCTGCGTCTGGCGACCGTACTGCAGGCCCAGCTGGCCGCGGCCGGGATCGAGGTCGAGATCAAGAGCCTCGACTGGGGCACCTTCTTCGGCGACGTCAAGGCCGGGCGCTTCCAGCTCTACAGCCTGGCCTGGGTCGGGGTGCAGAGCCCGGACATCTTCCGCTATGCCTTCCACAGCGACTCGCTGCCGCCGAAAGGGGCCAATCGCGGCCGCTACCGTTCGGCCCGGGCCGACGCCCTGATCGAGGCATTCGAGGCGGCGGAGGAGGAGGTCGAACAGTCCCGGCTGTTGCGCGAGCTGCAGACCCATCTGCACCGGGCGCTGGTCTACGTGCCGCTCTGGCACGAGGGTAATGTGCTCGCCCGGCGGCGCGCGATCGCCGGCTACACGCTGCACCCGGCGGGGCATTACGATGGTCTGGTCAAGACCTATTGGGACCGAGGCCGCGGTGCGCACTGAACTGAAGATCGACATCGGCACGCAGCGCCTGGAGCTGCTCGAGGCCGGGCGGGTGATCACCAGCTATCCGGTCTCGACCGCCGCCAACGGCTGCGGTCAGCGCCTGGGCAGCGGCTGCACGCCGCTCGGCCGGCACCGGATCCGGATCAAGATCGGTGCCGGCTGTCCGGAGAACTCGGTGTTCGTCGGCCGGCGCTCCACCGGCGAGCGCTACGCCCCGGCGCTGGCCGCCGAGCACCCGCAGCGCGACTGGATCCTCAGTCGCATCCTGTGGCTCACCGGGCTGGAGCCCGGGCTGCAATCGCGGCGGCGAGATCGACACCCTGCGGCGCTTCATCTACATCCACGGCTGCCCAGACACCGAACCCATGGGCGTACCCGGCTCGCATGGTTGCATCCGCATGCGCAACGCCGACCTCATCGAGCTGTTCGAGCAGGTCGAGGTGGGCACGCCCGTGCTGATCGCGATAGACCTCGATGCTGGCCCGACTGATCACCGGCACCCTCGAGGTCGCTCGGCATCATGGCCGGGGTGTGGTCTGCTGGTGTTCGTCCTGCTGCGCCTGGTGCCGGGTGATCCGGTCGACGCCATGCTCGGCGAGTCGGCCCGGCCGGCGGATCGGGCCGAGCTGCGCGCCGCGCTCGGCCTGGACCAGCCGATGGGCGTGCAGCTGCTGAGCTATTATCAGGGCCTGCTGCGGCTCGAACTCGGCGAGTCCATCCAGCAGCGCCGGACGGTCAGCGAGTTGCTCGCCGAACGCCTGCCGGCCACCCTGCAGCTGGCCGGCGCAGCCGCAGGCGTCGCCCTGGCCCTGGCCCTGCCGCTCGGCATGCTGGCGGCCAGCTTCCGTAATCGCTGGCCGGACGCCTGGGCCTCGGGCTTCGCCGTGGCCGGACAGTCGATCCCCAACTTCTGGCTCGGGCCGGTACTGATTCTGTTTTTTTCGCTCGGCCTGGGCTGGACCCCGGTCAGCGGCGACGCCGAGCCGGGCAGCCTGATCCTGCCGGCGGTTACCCTGGGCGCCTCGCTGGCCGCCCTGACCACCCGCATGATGCGCAGCGCCCTGCTCGAGGTGCTCGGGCAGGACTTCGTCCGTACCGCCCGGGCCAAGGGCCTCGGCGCCGGCGCGGTGATCTGGCGCCACGCCTTGCCCAACGCCGCCCTGCCGGTGATCACCCTGGTCGGGCTGCAGCTCGGCGCGCTGCTCGCCGGCGCCGTGATCACCGAAACGGTGTTCGCCTGGCCCGGGATCGGTCGACTGTTGATCGAGGCCATTCAGCAACGTGATTATCCCGTGGTGCAGGGCTGCGTGCTGCTGGTCAGCTGCAGCTATGTGTTGATCAACCGGGGCACGGATCAGCTCTACCGCCTGATCGACCCCCGGTTGCGGCGCTCGTGAGGGAGACACGGCTTCTCCTGGGCGTGCTCGGACTGTGGCTGCTGGCCGCACTGGCGATTCCGCTGCTGCCGCTCGATCCCTACCGAATCGATCTGCCGGTGCTGCTGGCGCCGCCGAACGCCGAGCATTGGCTGGGCACCGACGAGCTCGGCCGGCCGGTGTTGGATCGACTGCTGCTCGGTGCCCGGGTGTCGCTGTTCATGGCGCTGGCAGTGATCGCCATTTCAGCGTCGGTCGGGATCCTGGTCGGTACGCTCGCCGGGTATTTCGGCGGCTGGACCGACCGGCTGGTCAGCTGGCTGATCGACGTCTTCCTGGCCTTTCCGGGAATCCTGCTGGCGATCGCGCTGGCGGCGGTGCTCGGCCCGGGGCTGGAGAACACCTTGTTCGCGCTGGCGGTAATGGGCTGGGTCGGCTTCGCCCGTCTGGCCCGCGTGCAGGCGCTGGGGCTGCGCCACAGCGAGCATGTTCAGGCCGCGGTCTCGCTCGGAGCAGGACACGGCCGAATCGTCGTACGCCATGTCTGGCCGTTGATGGCCGCGCCGCTGCTGGTCGAGGCCTCGTTCGGGGTAGCCAGTGTGGTGGTGGCAGAGGCCGGGCTGTCCTTCCTCGGCCTGGGTGTCCAGCCGCCGCAGGCCTCCTGGGGCAGTATGATCCGCGACGGGGTGCGCTACATGCTGGTGGCGCCGCACCTGGTGCTGGCGCCCGGGTTTGCCCTGAGTCTGGTGGTGTTGGCGGTCAACCGGCTCGGCGACCGGCTGCGCGACCGGCTCGATGTCCGGCTCAGCGCACGTAGTAGGCGGTGAAATACAGGTCTTCGATGGTGTTCTTGCCCGAGCGCTCGCGCATGATCCGGCGAAAGGTCTCGAGCGCCTCCTGGCGCAGGTCTTCCTTGCCCTCGGCCGTTGACAGAGCCTTGCCGTCGCGAGCGGCGATCAACATGAGCATTTCGTGGCGCAGCGCCGGGGAATGCAGTTCGACGACCTGGGCCCGGTCGGCATCTTCGATCAGCACCTGCACGTCGCAGCGGATGTAACTGGGGCCACCGCTGAGATTGGTGACGATCGACGGCCGCAGCTTGTGGTACACAATGTCGGCCGCCGCGGCCGCTGCCTCGTCGGCGGCAAAAGCCGGTATGCTGTGCAGCAGGCTGACAAGAAGCAGAAAAAGCCAGGTGTTACGCATCGTGATTCCTCGTTCGATATGTATCGCAAAACCAAAAATGACTGATTCCGCCGGCGCCGGTCCAGGACCATGAGTCACGGTCCCGTCATGCTCGACATCGACGGTCTGGAGCTGTCGGCCGAAGACCGGGAGATCCTGCGGCATCCGGCGACCGGTGGCGTGATCCTGTTCGCGCGCAACTACGAATCACCTCGCCAGCTGTATCGACTGGTCGAGGAGATTCATAAGCTTCGCGATCCTAAACTGCTGGTTGCGGTCGATCAGGAAGGCGGCCGGGTGCAGCGCTTCCGCGAAGGATTTACCGAGCTGCCGGCGGCGGCCCGGTTCGGTGCCGGCTACCATCACAATCACGCCGCCGCCCGACATGCCGCGCGCGAGACGGCTTGGTTGATGGCGGTTGAGCTGCGCGCCTGCGGCGTCGATTTCAGTTTCGCCCCGGTGCTCGATCTGGACTTCGGTGTCAGCTCGGTGATCGGCGATCGCGCCTTCGCCGCCGAACCGCAGGCGGTGGCCGCGCTGGCCATCGCCTGGATGCAGGGGGCAAGGGCGGCGGGAATGGCCTCGATCGGCAAGCACTTCCCCGGTCACGGCGGGATCGCCGCCGACTCGCACACCGAGCTGCCGGTCGACGAACGCACGCTGGACATGCTCTGGGACGAGGACATCGTCCCGTTTCGCCGCTTGATCGATAACGGCATCGACGGTGTCATGCCGGCTCACGTGATCTACCCGGAGGTCGATCCCCAGCCGGCCGGCTTTTCGCCCTTCTGGCTGAAGAAGGTGCTGCGCCGTCGGCTCGGTTTCCAGGGCGTGATCTTCAGCGACGACCTCAGCATGGCCGCCGCCGGGGTGGTCGGTGGCGCGGTCGAGCGGGCCGAGGCGGCGATCGCCGCCGGCTGCGATATCGCCCTGGTGTGCAACGAGCGCGGTGCGGCCATACAGGTGATCGAGGCGCTGAAGCAGCATAGCGACCCGGTCGGCCAGTCGCGTCTGGTGCGCCTGCACGGCAGGCACCGCTATGATCTCGATCGCCTGCACGAGCAGACCCGCTGGCGCAATGCGCTGGCGTTGATTTCGGGCCTCACCGAGGACTCGACCCTGTCCTTTCAACTCGATTGACCCCGTATCGGACAAGCCGCATGAATATGGACCAGGCACAGCAGGCCTTCGATAGCGCCGAGCGGATCTACACACCTGAACAGATCGAGCAGGCGGTGGACCGCATGGCGGTCAAGATCACCACCGATCTGGCGGATCGAAACCCCATTCTGATTTGCGTGATGAACGGCGGTCTGGTCCCGACCGCCATGCTGATGACCCGCCTGGGCTTTCCGTTGCGCGTCGACTATCTGCACGCCAGCCGTTACCGCGGTCGGACCTTCGGCACCGAACTTGATTGGAAGAAGTACCACGAACTGCCGCTGCGGGACGAGTCCCTGCTGGTCGTCGATGATATTCTCGACGAGGGCTATACCCTGGAAGCGGTGGTGGCCTATTGTCGTGCGCAAGGCGCCGCCGATGTCCGCTGCGCGGTCCTGGTGCAGAAACTGCACGAACGGGGTGTCGATTTCGAGGCCGACTATGTCGGGCTCGATGTGCCGGATCGCTATGTGTTCGGTTATGGGATGGATTACAAGGGCTATTGGCGTAACGCACCCGGCATCTACGCCGCCCGCGATCATTGACGGCGAGACTTGAGCGTGGAGAGAATCGGCATTATCGGCGGCTCCGGCCTGACCCGCCTGCAGGCCCTGAAGACCGAGCATCAGGAGGTGGTGCCGACGCCGTACGGCGAACCTTCGGCGCCGTTCACCTTTGGCAGCTTCGACGGCCGGCCAGTGGTATTTCTTCCTCGTCACGGTGCCGGCCACACCCTGCCTCCGCACCAGGTGAATTACCGGGCCAACCTCTGGGCGTTTCACCATCTCGGTATCGACAAGATCGTCGGCATGGCAGCGGTCGGCGGAATCACCATGGCGCCGGCGACGCTGTGTATCCCGGACCAGTTGATCGACTACACCAGCGATCGCAAGCACACCTTCTTCGACACCGACCTGAACTTCGTCACCCACATCGACTTCACCGAGCCCTACTGCCTCGAACTGCGTCAGGCCTTACTCGATGCGGGTCAGCGGACCGGCATTGAACTGGCCCCTGGCGGCACCTACGGCGCCACCCAGGGGCCGCGCCTGGAGACCGCGGCGGAGATCCAACGCCTGCAGCGCGACGGATGCGATCTGGTCGGCATGACCGGCATGCCGGAGGCGGCCCTGGCCCGGGAACTGAACATCTGCTACGCCTGCTGTGCTCTGGTGGTGAACTGGGCCGCGGGCAAGGAGACCGGTCCGATCACCATGGAGGTGATCGAAAGACATCTGCAAGGCGGCATGGCGACGGCTCGCCGGTTGCTGGGAGCACTGGAGCTTTGATCCAAGCCTTGAGAGCGTGTCCGTTGATCCTTTGGCTGGCGGCGACTGCGGCGATCGCCGGCACGGTAGAGAAGGGTACCGAGGCGCTGCTGGAAGGAAACTATGCCGAGGCCTACTGCCTGTGGAAACCGATCGCCGATCGCGGCGACCCGGAGGCGCAATACAACCTCGGCTGGCTGTACGCCAACGGCAATGGCCTGAACGTCAATCTGGACACCGCCGTCAGCTGGTGGCGAAAGGCCGCGGAACAGGGTCATGCCGACGCCCAGTTCGCCATCGCCTTGACTTACACGATGGGCGAGGGGGTCGACCGAGACATGGGCGAAGCGATGCGCTGGTACGTCGCCGCGGCCCGCCAGGACCACGCGGATGCGCAAGAGATCCTCGGCCGCCTGATCGGCGACGTCGGCACGGAGCTGATCGACCAACATCCCGAACTGCTGGGCGAACCCTGGTTCGGCTGGTACGGCCGCATAAACGGTGAGCGGATCAATGTACGCGCCGAGGCCAGCACCAATGCGGCGATCGTCGCCAAGCTGGAAAAGGACGAACAAGTCCGGGTGATCGGTCGCAAGGGACAGTGGCTGCTGTGCGTCCTGCCGGAAGGGCACGAGACACAGCGCGCCTGGATCTACGCCAATCTGGTCTCGCGCCTCGAGGAATGAGATTAGCAATCGGCCGGGAAGCACGGCTGTGCTAGCATCAGTCGGGTGTAGAAAACCAATTCGGGCCGTCCTGCAATCCTATGTCTGACAAGGAAAAAAAATCTCTGACCGGAGCCCAGCAGGAGACCCCGAAGCCGAAGAAGAAGTCCGCCAAGAACAAGGCCGGCAAGAAACAGGCTGGGCAAGACAAGGCCTCCACCAAGAAGGGCAAGAAGACGACCGCCAATCCCCCCGTCTCGGATCAGCCCACGGCGGCGGCATCGAGCGCCTCACCCGCCCGGGCCGCTAAGGGCGCGGATATCGATGCCAAGGCGAAAGAACGGATCGCCATCGCAGCGGCTTCTGCCGCACAGGCCGGGCACATCGAGGCGTCGACTAAGCAGAGTGAGGAGACGACCGCCGGCCCCGCCGTCTTGGATGAGCCCACGGAGGCGGTATCGAGCGCCTCACCCGCCCGGGCCGCTAAGGGCGCGGATATCGATGCCAAGGCGAAAGAACGAATCGCCATCGCAGCGGCTTCTGCCGCAGCGGCCTTGTCGTCCGAGTCCAAACCGCACGCGGTCGACTCCCTGCTCGGAGCCGGGGCAGACCGGGCTGCAGAGGCGCCGCCCAGTGAGGCGGAATCGACCGACATGCCGTCGGGCGAATCTCTTGGCAATGCCGGTCGGGCCGCCGTGGCGCCGGTCGAATCGATTCCGCCGTCGCCTAATCCCTCGAACAGGCCAGCCCGCAGCTCGCGCACCCGCTACCTGTCGACCCTGCTGGTCCTGATCTTGCTGGCGATCGCGGTGTTTTTCTACGTCCGGGCGATCAGTCCGATCCAGACCGCGAAGGACGCGCAGCCGGCCGAGTCGATGATCACCGGTGGGTCGGACAGCCAAGCGGGCGCGCCGTCACAGGACACGGAATCGCCCGTCAGCAATGGCGAGATCAACCCGCGATTGATCGAGGCGCTGTCCAAGCACTTGCCGAAACCCACCGCCGAACCCCCGGCTTCGTTGTCGACGCTGCGGCCCCTGCCCGATGAGCAGATGGAATTGATCCGGCAGGTCTTCGCTCCCGAGCCGGGCGCTGCGATGTCGAACAACTCGAACGAAGGGCCGGAGAGCCGCTGATATGCCGATCTCCGGTTCGATCATTTCGCTCGATTCCGCATTGGCCGAAAAACTGAGCTATAGCGATCGGCTGCCGACCCTGCCGTCGATCGCGCTGAGATTGATCGAACTGGCGCAGAACCCGGATGCGACCATTTCTGAGCTGCTGGCCTTGGTCGAGAAGGATCCGGCTACCGCTGCGCGTGTCATGCGCCGAGCCAATTCCGCCTACTATGGCCGCAGGATACCGGTCGAGATCTTGCGCGATGCGGTGATCTTTCTCGGCTTCAATGGCACCCTGTCGCTGGCGCTTGCAATCACCCTGGTCCCGGTGCTGTTGAAGGATCCGCTGCGCGGTCTGGACCACGAACACTTCTGGCGCCGGTCGCTGATCAGTGCCGCCGCCGCCCGTCTGATCGGCAAGAACATCGTTCGCGGCGAGGCCGAGCCCTTGTTCCTCGCCTCCTTGTTGCAGGACATCGGCATGTTGGTGATTCATCGGGTCTTCCCCGGCACCTATGTGATGGACCTGGCCGAACAGAAGGACCATCGCCGCGTCGTTGCGATCGAACAACGCAAGCTGCATACCGATCATGCCCGGATCGGTGCCTGGCTGCTCGATCAGTGGCGCATGCCGCCGCGTATCGTGTACGCGGTTGCCGCCAGTCACAATCCGGAGGACAGCACGGCCGAGCCAGCTATGCAGCCGTTCCTGCGCGCCACCGCCGCGTCCAGCCTGATGGCCGATCTGTGGGTGTCGCCGGGTGATCAGAACGCGCTGCTCGAGGATTGTCAGCGACTCGGTCTGTTGCTCGGCGTGGACACGCAGGCCTTGTTCGAGATGGCGGTCTCCATGACCGACCAGGTGCGAGAGATCGAGGGCTTGTTCGACATCAATCTGACCGAGTCGATCGAGACCGAGGCCCTGGTGGAGGTCTTGGGTGCCCAGGTGGAAGGACTGTCGCGGCCGAGACCGTAGGCCTGAGCGGTACCGCCGGCCCAGTTTGCCTTCGTGCGTCTCGTCACGGCGCTCTGAGACATGCGGGCTAGACGATGGGCGGCCTCGAAGGTTCCGCCTCTCCCTCGGCCTTCGCGGCCAGCTCTCCGAGCGCATTGAAGTCATCGAGCACACAGTAGATGACCGGCACCAGGAACAGCGCAACGACGGTTGCCGAGGTCAGACCGAAGGCCAGGCTCGCCGCCAGCGGTATCAGAATCTGAGCCTGCAGGCTGGTCTCCAGCAACAACGGCGCCAGGCCGGCAATGGTGGTGATCGAGGTCAGCAGGATGGGCCGAAATCGTGCACGGCCCGCCTGTCTGGCGGCGCCCGTCACCGGCACCCCTTGTGCTCGGGCCTCGCGGATGAACACCACCAGCAGAATCGAGTCGTTGACCACCACGCCGAACAGCGAGGCCATGCCGACCATGCTCGGCATGGTCAGGTCCAGGCCCAGGGCCAAATGGCCGAACACCACGCCGATCAGCGCGGTGGGGATGACCGACATCACCGTGACCGGGGCGAGATAACCGCGGAACTGCAGCGCCAGCAGCATGTAGACGCCGATCAGCCCGAGCAGGACATTGCGCACGATGGACTTGCCGGTCTTGGCCGACTCGTTGCTCTCACCCTGGATGTCGATCCGCAGCTCCGGGTACTTGGCCAAGAGTTCCGGGAAGATCTCGCGCTGGGCGAGACCCAGCAATTCCTGGGCATTGGCCAGGTCGCGCTGCACATCGCCCTGGACGGTGACCGCGCGCCGGCCGTCGATGCGATGGATCCGTGCCCAGCCGCGCAGTTCTTCGATCTCGGCGACCACCGGCAAGGGGATCAGGCCACCCTTGGGGCCGATGACGGTGAGTTGCTCCAGATCGTCCACGGAGACTCGATCGTCGGCCGACAGGCGCAGGTCCACCTCGTAGGTCTCCGGTCCGAGCGGGAACTCATCGATCTTCATACCCTGAAAGGCGGTTCGCACCTGGTTGGCGACGCCGCTGGCATTGAGTCCGAGCACGCCGGCGCGAGTCCTTCAGGTGCAGCCGGTACTCACGCTTGCCGGGGCGCAGGTCGTCACTCAGATCGGTCACGCCGGCGTATCGATGCAACCAGGCCCGCAGTTCCGCCGAGGCCGCTTTCAGGCGCTGCAGATCGTCGCCGAGCAGACGAATATCGATCGGCCGTCCACCGGGCCCGATGGTCGGCTCGCTGAACTTGAGGGCGATGACATCGGTCAGGGTACCGACCTCGGCGCGCCAGGTGTCGCGAAACTCGTCGATCGAGGTGCTGCGGATCTCGGCGCCGAGCAGATCGACCACCATCCGTGCAACGTGCGGACCGGTCTCGAAGGCGTCCGGGTTCTGGCCGTAGATCACCGTCACGTTGCGTACCAGGCCCTGTCCGCCGGGTTGCTCGGGCGTGAAACGCGCATTGGTGCGCTGCAACGACTGTTCGATTCGCGCCAGTATGGCTTCGGTGCGGCCCAGTGGGGTGCCTTGCGGCAGCAGGATGCGGGCCTCGACGATATCGCCGTCGATGTCGGGGAAGCCGACGAACTTGAGCTTGCCGCTGGCCGGCACGGCGATCGCGAACAGAAACAACATCAGCACCACGCCGATGGTCAGATAGCGATGCTCGATGGCCCGGTCGAGCAGCGGACCGAAGTATTGGTCGCGAACCCGGTCGAAGCCCCGCTCGAACGCGGCACGGAACCTCGACGGCTCGCGACCGGACATGTGGCTGACCGAATGGCCCAGGTGGCTGGGCAGGATCAGGAAGGCCTCGATCAGACTGACCGACAGCACCAGGATCAAAACGATTGGCAGGATGCGCAGGATCTGTCCGATCTCACCGGTGATGAAGGCCAGCGAGCCGAAGATCAGCAAGGTCGTCGCGAACGAGGAGGCGATCCCGGGCAGCACCTGGCGTACCCCGACGATCGCCGCTTGCATGGCCCGATCGCCCTTGGCCAGCCGGGCGGCGATGTTCTCGGCGATGACGATGGCGTCGTCCATCAACAGACCGATCCCGATCAGCAGCCCAACCATGGAGAACATGTTGATGGTCATACCCATCAACGGCAGGATGAACAGGGCGCCGAGGAAGGATACCGGCAGGCCCATGGTGACCCAGAAGCTGTATCGGAAGCTGAAGAACAGCCACAACACCAGGAACACCAGACCCAGGCCCTGGAGGCCGTTGCGCACCAGCATGTTCAGGCGGTCCTGAACCACCGAGGAGCGGTCCTGCGTCAGGGTCAACTGGATCCCGGCGGAGGCATGTTCGTTTTCCAGACGCACGAACTCGGAGACGGCTTGAAAGGACTCGAGGATGTCCTGGGCGCGCGTCTTGGTGACGTTGAGCATGGCCGCGCGTTTGCCGTTGAACCGCACCTGTTCCTCGTCGCGATCGAATCGGTCGCGGATGCTGGCGATCTCGCCCAGTCGGATCGCCGCCCCACTGGCGCCGGAGATTACCACCAGGTCTTTGAATTCCTCGACCGTCTGGCGCTGATCGTCGAAACGCAGCAGTACGTCCTCGCTGTCGCTCTCCAGACGGCCGGCGGGCATGCCGACGCTCTGGCGCTGGATCGACTCGGCGATCTCCGACGCCGACAGGCCGAAGCGGCGCAGCCGCCAGGCCGGCACCTCGATGCGGATCTGATGCTCGGAGAAACCGGTGATCTCGACATTGGCCACCTGCGCCAGACCCTGCAACCGGGCCTTGACGTCCTCGGCATAGGCCTTGAGCACGACCGGGTCTTCGGGCCCGGTGATGGCGACCGAGACGACGGCATCGGTTCGTCCGAGCTCTTCGATCACCGGCGGTTCGGCCTGCTCGGGGAAGTCGTTGATCGTGTCGACCTCGGAGTTCAGGTCGTCGAGAAAGCGCATCATGCTCGCGCCCTCACGCATGACCGCGGTGGCCGTGCCCAGGCCCTCGCGGGCTTCGCAGCGCATCTCGTCCAGATCGGTAATGCGCTCCAGGGCATCTTCCAGTCGCCGGCAGATGGCGTCCTCGACCTCGTCGGTGGTCGCACCCTTGTAGACGACGCGGATCTCGACCTTGTCGTTCTTGATCTCGGGAAAGGTCTCGCGCCTGAGGTCGGGCAGGGCCACCAGGCCGAGAATCATGATGGCGGCCATGGTCAGGTTGGCCGCCGTGGGATGCCGGGCGAACCACTCGATCACGCCTCACCCCCGGCGGCGGCACGCAGAGCCTGCTGCAATTCGGCGTCGACCTCGGGCTGCAGCAACATGCCGTCGACCGCCGGCACCAGGTCGGAGACGACGATCTGCTCGCCGGGCTGGACGCCGCTGCCGATCACGCTCAACCTACCCTGGCTGTACAGGACCTCGACCTGGCGGCTGCGCAGGCGTTGCTCGGCGTCGACCGTGTACACCCTACCGGCGCGGATGGCCTCGCGCGGCAGGACGATCCGCTGAGGCTGGGTGTGGCCGCGCACGATGACCTGCACGAACATGCCCTTGGACAGGGGTGGGCGATAACCGGGCTCGATCTTGCCGAGCGGGTCGTCCACCGCTACCACCACGCCCATGGTTCGGGTCTCTGCATCGACATTGTCGCTGAAGCGGACGAACTCGGCCTGCCACTCGGCGACGTGACCGCCCATGTCCAGCCGCACTCGCGGTTTGAAGCCGGTGAACTCGGACAGATTGGTGTTCAGGTCGGCGAGGCTGGTGGGGCCGTTGGCACGACCGATGAACAGATTGCGCAGCGACGACAGGGCGATCTGGGCGGTGATCTCGACCCGGTCGGTCGCATCGCCCTGGAACAGGTTCTGGCCCTTGCTGACGAACTGATCGGCCTCGATCGCCAGACCCGCGACCCGCATATTGAAAGGTGCGCTGACTCGGGTATTGGCGAGATCTCGTTCGGCCTGGGCGCGCCGGGCATCGAGCAGGCGGCGCTGCGTCGGGATCAGGGCCAGGGTGTTTTCCAGGTTCTGCACCGCGACTCGGCGGGTGAGCACGCCGCGCTCGGCCTCGTCGGCGCTGCTCTGCGAGGTCGTGCCCTTCTCGGCGAGCTTGCTGATGCGTGTCAATTCGCGGCCGGCGAGCGCCAGATTGCGTTGCTCGATCTCCAGCGACGCCTCGGCGTTCTGTCGCTGAACCTCGAGTTCGGCCAGCGATGCCTCGGCCTGGGCGAGGTTCAGTTCGTAATCGACCGGATCGATCAGGAACAGCACCGTACCGGCCGGCAGCAGCTCGCCGTCGCGCAGTTTGGGATGCATCTCGATGACCCGGCCGCTGACCTGGGCGACCGCGGTCCACACCTGGGCCGGTTGCACCGTGCCATAGCCTTCGGCCCTGGGGGAGAAATCCAGTTGCGGCGCCTCGATGATGCGTACGGCGCGGCTGGGCTCGCCGTGCTGCGCCTCCGCCGGGGGCTGCTTGCCGCCGCGCGCCACGAGCAGGACGAGAATGCCGATTGCCAGCGGTGGGATGACCCACAGGACGCGCCAACGGGACGGGGTCGAATTCTTCATAGAACAGGTCTCACAGGCAGATGCGGTTTAAGTCAGAGCAGGCTACCGTCAAGAGCTACCGCCCGACTTGCCAAATGTCAGGCCGGAGATGAGCCCTGTCGGCGCGACGGCGACCTTGACTATACTTGGGTAACCAACCGGTGCGCAGCGCAGGGAGCCTGAGATGCAGACGCCGACCGCGGTCACGGTGCTTGTCGCGACCGATCCGCCCTGGCCGGTGGGTACACGATTCCCGGCAGTCTTCGCGCCGTCGGCGAGACTATGCCGTCACACCACAGGCCCGATTAACCCGAACGATTGGTGCAGTCTAATGGACACGGATGCGGACTCGACCAAGGACCGCCCCAAGCACGACCCTTCACCGGGTAAGTTCTGGCGTGTTGAGTGGGACGATCGCTTACGGATCGCCATCCCGGCCATCGATGCCGAACACCACGCCTTCGTCGATCACGTCAACGAACTGAATGCGCGCATCTGTGCAGGCCTGCCGAGTGCCGAGCTGCGTCCCGTCCTGCACGCCCTGATCCGCGATACCTCGACCCACTTCGAGCACGAGCAGCGCCTGTTCAGGCAGTGGCAGTATCCGGATCGCGACCGACATACACAAAGCCATGCCGCCATCCTCGAGCGGCTCGACGAACTGGCGCGGACGCTGATCGACGAAATGCCGGATTCAGAACGGTTTCGGATCGGTCTGACGATCCGTGACATCCTGCTCGATCACATCCGTCACGAAGACAGCCAGTACGCCGGATTCGATTCCGGCCGATGATCATGGTGGGCCATGCGGTTAGTTCGATAGCGCTCAGCGAGGTCAAGGGAGCGATTGGTTCCGCACGTGAGCGCCGACTCAAGCGAACGCGACAAAAACGTCGCCGGCACTGATCGGGCCGGCGGCAAGACCTCGGATATGCAGTGCGCGTCGGATAATCCGACACTGGCGCGAGAAGCTGGTGCTCCGTCCTGCAATTGGAGTCGAGTATGTTATGGCGCCCGAGTGACCGGAGATCGGGTCGCTCTCCGTGGGACAAGTTTTGTTTGGGTGCGCCGATGATACGCAACAGAGTTTTTTACATCGGAGCCGCGGTCGCGCGGCTAGTCTTGGCTCAGACACGGGTGCCCGGCAAGTCCATGGCCGCGGTAGTCGGGTTTGGGTTGGATACTCAGATCTCAGGAGAGAAAGTGTGCAATCGATTCGAATGATGCTGCTGAGCGGCTGTGCGGTCCTGCTGCTGTCGGGATGTGGTGACAAGGAACCGGAACAATCGGCCAGGGCCGAACGTAACCATGTTTGGAAGAGTCAGACCCAGGCGTTGGAGACGGCGCGAAGCGTCGCTAAAGACGTCGAGGTGCAAAGATCGGACATGGACGACAGGATCCGACGTGCGACTCGTGAATAATATCGATCGGTCGTCATGCGGGTACTTGGCGGTCGCAGTGTGCGTCGGTGTTGCCCGGCCGACAGAGCTGCCGGCGAGTTGAGTGGCGCGACGATCAGGACGATCAGTCGCTGATGGCCTGCGTCGCTTGTTCGCGCGTATAGAACACGCCCTCGCGCATGAAACCCGCGACCACACCCGGGCGCGCTTTGATCACCTGACCCTGCTTGTTGCGCCTCAGTATCCAGGTTTTCGGTAGGCCCTCCAGCAGATGGACCGGGGCAGGCTGACCGTTGGCAAAGCGCGAGAGGACAGCTTCACCACTGCGGCTATCGTAATAAGCAGGGGAAAATCCGGCGTCGCGGTTGTTGCGGCTGACGCCAGCGGTTCCGGCATAGGCGAGATTCTGCCGCCTCAAGAGCTGCTGGCTGAGGATGCCCTGGGTGCGTCGTTCACGCTCAGACCTCTCAAGCGCCTCGGCGGCGGTCACGGTTTGCAGGGTGACACGGGTCATCGTCCTGTTCCTCCGAATCTGCATCGCTTGCAGTTCTGGCCTTGTCAGTTCTCATGCATCGCCTGTGCCATTCGACCGGAATGCTGTGTTGCGGATCCTGCCGCAAGGCCTGCCGGCAAGGACGGACTTCCCCTCCGAATCTTCACGCCGGATTCTTTGCCATCTGGAAAACTACAAATTATTGAATTGCTTAGCATGGACAACTCGGCGGGTTCTGAGGCGCTCGGTTGGACCGGCTTGGCCTCGAGTCGACTCAAGGATACGGCCGTGGCCTGGCCCCAAGACACCAAGCCGGAATCGACTACGATGGTGGCGAATGTAAAAGATTCGTTCAATAGCGACACGATACGTCACATCTCGCGTAGTCGATTCACTCCGACGGAACGCAGTTCGGATCACCGAGTAAGGTCTGCGTTGGTCCGGGATGAACTGATTCTGGCGGTCCTTGACAGAAATTCGGCGCGCCACAATCGTTAGTTCGATCATTCAGTGTTTGGTTATCCGCCTGTTTCGGTCACACGAAATTTCGAGGCGGACTGATGCAGTCGCAGATCATCTTTGGGAATCGCGTGATCGCCACGCGCCACACAGGCGGCGACACGTTATGCAAATCGGCCATTGCCGGCCGCCATCGCATCAACAGCAATGGAAGACCGAACTGGCAATCAGCGGATGCACGTCGGTGCTTGCCAACCAGGCCAGAAGATCGCGCCTCAGCCCGGGCAGCCGATCCACCTAGCTTAGGTGCTATAAGACCACAGGGTTCGCGGACCGTAGTTCTGGGACGTATGCGATTTAACATAATATACATTATGCGAACTATGACTATGCCTCCGCAGGCGCCTTTTCATCGCCACACAAAGGCGTGCGTCCTTGACCATGAAGTCCCCGCCGGCCGGCTGAAAGCCGTGCTTGGCATAGAAGCCCTGAACCTTGGCGATCTCGTCTTCGTCGACCGGCTTGCCGAGTTGTTCCGCGAGCGGAAACGCCTTCAGGGCGATCAGGCAGTGTTCGGCGTCCAACATCCGGCGGTGCGCTTCAACAGTTACAGCTGTGACCCGAGGCCGTGACCGAAGACCATGCCCTCGAAGCTCCCCGTGTGGAGTGACTCCGACTCGGAGGCCGCGTCACGCGGGAAGCCCTTCGGCTACTGATTCGAGCGGTGGTCCTAACGTGGTTAGGGTTTTTGCGCCGGGCCGCCATGGAGCAGATCGGAGCCGATCAGGCGGATGTGATCGCAGGGTCGGATCTCAGTCTTCGCAATGTTCGGAATGTTCGGTTTTTGGCCGGTTACTATCGATCAGGTCATAGCGATCCGCGACATAGGCTGGGCCCTTCATCACTCTGACGACGAAACAGCCTAGAGCCAGTGTCAATACGGCGGTCCAGCCGGTGACGGCGAGCGATATCGCCATGATGTCGGCAAACTTGAGATGTTTGTTGACGATCTCAGAGTTCCCTTCCGGGGGAAAGAGATTGACGAGCACGACAAATAAGATCGGTACGATCGTCACCGCGATCAGCGCCCTCGGCAGTCGCAGCCAGATCGCGCGTTCCATGCCAGGTGGCTCGGTACGGGAACCGGGCAGCCTTTGTAGTTGCTTCATAGGTTTGCCCCTCACACTCCTCATAGATTGGGATACGGCGCTGAAGAATACAAGCCGGAGGCGCTGGACATCTGCTGTTCGATCCGACCTAAAAATCGGGGTAATTGGAGTCAGTAGCGCATCGCCGGATGCCAGTCGGGCCACCGAACGGGAGTGACAAGAGTTGGCTTGATGTTCTGGCACAACGCTATATCCTCATCGGCCCAAGCCTTCATCCCATCGACGATGCCTACGAATTCAGATGACCCTGTCTTTTAGAGAACACAATGGCCCGATAGACGACTTGATCTACCAGATGATCGCGTTGGCTGGCGGGGTGCGCCGCCCGGATCTGGTCCGACAGATGATCATCGCCACGCTCAAGGCGGGCCAGGACGCGCGCTCGGACGCCGATCTGAAACTCATCAATACCACGCTCAAGGAGATGCGCTTCACGAACAAGATCTTCGGCCCGTACCGGAATAAGCGCAAAGTCACCGTTTTCGGATCGGCCCGCACCGCGAAATCCGAGCCGGTCTATGCGATGGCCCGGGATCTTGGCCGGGCGCTGGCGCAACGCCAGTTCATGGTTATCACCGGTGCCGGCGGCGGCATCATGCAGGCGGCGAATGAGGGTGCCGGGTCGGACAACTCCTTCGGAGTCAATATACAACTCCCGTTCGAACAGATGCCCAACCAGGTGCTTGCCGACAACCCTCGCCTGATCAATTACAAGTACTTCTTCAATCGCAAGGTCGCTTTCATCAAGGAGACCGACGCCGTCGCGCTGTTCCCCGGCGGCTTTGGCACCCTGGACGAGGCCATGGAGGTGCTGACGCTGCTGCAGACGGGCAAACGCTATCCGATTCCCTTGGTTCTGGTCGATGTTCCCGGCGGAAGCTATTGGCGCGAGGTCCTGGAGTTTTTCGATCAGGAACTGTTGGCAAGAGGCTATATCAGTGGCAGCGATCGCGCCCTGCTCCGCCCGGTGGATGACGCCGAACAGGCCGCGGAAGAGATCGCCGGTTTCTATCGCAACTATCACAGCCTGCGCTATGTCGGTAAGCGTCTGCATCTGCGCCTCAGACGCCTCCCGGACGCAGCCCAACTCGAGGAACTGAGGACTTCGTTCGCCGACCTGCTCGTCCCGAACGGCAGCATCGGCTTACCGACGGAAAGCGATCAGCGGATTCCGTTGGACGATGAACCTGCAGACACCCATCGCCTGGTGTTGGATTTCAATCAGAGCAGCTTCGGGCGCTTGCGGATGTTGATCGATCAGCTCAACACATTCGTCCCGGCTTGAGATTGTTATCGTGAGATGCGGTCGCTCGTGATCGGACGCGCCCCGCTCGCTCGAGAGTTGGGAGAACTCGAGCGCTTACTGGCCTGAAGAATGGCCCTTCTGGCTCAGCTCATGAGAACGTCGTCGGTATGGTCCATGTGAAAGCCTTCGACCTCATCGGCGACGTGGCCGATGTCGTCCTTGAAGCGGGCGATGTGGTACACCGCATCGCCCTCGTGCACCAATGGCAGTTCCAGACGACCGATGACCACCCCCTCGGCATTGGAGTGAATGGAATGCCGTGTGCCGCTGTAGGGGTCGTCGATGTAACCCAGAACGTCGTCTTTTGAGACTCGCGCGCCCAGGGCGACGACCGTGACCAGCATGCCGCTCTCGGGGGTTCGGACCCAATTGCTTCGGCGCGCCACGAAGGGTTCACGGGTACTGCTCGAGCGACGCTTGCTTGGCGGCAGCATGCTCAGCGCGCGCATCACATTGATGACGCCGGCCACCCCGGCTCGGATGGACAGCTCATCGAAGCGCAGCGCCTCACCGGCCTCGTACAACAACATCGGAATGCCGAATTCGCCGGCGGCGGCGCGTAAGGAACCATCGCGCAAGGAGGCGTTGAGCAACACAGGGACACCAAAACTTCGAGCCAGACGCGCGGTCTCCTCGTCATCCAGATTGGCGCGGATCTGCGGCAGATTGGTGCGGTGAATCGCCCCGGTGTGCAGGTCGATCCCGTGACTGCAGCGTTTGACGATTTCCTCCATGAACAGGTGCGCCAGGCGCGCCGCCAAAGATCCGTGGTCCGATCCGGGAAAGGAGCGGTTCAGATCCCGGCGGTCCGGCAGGTAGCGGCTCTCGTGGATCAAGCCATAGGCGTTGACGACCGGTACCGCGACCAGCGTGCCCTTGATTCTTGCCACGGACTTGGTGGCCAGCACCCGGCGGATGATCTCGATGCCGTTGAGCTCGTCGCCGTGGATCGCCGCGCTGACGAACAGACAGGGACCGTCGGTCTTACCATGCACCACGTGCACCGGCATGCTGAGACTGGTGTGCGAGCTGAGCTTCGGCATCGGGACGTCGATCAGGGCCCGAGACCCGCGCGCGACCTCCTGGCCGGCGATTCGAAACGGTGGCCGCATAGAAATCAGCCCTTGCCTCGGGTCTTGGTCAGGTTGCTGCCCTCGCGCCGTTCGGCGAGCAGCTTTTCGATGAATTGAATCTGCATGCCGGCGATGTCTTTTCCGGTCGCGTTCTCGATCCCCTCGAGTCCCGGCGAGGAGTTGACCTCCATGACCACCGGCCCATGGTTGGAGCGCAGACAGATCGACGCCGGCCACGTTCAGGCCCATGGTCTTGGCGGCGCGCACCGCGGTGGAACGCTCCTCCGGGGTGATGCGGATCAGGCTGGCCGATCCGCCGCGGTGCAGGTTGGAGCGAAACTCGCCTTCCTTGCCCTGGCGCTTCATGGCCGCCACCACCTTGTCGCCGACGACAAAGCAGCGGATATCCGCCCCGCCGGCTTCCTTGATGAATTCCTGCACCAGGATGTTGGCCTTCAGTCCCATGAAGGCCTCGATCACGCTTTCCGCCGCCTTGTGGGTCTCGGCCAGCACCACGCCGATGCCCTGGGTGCCTTCGAGCAGCTTGATCACCAGCGGCGCGCCGCCGACCATCTTGATCAGGTCCTGGATGTCGTCCGGCTTGTGCGCGAAGCCGGTGACCGGCAGGCCGATGCCCTTGCGCGACAGCAGCTGCAGGGAGCGCAGCTTGTCCCGCGAGCGCGTGATGGCCACCGACTCGTTGAGCGGAAACACGCCCATCATCTCGAACTGGCGCAGCACCGCGGTGCCGTAGAAGGTCACCGACGCACCGATACGCGGGATCACCGCGTCGAAGTCCGGTCAGGTCCTCGCCCTTGTAGTGGATGCTGGGACGATGCGAGGTGATGTTCATGTAGCAGCGCAGCACGTCGAGCACCCGCACTTCGTGGCCGCTTGCGCTCGGCCGCCTCGACCAGGCGGCGCGTCGAGTAGAGCTTCGGGTTGCGCGAAAGAATAGCAATCTTCATTAGGGTCCCCTCCTTTCCTTCTCAGTTCGAACGAAATAGATACACCATGGACTCGTTACCGGTCCGCCAGGTCACATCCTAGTCTGGCTGAATTAGATTGCCGGCCCCATGGTCGCAAGATACTTTGCTTCGAATTGCGCAATCGCCCGGTAAAGGCGCATCTTGGCCGCGCTCAGGCCGATCCCCAGGGTCGCGGCGATGTCCTCCAATCCCAGCTCGCTATAGAAACGCAGCATCAGGACCTCGCTGGCCTGACTGGGCAATTCGGCCAGAACCTCACGCACCTGTTTTACCCAGATCGTCATCATTGTCGATGCGATGGCTGCTGCGCAATTCCTGCTGCAGTTCGATCATTGCCCGCACGTGGTCGGTCAGAACGTGGCGCGAGCGGCGGACATGCAGAGTGTTGCACTGATTGTCAGCGATCGAGAACAACCAGGTGCGAAAGCATGAATCGCGACGAAAGCGATGCAGGCCGCGAAAGGCGCGCAGCAGCGATTCCTGGACCGCTTCATCGGCGTCCGCGGCGTTCCCCAGGCGTGCCCGACAGCGCCGGAACAGGTTTGGCTGGTGGCGATGGACCAGTTCTGCGTAAGCGGCGGCGTGTTCTTCGTCGCGCGCTTGAAACAGGGCGACCAACTGCTCGTCGGAGAGGGGCTTAAGCTTCTGTTCTTGTATTGAATTGTCCATTTTCGCGTCTCCGCATGACCACAAAACCGCGAAATAGTAAGGAGATTCTAATAACAAATCTAACAATATAATATTGTCACTTTGAAAAATAATATTTATTATTATCTGGTCATGGATCTGGAACTTCTACGGACTTTTCTCGAGGTCACGCGCCTCCGGCACTTCGGTCAGGCGGCCGAGGCCCTGCACCTGACTCAGGCGGCGGTCAGCGCTCGAATCAAGCTGCTCGAATCGATCCTCGGGGTGCGGCTGTTCGATCGCCTCAAGCGCGATATCCGCCTGACGCCCGAGGGCAATCGGCTGGTGCGACATGCCGAGCTGATGATCGCGGCCTGGCGCAAGGCACGCCAGGACGTCAGCGTCGGCGGGGCGAACGTGCAACTGTCTTTCGGTGGCAGCCTCAGGCTGTGGGAGGTCTTTCTGCAGGATTGGCTGCATCGCCTGCGCGTCGAGCACCCGGGTATGGCAGTGATCGCCGAGTCGCATTCCCCGGAGGTGTTGACCCGGCGGCTGCTCGACGGTGTGCTGGATGTCGCCTTCATGCTCGAACCGGCGCAGTTGGACGTGCTGCACATCAAGCAGGTCGCGACGGTGAATCTTTGCCTGGTCGCCGGGCGCTCCGAACTGAGCGTCGATGAGGCTCTGGGCGAGGGATATCTGATGGTCGACTGGGGACTGGCGCACGCCCTGACCCATCGGCGCCTGTTTCCGGATGCGCCGGAACCACGGACGCGTCTATCGACGGCCAAGATGGCGATCGCCTATCTGCAGGCCCTGGGCGGGAGCGCCTACCTGCCGCTGCACATGATCGATACGGAAATGGCCGACGGCCGGCTGCATCGGGTCGAGGGGGCGCCGCCGATCAAGTACCCGGCCTATGCGGTATACCCGGTGCGCGGCACGCGCACGGAACTGATCGAACAGATCCTGCGGTCGTACTCCGAGTTGGATTGATCCGCTCACAACAGGAACATCGAGGCCAGTCCGAGAAAACTCAGAAAGCCGATCACGTCGGTCACGGTTGTCAGGATCACTGCGCCGGACAGGGCGGGATCTATGCCCATGCGTTTCAGGACCAAAGGCACGGCAACACCCGAGAGGGCGGCGGCGAGCAGATTCAGGACCATGGCCACGGCGATCACCGCGGAGATACCGGGGTCGCGAAACCAGAGGTATGACACCAACGCCACCACCAGCGCCCAGACCACGCCGTTCAGAGCACCGACGGCCAACTCCTTCAAGGTCAGCCAGCGCACGTTGGCGCTGGCGATCTGGTCCAGGGCCATGCCGCGGATGGTCAAGGTCAGGGTCTGACTGCCGGCGATGCCGCCCATGCTGGCGACGACCGGCATCAGCACCGCCAGCGCGACGATCTTGTCCAACGCCTCTTCGAAGCGGCCGATCACCCAGGCGGCCAGGAATACCGTGACCAGGTTGATCCCCAGCCACACACCGCGTCGTTTGGCGCTCGGCAGCACCGGCGCAAACAGATCCTCTTCCTCGTCGAGACCGGCGCTCTTCAGCAGGGCGTGGTCGGCCTCTTCGCGGATGATGTCGACCACGTCGTCGATCGTGATCCGGCCGAGCAGCTGTCCCGCGTCGTCCAGCACCGCTACCGAGATCAGGTCGCGGCGATCGAACAGTGCGGCCACCTCGTGCTCGTTCGCCGTCGCCCGCACGACCTCGGCGGTCGGCTCCATAACCGATTCGACCAGGTCGTCGGGCTCGCCGGTGACAATCGCCGCGATCGGCAGCTTGCCGAGATAGGCGCCGGCGCTGTCGATCACCATCAGGGCATCGGTATGCGGCGGCAGGCTGGCGTGGCGGCGCAGCCAGCGCAGCACGACGGCCAGGCACACGTTCGGCCGCACACTGAGCACATCGGCGCTCATCAGACGTCCGGCGGTGCCGTCACCGTAGCCGAGCACCGCCTCCAGACGGGCGCGATGGTCCCTGTCGAGCGATTCGAGGATCGTTTCGGTAAGGTCCTGCGGGAGTTCCTCGATGACCTCGGCCAGATCCTCGACGTCCATGCGCTCGGCCGCGGCGACCAGCTCGGCGTCGTCCATCTCGACGATGATGCTGCCCCGGGCCTCATCGTGCAGATAAGGCAGGATCTCGCCTTTCTGGTCCGGCGGCACGGTCTCCCACAGGGCCGCCCGTTGCTCCGGCGGCATGGCCTCGAGCAGGTCCGCGACCTCCGCCGGGTGCATCTCCGCCAGCGCATCGCGCAACTCGTCCATGCGCCCGGCGCCGAGATCGGCCAGCGCCCAGACGACGAACTCGTTACCGGAAAGTTCAGCGACAGATTCCACCAGTTACTCCCAGTTGCGCGAACAGGTGTCGGTCATGAGGACTTCGAATCCGACTCGGCGGCCGACTCCTGCGGCTGATCGTCGCCGGCGGCGGGTTCCGCATGGGGATCGAGCGCCTGGACCCGCTCGATCGAGGTGCTTCCCACTCGTCGGTCTTCAAGGCTCAGCACCCGCATCCGGTAGTCACCCTCCAGGATCTCGTCGCCGAGCTCCGGCATCCGCGCCAGGCGCTCCATGAACAGGCCCGAGAGGGTGTTGGCGTCGAGTTCGGCGGGCACTACCAGTCCAGTGATTCTCGCCAGGTCGCCCAGCGATATCAGCCCATCGACCTCCCAGCGGTTCTCTCCGACCTGCTCGATAATGAACGAGGGGTTGTCGTCGTCGGTCTCGTCGTGGATCTCGCCGACGATCTCTTCGAGCAGGTCCTCCAGTGTGACCAGACCGACGAAGTCGCCGTACTCGTCGATCACGAAGGCCATGTGCGCGCGCTTCAGGCGCATCAGCTCGAACAGCTTCGACACCCGCTGCGACTCGGGCACGATCAGCGGTTCGCGGGCAAAACGCTGCAGCTCGCGCCAGGGCTCGGCCTCACCGGACAGCAGAGCGCGATGAATGTCCTTGGCCAGCAGGATGCCGACGATAGCCTCGCCGTCGGCACTGTCGATCACCGGAAAGCGCGAGTGCTCGGTGTCCTTGATCACTGCGAGGTTCCGTTCCGGGGAGGCGCTGACGTCGAGGCAGTGCACGGCGTTGCGCGGGATCATGACGCGGCTGACCTGGCGCTGATCGAACTCGAACAGGTTGTGCAGCATGTCGGCCTGATCCTGGTGGATCTCGCCGTGCTCCCGGGACGTCGCCACCATGCCCTTGATCTCCTCGCCGCTGAAGACGTCGGCATGACTGGCCTCCTGCACACCGAACAGCGACAACAGCGAACCGGAGGCCTTGTTCAGCAGCCAGTTCAAAGGCCAGACGGCCAGATAGGAGAAGTGCAGCGGATAGGCCACCCAAAGCGACACCGGTTCGGCCTTGCGGATGGCGAAAGTCTTGGGCACCTGTTCGCCGACGACGATGTGCAGGGACGAGAAGATCAGAAAGCCGACGATGAAGGCCGTGGTGTGGAGCATGGCGTCCGGCACACCGAGGCTGTGGAACAGCGGCTCCAGCAGCGCCGCCACGGCCGGCTCGCCGACCCAGCCCAGCCCGAGCGAGGCCATGGTGATGCCGAGTTGGCAGGCGGCGAGATAGGCCTCGAGTCGGGTCTGGATGCGGACCGTCAGCTGCGCTGTGGCGCTGCCCTCATTGGCCAGGCTTTCGATCCGAAAGCTGCGAGCCTTCACCAGGGCGAACTCGGCGGCAACGAAAAATCCGTTTGCGATCAATAACAAGGCGACCGCTACTAGGCTGGCGGAGGTATCCATGAAACTGGCTTCCGTTAGTGGATTGTTGGGTTGATTGGCTATTTGACACCGCGTCGATGCGCTGAGTCACATGATCGAAATCGAAGCGTCAATACTCTTCGTCCAGAGCGTGCTCGAGTATGTCCTGGTAGTTTCGCACCCGTTGTACGTAGCGCACCGGCTCGAGACCGCGGGCGTAACCGTACTTGAGCTGTTTGAAATAGTGCTGCTGGGAAAGCAACGGCAGGGTGCGCTCGACGTCGTACCAGGAAGCCGGATCCCGGCCGAGTCGGGCGGTGAGGGTTCGCGCATCGTTGAGGTGCCCCATGCCGACGTTGTAGGCCGCCAGGGCGAACCAGGTTCGATCGACCTCCTGAATCTCCTCGGGCAGGCGTTCGAGCATGCGCCGAAGGTAGCGCGCGCCGCCGCCGATGCTCTGCGCCGGGTCGAGTCGATCTTCAATCCCCAACGAATCGGCCGTTCGCTGCGTCAACATCATCAGCCCGCGCACCCCGGTCGGGCTCTGCGCCTTCGGGTCCCAGTGTGACTCCTGGTAGGCCTGAGCGGCGATCAGCGTCCAGGGAAATCCGTGCTCCGTCGCCACCTGCTCGAACAGCTCTTGGTACTTCGGCAGACGGTTTTCGATCCGGCGCTGGAAGACATTGGTGTCGACATAGTCGAACAAGTCCACATGGCCGTAGTGGCGGTGCAGGACCTCAGCGATCAAGGCCCGGGTCTTTTTCTTTTCCAACCACCGGTTCAGGCGCTTCTGAAGTCGCGTTGCGCCCTTGGGCAGCGCCCATGCCAGAGATTGCGGTTCGGAGGCGGCAAAGGCGATGGTCAATTCGGGCAGATAGCGGCGGTTGACCGCGACGATATTAGAATCGGCCAGGGTGCAGTCCACCTCGCCGCCGGCGATCGCCTGCAGGATCTGCTCGGTGGAATGTTCCCGCGATTCCTTCCAGCTCAGATCGGCGAACTCCTCGCGCCACAGGTTCAAGGTCTCGCTGTAGCTGCTGTCGGCAATGACCGCGATGTGACGTCCGAGCAGGTCTACCGGCTGCTCGGGGAGCTCGGCGTCTCGATGACAAACCACCTGTTGTTGAATGGTTTGGTAACTGAGGCCGAAGTCAAGGCGCTGCTCGCGCGCATCGGTTCGGGTAATACCCGCCGCGGCGAGATGCCCCTCGCCCGCCTCCAGACTCAGGAACAGCTCTTCCAGACCGTCTTCGATCAAGAAGACTGGCTTGACCCCCAGGGACCGGGCGAAGGCCGCGGCCAGTTCGTATTCCGGACCCGCGGGCTCCTCCTGGTCGAGATAGTAGGTCGTCGACAGGTTGCGCGTCAGAACCTTCAAGGTCTGGGTTCGCAGGATCTCGTCCATGACCGGTTCGCTGCTGCGCCGCTGGAACAGACCGAGCTGCAACACGACACCGGTGACGATGATTGCGACGAGCGCACCCAGACTCAACTTGGTCAGACTGATCGACTTCATCCCATTGATCGTCACAAGACAGCGGTGACTTGCTGCTCTACTCGATGTTGTTGTATCTACCCAGGGTCTACAGGTCTCAGACTCGTGATCATGAACCAAGGTCACGTTTGGACTTGAGCGAATACACCAGCTAAGTGACCTCGAACCGGGCTTGTCGGTCTATCCTTAGCGACGTGGAGCCGAGAGACGGGGAGTGACCGTGTTTAAGATTCGACTATTTCGACAGAACGAGCCAACGATCGAGACCGGAGGAACCGAGCTTCTGGACGCCTGGCGGGAAGACCCCGGCACCTCGATCTGGGTGGATATCGAGGGCCGCCTGGACCCGGCGGACATGCAGACGCTGGCCGATGCGTTCGGCCTGCACCCACTGGCGTTGCAGGACGCCGCCCGGGACCGTCACCCACCCAAGTTCGAGGCCTTCAGCCGGTCTAGTTTTCTCATCTACAAGGCCCTGTCCGCGGATTCGGATACCATCGACTGCCGCACCATACAGTTGGCGCTGTTCGTCGGCGAACGCTTCCTGGTCACCCGGCACTCTAGCGAATCGCCCGGCATCGAGCGGCTCGCCGACGAACTGAAGAGCGGCAGGCTCTCGTCCGACAAAGGCCCCGGGGCGTGGGCCGTCAGGCTTTCCCGGATCATCGTGGAACGCTATCTGAAGATCCTTCTGGCGCTGGAGCCGCGGCTGGAGGAGCTGGAAAGCATCGTCCTGACCACCGGTGACGATACCGTGCTCTCCGAGTTGATCGGCTACAAGTCCGATCTGACCCGGTTGCGACGCTACTTCCATTATCATGTCGATGTGATCAGCGACCTGCGTCACCCGGACAATCCCGGCTTCGGTGCCAAACTCGAGCATGAGATCAACGACCTGTTCGAACACCAGGAACGGGTCGCCAGCCTCGCCGACCTGTACTACCAGCTCGCCTCCGATCTCATCGATGGCTACATCTCGGTGTCGTCGCATCGACTGAATCAGATTATGCGCGTGCTGACCATCATCACCGCGATCTTCGTCCCATTGAGCTTTCTGGCCGGCATCTACGGCATGAACTTCGAGAATATGCCGGAACTCAAGTCGCGCTGGGGATACTATTTCCTGCTCGGCACGATGGTGTCGTTGGTCACGTTCATGCTGTATTTCTTCCGGAGAAAACGATGGCTCTAGCACGGATCAGACTGGGGCTGTTCGCGGGTCTGCTGTTACTTGGTACTCAGGTCTTCGCCCAGGCTGAACCCAGTGTTCCCGACCCGAACCGGCTCGAATCCGACTGGTGGACCTATCTCTCGCCTGCCGAGCCCCTGAGCGACGAGGCCTTCAAGGACCGGGTAAAAAATCTCGATGAGACCCTGGTAAGCCTGGAGCGCAAACTCGAGACGGCCGCGCGTGCGGACCTGGGCAAGCTGATCTCCTCGGTGCGCGAGAAGCTGCAGAACTACGTCAGCACCCGCGCAAGCCCCGCCCCCGAGACCGAGACGGTCGCTCCGCCGGCGGCTGAATACACCCTCAATAGCGCGTTGGAGCGATTCGCCACGTGGCGCGCGCTCGAACGCGACATTGTCGCCTCCGGTGAGGACCTGGTCTGGCAACAGGATCTGCTCGCCGCAAAACGCCGCCAGCTGTCACGCCGCAAGGTGCAGTATCTGGAACTGTCGGCGAGCGATCCCAACCGGGCTCGACTCGGCCTGGAGATCATTCAGGAGCGGCTGGAAATCGAAACGTCTGCCCTGCTGCTCGGCCGGCGTGAGGCACGGCTGCAGAACCTGCACGACAACGCCGCAAGCATGGCGGAAGCACTCGCCGCGGTAGCCGACCGCCTGCACCTGGAGCCGGACGAGAAAGCCCGTTGGCAGACCCGATTGGAGGCCGCGCAGAAGACCGCGGAGCAACTGCGCGCCAAGATCGACGCCGGCGGCAAGAGCGGCGCCGATGCCGAGACCCTCGGCGATGACAAGCTGGCGCGCGCCGAGGCGCTGCGGGTGATCAATCTCGATGCCGAGGCCACGCTGCAGGATCTGATCGCGTTGCAATCGGAATTGGCGGTGCCCCTGATCGCGCTGATCGACACTGGTGAGATCTCAACGAGTCAATCCAAGGAGGTTCGCGACCGTCTGAGCACCTTGTTGAAGGACCTCGAACGCAAGCGCAAGTACTGGGACCGCGCCGCGACTCGGGCGCGTGAAACCTCCGCGGTCGACCTTAGCGGCGAGCGAGGGGCCCCTTCTACAGAGCAATCGACGCAGGGTCGAAAGCTGCTGGAATCGGTCGAGCGTATCAATCTCAACGTTTCCAAACTCGATCGGCAGAAAGAAGAGACCGTATTCACCGAAAAACTGCTGATCGAGCGAACCCGATTGAGTCAGGGTCTGGCCAAACAATGGCTGCAAGAGACCGGCGACATCCTCCAGAACGCCTGGCTGATCGGCGGAGAACTACTGTCGGCGACCCTGTTCGAGGTCAACGAAACACCGGTCACGACGCTTGGCCTGATCCGCGTGGTCGTTATTCTGGCGATCTCCTTGCTGATCTCGAAAGGCATTCGACGCACACTGAGCCACCTGGCGGAGATCCGTTCCAGTGTCAGCAAGAGCTCGCTGTACACCCTGGGCCGGGTCATCCACTACTTTGTCCTCGGCATCGGTATCATTATCGGCCTGTCGTCGATCGGTATCGATTTCACCAAGTTCGCGCTCCTGGCCAGTGCGCTCGGTATCGGTATCGGTTTCGGCCTGCAGACCCTGGTCAGCAACTTCGTCGCCGGCCTGATCATACTGTTCGAAAAGAGCCTCAAGATCGGCGATTTCGTCGAACTGGAATCCGGCATCGCCGGCGAGGTACGCGATATCAATATGCGCAGCACCCTGGTCACGACCAACGACAATATCGACATCCTGGTGCCGAATTCCGAGTTCGTGAACAAGCAGGTCACCAACTGGACGATGCGCGAGGCCTTCCGACGCGTCAAGATTCCGTTCGGCGTGGCCTACGGCACCTCCAAGGAACTGGTCGAACAGGCAGTGATGGAGGCGGCTAACAATGTGCCATGGACTCTGCAGACCAACAAACGGCGCAAGCCGCAAGTGTGGTTTGTCGGTTTCGGCGACAGCGCCCTGAATTTCGAGCTGGTGGTGTGGCTGACCCCGGAGGCGGTCAAGCGGCCCGGTGCGGTGAATGCCAAGTTTCTCTGGGAGATCGACAACAAACTCCGCGAGTACAATATCGAAGTGCCCTTCCCGCAGCGCGACCTCAATGTTCGCAGTCTATTTGGTTCTCGCGACCAACAGGGCCTGGATCTGCTGCGCGAGTTGCTGGAACGGCAAAAAGCCGCCGAAGAATCGCGCTAGCCTGCATATTGTGTGCGGATCGGAATTTCTGGGGAATATGGCTAAGCAGCTCGGTCGATCGGCCGGCGATGCACAGGCACCATCGCGGCGAGGGCGCCGTTCCCACAGCGGGATACTATCGCAGAACCTCGAGCCCACCCATGTACGGGCGTAAAACCTTCGGCACCACGATGCTGCCGTCGGCCTGCTGATAGTTCTCCATGACCGCGACCAGGGTCCGCCCGACCGCCAGTCCCGAACCGTTCAGGGTATGCACCAGCTCCGGCTTTCCGGTCGCCGGATTGCGCCAGCGGGCCTGCAGACGACGGGCCTGGAAGTCCTCGAAGTTGGAGCAGGAGGAGATCTCCCGATAATTCTGCTGTCCCGGCAGCCAGACCTCCAGGTCGTAGGTCTTGGCCGAAGAGAAGCCCAGATCGCCGGTGCACAGGGTCACCACCCGATAGGCCAGCCCAAGTTTCTGCAGGATCGCCTCGGCGTGGCCGGTCAGTTGTTCCAGCGCGTCGTACGAGTCCTCGGCCCGCACCGCCTGCACCATCTCCACCTTGTCGAACTGATGCTGGCGGATCATGCCGCGGGTGTCCTTGCCGTACGAACCGGCCTCGGAGCGGAAGCATGGAGTCTGTGCGACCCAGCGGCGTGGCATGTAGTCGGCCTCGATGATCTCGTCGCGCATCAGATTGGTCACCGGCACCTCGGCCGTGGGGATCAGATAGAACTCCGACTCACCTTCGAGCTCGAACAGATCCTCGTCGAACTTCGGCAACTGTCCGGTGCCGAACAGGCTGTCGGGATTGACCAGGAACGGCACATAGGTCTCGGTATAGCCGTGTTCGCTGGTATGGGTGTCGAGCATGAACTGGGCGAGGGCCCGCTGCAGCCGCGCCAGTGGACCGGAGAGTACGACGAAGCGGGATCCGGTGAGTTTGGCCGCTACGTCGAAATCCATCCAGCCTCGGGCAGCACCGATATCGACGTGATCCTTGGGCTCGAAATCGAATTCGGGCAACTCACCCCAGCGACGCTCCTCTCGATTGTCTTCGTCGTCACCACCTTCGGGTACCGAGGGATGCGGCAGGTTGGGGATCGTCAGAACTATCTCCTGCAACTGCGACTGGACCTGCTGCAATTGCTCTTGTGCCGCCTTGAGATCGTCACCCAGCGTAGCGACGGACTCCAGCAGCAGCTGTATGTCTTCACCCGCGGCCTTGGCCCTGCCGATCGATTTTGCTTTTTGGTTGCGCTCGCTCTGCAGCTGCTCGGCGCGCACCTGCAATCCCTTGCGCTGCTCTTCGAGTGCCTGCAGCCGGTCGCTGTCGAGCGTGTATCCACGACGGCTCAGTTGCTCGGCAATCGCGCTCAGTTCGTTTCTTAAACGTTTCGGATCCAACATCAGTCTTGTTCCAGATTGGCTTGTGCAGACCAGGTGACGAAATGACCCGGGTCGATGAATTCCTGCAGGCGCGTGTACACCGCATCGATCTTCTCTTCGGTGTCGAAGAATTCGATCACCACGGGCAGATCCAGTGATACGTCCAGTAAAGAGGCCGTATGCAAACGTCCCGAGCGGCCGAAGCCGGCGATACCGCGGAAGGCGGTCACCCCGGCGATCCGGTGCTCGTTGTGCAGGATATGGAGGATCTTCTCCAGCTTGTGCTCGGCCTCGGTGCAATAGATTCGTGCAAAGGTGACTTCTTGAAATTTCACATCGCCCTCCCTGCCCACACGCCGACCGCCGCTGCAAGTACGCACAACCCGACGCTCAACAGCGTGTTCAGCAGTGCCTTGAAATGGGCCGCTTGTTCGATCAGGTTCAAGGTCTCAATCGAAAACGTGGAAAAGGTCGTGAAGGCGCCGAGGAAACCCACCAGCAGCAATCCGCGCAGTTCGCTCGCCACCAAGACCCGTTCGAGCAGCAGTACGTACAGAAAGCCCATGGCCAAGGAGCCGAGCACGTTGACCGCCAGCGTACCGTAGGGGAAGTCCCGGCCGAGCAGACCGTAGACCCCGGTCGCTACCCAGTAGCGGGCGACCGCACCTGCGGCGCCACCCGCGGCAATGGCAAGCGTTTGTGTCACTGGCAAGGAGGTTCCGATGCAAAGCGCGAATTTTAGCGGATCGGCTGGCCAATTGCTGCTCGAAGCGCGCAGAATTCGGATTGGCCCGGGCTCCAGGCAAGGCCTACTACCCCCCACAGCAACCACGCGAAAGACTACCCATGAGCGATCAAGAAGAACAGGCACAGATCCCCTTTACCGCCGTCGAGGCCCGTGTGCTGGCATGTTTGATGGAAAAGGACCTGCTCACCCCGGACAACTACCCGCTGACCCTGAACAGTCTCACCCTTGCCTGCAATCAGAAAAGCAGCCGCGAACCGGTGATGAACCTGACGCAGGGAGAGGTCGGACACACGGCCAACGAGTTGGCCGATCGCCGCCTGGCGCACATAGATCTCGGTGAGCGCGCGCAACGTATCTCGCATCGGATGCGCGGCGGCTTCAAACTCGATCGCAAGCAACAGGCGATTCTCGCCGTGCTGATGCTGCGCCAGCCGCAGACCCTGAATGAGTTGAGGAACCGCACCCAACGCATGGGTGATTTCGCCGGCACCGAGGAGATCCAGGAGATTCTGGAACAAATGATGGTACGCAGCCCACCCTTGGCCGTCTGTCTGGAGAAAGGTCCCGGACGACGCGAGGATCGCTACGCCCATACCTTGTGCGGAGCGGTGACGCACGAGACCCCGGAGCATGCAAAGTCGGGGGGATCCGCCTCGGGCGAGCACCCGACCCCCGAGTCGACAGTGACGCGCCAGGAGCAGGAGGCGCGAATCGGCGAGTTGGAGCTAAGAGTCTCAGAACTCGAAGCGCAAATGCGGAAAGTACTCGGTAATGACGCGTAAGATCAATATATTCTAATTCACCTATAAGAGGCGCTCCGACGTCGATCGAAGGGGCCGGTCACCTGCCCGGTTACATCGGTTCAGCAACTTAACTTGCCTGATCATCAGACAGTACCTATAGTTAAGGCGTTGCAGCACATTCTGAACGTTGTTCCGGTAAGACCTCTCTCGTATGAAGCAGACCTTCCGTAATTCCTCAGTTTCCGTCTGCACACTCACACATTTGTAAAATATTTATCCGACAGAGGTAACCCTACGTGGCTACAGGTACAGTAAAGTGGTTTGACGATTCCAAAGGTTTTGGTTTCATTGCACCGGACGACGGCAGTAAAGACGTATTCGTTCATCACAGCGCCATTCAAGGCTCTGGTTTCAAATCTTTGGCCGAAGGCCAGAAAGTCTCCTTCGACGTCGAGCAAGGCCAGAAAGGCCCGGCCGCGGCGAACGTAGTCGCCCAATAAGGAAACGTCGCAGAGCAGTCAGATGCTCGCCGGAGCCCCGTCATTCGACGGGGCTCTTTGCGTTGCGGGGAACCCTCGTTGGCCGACTCACCCTACTACCGCAGAGCTCCGACGCAGATTCAATTGGGTCGGACCTATCGTCTACGTGTCGTCAAAGAGGTCCCATTCGGCGTTTATCTGGACGCACGCGAACTCGGCGAGATCCTGCTACCGGCGCGCTACGTGCCGAAACGCTGCCGGGTCGGTGAGGAGATCAGGGTCTTCCTTTACCTCGACTCCGACGACACACCGATCGCCACCACACTGCGGCCCAAGGTCGAGGTCGGCCGATGCGCCCACCTGAAAGCAGCTGAGGTCAATCGAGTCGGGGCCTTTCTCGACTGGGGTCTGAGCAAGGACCTGTTGGTGCCCTTCAGCGAGCAGCGAGTGCCGATGCAGGAAGGACGCTCCTATACCGTGTACGTTTATCAGGACGAGCAAAGCGGACGCATCGCCGCATCGTCGAAGCTCTCTCACTTCTTACCCGAGACCGACACCGATGAACACTTCAGGCGCGGCCAGGGCGTCGAGCTGTTGCTTTGCTCGCGCACCGATCTGGGCCTCAAGGCGGTGATCGACGGCACCCATCTCGGCATGCTGTTCAAGAGCGATCTGATTCACCCGCTGAAGGTCGGGCAACGCGTGCAGGGCTTCGTCAAGGCGATCCGCCCGGACGGCAAGATCGACCTCGCCCTGCAGCCGGTCGGTCGGCAGGCGCACGATGAGCTGCTCGAGCGCATCCTGGAAGCACTGAACCAGACCGGCGGCGAATCCAGCCTGACCGACAAGAGCTCGCCCGAGGAGATCTACCGCCGCTTCGGCGTCAGCAAGGCCAACTACAAGCGCGCGCTGGGGCGTTTGCTCAAGAGCGGACTGATCGACCTGACCAAGGAACGGATCACCTTGAAGTGATACGCTTGCCCGATCGACCGGGCGATTGCAAGAAGGCAGCGGTGCTGCAATTCAGGCCCCACGGTGCGCAGGGTGCATCCTGCTTCACACCGATACAGGCCGGTAGGATGCGCCGCGCGCACCGACTTGACGCCGGTATCTACCTTCTCTCGACAGAGGGTTCAAGGCTGGCGTTTACGCTCGACCTCGTCCAGGGCGCGCAGCTGCGCCAGTTTCTCCCGGATCTTGATTTCCAGACCGCGATCGACCGGCTGATAGAACAGCGGCTCGCCCAACGCCTCCGGAAAATAGCTCTCACCGGCGGCATAGGCGCCGGGCTCGTCGTGGGCGTAGCGATAGGCCTTACCGTAACCGAGTTCCTTCATCAGCCGGGTTGGCGCGTTGCGCAGGTGCACCGGCACCTCCAGCGACCCCGACGACTTGCCGCCTGCATCGCGGCCTTGAAGGCCATGTACACGGCGTTGCTCTTGGGCGCGCAGGCCAGATAGACCACCGCCTGGGCAAGTCGCCAGTTCGCCCTCGGGGCTGCCGAGGCGTTCCTGTGTCTCCCAGGCATCGAGCGCCAGTTGCAGTGCGCGCGGGTCGGCGTTGCCGATGTCCTCGCTGGCCATGCGCACCACCCGTCGGGCGATGTACAGCGGATCGCAACCGCCGTCGATCATGCGGCACAGCCAGTACAGGGCCGCATCCGGCGCCGAGCCGCGCACCGACTTGTGCAGCGCCGAGATCTGGTCGTAGAAGGCGTCGCCGCCCTTGTCGAAGCGCCGCACGCTGCCGGCAGACGACCTCGTCGACGACCGAGTGCGGGATTCGCCTGCCCTCCTGCCAGAGTCGGCCGCCATCTCCAGCAGGTTGAGCGCGCGTCGCGCATCGCCGTCGGCGGCCTGCGCGCGATCAGCTGCAGATCGCTCCGACTCGACCAGTCAGCCGCTTGCCCGCCCAGGCCACGCTCGCCGTCATCCAGAGCCCGGTCGAGCAGTGCCCGCAGCTCGTGCACCGCCAGCGCCTTGAGCACGTAGACCCGGGCCCGCGACAGCAGGGCGTTGTTGAGCTCGAAGGACGGGTTCTCGGTGGTGGCGCCGACGAAGACCAGGGTGCCGTCTTCGACATGCGGCAGAAAGGCGTCCTGCTGGGCCTTGTTGAAGCGGTGCACCTCGTCGATGAACAGCACCGTGCCGCGGCCGTTCTGAGCCCGCACAGCCTTGGCCTGCTCGACCGCCGCGCGGATGTCCTTGACGCCGGCCAGCACCGCCGAGAGGTCTGAGAATCGTGCCCGGAGCGGTTGGCGAGCAGACGCGCCAGCGTCGTCTTGCCGGTGCCCGGCGGCCCCCAGAAGATCATCGAGTGCAGCCGGTCGGTCTCGAGCGCGGCGCGCAGCGGCTTGCCGGCGGCGAGGATGTGCTCTTGGCCCGCATACTCGTCGAGCGAACGCGGCCGCATTCGGTCGGCCAGGGGCTTGTCGCTCGACTCGGCGGTGGCAAACAGATCGGCTTCGTTCATCGAGCGAGTATCTAACGTGGCAGGGGTCGGAGTCGAACCGACTCCGACCCATGTAGAACTCTCAGTGCTCGAACAGGTCGTACCCCGGCGGCGGGTTGAAGACGAAGGCGTCATCGTCCAGTTCCGGGTTGCGCTGCATCTCGAAGAAGCGAAAGCGGCTGATCTGTCCGAACTTGTCGCTCATCTCCATACGCACCAGCTGCTTGTCGTCGAAGGCCAGCAGAATGCGGACGAATTGACTCTCCGGGTCCCGCGGCACCAGTTCCAGCCAGTCGAGGCCCTGACGTTCGCCCAGATCGACCACCTCGAACTCCGCCTCGATGTCGACGTCTTCGGTCAGCAGCAGGGCCGGTGTGCCGCGCAGCGCCGAAGCCTGACGCTGCTGGGTGATCTGCTCCAGATCGTCGTCCGCGATCCAGATGTCCTTGCCGTCGGCGAGAATCGTCTGGGTGTAGGGAGAGACATAGTCCCAGCGGAAGCGGCCCGGACGTTTGAGCAGAAACACGCCGTGAAACAGCCCGGTTCGGTTGTTCTCGGTATCGAGCACCGATTGCTCGAAGCGGGCCTCGAGCGTGCCGAGTTCGGCGAGAAAATCGCTCAGACGCTGCACGCCCGTGACCGCACCGGCCAGGGTGCACAACAGCATCAGCCCCGGTAAGAGGATCCATCTAGCGGCTCTGCGAACGATCGAGGGCATCAATACTCCAAGCAGGCTTTGTTTCGAATGTCGTTCTCAGGCATCCACCGGCGGCGGTGCCAGGACCTCACGATTGCCCTTGGTGTCGGGTGGCGTGACGATACCGATTCGTTCCATTTCCTCGACCATGCGAGCGGCGCGGTTGTAGCCGATCTTCAGCCGCCGCTGCACACCGGAGATGGATGCGCGGCGGGTCTCGGTGACGATCTGCACCGCTTCGTCGAACAAGGGGTCGGCGTCTTCGGTGTCCACACCGCCGGCCTCTGGGGATAGACCCGGGATGGCCTCGGTCGGTTCCTGCAGGATTTCGTCGAGGTAGCGTGGCGTCCCGCTCTGTCTTGAGGTGGCTGACCACCCGATGCACCTCCTCGTCGGAGACGAAGGCACCGTGGGTGCGCTCCGGATAGCTGGTGCCGGGCGGCAGATAGAGCATGTCGCCGTGGCCGAGCAGATGCTCGGCGCCCATCTGATCGAGAATGGTGCGCGAATCGACCCGCGAGGAGACCTGAAAGGCCACCCGGGTCGGAATGTTGGCCTTGATCAGACCGGTGATCACGTCCACCGACGGCCGCTGGGTGGCGAGCAGCAGGTGGATGCCGGCGGCCCGGGCCTTCTGCGCCAGGCGCGCGATCAGCTCTTCGACCTTCTTGCCGACCACCATCATCATGTCGGCCAGTTCGTCGATGATGACCACGATGTAGGGCATGGGGGTCAGCATCGGCGCTTCGGGCAGCGGATCGTCCTCGCCCAGCACCGCAAGCTGGGCCGGGTCGAGCTTGAACAGGGGGTCCGGGATCGGGTTGCCGCTCTTCTCGGCGTCACGCACCTTGCGATTGAAACCGACGATATTGCGCACCCCCAGCGCCGCCATCAGGCGGTAGCGACGTTCCATCTCGCCGACGCACCAGCGCAGCGCGTTGGCCGCCTCGCTCATGTCGGTGACCACCGGGGTCAGCAGATGCGGGATGCCCTCGTAGACCGACAGCTCGAGCATCTTCGGGTCGATCATGATCAGCCGCACCTCGTCGGCCTTGGCCTTGTACAGCAGGCTCAGGATCATGGCGTTGATCGCCACCGACTTACCCGAGCCGGTGGTCCCGGCGATCAGGGCATGCGGCATCTTGGCCAGGTCCGCGACCACCGGATTGCCGGCGATGTCCTTGCCCATCGCCAGGGTCAGCACCGACTTGGCCTTGTCGTAGGCCTCGGAGCGCAGCACCTCGCTGAGATAGACCATCTCGCGTTGCTCGTTCGGTATCTCGATGCCGATCACCGACTTGCCCGGAATGACCTCGACCACCCGCACGGCAATGGTCGACAGGGCCCGGGCCAGGTCCTTCGACAGATTGGTGACCTTGGACGCCTTGGTGCCGGGCGCCAGTTGCAGCTCGAACAGGGTGACCACGGGTCCGGGGTGGATCGCCTCGACCACGGCGCTGATGCCGAAATCGGCCAGCTTCAGCTCGACCAGCTGACCGAGCGCCTTGAGCGCATCCTCGGACAGGGCCCGGCCGCTCGGCTTGGGCGGATCCAGCAGGCCCAGCGGCGGCAGCTCGCTGTTCGGCTCGGGCTCGATCAGAGTCATCTGTCTTTCTTTCTCGACCCTGACGCTCGGCTTGACCTCGCCGATTACCGGCTCGACCCGCGGCGGCGTTCGCTTTTCGGCCCTCTTCTTCTCGACCTTGACCACCTCGGCGCGCTCCTGGCGCATGGCCCACGCCCGGCGTCGCTCGGGGATCTCGGCCAGCAGACTGCGAAAGCGCCGATAGCCGTTCAGTGTCATGCCGCCGATCCAGTCCATCACCACCAGCCAGGAGACACCGGTGAACAGGGTGAAGCCGACCAGGAACAGGGTCAGCAGCAGCAAGGAACTGCCCGCATCGCTGACCACACTGACCATGCCGCCCTCGATCGCCCGGCCGAGTATCCCGCCCGAGCCTTGACTCAGGCTCAGACCACCATCGGAAAAATGCATCGCCGCCAAGGCGCAACCGGCGGCCAGGGTGACGACGAACCCGACCCAGCGCGCGGCCATCAGGTGTGGTTGAGCCGCATCGCCCAGATTGCGTTCACGAAACAGTTGCCAGCCGCTCCAGGCAACCATGATCGGGACCAGAAAGGCCAGCAGGCCGACCAACGAGAACAGCACGCTGGCGATCCAGGCCCCCATCGGTCCACCGGCATTCAGTGCCTGTTCGCGTGGCCCGACATAGTCCCAGCCCGGATCACGGGGTTCGTAGCTGACCAGCGATAAAAGGAGATAGCCGCCGATGGCCAGCAGCAGCAGGAAGGCCCCCTCTTTCAGTCTTTTACTGAGAGATGTGTTCACTTTGCTTTCAGGTTCAGGATAAGCGCATTCAAATACAATGGCTTAGGGAGCATTTCTACGATTTGATCTAAGATTATTTCACAGCAATGCCGGATGCACCAGCTTCCCATCCTGGACATTTACTCCCTGTGCCAGCGGCTGGAACTCGCGCCAGTCCGGCTCGGCCAGTCGCTTGACATACGGCAGGACCGCGGCGGACAGGGCCTGACTGGCGGTACGCGGAACCGCCCCCGGCATATTGGTCACGCCGAAATGAACCACGCCCTGCTCGACGTAGGTGGGGGACTGGTAGTTGGTTGGATGGATCGTCTCGATGCAACCACCCTGATCGACCGAGATGTCGATGATCACGCTGCCGTCGCCCATCGCTGCCACCTGCTCGCGACTGACCAGGTGCGGCGTCTCGGCCCCCGGAATCAGCACCGCACCGATCAGCAGGTCCGCCTCGGCGAGCGCCCGGTCGACCGTCTGCGGATAGGGATAGCGCGCCTCGATATTCGCCGCGACATTGTGGAAGGCGTCGAGCTTGGCGAGGTCCTTGTCGAACACGGTGACGTTGGCGCCCATCGCCGCGGCCAGGCGAACCGCGTTGCCTCCGGCCTGGCCCGCACCGAGCACCATCACCCGGCCGCGCCCGACCGAGCCGAGACCGCCGAGCAGGATGCCACGCCCGCCGGCCGGACGGTGCAGCAGATGGGCGCCGATCTGCACCGCGATCCGCCCGGCGATGTTGCTCATCGGCGCCAGGATCGGCAGGCCGCCGCGGTCGGCGACGGTCTCGAAGGCGATCGCGGTCAGGCCGATCTCACATAGCCGTTCGGTCAGTTCGGGCTCGGCAGCCAGGTGCAGGAAGCTGAACAGCAACTGATCGGGGCGCAGATAGTCGATCTCCGGCGCCACGGGCTCTTTGACCTTGAGCAGAATCTCCGCCGCCGCGTAGACCGACCGGGCATCCGCAGCGATCTCGGCCCCGGCGGAGGCATAGACGCCGTCCTCGTAGCCGCTGACCACGCCGGCCTGGGTCTCGATGGTCACGCGATGGCCGGCGACCACCAATTCGTGCACCGCGTCCGGCACCAGGGCAACGCGTCCTTCCAGCGGTTTGATCTCTTTCGGAATTCCGATCAACACATCGGCCACCTTTGCCGGCCATCCGGCATCCGATTAGTATTAGCCGCCATTATCGGCAGTCGACCGCGTCTGCCAAAGCCTGTTTTTCAGAGGAGATTTTCATGA
Organism: uncultured Gammaproteobacteria bacterium; assembly: GCA_963765415.1. Taxonomy (GTDB): domain Bacteria; phylum Pseudomonadota; class Gammaproteobacteria; order Chromatiales; family Chromatiaceae; genus CAVXWS01. The sequence continues at coordinate 44,156 of CAVXWS010000059.1, forward strand.
GCGAAACCAAGCATTGCCGCCTACTCATCCTGGGCTCCGGGCCGGCGGGCTATACCGCGGGCGTCTACGCCGCGCGGGCCAACCTGAATCCGGTGCTGGTAACCGGCATGGAACAGGGCGGCCAGCTCATGACCACCACCGAGGTCGAGAACTGGCCCGGCGACCCGGACGATCTGCAGGGCCCCGACCTGATGGAGCGCATGCAGCGCCACGCCGAGAAGTTCGGCGTCGAGATCGTGTTCGATCACATCCACACCGCCGATCTGTCGAAGAAGCCCTTCACCCTGACCGGTGATTCCGGCGTCTACACCTGCGACGCCCTGATCATCTGCACCGGCGCCTCGGCCCAGTACCTGGGCCTGCCCTCGGAAGAGGCCTTCAAGGGCAAGCGGCGTCTCCGCCTGCGCCACCTGCGACGGCTTTTTCTACCGCAACCAGAAGGTGGCGGTGATCGGCGGCGGCAATACCGCGGTCGAGGAGGCCCTGTACCTGTCCAACATCGCCGAGCACGTCACCCTGGTGCACCGCCGCGACGCGCTGCGCTCGGAGAAGATCCTGCAGGATCGCCTGTTCGAGAAGGAAAAGGACGGCAAGGTCACCATCGAATGGGACCACGTGCTCGACGAGGTGCTCGGCGACAACAGCGGCGTGACCGGCATGCGGATCAAGAACGTCAAGAGCGGCGAGACCAAGGACATCGACCTGATGGGCGTGTTCATCGCCATCGGCCACAAGCCGAACACCGGCATCTTCGACGGCCAGCTGGAGATGGCCGGCGGCTACATCAAGGTCCAGAGCGGCACCGAGGGCAACGCCACCGCGACCAGCGTCGAGGGCGTATTCGCCGCCGGCGACGTGATGGACCACGTCTACCGCCAGGCGGTCACCTCGGCCGGCACCGGCTGCATGGCGGCGCTGGATGCCGAGCGGTACCTCGACGCCGCTCACGCCCAGACGACCGGCCGGTAGTCGGCTCCCGGCGTTTTGTACCCGATCGCGGCGGGGGCGCCGCTCCCACAATCTTCGGCTGCTGTGGGAGGCGCGCCCTCGCGCCGATAGAGCGACAGATCGAACTGGGAAATACCCCGCACTACCCGGCTTGACGGGCCCGGCAGCACACCTCTAAGTTGCCGTACTATGAGTGGTGCCGAAATGTCCAAGGGCCGGAGTCGGTCGAGTCCGGCCCCGAACAGTCTCCGCCTCGCCGTGCTCGAGGACCTGTCTTCGGTCGGAGCCGACGAGTGGAACGGTCTGGTCGGAGCCCGTTATCCCTTTCTGCGTCACGAGTTTCTTGGCGCCCTGGAGCAAAACGCTTGCCTGGGCGAAGAATTCGGTTGGCTGCCCCGTCACATCACCCTGCGTGAATCCAGCGGCCGGCTGCTCGGAGCTGTCCCTCAGTACCTTAAATTCAACTCCTACGGCGAGTTCGTGTTCGACTGGTCCTGGGCCAATGCCTATCAGCGCAACGGCCTGAGCTATTACCCGAAACTGGTCAGCGCCTCACCCTACACGCCGGCTACCGGGCCCAAGCTGCTGACTGCGGAAGACGCGCCCGAGGGCATTCGCGACACACTGGTTCAGGCCGGCCTGGAGCTGACGCAACAACTGGAACTGTCGTCGGCGCATTGGTTGTTCACCCCAGGCGACGAAATTGCAACCTTGCGCCGACTCGGTCTGATGGTGCGAACCGGCTGCCAGTTCCATTGGCAGAACCAGGACTACCGTGGCTTCGACGACCTGTTGGCGCAGTTCACCTCGGCCAAGCGCAAGAAGGTCAAACGCGAGCGCCGCCGGGTATTCGAGCAGGGAATCCGATTCCGCCTGCTGCACGGCGATCAGGCCACCGAGGGCGAGTGGGCGCTGTTCCATCAGCTGTACGAATCGACCTTCGACAAGCGCGGCGGCATCCCGACTCTGTCGCTGCCCTTCTTCCTCGTTCTCGCCGAAAAGATGCCCGAGGCGGTCCTGCTGGTGCTGGCCTATGACGGCACTCGGCCGATCGCCGCGGCATTCTGCCTGGTCGGCAGCGACAGCCTTTACGGCCGTCACTGGGGTTGCCTGCAGGACTACCACAGCCTGCATTTCGAGGCCTGCTACTACCAGGGCCTGGACTATTGCATCGAACGCCGCCTGCAGCGGTTCGAACCCGGAGCGCAGGGTGAGCACAAGATCAGCCGCGGATTCCTGCCGACGACGACCTATTCCGCCCATTGGATCGCGGATCCGAAATTTCGCTCTGCCGTCGACCACTTCCTCGAAATGGAGACCGAAGGCATGCGCGACTATCTGACGGAGATGGCGGACCACAGCCCTTATCGGCAGAGCAACATCGACTGAGTCTCGGACACCATGCTGTATCTGCTCGAAGGCACGGATCCGAACACCCCCTTCCCCGACCCGAATACGGCCGAGACCGAGCCGAACGGACTGCTGGCGGTCGGCGGCGATCTCAGCCCACGGCGTCTGCTCAATGCCTACTGCCAGGGCCTGTTTCCCTGGTACAGCGAGGATCAGCCGATTCTCTGGTGGTCACCCGACCCGCGCATGGTGTTGTACCCGACGGAACTGCACGTCAGCCGCCGACTGCGCAAGACCCTGCGTCGGGGCCGTCTAGAGGTCTCGGTGGACCGTGCCTTCGAGGCGGTCATTCAGGCCTGCGCCGGACCCCGCCGAGGCGCCACCGGGACCTGGCTGTTGAGCGAGATGATCGACGCGTACCGACGCTTGCACGCACTCGGGCATGCCCATTCGGTAGAGACCTGGCTGGAAGGCGAATTGGTCGGTGGCCTGTATGGCGTTGCTCAGGGCGCGGCCTTTTTCGGAGAATCCATGTTCAGCACCGTGCCCGATGCCTCCAAGGTCGCGCTGGTGTCGCTGGTCGAACACTGTCTGCGCACCGGCATCGAGCTGATCGATTGTCAGGTCTATTCCGAGCACCTCGAGAGCCTCGGTGCGCGGGAGATCCCCCGCAGCGAGTTTCTCGAACAGATCGGCACAGCGCTCACTCACCAGGCTCCGGAGGCAATCTGGTCGGCAGATCGACATCGCAGCAGCGCCCTGGCGGCCGCCCGATGAGACTTTCGCGATGAGAGACGCGGATGATGCTTCCACGCGTCAGGTGGCCTTGTTCGTCTCCCCGGATCACGACTGCGGCTATCTGCCCGGACGAATGAGCCGCAACCTGTTTATCGACCCCGAGTTGCCACTCGACGGCAGGATCTATCAGGCCTTGCTCGAACAGGGTTTTCGCCGCAGCGGTCAGCACGTCTACCGCCCCGGGTGCGCGGACTGTCGGCTCTGTCTCCCGGTGCGGATTCCGGTCGATCGGTTCCGCCCGCGACGCAGCCAACGCCGCGTGGCGACCGCCAATGCCGAACTGGAGATTCGGCCGCTGAGTAATCGTTTCCGAGACGAACATTATCAGCTCTACCAGGCCTATACGCAGGCCCGCCATGGCGACGGTGAAATGGCCAATGCCAGCGCCGAAAACTTCCGCAGCTTTCTGGTCGCACCCTGGTGCGACAGCGTTTTTCTCGAGCTGCGGGTGGCAGATCGTCTGCTCGCGGTTGCGGTCACCGACGTGCTGCCGGATGCGCTTTCGGCGGTTTACACCTTCTTCGCCCCGACGCAAGAGACGCGCTCCCCGGGGGTCGCCGCCGTGCTCAGTCAGATCGAACTGGCCAAACGACTCGGGCTGCGCTGGCTCTACCTCGGATACTGGATTCCCGGCTGCCGAAAGATGACCTACAAGGACGAATATCGCGCCATCGAGGTGTTCTCGCAGGGCGAATGGCGACAGTTCGGCCGCAGCGAGGCCATCTTGGTCCCTGAAATGGACTCAGATCTTTGACGATCGACTTCTTTGCTTACCAAGTCCACGCCGCCAATGCTATACTGCGCGGCCGATTTATGGCTGCAAGCGAGCTCGAACCAGAGGATATATGGCTAAAGAAGATGTCATCGAGATGGAGGGGACAATCATCGACACCCTCCCGAACACCATGTTTCGCGTAGAACTGGAAAACGGGCACGTGGTGACTGCGCACATCTCGGGAAAGATGCGGAAGCACTACATCCGCATTCTCACCGGCGACAAGGTCAAAGTCGAACTGACCCCGTACGACCTGAGCAAGGGCCGAATCGTCTACCGCGAACGCTGATCGGCGATCGTCCGCGGAGATTCTCTACCGCAACGGGCACAGCCGGCCGTCGATTAATGAACCGTCGTCGCATCGAGCTCGAATCCAAGTTCATCGCCGTCCACATAGACCCGTAGCCGGCCACCCTCTGACAGCTCGCCGAACAGCAGCTGTTCGGCCATCGGCTTCTTGATCTTGTCCTGAATCAGACGCGCCATCGGGCGCGCACCCATCTTCGGATCGTATCCACGCTCGGCAAGCCAGACGCGCACCTCGGGTTCGACGACCAAGGCCACCTGCCGGTCGGCGAGCTGACCTTCGAGTTCGAACAGGAACTTGTCGACCACGTGCGCGATGGTGTCCGCCTGCAATGCCTGGAACTGAATGATCCCGTCCAAGCGATTGCGGAACTCGGGCGCGAAGTGCTTCTTGATCAGCTCCATGCCGTCGCTGGAATGGTCCTGCGTGGTAAAGCCGATCGAAGCCCGGCCCATCTCGGCCGCCCCGGCGTTGGTCGTCATCACCAGAACCACATTGCGAAAGTCCGCCTTACGACCGTTGTTATCGGTCAGGGTGCCGTGATCCATTACCTGAAGCAGCAGGTTGAATACATCCGGATGAGCCTTCTCGATCTCGTCGAGCAGCAGCACCGAGTGCGGGTGTTTGCTGATCTCTTCGGTCAACAGGCCTCCCTGATCGAAGCCGACATACCCGGGCGGCGCGCCGATCAGTCGCGAGACGGTGTGCCGCTCCATGTATTCCGACATGTCGAATCGAATCAGCTCGAGACCCATGATTCGGGCGAGTTGGCGGGTCAACTCGGTCTTGCCGACGCCGGTGGGTCCGGCAAACAGGAAGGAACCCACCGGCTTTTGCTCAGTGCCGAGACCGGCGCGATTCATGCGTATCGCCGAGGCGAGCGCATCGATCGCCGGGTCTTGACCGTAGACCACCATCTTGAGGTCGCGATCGAGCGTTTTCAGCGCCTCGGTATCGGTCTGCGACACCTTGCGCGGCGGGATCCGGGCGATCTTGGCAACGATGTTTTCGATATCGGTGACACCGACGGTCTTCTTGCGCTTGGACACCGCAAGCAGCTGGTTGGCGGCCCCGGCCTCGTCAATAACATCGATCGCTTTATCCGGCAGATGCCGATCGTTGATGTACTTCTCAGAGAGTTCCGCCGCGGCCTTCAGCGCCTTGTTCGAATAGCGGATCGCATGGTGTTCTTCAAAACGCGATTTCAGCCCCTTGAGGATCTCGTAGGTCTCTTCGACGCTCGGCTCCTCGATGTCGATCTTCTGGAAACGCCGCGCCAGCGCCCGGTCCTTCTCGAAGATCCCGCGGTATTCCTGATAGGTCGTCGACCCGATGCAGCGCAGATCGCCCGAGGCCAGCATCGGTTTGATCAGATTGGAGGCGTCCATCACTCCACCCGAGGCCGCGCCGGCACCGATCACCGTGTGAATCTCGTCGATGAACAGGATGGTATCGGGTTGCTTCTTCAGCTGTGCCAGTACCGCCTTGAGACGCTTTTCAAAATCGCCCCGGTACTTGGTGCCGGCAACAAGCCCGCCCAAATCTAGCGAGTAGATATCACAGCCGGCCAGGACATCCGGGACCTCCTCATCGACGATCTTTTTCGCCAGGCCCTCGGCGATCGCGGTCTTGCCAACGCCGGCTTCGCCGACCAGCAAAGGGTTATTCTTGCGTCGCCGGCAGAGAATCTGCACGGTCCGCTCCAGCTCGAGCGCCCGACCGATCAGCGGGTCGATTTTGCCGAGACGGGCCTGTTCGTTGAGATTGGTCGCATAGGTATCAAGGGGACTCGATCCCTGGGACTCCTCCCCGTCGGCCTCCGGTGCTCCGGTATCGGTGCTGCCACCGGTGTCGTCGGTGGAGATCTTAGAGATGCCGTGAGAGATGTAATTGACCACGTCGAGGCGGGTGATGTCCTGCTTGTCAAGAAAGAACACCGCCTGCGATTCCTGTTCGCCAAACAAGGCAACCAGGACATTGGCCCCGGTGACCTCTTTCTTGCCTGAGGACTGCACATGGAAAACGGCGCGCTGCAACACTCGCTGGAAGCCGAGCGTCGGCTGGGTCTCACGTTCCTCACCGTCCGGGATGCGCGGCGTCGTCTCGTCGACGAAGGCATCGACGTCGTTGCGCAACGACTCCATGTTCGCGCCACAGGCGCGCAACACCTCGGCGGCCGCAGGATTTTCCAGCAAGGCCAGAAGCAGGTGCTCAATCGTCATGAACTCGTGATGCTTTTCGCGCGCGGCCTTGAAGGCCTGGTTCAGCGTAAATTCGAGTTCTTTGCTCAACATACGACTAGATCTCCGTTAACTTCCTAGGTAGAGACACGGCAACCCAAGGTCGGTTCAGGCCTCTTCCATGGTGCACAACAGCGGGTGCTGGTACGAGCGGGAAAAATCGTTGACCTGCGCCACTTTGGTTTCTGCCACGTCCTTGCCGAAGACACCGCAGACCCCTTTGCCACGAGTATGGACATGCAACATGACCTGGGTGGCCTGTTCCCGATTCATCCGGAAAAAGTGCTCCAAAACCTGAACGACGAACTCCATGGGAGTGTAGTCGTCATTCAGCAGAATCACTTTATACAGCGGCGGCTTTTTAAGCTTCGGCTTCTGCTCCTGGACCGCCAAGCCTTGATCATCGCCATTCGAATGTTTGGTGCTCATGAGCTGAATCTGAAATGTCTGCAAACGACGCTTGCCTTCGAACGTGTGCCGATTTTAACGGTTTACCGGACAGCTTGGTTCTCGCCGATTGCCGCAAGGCGTTGCCGAGACGGCCGATCGACCGCCGTACCGGCCGCGCCCATAGAATAAGAAAATCATAATTTTATTTTATTTTTCCGCCACTTGCCTCGATTGACGAGTTTTGCTAAAAAACTATACTTTAATAAGCAGTGTGTTGTTTGTGGTTATCCGATTCGGCGCGGTTTCCTGATGCTCGACGCCGGCATACACAACAAATCAGGACCTATTGCAACCCACCGAGAGACTTGGAGGAGTAGGTATGGCAAGCGGCATTGTCAAATGGTTCAACAACGCAAAGGGCTACGGTTTTGTCACCCCGGACGACGGTGATCAAGACGTGTTCGTACACTTCTCGGCCATTGATATGGAAGGCTACAAGACGCTGAGAGAAGGCCAGCGAGTGGAGTTCGAGATCGAGCAAGGACCGAAAGGCCTGCACGCTCAACACCTGCACGAGATGCAAGCCGCCATGTAGCTTCGATCCACACGATTGCGAAAGAAACGCCCCGGTAAGCCCGGGGCTTTTTTTCGCTCGGTGTCCCCTCGCTTACATGTGTTCGATCATGGCATCGCCGAATTCCGAGCAACTCAGCAGTTTCGCGCCTTCCATCAACCGTTCGAAGTCGTAAGTCACGGTTCTTGCAGCGATCGCCCCTTCTGCGCCCTGAACGATCAGATCCGCCGCCTCGGTCCAGCCCATATGGCGCAGCATCATTTCCGCCGAAAGAATCAGTGAGCCCGGATTGACCTTGTCCTGACCGGCATATTTCGGCGCCGTACCGTGGGTCGCCTCGAACATGCCCACCCGGTCGGAGATGTTCGCGCCCGGGGCGATACCGATACCGCCGACCTGCGCCGCGAGGGCATCCGAGATGTAGTCGCCGTTCAGGTTCATGGTCGCGATCACGTCGTATTCCTTCGGCCGAAGGAGAATCTGCTGCAGGAAGGCGTCGGCGATGACGTCCTTGACGATGATCTCTTTGCCGGTCTTCGGATTGTCGAAACGGCACCAGGGGCCGCCGTCCAATTCGGTCGCACCGAATTCCTCCTTCGCCAGCTCGTATCCCCAGTCCTTGAAGGCCCCCTCGGTGAACTTCATGATGTTGCCTTTGTGCACCAGGGTCAGCGAAGCTCTGTCATTATCGATGACGTACTGAATGGCCTTGCGCACCAGTCGCTTAGTCCCTTCCTCCGATATGGGCTTGATACCAATCCCGGAACTGTCGGGGAAACGGATTTTTTTGACCCCCATTTCATTCTGCAGGAACTCGATCAGCTTGTTGGCTTCAGGGCTGCCGGCGGCCCACTCGATGCCGGCGTAAATATCTTCGGAGTTCTCGCGGAAGATGACCATGTCGGTCTGCTCGGGATGCAGCAAGGGGCTGGGCACACCGCTGAAATAGCGGATCGGGCGCAGGCAGACATATAGATCCAGTTCCTGACGCAGTGCGACGTTCAACGAGCGGATGCCGCCACCGACCGGAGTCGTCAGGGGTCCTTTGATCGAAACGACATAATCGCGCACAGCGTGCAGCGTTTCTTCCGGAAGCCAGACGCCGTCACCGTAGACATGGGTGGATTTCTCGCCGGCGTAGATCTCCATCCAGGCGATCGAACGCTCGCCGCCGTACGCCTTGGCGACCGAGGCGTCGACGACTTTCTTCATCACCGGGGTGATATCGATACCGATGCCGTCTCCCTCGATAAACGGGATGATCGGACGCGCCGGTACGTTCAGCGAATTGTCTGAGTTGACCGAGATCTGTTCCCCATCGGCGGGGACCTGGATTTTGTCGTACGACATGAGTGATTGGTACCTTTATGTCTGTTGGGTTACCGAAACGATTTGAAAAAAAGACTGACTGATAAATTTGACTTATCGTATCAATCGCGAAACTTTATGGTGATACCTGATCGATGTCCAGTCTGATCCTGTTGAATAAACCCTACGGCTTTCTCAGTCAATTCACAGACTCGCACGGCCGACCGACTTTGGCCGCGCTACTGGATCTCAAGGGCATCTACCCGGCGGGTCGTCTCGATCGCGACAGCGAAGGCCTGCTGCTGTTGACCGACGACGGAGACCTCGCCCATCGGCTCACCCACCCGGGAAAGAAGACCTGGAAGACCTACTGGGCGCAGGTCGAGGGTGCGCCAGATGACAGCGACCTGCAAGCACTGCGCGACGGGATAGAACTCCGGGACGGCCCAACGCTGCCGGCCCAGGCCCGCCTGCTCGAAGAGCCGGCACTCTGGCCTCGCGACCCGCCCGTTCGCTACCGCGCGCAGATCCCGACCAGCTGGATCGAAGTACGCATCCGCGAGGGGCGAAATCGCCAGATGCGGCGCATGACCGCGGCGATCGGCTTTCCGACCCTGCGACTGGTGCGGACCCAGATCGGCCGCTACCGGCTCGGCGAGCTGCGACCCGGCCAATGGCTGCGTGTGGAGCTCGATCCGCGCAACGGCTACCAGCAAAGCGAGAAACGGCGACCCGCTGGCACCGCAATCCAGGATAGAGCCAAGAATCGCGGTGCTCGGCACCGCCGGGGCGTGCGCTAAGATTAGCGGTATGATTTGGAGTCCACGAGTTACCGTCGCGGCCGTCATAAAACAGGGCGAGCAGTACCTGATGGTCGAAGAAAAGGAATCCGCTGGGAAAATCGTATTCAACCAGCCGGCCGGACACCTCGAGCCGAACGAATCGCTGCTCGAGGCGGCGTGCCGTGAGGTCCTCGAGGAAACCGGGCGCGCGTTCCAGCCGACTGGCCTGGTTGGCATCTATCGGTGGCCGCGCGGCGAGTCTGGCCGGACCTACCTGCGCTTTTGCTTCACCGGCGAGGTCGGCGATCGCCAGCCGGATCGGCAACTCGACCCGGACATCGTCGCCACGCACTGGCTTACTTACGGTGAGCTGATTGACGCGGCGGGGCGACTGCGCAGCCCGCTGGTACTGCGCTGCATAAAGGATGCGAATCACACCACCGCTGCATCTCTGGAACTGCTGCATGACCTGGCGTGACCACCGATTATTCACCGTCCTGACCCTGAGTCTGCTCGGCGCTCCGGCCCTGGGGTTCAATCTGGGCTACAAGGAGCTGATACGCGACTACGATTTCGTCGAACAACCGCGGCCGCAGGCCTTTTCGGTCTGCTACAAACACAGCTGTACTCAGGTCGACGTGGTCGGTCTGAGCGCGCAGCAGTGGCAAGGCGTGCGAGCGCTGTTCCCGCAGCCCGCCGAATCGGCCGAGGAGGAACGCCGTCGGATTGCCCAGGCCCTTGCCTATCTGGAACGCGAGGTCGGCCCGCTGATCCATACCGAGCACGACAAGCGCGGCAATCTCGAGGGCTTCATGGGCAACGGCAACCAGCTCGATTGTATCGACGAGTCCTCCAACAGCACCACCTACCTGACCCTGTTGGAACAAGACGGTCTGCTGCGCTGGTACCGGACCGACGAACGCGTCACCCGTGGCTTCATCATTTTCGGCTGGCCGCACACCACCGCCACCATTCGCGACCGACGAAACGGTGAACGCTGGGCCGTCGACTCCTGGTTCCACGACAACGGTCAGCCGCCGGAGATCCTGCCACTGGCGAAGTGGCGCGACGGCTGGTCGCCGCCGGACTTCCCGGGCTTCTGAGCCTCGTTTGAGATGTCTCCGGTGCAACCCGCCCCGCCCGGCAAGGTAATCGTCGGCCTGTCCGGCGGTGTCGATTCGTCAGTGGCCGCCCTGCGACTCCTCGAGGCCGGCTGGCAGGTCGAGGCCCTGTTCATGAAGAACTGGGAAGAAGACGACGACGCCGACTACTGCGCCGCGGCGAAGGATCTGGCGGACGCCCAGGCGGTCGCGGACCACCTGGACATCCGACTGCGCACGGTCAATTTCTCCGGAGAATACTGGGATCGGGTGTTCGAGTATTTTCTCGCCGAATACCGCGCCGGTCGCACGCCGAATCCCGATGTGCTCTGCAATCGCGAGATCAAGTTCAAGGCCTTTCTCGACTACGCCTTGGAGCTGGGGGCTGACTATATCGCCACCGGCCACTATGCCAATCGCCTGGACGACGAACTCGGGTGTCATCTGCGCCAGGCGGTCGATGTCGGCAAGGACCAGACCTACTTCCTGTTTCTGCTCGGCCAGAAGGCCCTGTGCCACAGCCTTTTCCCGCTCGGTGACCTGGAGAAGACCGAGGTCAGACGACTGGCGCAGGCAGCCGGCTTCCCCAATCACAAGAAAAAGGACAGCACCGGGATCTGCTTTATCGGCGAGCGGCGATTTCGCGATTTTCTCGCCCGTTATCTGCCCGCCAATCCGGGCCGGATCGAAACGCTAGCCGGCGTCCCGATCGGAGAGCATCAGGGGTTGATGTTCTACACCCAGGGTCAGCGCCAGGGGCTCGGTATCGGCGGTGTGGCCGGCGCGAGCGATGCGCCCTGGTTCGTGGTCGAAAAGGACCTGGAACGCAATGTCCTGCTCGTTGCCCAGGGGCACGACCACCCGCGCCTGTTCAAGAGCGCACTCGAGGCCGAACAGGCGCACTGGACCCTTGGCCGTCCACCGGACCAGCGCTTCCGCTGCCAGGCACGTTGCCGGCATCGCCAGCCACTGCAGTATTGTCGGGTCGAGGTACGAACCGACGGGCGCTTCTGCGTCTCATTCGACCGACCGCAGCGGGCGCTGACCCCGGGCCAGGCGGTGGTGCTGTATGATCGCGGCGAATGCCTGGGGGGCGGCATTATTCGCTGATCCCCCGGTCTTCCCCGTCTAATTGTCTTCAGCCCTATGAACTACACGGAATCCGATCGCGTCCTCGCCCTGGCCGGCGTCTTTCAGGCGGCGCAACTGACCGCCGAGGCGGCACGTCTCGGCAAGAGCGATTCGGCCGCGCTGGCGGCCAGCATCCACAGCCTCTACCAGTTCGATGCGGATTCGGTCGGCGCCGTCTTCGGAGGTGCCAAGGGCGTCGCCATGGGTCTACAAGGGCTGATCCGGCAACTGGACCGACCGCAGCAGCGAGACCTGGAAATCACTCGTTACGTGGTCTCCCTGCTGCAGCACGAAAAGCGCTTGAGTCGAGACTCGGACCGCCTCGCCGCCGTCGGCCGAGACCTGGAGGCGCTCGCGGAGCGGCGCGAGCATTTCGCGCTCGACGATCGCACTCATCTCGCCCAGGTCGCGGACATCTACCAGCGGCACATCAGCCCCATGGCGTCGCCGATCATGGTCAAGGGAGAGGCCCTGCACCTGCAGAACCCGGACCATGCGGCACGTATCCGGGCGGCACTGCTCGCCGGCATCCGCGCAGCTATGCTCTGGCGCCAATGCGGCGGACGGCGCTGGCAGATGCTGTTGCAGCGCAGTCGTCTGGCCAGAACCGCGCGTGCCCTGATGGATGATACGGCCCATTAGTGTCGTGCTATATTCCACGCCCGGAGGGAACTTATTGCCTACCAGCCTTATTAGGAGACTAACGATGAAGGCATACAAACTGATAACCATTCTGACCGCAGCGCTGGCGTTGGTTGCGTGCGGCGAAAGCTCGGAGATGCAAGGCGCCTCAGACGACAGCGCGGCCAAGTCGCAATTGAAGGAAGAGGCGCAAAAGTGGACTGAGCAGACCAAGAAGGTCGGGGCCGCCATGGTCGAATCCACCAAGGAAGTCGCTGCAGAGACCGCAGATATGACCAGCGAGTCTTACGACGAGGCCAAAGAGGCCACCGGCGAGGCCCTGGAGTCGGCCAAGGAGAAGGGCAGCGAGTACTACCAGGCTGCCAAGGAGAAAGGCGCCGAGTACTACGAGGCCGCCAAGGAGAAAGGCGCTGAATATTACGAGGCTGCCAAAGAGAAAGGCGGCGCGATGCTCGAGAGCGGCAAGCAAGACATGCAGATGCGTGAGGGTCACCCGAGCGCCAACGACGAATAGTCGATAGCGACGACCCAGCGAGAACAGCCGGGCCTGGCCCGGCTGTTGCTTTTCTGGCTTGCATACTGCGACAGGAGGGTGTCGCAAAAGTCGCCTGCTATATGGGCTGAAGAAAGAAGCCCAACGGTAGCGGATTGACGATGCGGACATGGTGGGCTTCGTGCCTCAGCGCCAACCTACCTGGAACTGACTTTCGCGACACCCTCGATAGAGGGCTGGGATCAGAGCGAGCCGCAAGGTGATTTGCAGGTTCTGGCAAAGCGTCTAGAATTCCCGTTTGTGCACCGCAACATAAAGATCCGCAACTCAACCCTAGCTCCGGAGTTCCGCACTATGAGCAACAGCTTCAACGCCCGCAGCGAACTCAAGGTCGGCGACAAGACCTACGAGATCTTTCGACTGGACGCCATTGCCGGCAGCAAACGGCTGCCGTACGCCACCAAGATCCTGCTGGAAAACCTGCTGCGCAACGAGGACGGCGTGACCGTCACCCAGGCCGACATCGAGCAGCTCGCCGCCTGGGACCCCAAGGCCGAGCCGAGCCAGGAGATCCAATACCGGCCGGCCCGGGTGTTGATGCAAGACTTCACCGGCGTTCCCGCGGTAGTCGATCTGGCTGCCATGCGCGACGCCATGAAAGACCTCGGCGGCGATCCGGCCAGGATCAATCCGCTGCAACCGGCCGAACTGGTCATCGATCACTCGGTGCAGGTCGATTACTTCGGCAGCGACGACGCCTTCTCGAAGAACGCCGAGGTGGAATTCCAGCGCAACCAGGAGCGCTACAAGTTCCTCAAGTGGGGGCAGAACGCCCTGGACGGCTTCAAGGTCGTGCCGCCGGACACCGGCATCGTCCATCAGGTCAATGTCGAGTACCTGTCGCGGGTGGTCTTCCCCAAACCGCTCAACGGCGCCACTGAGGCCTACTTCGACACCTGTGTCGGCACCGACTCGCACACCACCATGGTCAACGGCATCGGCGTGCTCGGCTGGGGCGTTGGCGGGATCGAGGCCGAGGCCTCGATGCTCGGTCAGCCGGTCTCCATGCTGGTGCCCAAGGTGGTCGGTTTCAAGCTCACCGGTGAGTTGAAGGAAGGCGTCACCGCCACCGATCTGGTGTTGACGATTGTCGACATGCTGCGCAAACACGGTGTGGTCGGCAAGTTCGTCGAATTCTACGGCCCGGCGATCGGCACGCTGCCGATCGGCGACCGCGCGACCATCGCCAATATGGGACCGGAATACGGCGCCACCTGCGGTCTGTTCCCGATCGATCAGGAGACGCTCGACTATCTGCGCCTGACCGGTCGCAGCGAGGAGCAGATCGCCCTGGTCGAGGCCTATGCCAGAGCCCAGGGCGTGTTCCACACCGCCAACGCCGCCGAGGCCGACTACTCCGAGACCCTGGAACTGGAACTCGGCAGCGTCGTGCCGTCGCTGGCCGGCCCCAAGCGCCCGCAGGACCGGGTGCCGCTGACCGAGATGGCCAGCCACTTCCCCAAGGCCCTGGCCGAGCTCAAGGCCGAGCGCAACATCCCGACCAAGGGTCCCGCCAAGGCCGTAATCAAGGGCCAGGAGGTCGAGATCTCCGACGGCTCGATCGTGGTCGCGGCCATCACCTCCTGCACCAATACCTCCAATCCCTCGGTGATGCTCGCCGCCGGTCTGGTGGCGAAGAAGGCCGCCGCGCTCGGCCTGCGCTCCGCGCCCTGGGTCAAGACCTCGCTCGGCCCGGGCTCGATGGCGGTCACCCGCTATCTGGAGCGTGCGAATCTGATGGAGCCGTTGAAAAAGCTCGGCTTCCACAATGTCGGCTACGGCTGCACCGTGTGCATCGGCAACTCCGGGCCCCTGCCGGAACCGGTCTCCAAGGCGATTGCCGACAACGACCTGTGCGCCGTGTCCATTTTGTCCGGCAACCGCAACTTCGAGGGCCGGGTGCACGCCGAGGTACGGATGAACTACCTCGCCAGCCCGCCGCTGGTGGTCGCCTATGCCATCGCCGGACGGATCGACATCGATCCGTACAACGACCCGCTGGCGCAGGACGCCGCCGGCAATGACGTCTACCTCAAGGACATCTGGCCGAGCCAGGAAGAGATCAAAAAAGCGATCAAGGAGAACGTCACGGTCGACGAATTTACCTCGGCCTACGCCGACGTCTATTCCGGCGACGATCGCTGGCGCAGTCTGGCCGCGGCCAACAGCCAGACTTACGACTGGCCGGCGGACTCGACCTATGTGCAGAACCCCCCCTACTTCAAGGGCATGTCGCTCGCGGTCGGCTCGGTCAGCGACATCCGGGGCGCGCGCTGCCTGGCGCTGCTCGGCGATTCGATCACTACCGACCACATCTCCCCGGCCGGCGCGATCAAACCGGACAGCCCGGCGGGCAAGTATCTGCAGGAACACGGGGTACAGCCCAAGGACTTCAACTCGCTCGGTTCCCGGCGCGGCAATCACGAGGTGATGATGCGCGGCACCTTCGCCAACATCCGCCTGCGCAATCTGATGGCGCCGGGCACCGAGGGCGGCGTCACCCTGCACCAGCCCGGTGGCGAACAGATGTCGATCTATGACGCGGCGATGAGATACCAGGCTGAAGGTACCCCGGCCATCGTCATCGCCGGCAAGGAGTACGGATCGGGCTCGTCGCGCGATTGGGCGGCCAAGGGCCCGCGTCTGCTCGGCGTCCAGGCGGTCATCGCCGAGAGCTACGAGCGCATCCATCGCTCCAATCTGGTCGGCATGGGCATCCTGCCGCTGCAGTTCAAGGCCGGCGACAGTGCCGAAAGCCTGGGTCTGACCGGCTACGAGAGCTTCGACATCGTCGGTCTCGGCGACGGCAGCGCCAAAGAGGTCACCGTGCGCGCCACCGCGACCGACGGCCCGGCCAAGGAGTTTGTCGCCACGGTGCGGATCGACACGCCGAACGAGGTGGAGTACTACCGCAACGGTGGGATTCTGCAGTACGTGCTGCGCAAGCTCGCCGCGTAGACTGCTGCTGAGTTAGTATCAACTCAATGCCCGGCTCCACGCCGGGCTTTTTCTCTCCATATGGCCCACTAGGAGTCTGCGCGGCAGAACGTGACGGGCCTGCGGCCTCCCCACTTCGGCGTGCTCCGACGCTCCTTTTCGTCGCATAGTCCCCACTATGTTCCTCAAACGACCGCCAGACCACACTCGAATTGGGTAACCCTCGGCATTCGCCAGCTCTACCGCGCAGGCTCCTAGCTACCATACGCCTTCGAGCACGACCACACTCCGGCCTTTTGCCGGATAGACGGCCTCAGTCCAGACTTGCTGTGCATCGGGGGTGACGACGTCCTGAGGTGCGATTTTGGTGGTGTCAACGGCCAGTTGCCAAGTCACTTCGTTCAGGGCTGGAATAGGCATCTCATGATCGAGATCAGACATGTTCATGATCACGTGCAGATGCGGTTCCTTGTTGCGTACGGCCGACAAGGTAAAGGCGATCACTTGATCAACCGGATCCTTCCAATCCGGTGCGGTGAGATCGCTGCCATACCAGCTCACATCGGCGACGCCGGTCAAAGCCACCGGCTTGCCGGTGAGGAAACGCCGCCGCATCAAGCTGGGATGACGCCGCCGAAAGGCGATCATCTCGCGGGTAAAACGCAGCATATCGCGATTCTTGTCGGTCAATTTCCAGTTGAACCAGCTGATCTCGTTGTCCTGGCACCAGGCATTGTTATTGCCTCCCTGGCTGCGTAAGACCTCATCACCCGCCTGAAGCATGGGCACGCCTTGGCTTAGCATGAGTACCGCCATAAAGTTTTTTGCCTGTCGACGGCGCAGCGCCAGGAGTTGCGGGTTGAGCGTCTCCCCCTCGACCCCGCAATTCCAGCTCAGGTTTTCATTGTGGCCGTCTCGATTCTCCTCGCCGTTGTTCTCGTTGTGCTTGCGGTTGTAGCTGACCAGATCCCACAAGGTAAAACCGTCGTGACAGGTGACGAAATTGATGCTGTTGAACGGATGTCGCCCGTAATGCTCGTAGTAATCACTGCTGCCGCCGATGCGGGTGGCGACCTCGGAGACAATTCCCCGGTCGCCCCGAACGAAACGCCGGATCACGTCCCTGTAACTGCCGTTCCATTCGCTCCATCGATAGCCGGGAAAACTGCCGACCTGATACAGACCGACCGCGTCCCAGGCCTCGGCGATGATCCGTTTGCGCGCCAGCACCGGTGAGAGTTCGATGCTCCAGACGATCGGCGGGTATTCCATGGGCTCACCGTCGGTGCCGCGGCACATCGCGCTGGCCAGATCGAATCTGAAGCCGTCGACGCCGATATCCTTCGCCCAAAACTCCAGACAATCGAGCAAGAAGGCGCTGACCATCGGTTGGTTGGCGTTGATGGTGTTACCACAGCCGGTGTAATCCCGATACTCGTAATCGTGTTCTTCGTCCAGGTGATAGAACAACTCGTTGCCCAGGCCCTTGAAATTGATGATCGGACCACCTTTCCCACCCTCGGCCGTGTGGTTGAACACTACGTCGATTATCACGTCGATGCGGGCGTCATGCAGGGCCTGGACCAGGCGCTTGAATTCGGCGACGTGGGTCCCCTGCTCCGGGGTGACGCAATATCCCGGGTGCGGACAGAAGAAACTGTGCGGACTGTAACCCCAATAATTGCGCAATCCCCGCTCGGCGACCGATACGGGAACGTCCTCGTGGTCGAAGGCCATCACCGGCAGCAGTTCGACATGCGTGATCCCGAGTTCCTGCAAATAGGGGATCTTCTCGATCACGCCAAGGAAAGTGCCGCGTCGGTCCATTGCCACGTCCGAGGACGGGTGCTTGGTGAAACCGCCGACGTGCATCTCGTAGATCACTGCCTCTTCGGCGTGATAGCGGCTCTTGTAGGGAACGGCGCGATGCGGTGGCCGTCCGATCTGCTCGGGACGCGGGGTCTCGACCGTGATCGCTCGCATGCTGTCCCGGGATTGCCCCGAGCCGTCCCGCCACCGATCCCACAGGGTCGTCGTCACCGCAGTGGCCCAGGGGTCGAGCAGTTCTCGCTCGCCGTCGAATATCTGACCGCCGCTCCTGGGTCCGTGCACTCGCCAGGTATAGTTCACACCCGCCTTTAGACCCTCGACGAACACATGCCAGAAGATGAAGGTCCGGTTTACCCTCGGATCCAGCTCGAGAACCTGAAAGGGTTCCGGACTGTCGTGCGCCTCGTACAGCAGTAATTCGACGCGGGACGCACCCCGGGTCAAGATCGAAAAATTGACCCCGTGTGGGAACACGGTTGCACCGCGGGGAAAACGCGCACCGGGATGCACCACGTATTGGTTATCGTTTGTCATTGGTCTTATTTACCTGCGCAGCCTTGTCGGACACCCGCGCAGCCGATTTTTGGCCACGCGACCTCCGAAGCATATCCAGATTACGGCCCGGCATGGAAATGCGCTACTTAGGTGGGGTTGTCTCTATCGCCTCTGGTGGGCCATGCGGGCCAGCAGGAAATCAACCAATGCCTCGGGGTCGTTGAGATCGAGCAACGGCAAATCGCGCGGCAGGTCGACCGGTGCATCACTGGCTACCGCAACGACGTGCCTATCCTGCGTGCAGAACAACGGTCTATCGAGAACCGGACGACACAATTCGATTTTGTCGAAGTCCTCATGCTTGAATCCCTCGACCAGGACCAAATCCGTCTCGTCCGGGTCCAGCGTATCGAGCACGGTTTGCAGGCAGGGCTCCGCGCCAACCTGATCAAAATCCCGGAACAAGACCATACGTTGTCTCGAGGCGACGATCGTCTGAGTGGCTCCCGCCCCTCGCACCCGATAGCTGTCTTTACCTGGGGTATCCGGCTCGAAATTGTGGTGGGCGTGCTTGATCACCGCCACCCGCAGACCGCGTTGATTGAGCAGAGGCAAAACGCGGGTCAGTAAGGTCGTCTTGCCGGTGCCGCTGGCGGCGCTGAAGCCGATCACCGATCGCGAATATCGGATCATGACGCCGTTTGCCGACGATCGGGTCGCCAGCGACGTCCGCCGGTCCAGCCGACGCCGCTGACCCGTTCAGCGAGGCCGTCGATGCGCTTCACCTTGCCGGCATTCCTCACAGGGAGCGTCCCTGCCGCTCGCCACAACTCGGACAGACGGGGTCGGGACGCACGCGCAGGCTGCGCCATTCCAGCGCATCCGCGTCGAACACCAGCAGTCGGTTGCGCGCCGAGGTCGTCCGCCCGACCAGAATTTCGATCGCCAGCAGGGCCTGCATACTGCCGATCACGCCGACCACGGGCGCCAGCACGCCCTCAAGGGCGCAGCTCTCCTCATGTTCCAATTCGCCCGAATAGATGCATTGATAGCAGGCGCTCTCCGGCCCCGGGAGGAAGGCTGCGACCTGACCCTCCAGCCGGATTGCCGCCCCGGAGATCAGGGGTTTACCGGCGGCCACACACAGTCGATTGACCGCAAATCGGGTCGCGAAGTTGTCGCAGCAATCGAGCACCACGTCGGCACCTTCGATCTGCGCCGCCAGCTCGGTGTCGTCGAGGATCCAGTCCAGGGCCTCGACGCGGCACTCCGGATTGATCCCGGCCAGGGTCCGCTGTGCAGAGCGGGCCTTGAGCTCGCCTATATCGTCGACCCGATGGATGATCTGGCGCTGCAGGTTCGAAGCCTCGACCCGATCGAAGTCGCTCAGTACCAGTTCGCCGAGCCCGGCAGCGGCGAGATACATGGCCGCCGGCGAACCGAGACCGCCCATGCCGATGATCAAGGCTCTGGAGTCGAGCAGCCGCTGCTGTCCCGCCTCGCCGATCTGCGCGAGGCGGGTCTGGCGGCTGTAGCGTTCTCGTTGTTGTTCGTTCACTTGAGTCCTGCGCGGTGGCACACCCCCCCGATTATCGTCCATCGGGCCGCCACGGGATCGACCAATTTCGATTTCACCCGCGGCGATGCCAAAGCACGGCTTTGACAGGCGAACCTGCTACGGCATAGCACCTGGCACCGCTATGGCCGGTCTGCGGCTCGCCCGGTGGCAGCCCCCCGAAAACGCACCATGACCGCGTTGCGGCGCCTGTCAAGGGGAACAACCATAGCCTGCGCACCGCGCCTTGTCCTGGCACGTTTGGGGTACTTTGAATGGGCCGCCAAGAGTGACGTCGTACACTATCAGATTTTCGCTCCTTGTCCTGACTCGACGAGCGATCTGGTTCCCGCTTGATCCAGGCCCGGTTTCGCATGCGGTGATGACCATCAACCGCTGTCGGCAAGCGGTCGGGCATGTAGAATGCCAGTCTGAATCCCGAGGTGCCTCGTCACAGCCCATCCACGAACCAGAGCTTACGTGTCTCGATTTCAGGCCATTCTCCGATCACTGCTGGACAGCCTGCGCGATCTGCTCCCCATCGTGGTGGTAATCGGGTTTTTCCAGCTGGTCGTGCTGCAACAAGCCATCCCGAATTTTGTCGAGATCCTGGTCGGCACCCTCTTCATCGTGATCGGCCTGACCTTGTTCGTCCGCGGGCTGAACATGGGGCTGTTTCCGATCGGCGAGAGCATGGCACACGCCTTTGCCCGCAAAGGAAGTCTGATTTGGCTGCTGACCTTTGCCTTTGCGCTCGGTTTCGGCACCACCGTCGCCGAACCGGCACTGATCGCGGTTGCCGATGAGGCCGCCGTGGTCGCGGCCGAGGGTGGCGTCATTCATGACACCCTCGAGGAAAAAGACCGCTACGCCTTCGGCCTGAGACTGACCGTGGCCTTGTCTGTAGGTGCGGCAATCGTGATCGGGGTGCTGCGCATCATCAAGGGTTGGCCGATTCAGTACCTGATCATCGGCGGCTATGTCGGCGTAATTGTGATGACCGCCTTCGCCCCCGAGGAGATCATCGGTATCGCCTATGATTCCGGCGGCGTCACCACCTCGACCATCACGGTTCCCCTGGTCACTGCGCTTGGCGTCGGCCTGGCCTCCTCAATCAAGGGCCGGAACCCGATGGTTGACGGCTTTGGCCTGATCGCCTTCGCGTCTTTGACGCCGATGATCTTCGTCATGGGATATGGCATGGTGATCTGATGCATGCCCTGAGAGAACTATTCTGGACCTTCCTCGGCACGATATTCGATGTGCTGCCGATCGCCGGTATCATCTTTGGCTTTCAGATACTCGTCCTGCGCCGCAGTATCCCGAACCTGAACAAGGTCCTACTCGGATTCTTTTATGTCCTGCTTGGGTTGGCCTTTTTCCTCGAGGGGCTGGAACTCGCTCTGTTCCCGCTCGGTAAACTGATGGCCCAGCAACTGACCGATCCAAGCTTCATCGCCGGCGTCGAGAACGCCGGACAATCGGTGATTACCCATTGGTGGGATTACAAATGGGTTTATCTCTTCGCCTTCGCCATTGGCTTCGCCACTACCATCGCCGAACCCTCGCTGCTCGCGGTCGCTCTCAAGGCCCATCAGGTCTCAGGTGGAGGTGTTGGCGTCTGGGGACTGCGAGTCGCCGTGGCTCTGGGGGTGGCGGTCGGAATTTCCTTGGGCAGCTATCGCATTGTTTCGGGTACTCCACTGCACTGGTACATCATCGCCGGGTACGTTGTTGTCGTGACACAGACCTTCTTTGCACCCAAGCTGATTATCGCCCTCGCCTATGACTCCGGCGGTGTGACGACATCAACGGTCACGGTGCCATTGGTCGCGGCGCTCGGTCTGGGGCTCGCCAGCACGGTACCGGGGCGCAGCACCCTGCTGGACGGCTTTGGACTGATAGCCTTCGCCAGCCTGTTTCCAATCATGAGCGTGATGGCCTATGCCCAGATCTCCGATTGGCTAAACAAACGCCGATGAACTTCTTACATTTACCGGGAACAAACCGATGCATTTCAAACTGATCATGGCCCTGGTCGAGGACAACAATACCGACGCCGTCATGAAGGCGGCACGCGAGAAAGGCGCCACGGGGGCGACCGTCATCACTAACGCGCGCGGAGAAGGCCTTAAGGGTTCAAAGACCTTTTTTGGCCTGACTCTGGAGACACAACGCGACGTGGTGCTGTTTCTGGTAGAAGAGCACCTCAGCCGAGGGGTTCTCGAGATCATCGCGGAGGTCGGCGAATTCGAGTCAAAACCCGGGTCGGGGATTGCTTTTCAAATCGACGTCGAAGATGCCGTCGGCGTCACGCAACAGGTCAAGAGTCTTCAAGAGATGGTGGAGGACGAGCTATGAGTGACAAGACGATCGTCCGCGTGAAGGACGTGATGAAGACCAATTTCGATATGGTCGACCGTTTGGCCACGGTCGCTGATGCATTGCGATCAGCGAACCATTTGGACACCAAGTGCTTGATCGTCGACAAGCGGGATGAAGACGACGAATATGGCATCGTCCTGCTGTCGGATATCGCCAAACAGGTGCTGGCCAAGGATAAGGCCGCGGAGCGAGTCAATATCTACGAAATCATGAGCAAGCCTGTAGTCGCGGTCAATCCGAAGATGGACATCCGCTACTGCGCGCGCTTGTTCTTGAATTTCGGCCTGAGCCGAACGCCCGTGGTCGAACGAGGTCATGTCGTCGGCGTAGTCGGGTACACAGATATCGTCATGCGTGGCCTAATGGACCGTCTATAAGCTGTTGCACGCGCCCAAAACGCTATAATCGTCGGCTTTCCAACTTGCGGAGTCCGACAATCATGGAGCTTTCCAACCTAACCGCCATCTCCCCTGTCGACGGCCGCTACGGCAGCAAGACCGAAGCACTTCGCGCCATCTTCAGCGAGTATGGCTTGATTCGGCATCGGGTTCTGGTAGAGGTGCGTTGGCTGGAATCGCTGGCCGACAACCGAGCAATCGCCGAGGTCCCAACTTTCAGCCCGCACGCACGGCAGCTGCTCGAACACATCGTCGAGCAGTTCTCCGAGGAGGACGCGCAGCGGGTAAAGAACATCGAGCGCACCACCAATCACGACGTCAAAGCCGTCGAATATTTTCTCAAGGAAAAGATCGCCGGCAACAGTGAACTGGAAAAGGTCAGCGAGTTCATCCACTTTGCCTGTACCTCGGAGGACATCAACAATCTTTCGCATGCGCTGATGTTGCGCGAGGGCCGCGGGCAGGTGTTGCTCACCGCCGCCGACGAGCTTATCGCCGCGCTGCGCCGTCTGGCACACGAACACGCCGACAGGCCTATGCTGTCGCGCACCCACGGCCAACCGGCGTCACCAACGACACTCGGCAAGGAGATCGCGAACGTAGTTGCTCGCTTGCGTCGCCAGCGTGAACAGATCTCCGCGGTGTCGATCCTCGGCAAGATCAACGGCGCAGTGGGCAACTACAACGCGCATCTCAGCGCCTACCCGGAGATCGATTGGCCGGCCCACGCCGAGATGTTCGTCGAATCGCTCGGGCTGGACTGGAACCCATACACAACTCAAATCGAGCCGCACGACTATATGGCCGAGCTGTTCGACGCGACCGCTCGCTTCAACACCATTCTGATCGATGCCTGCCGAGACATCTGGGGATACGTTTCGCTTGGCTACTTCAAGCAGAAGACCGTCGCCGGAGAAGTGGGCTCGTCGACCATGCCGCACAAGGTCAATCCGATCGACTTTGAAAACGCCGAAGGCAACCTCGGTATTGCCAACGCCCTGTTTGATCACCTCGCCGCCAAGTTACCGGTCTCACGTTGGCAGCGCGACCTGACGGACTCGACGGTGCTGCGCAACATGGGCGTGGGCTTCGCCTATACTCTGATCGCGCTACAGTCAGCCTTGCGTGGCATCGGTAAGCTGCAGGTCGACGAACAACGTCTGGCTGTCGATCTCGACGCCAATTGGGAAATCCTCGCCGAACCTGTTCAGACGGTGATGCGCCGCTATGGCATCGACAAGCCTTACGAAAGACTAAAAGAACTCACTCGAGGCCAACGCATCGATGAGACTCAATTGCAGCGCTTTATCGACGGGCTTGAATTGCCGGACTCGGTCAAGGCCGAATTGA
The DNA here is from genome assembly GCA_963765415.1 of uncultured Gammaproteobacteria bacterium. Classification (GTDB taxonomy): domain Bacteria; phylum Pseudomonadota; class Gammaproteobacteria; order Chromatiales; family Chromatiaceae; genus CAVXWS01. Next base: position 68,004 of record CAVXWS010000059.1, read on the forward strand.
AACTGCTGACGCCCGGGAGCTACGTGGGCAACGCAGCGGAACAGGCCAGGGAGATCTGAAGATCTGATTAAACCCCGCTGCGAGCCGCGCATCCGTGCCTGGTCAACGACCAACAAGGCTCTAACAAAAAAGGCCACACCCGGTTAGGGGTGTGGCCTGCAGATCAAACCCGGCGATCACAAACCGCCGGGGTCAGACCGATCAGCGTGACCGAATCTCGACGCGACGATTCTGAGCACGACCGGCGCGGTCCATGTTGCTCGCGACCGGCTCGTTTTCGCCACGACCGCTGACGCTGATGCGATCACGCGAAATGCCTTGCTCCGAGAGGTACTGGGCAGCGGCCTCGGCGCGACGCTCAGACAACTTTTGGTTGTAAGCCTCGGGACCGGTCGAGTCGGTGTGCCCGATCACGTCCAGATACTCGTTGCCCTTGCTGGCCCGTACCTTGGTCGCCACATTGTACAACTCTTCCTTCATCGCCGGCTTCAGCTTGGCGCTGTCGAAGTCGAAGTGATCGGCAGTAGTTTGGATCGTTACGTCAGCGACGATCTCGCACCCGTTGGAGTTGACCTTCACGCCTCGCGGAGTACCCGGACACTTGTCGCGGTAATCCGGCACACCGTCACCGTCGCTGTCGACAGGGCAACCGACCGAATCCACCTGCGCGCCTTTCGGGGTACCCGGACACTGGTCACGATCGTCCGGCACGCCGTCGCCGTCGGAATCCATCACCATTGCCTCTTCCTTGGCCATCATGTCGCCGCAGGACTCGAACATCGCACTCGTACCGCCGACGGTCGTCCAGCACTCACCGGAGGAGTCGGTCGCAACAGCGCCGCGCGAGTCGGTCAGATATCCGGCATTGGCAGCCGAGGACGTTCCGAGGGTCAAACCGATCACCAAACTGACCGGCACCAAGGCCAAAACAGCTTTTTGCTTTCTCATTTGTTCAAACATCAATTTCTCCCCTTCATTGGGTAAGTTGTCGTTTCAAGTTTCAGTCCCGAAGTGTAGCGGACAAACGCAGCCGGGCACCGCTTCGCGCTTGCCGCACATTTAAGCGAGCAATTCCTGGAACTTCAAGTACTCAGCACGAAAAATTCAGGCTTTTTGCTCAAAATTCTGTGTCTCCTACTTGTTGGTGGACTCGATCGATTACGGGTTCGTCACGTCAATCTTCCAATTTCGTCTCCGCTGGCCGTGACAGACCGCCAGGCAGGGCTTATGCTGCACCGCACCAGAAGCGCTGCGCAGCACCATGAAATTCGTCTCGATCGTCAATCCATTCGCTCGTGGTGCGCTCCTGATCATTGCCGCCGAGTTGATGTTCGCCTCCATGGGCGCCGGCATTCGCCATGTTTCGACGGCCCTCGACAACCACACGATCGTATTCGCACGAAATCTGCTCGGATTCATGTTTCTGCTTCCGCTGGTGGCGGTCCGCTCAAACTTGCGGCTGGCCACGCGGGTTCCCCTACTCCATCTGTTGCGTGGTCTCGCCGGCCTGGGCGCAATGTATTGTTTTTTCTACGCTATCGCCGAGATGCCCTTGGCCGATGCCATGCTCCTCAAGCTGAGCGCACCGCTGTTCATTCCGTTCGTCGCGCTGTTCTGGCTCCGCGAACCGTTCGGACACGCAGTGCTACTCGCACTTGCGATCGGAGCAATACTCTACCGGTCGCGCGCACA